>UQJC01000036.1 GCA_900541335.1 uncultured Prevotella sp.
TGTGGTGTCTTCTAACATATGTCCTTTACTTTCTAGGAATAGACTTGATGATAACTTTAGGTAATATATCTTGATTCGTTGTATATCAGTGATATATGAGGATTGTTTTACTTCACTCTTTCCTCGTGTTGAGTCAAGTCTAAGTTCCCGTTCTATTCTATTTTATCACTTACCACGTAAACAACTTTACCGCTACGAATACCTTACGCAACATAGTACGAGTATGGGTATGCATCCTGCTGGGTGCATACCTTGTTTTGTTGGGCTTTGTACACTTCGGTCCGACCCAGCGTTGGTTGACCCAAACAGCCGAAGACTTACTCGAACAAACCCTCCGTACTGAGGTGAAAATCGGAGCTTTAGAGGTTGGATTGTTTAATCGAGTCCTGTTGCGCGACGTGTGTATTTACGATCAAGAACGCAAGCCCCTTTTGCAAGCCGAACGTCTGACGGCAAAAGTAGCGTTGCGTTCCCTTGTCCAGGAGCAGCTGTCGTTGCGTACCATCTCGATACTCGATACACAAATCAACCTCTACAAGCCCAACGCTACGTCTCCCACCAATTTCCAGTTTATTGTCGATGCGCTGAGCAGCAAGGAGAAAAAGGAAAACAAGGGCATCAACCTGCGCGTGAACTCCGTGATTCTGCGACGTATTCAGGTAAAATACGATCAGCTTGACCGTCCCCGTACGCCGGGCAAGCTCAATCCCTCACACCTGCTGGTAGACCAAATCAATGCCAATATCAGCCTCAAGAGTCTGACGCCCGACCTTTTGCGCCTTCATGTTCGCTCGTTAGCCTTTCGCGAACAGTCAGGCTTCGAACTTCGCCATTTGCGCTTGAAGCTTCGTGCCGACCGTCACGGAGCCACGATTGAAGACTTCGAGATGCGCCTTCCCCAGTCGGTAATCAGTCAGAGCGACTTGCGTGCCACCTACGATGCGCGAGCCGGATGGGACCGTGTGTGGAACACCTTGCGCGTAGAAGGTAATGTGCGCGATGCGTGGCTCACCGTGGCTGACATCCGCTCGTTGGTCAAACTGCCTCCCACGATGGAACTGTCAGCCCGCCTCTCGACTCGTTTTGCAGTCAGTCCGCAACGCTTGCGCTTCAGTCAGTTGAGATTGGCCGATTCGCAGGAAGAGGTCAATCTTGAAGGGGGAATCACCGTGCAGCGACAGGGAGGAAAGCCTATAGGACTGGCTTTTGACGTCACCCAACTGACCGTTGACGATGCTTTCTCTCGGCGCATCATGCACTGGGTGAAGGCAGACTCTACCTTGACGGGTATGGTCGGCAGGGTAGGCGATGTTTCGCTCCAGGGTAAGGGCGAACTGAAGTTTGCTGGACCGGGTAAGGGTCATTTTAACTTGTCGACCCAAGTAGGTAAACTGACCGCTCAACTCGATTGGGACGGTCGAAATCAACTCCAAACCCACTTGGAGTTGCAGGATGCCCAGCCCGCCCGTTTGTTGGCTCGCACGCAGCTTCCTCAATCGGTTAGCTTGCGCGGGGATGTCGCTTTGCAGTTTGACCCTGTTACCAAGCGGTGGGCAGGTGTAAGCGGAGCAACCGACGTGGTACGCTTGGTATGGAATCAGCAGGCCTATCAGCACATTCGTTTGCAGGGGGCTTATACGTCCCGCGAAGCGACAGCGGTGCTTCTGAGTAGCGATCCGAAGTTGCCTTGTCGGCTGCAAGGTCGTGTAGCTTGGGTGGGAAAGCAGCTCGACGAAGTGGAGCTAACAGGAAACATTGCGCAACTCAACTTGCAGGAGTTGGGATGGCAAACACCCTATCAGCAAGCTCGATTTTCAGGAACTGTTGAAGCTCATGTACAAGGATTATCGACTACATCACCTCAAGGAAAACTTCAATTACGCGATTTCAATATGTTGCAGTCGCCTCAAGGCGATTATCATTTAGACCAGTTGACGGCAACGCTCGAGCCTGTGAGTGCCGGCGTGGGACGATTAAGCTTGCACAGTGACTTCCTTGATGCTCAGTTGCAAGGTGACATGACTTTGTCGCACCTGACGAATGGGGTAAAGGACCTGTTGAACCGTTCCCTTCCGGGACTCTTAGTGAACGACGGTACGCCGTCAGCTGTGACAGATTCGCGGTGGGACATTCAGGCCTCACTGAAACGCACGGATGTGTTGGAGAAAATGGCACGTATCCCCTTGCAGACGAAAGGACCTGTTTTCATCCAAGGTTACTTGGCTACGGGCAAACAGCGCAGTGCCTTGTCGGTACGCACCGATGGTTTTACGATTGGCCGTCAGCCCTTTGGTACTTCGAGTCTGTATTTTGACGGACAAGGCACACGCTACCACTGTTTGGTCAAGACCCAGAAGGAGTTTGCGGGCAAACAGTTTGATGTCATGGCAAAGCTCTCAACTCGCGACAGCTTGCTGGACAGTCGGATAGCTTGGAATGCGCACGAGTCTGCCGAAGATTACAGCGGTAGCGTATCGGCTTCTACCCGTTTCTATGCCAACCGCGAGGCGGTCAATTTCCGTACGCAGGTGCATCCAACGGGCTTTACGCTCGACGGGCTTCCCTGGAAAATCGGTTCGGGTGAGATTTCGTTGCTCAACCGTGAAGTGACCTTCCGCAATATCAGCCTGAATCATGAGCAGCAAGGCATTAAAGTTGATGGACGCTTCTCTCCACAAAAGAACGACTCGATTGTGGCAGAGCTCAAGGATATTGACGTGGAGTACATCCTCGATTTGGTCAATTTCCATGCCGTAGATTTTGGGGGTCGGGCTACAGGTAAAGCCATCTTTACGAAGTCAAACGATGCCCCCGATCTGCATGCCCGACTGTATATTCCTGATTTTACGTTTAATCATGGTCCCATGGGGCGTACTACGATAGATGGCACGTGGAGCCCTCGGGATAACCGCATCTACCTTGATGCTGACATGAAGTTACCCCAGGGTTTTGACTTGGGAACAAAGGTCAACGGCTTCGTTTCGTTGGCAGAAAAGGGGCTCAAACTCCACATTCAGGCCAATCGAACCAACCTGAGCTTCTTGAAACGCTACATGGACGGCATCTTCGAGAACTTTTCAGGCGAGGCAACGGGAGCCGTGACGCTCTATGGCCCGTTTAAGGCGTTGGACTTCCGAGGTAAACTGACCGCAGACGCTTCCGCACGGATACCGGCCACAGGGGTAGCCTATCACATCTCGAATGGTACCGTAGACCTTTCGCCCGGTGAGTTCGCCTTCCGACAATTTACCGTGAGTGACGGAAAGGGTGGAAGTGGACGAGCAAATGGTTACCTGCGTCACAACCACCTGAAGGACTTGACGTATGACTTTGACGTAACGGCGCAACACCTCCTTTGTTACGATCAACCCGAAAGCCACGATATGCCCTTCTACAGTACGACGACAGGTAGCGGCAGGGTGCATCTGGAAGGAGTTCCGGGACGGTTTACTGCCGACATCGCCTTGCGCCCTGAAGCTCCGACGACGTTAGTCTACAATTTGAGTACAGGAGAGTCGCTTGCTGCGGAGGATAACATGATTCGCTTCCATGCACAACCCGCCGCAACGCCTGTAGGCAAGGAAGAACCGCAGGAAGAAGGAACCCAGCGGCAGGAAACACCGGAGGAGGACGGCCAAACGAGCGACATCGTCTTGAATTTCCTCATTGATGCCAATCCTGCAGCCCAGGTAAAGGTTATCACGGATGCGCGTTCGGGCGATGCACTGACGGTGTATGGCGAAGGGCCGATTCGTGCTTCGTTCCATAACAAGGGTAATTTTGAAATGTATGGCACTTACCGCTTGCAACGCGGTTCGTATAAGATCAGCATTCAAGATATCATCCGTAAGGATTTAACCCTGAAGGCGGGAAGCAGCATGACCTTTGCCGGAAATCCGTTGCTGGCAGACTTAAACCTGCAAGCTGTCTATACGGTAAACGGTGTGGCGCTGAGTGACCTCAATTATGGAGCAGGTTTCTCGCAGAAGTCAGCCCGTGTGGATTGCATCCTCAATATCGGCGGCAAGGCGAAATCGCCGCAGGTCAAGTTTGACATCGACCTGCAAGGTATCTCGGAGGACGAGAAGCAGATGGTTCGCCAGTTGATTGCGACCGATGAGGACATGAACCGCCAGGCCATCTACCTCTTGGGTATTGGTCGCTTCTATACAGCCAATCCACAATCATCCATCGGTCAGTCTTCCTCGCAGCAGCAAAGTGTTGCCGCCATGCGTTCCTTCCTCTCCACGACCTTGACCAGCCAGTTGAACAGTGCCATTTCCTCCATGTTGGGCAGTGAGTCGCAATGGTCCTTTGGTACGAACGTGGCTCCCGGCACGTTGGGTTGGAGTGACATCGAGGTCGACGCGCTCTTGCAGGGACGACTCTTTAATGACCGCTTGCTGATCAATGGTAACTTTGGTTACCGTGACCGTCCGACCTATACTTCCAACTTTATCGGTGACTTTGACATCCGTTACCTGCTGACTCCCAAGGGCAGCATGAGCTTGCGGGCGTATAGTGAAACGACCGACCGTTACTTTACGAAGTCTTCGCTGACCACACAAGGCATCGGATTGACCTTGCAACGCGATTTTACCCGTCTGCGCGACTTGTTTACCTGGACCGGACGGCGCGAGAAGTTGCGCAAAAAGCGGGAAACTAAACGTCAGAAGAAGGGCGAACGCCGCTCAAAGGCTGTAAACGAAAAGGCGGCGGCTGCCGAGCGTCGCCCTTGACGAAGTGTCGAGCCGAGGGGAGGACTGGAGGCTTCCCCTCGGAGAGTATGCTCTTGCGACCTCTTGTTTTAGGACGAAGCATATCCCCCTGGACGAGGAGAGCTTGTGATGTAAAGAGAAGCAAAGCTTAGCTTTACAGGAGCGGCTTTAGGAATTCGTTTGTACTTTTGCACGATTCAAAAAATACTCATTTATAATAGGTCATTCCTTCTTGCCGGAAGCGACAAGGGTGGGGTGGCACGTAAGCTTATGATCAAGGACCCCAAACACATCAATATTGCGGATTATAATTACCCGTTACCCGAAGAACGCATAGCTAAATATCCCAAAGCCGTGCGCGATGAGTCGAAATTGCTGGTTTACCGTCACGGCGAAATCGGTGAGGACACGTTTAAGAACATTGCTTCATATTTGCCCGAAGGGGCTTTGATGGTATTTAATAACACCAAAGTCATTCAAGCCCGCCTTCATTTCCATAAATCGACGGGTGCACTGATTGAAGTGTTTTGTCTGGAACCCCATACTCCGCTGGATTACCAACTGAACTTTTCTTCTACCCGTCGGGTAACTTGGACCTGCCTGGTCGGTAACTTGAAAAAATGGAAAGAAGGAAAGCTCGAACGCATCCTGACGGTGCGCGGACAGGAGTTGACCCTCACGGCTAAACGAGGCGGCATGAGCGGTACCGGGCATGAAATTACCTTTGATTGGGGAGACAACACGGTGACCTTTGCCGAAGTCTTAGAGGCTATCGGTGAATTGCCGATTCCTCCCTACTTGAACCGCGACACGGAACCGTGTGACCTTCAAACTTACCAGACGGTCTACGGAAAGATCAAGGGCTCTGTAGCAGCTCCTACAGCTGGACTTCACTTTACGGAACGCGTGCTGCAGGCTATTGATGCGCGTGGAATTGAACGTAACGAGGTGACACTTCATGTGGGAGCGGGGACATTTAAACCTGTTAAGAGTGAAGAAATCGGGGGACACACGATGCACGCCGAGTGGATTGCCGTGAAGCGCGAAAGTATCGAACGATTGTTGGCGCACAACGGTGAATGTATTGCGGTGGGCACCACGTCGGTGCGTACCTTGGAAAGTCTTTACTATATCGGCGTGATGATTCACGAACATCCCGAGGCTACACCCGACGAACTCCACGTGCCGCAGTGGCTCCCGTATGAATATGCTGCCGCTCCCGGTGAGAAACTTTCGACCGTAGAGGCGTTACAGGAGATTCTGAACTACTTGGATCGGAACCAAATGCCTGTACTCCACACGGCTACGCAGATAATTATTGCTCCGGGCTACGAATACCACGTGGTGCGCCGCATAGTAACGAACTTCCACCAGCCGCAGAGTACGTTGCTCTTGTTGGTGTCAGCCTTTATCGGGGCAGCGTGGCGCCGCATTTATGACTATGCGCTGGGTCACGATTTCCGCTTCTTGAGTTACGGTGACAGTTCGTTGTTGGAACCCTGATAAGCTCAGTCCTGCTTCATAGCAGTCGGAGCCGATGCAGGGAAAGGCAAAAGTGTGGCAGCGGAAAAGATTTGCACGCAGTCGCCATCTTTCGCCTCTGATGGCCTTCAACAGGATTTCTGAGTATAACCTCCCACATTAACCCGTTGGCAGAACAACCCGAAAGGGAAGTTGCCAACGGTTTTTTACTTGAAATAAATACAGCAGCAGTATGACGAATATTCCTTTTGATAATCCCAACGAAGTATTGCCTCTGGTAGACGAACAGGGACAGGTGGTGGGCAAGACCTTACGTGGCGAATGTCACGACGGCACGAAGAAACTCCACCCGGTGGTACACCTTCATGTTTTTGATGCCGAGGGCAGACTGTATTTGCAACGCCGGCCGAGCTGGAAGAAGATTCAGCCCAATCGGTGGGATACGGCTGTCGGAGGGCATATAGGCTATGGCGAAACGGTAGCTGAGGCATTGGAACGCGAAGCTTACGAAGAGTTGGGATTAAGTGGTTTTGAGGCCGCTTCAATTGAACAGTATGTCTATGAGTCAACTTGCGAACGCGAGTTTGTACATGTCTTTTGTACACGGACGGCGGTGGCACCCACTCCTTCGGCTGAACTGGATGGGGGAGCTTTCTTCACTCACGAAGAAATCGTTGAACAACTCGGCAAGGGATTCTTTACGCCGATGTTTGAAGCGGAATGGCAGCAACTCTCACAGTTGGAATGCTTTCGACGCTACGAATGCGGTGAGTAACGCGAAGTTGACGGACAGCAGACTTACCTGCTGTCCGTTGTTTTTTTCTTCAGATGGCGGAGCGGGTAGGCACTGACAGGCAGCTAGATGTAACGGTTGTCGATGGGGGCTTGTTGCTGAATTCGGCTTATTTCGTTTGCTTCGTGGTCAACCCGACTTCTTCTCCCGAACTTCGGAAGCAGGAGCTTGGCTCGCCACAGGAGAAGGGAAAAACACATGAATTTGCTCAGTAAAAACCTCATGGGAAGCCGTCGGACGAGGCGAAACGCTTGTCGGTTGACCTGACTTTTTTAGCAGGAAAAGCTTGAAATGCGCTTGGGCGAGCTTCGATGAGCAAAAAAAATAGAGGTAGGTAAATATATTGAGAATCAGTCTTTTTGTTTGGTTTTATCTTCCGAAGTGAAATTTTATTGCAAAAGTATTGGGCGAAAAGTTTGGAGGATAAATAAAAAGTTCATACTTTTGCACCGCTTTAGAAATGATACGGGCGCTTAGCTCAGCTGGTTCAGAGCATCTGCCTTACAAGCAGAGGGTCGGCGGTTCGAATCCGTCAGCGCCCACACTTCACATTCTCTCTCTATTCACCTTTAAAACGACGGGCGCTTAGCTCAGCTGGTTCAGAGCGTCTGCCTTACAAGCAGAGGGTCGGCGGTTCGAATCCGTCAGCGCCCACGTTAGAATCGAAAGACTGTCCTCCACGACAGTCTTTTTTTATTGGCTAAAAAACAACAGGCTACCCTGTAGAAGCGACACTTGCTCATGTAAATGATCAGTTTGTGCCGCTTTTACAGGGTAGCTTGTTTGGGTAAATGCCATGCGGAGCAGGGTAGCGCACGTCTATGGGGAGAGGGGATGGAAGTGGTTCTTTCATCGTGTTAGGTGATTCCTTTAGTTTGTATACTTGTTGTGCTTTGTGAGATGAAATAACTTTCTATCTGAAAGTATATCTACGGAAATGGTGTGAATATGTTATTTATGCAGCGGCTTATTCAAACATTTCGCTTACCTTTGCCGCCAATGTAAGAAAAGCCTGTCAAATCACTAAATTAATTGGGTATGATGCACAAGAAGGAATACTTGATCTATAAACTATCAGACGACATGAAGGGTTGCATTAAAATTGATGCGGCACTTTATCGTAAACTGGACGTTAAGCGAGGCTTGCGTAACGAGGACGGTACGGGTGTGCTGGTAGGATTGACGAATATCGGTAATGTGGTCGGGTATGAACGTAAGGAGTCGGGGCTTGTGCCCGTGGAGGGTAAGCTTTACTTTCGGGGCTATGAGGTTTCGGACTTGGTGCATGCCGTTCTGGCAGAGGAGCGGTTTGGCTATGAGGAAATAGCCTATTTGTTATTGAGCGGAAGATTGCCCGATGCCGAGGAGTTGGAACAGTTCCGGCGGTTGTTGGTGGACAATATGCCGTTGATGTCGAAGACTACACTGAATATTGTGGAGTTGGAAGGCAACGATATTATGAATATTCTGGCGCGCAGTGTACTTGAACTGTATACATACGACCAAACGCCTGACGATATATCGCGTGACAACTTGATGCGGCAAAGTGTGGAACTGGTTTCTAAGTTTCCGACGATTATTGCCTATGCTTATAACATGTTGCGCCACAAGACGCAGGGGCGTTCGCTGCATATCCGCCACCCGAAACCTTCTTTCTCATTGGCTGAGAACTTCCTCTATATGCTGTTGGGCAATCATTATACGCCACTGGATGCCCGTACGTTGGACTTATTGCTGATTCTCCACGCGGAGCATGGTGGCGGTAACAACTCGACCTTTACGGTGCGCGTTACTTCGTCTACTTGTACAGATACGTATTCTTCGATTGCTGCGGGTATCGGTTCGTTGAAGGGGCCGAAACACGGAGGCGCGAATATCCGTGTGCACGACATGATGGAGCATTTGAAGCAGCATATCCGGCATTGGGATGACGATGCGGAGATTACGAATTACCTTTACCGCATGCTGAAGAAGGAAGTCTATGATCAGATGGGCCTGATTTACGGTATAGGTCACGCTGTCTACACGTTGTCTGACCCTCGCGCGGTGTTGCTGAAGGAGATGGCTCGTAAACTGGCAGCTGAAAAGGGACGAACCGAGGAGTTTGAGTTTATGGAACGCATTGAGCGGCTGGCTGTGCAAGCAGTGTACGACATAAAGGGCGAGGGTAAGAAGCTCTGTGCGAATGTGGACTTTTATTCGGGCTTTGTCTATGACTTGATAGGTTTGCCGATTGAGATTTATACGCCGCTCTTTGCGATGTCGCGTATTGTGGGGTGGTGTGCACACCGCAATGAAGAGTTGTGCATGAGCGGTAAACGCATCATTCGTCCGGCTTATCGCTGTGTGGCAGACTTGAGGGACTATGTGCCAGTCGACCAGCGCTGAGTGTGGTTGGTAAAAATAGGGCAGGGGGACTGCCTGGTGATGGAATAAAAAGATAAGTTCGCTTTTGGGGCTGTGCTTTTGGAAAGGGGTGCGGACAGAAGGGTATACGAAAATAGGCTGCGTCGGGATGGGCGCAGCCTATTTTTGTACAGGTGAATCAACTATACGGGAAGTGGGTAGGAAGCGGCTGACTGCGTAGCAGCGGCGGTAGGAGATTGCAGGGCTTCGCAGCAGGCTGTATTCACTTCGATTTCCTTGGTTATCAGACGGTGCGATAATCAAGGGTGGGGAATGTTGAAGGGGTGGGGAAGTGGGTAGAATTACTTGACTCCGTAAACTTCCCGATAAAGTGCTTCTTTGATTTCTTCAAAATGAGCCGGCGTGGCTTCGGGAAGGGTGCTCATGATGCGGAGTGGAAAATATTCGCCCGTGGGACGATAAGGGGGTTGCTGGTAGTCGTTGGGAAGCAGGTGCATGGCATGGCGTTCGTAGAAACCGATGCGACGACGTGCAATCTCGGTATCGGGAGTTTCTACTTCGAGTACGATTTCTTTGCCCGCACATTGCTTCATAAAGCACTCGAAGGCGCGACCACCTATGCCACCGCCCCGAAGACTGGAACTGATGGCAAAGTGTTCTACATAGATGAAGTTGGAGAAATGCCAGGAGGTAATAAAGCCGCAATAGTCGCCGTCGTCAAGGATGGCATCGGCGTGGAAGAGGGGAGATTGGTGCATCAGTTCTTCCCAGGCGGCCTCGGGGCGACGTTCTTCTTCAGGAAAGGCGGCGAGATAGAGTGATAAAGAGGGAGCGAAATAAGTGGGGTAAAGTGGGGTAAGTGTCATAATCATGCAGTGGAAGTGGTTAAACGATAGAAGTGGGGAGGAACCAACTGTTGGCCGTTGAGGAGGTATCCGATTTCCGCTGTATGCAATCGTGTTTATTCCTCTTCTTCTTGAATAAACTGGAGTGAAAGTATTTTCGAAAGCCGCTCGCGTAGGGCTTGTTCATCGTTTAATCGGACACTGACGGTGAGGAGGGTGTCAGTGGCGGTGTATTCACGTTCGATGATGCTGGCATCGGCTTCGCGAATAAAGCGCATGGCGACATCCGCATCGGCATAAGGGGCGGAAATGCGGAAGGTGGCTTTCATGATGCACGTCAGCTTCTCACAAAGGTCGAGTGCTTCGCCGGCAGCTGTCTTGTAGGCGACTCCTAAGGGACCTGTGCCTAACTTAACTCCGCCAAAGTAACGCACGACGATGACCAGTGTGTAGGTGAGCTCACGTGATTGGATCTGGCCTAAGATGGGGCGACCTGCCGTTCCTGAGGGTTCACCGTCGTCGTTAGCGCGGGTAGAGCTGGCATCATCGCCTAATACGTAGGCATAGCAAACGTGGCGTGCGTCGTAGTATTTCTTTTTGTATTGCGCAACTACCTCCTTGGCTTCAGTTTCATTCGCTACGGGATGAGCAAACGCCAGAAAGCGCGAGCGTTTCTCGGTTAATTGTGCTTCTCCCGCTTCTTTCAGGGTAAGGTAGGTATCCATAAGCTTGAAAAAAATAAAGGCTCACCGCTTGTGACAAGTGGTGAGCCTTCGATTGGTTCTCTGTTAGTTGAAGTGATAGAGGAAGGTAGCTACACCTGTCAATGCGGGTTTGCGTTGGTCTTTGATTTCAATGGTAAACTGGATTTCTGCCTTGCAGATGCCGCGCAGGTTGGCGATGCTTTGCAACTTGGTAACCAAGCGTACGCTTTGACCACTGAGAACGGCTTGACCAAACTTCATCTTGTCCATGCCGTAGTTTACCATCATCTTGAGGTTGTTAACCTGGATGATTTGCTCCCACATATAGGGGAGGAGAGAGAGGGTGAGGTAACCGTGAACGATGGTCTGGCCGAAGGGACCTTCTTTAGCACGTTCCTGGTCAACGTGAATCCACTGGTGGTCGAGGGTAGCATCGGCAAAAGCGTTGATGCGGTCTTGATCTACCTGGAGCCATTCGGATGCACCGAGTTCCTGACCTACGTGTTCGGCAAATTCTTCGTAAGAGTTGATTGTAAGCATAATGTATTTTTTTGAGAGTTGGGATTTAATGCAAAGGGGGAAGATTCGTGTTTATTGACGGGAGATTTCTTCCATGGTGAGCGACGAAATAAGCAGTTGGGGAGTAACCTGGGCTGTACACTGGTAGGAGCCGAAGGTTTTGCCTTCATCATCGCGCTGGATATGTTGGTCGACAGTAAACTTCACCGTGAAGGAAGCAGCTGTGGGGGATCCTGACTGGCGGGTTACCTGGATGTCTCGATTGACAATAAATTGACAGTCTTGAATGTGTTCGTTGTACATCTGGTTGATGGTCTCTACCACGGCGGCTTTAGTTATATTGGACTGGTGGAGGAAGTGATCCATGGTCGCTGTTATGTTGGAACAGATAACTGTTTCGTCGCGCGCTTCGAATCCCTCAAAGAAGTTTTGAATAACGCTGACGACCTGCTCGCGTTCTTCAGGGGTAATCTCCTGGTCACGCAACGTACCTTGCGCAATGGAGGCTTCTGAAGCGTACCTTCCATCGGGGTGAGTATCGAGGTAACTTTGGAAAGCAGCCTCTGTACCTAAACGCTGGGCGTGGATGAAATCGAGTGAATCGATCTTGAGATCGCAGAGGTGAACATAATGGGGGTAGTTAAACTGTTCCTTGAACCGAACGAAGTCACTTACCTGATCGGAAAGGGAAATCGTGGCCCAGCGTTGCAACATACTTTCAACTTGTTGGAGACGTTTTTTAACCTCAGGTGCGTAGGGACTATCGGGATATTTAGCCAAAAAGTCTTCGTAGTCCTGGGGGTTATCGTTATTCTCTAAGATAGTGTATGCAACTGTCTCATTATAACTGTTTTGAGACGTGTAAAAATAGAATCCGACTCCAGCTATTAAACCGACTAAAACAAGTGCGGCAACGAGAAGTAAAACTTTCTTGGAACGTGGGGAACCTGATTCGGGTTGAGACGAAATAGGAGCTTCGTCAACGGAAGTGGGGGTATGGTTACTCAGGGTGTTGGAAGAGGTTGTTTCGGACATAGAGCGTATGGAATGAGAATGTTTCGTGTTTGGGTTGGAACTTGTGAGGGAGAAACTACGAAATAGCCCTCTTTTGAGTTGACTTTTTAGGGTGTTCCGTTGAGCGGAGAGAATGGAAAAAGACAGCTCTAAAAGTGGCATTCAAAGGTGTTTTGTCTGGCTGAAACCTTGCACAAAGGTACACTAAGCCTTCAGATGTGCAAAATAAGGAGTTTAATTTTCTGCTTGTCGAGCAAATGTGACTCTTAAGGCTTGGGTCTAATAGGTTTTTATCACTAAATTTGCGCGAAAAATTTTTTTGATGAATGAAAACTTTGTATAAGATTAAAAAGGGCTTGGACCTGAAGTTGGAAGGTGAAGCAGTAGCGAATTTGACCTTCGCTCCTCTCAGCGAGGAATATGCTGTGATGCCGACTGATTTTCCAGGTATTGTGCCCCGCGCGGTAGTCAAAGAAGGTGACCGTGTGCAGGCTGGTGAGGCCTTGTTTGTTGACAAAGCAACAAATCGCATCAAGTTTGTTTCTCCGGTTAGTGGTACCGTCGTAGGTGTCGAGCGTGGAGAACGTCGCAAATTGTTGCGCTTCCGTGTGAAGGCAGATCAAGAACAAGTAGCTAAAACTTTTGAAGTACAGGAGCTTTCTAAACTTTCTGGCGACGATGTGAAGAACCTGTTACTTGAGAGTGGTCTCTTTGCATTCTTGCGTCAACGTCCGTATGACGTGATTGCATCACCCGAAGACTCTCCGAAAGCCATCTTTATTTCTACGTTTAGCAAGATGCCGCTGGCTGCTAAGTTCAGTTTTGTCTCTGCAGGCCTGGAAGAGGACTTTAAGACCGGTGTTCGTGCACTTGCTAAAGTGGCTAAGGTGCATTTGGGCATCTGTCCGAAGCAGATTAACTCTCAGTTGCTTCCGATTAGCGAGGCCGAAGTGAGTGTCTTCGATGGTCCGAACCCCTCGGGTAATGTGGGTGTACACATCAATCGTGTAGATCCGATTAACAAGGGTGAGGTAGTCTGGACGCTGGGTGCGGAAATGGCTATCGTTTTAGGCCGTTTGTTGCGTACCGGTAAGCTGGAGTTGAAGCGCCGCATCGCGGTAGCGGGTTCTCAAGTGAAAGAGCCTCGCTATGTAGAAACTTACATCGGTGCTCCGTTGAAGGATATCTTCAAGGGTCAGCTTGAAACTACGGACCATGTGCGCATTATCAATGGTAATCCTTTCGTAGGTTATAAGTCAAGCATTCAGGATTATCTCGGTGCCTTCAGTACAGAGGTATGTGCTATCCCTGAAGGAGACAATGTTGACGAGGCATTCGGATGGATCGCACCGCGCTTAAACGATTTCTCTACCAGTCATAGCTATTTCTCTTGGTTATTAGGTAAAAAACGCGCCTATAATTTGGACTGCCGTATCAAGGGAGGTGAACGCCACATGATTATGAGTGCTGAATACGAACGCGTATTCCCCATGGATATTTATCCTAGCTACCTCATTAAGGCTATTATCACGGGAGATATCGACCGTCAGGAAGCTCTGGGTATTTATGAAGTAGCTCCTGAGGATTTTGCAGTGGCTGAATTTATCGACTCCTCTAAGTTGGAGTTGCAACGTATTGTACGTGAAGGCCTCGATATCTTGAGAAAGGAGAATGCTTAATCTAAAGGCTTAATTTTCAGATTAAAGAAATCTATTTGCAAAAGTAATGCTGGGGTAGGGTAGACTACCTGCTTCATGGGTTAGAATCTAAACTCAAGCGGTTAGCAGTGACGCTTACCAATATGCTCAAGAAACTGTGTGTTTGGAGAGCTTTGTCAAGCATGAATAGTAAAGGATTTCGCAATAACGATTGAAATGATCAAACAATTTTTTGATAAGGTTCGTCCTCACTTTGAAGAGGGGGGAAAGCTGAAGGCTTTTCACTCGGTGTTCGAAGGTATGGAGACGTTTATGTTGGTGCCGAATACTACTTCACGTGTAGGTGTGAGCATCCATGATGCCATTGACTCCAAGCGCATCATGTCTTTCGTGGTGATCGCTTTGTTGCCGGCATTGCTGTTCGGTATGTACAACGTAGGTTACCAAAACGCCTTGGCTGCCGGCAAATTGGCTGAGACCAGCTTCTGGTCGATGTTTATCTACGGCTTCCTGTTGGTTCTTCCTAAAATCATCGTGTCTTACCTGGTTGGTCTCGGTATCGAGTTTACAGTGGCACAATGGAAGAAGGAGGAAATCCAAGAGGGTTACCTCGTAACGGGTATTTTGATCCCGCTGATTGTGCCTGTAGATTGCCCTTTATGGATGCTTGCACTTTCAGTTGCATTCTCCGTGATTATCTGTAAAGAAATCTTCGGTGGTACGGGTATGAATATCTTTAACCCGGCTTTGGTGGCACGTGCTTTCCTTTTCTTCTCTTACCCCACCAGCATGAGTGGTGACCAAGTATGGGTAGCTGGTAAGGAAGTGTTGGGCTTTGGTTACAATCTGCCCGACGGAGCGACCATGGCTACGCCTCTCGGTGAGATTGCAGCGGGTATTGCTCCTCAGGCTAGCTTGAGTGACATGATTATGGGCTTTATCCCGGGTAGTATCGGCGAGACTTCCGTAATTGCAATTGCGATAGGTGCCATTATTCTCTTGGTAACGCAGATTGCATCGTTCCGCACCATGATTAGTGTCTTTGTCGGTGGTATTGCAGTTGCAGTTCTGTTTAACATGGCAGGATTGGAAAACAACGCTGCTGCCAATATGCCTTGGTATATGCATATTGTTACGGGTGGCTTCTGCTTTGGTGCTGTCTTTATGGCTACTGACCCTGTGACGAGTGCACGTACGGAGAAGGGTAAATATATTTATGGTTTCTTGATCGGTGCGCTTGCTATCTTGATTCGTGTGCTTAACCCTGGTTATCCCGAAGGCATGATGCTGGCCATTCTCTTCATGAATATGTTTGCTCCGCTGATTGACTATTGCTTCGTGCAGCAAAACATTAACAAGCGCTTGAAGCGAGCAAGTAAGTAAAACGGCTTTTGCGTTGAAGACTTCGCTCGTTATGCTGGACATAACGCGGTGTTTGTTTTTGGGCAAAATCAATTCAGAAAGACATGAATACAAATAAAAATTCATATACTCTCATTTATGCTTCGATCATGGTAGTGGTCGTTGCATTCCTGCTCGCCTTCGTTTCTTCTGCCTTGAAGCCTACGCAGGATCAAAACGTAGCACTTGACAAGAAGAAGCAGATTCTGGCAGCGCTCAACATTCGTAACTTGGCTAAGGAGAATATCGAGGCGAAGTATAACGAAGTAGTCGAGGCTGACATGATTGTTAAGGCTGACGGTACGGTCATCAAGGAAGGTAAAGAGAAGGAAAAGGATGGGTTCAAAGTTGAAAACAAAGAACTCTCTGCCGACAATCTTCCGGTGTATGTATGCAAAGTAAATGGCGAAACCAAATATGTGGTACCGATGACGGGGCGCGGTCTTTGGGGCGGCCTTTGGGGATATATTGCAGTCAATGCAGACCTCCGTACGATCTTTGGTGCTTACATCTCTCACGAAAGTGAGACGGCAGGTTTGGGTGCACTGATCGCAGAAGAAAAGTTCCAGGATCAGTTTAAGGGTAAGCAAATCTTTGCTCCCAACGATAGCCAGCAAGTTGCTTTGACTGTTGTCAAGAAAGGAAAAGTGGAAGCTGATAAAGAAACTTATCAAGTAGACGGTATCACGGGTGCTACGTTGACTTCGGTTGGTGTGGCTGATATGGTCAACAAGGGCTTGGCACAGTACCTCGGATTCTTTCATTCTCTTCAGAAGTAATCAATCAACTGTGTGATGTGTGAATGAATGACCTTCTAACTGCTCTTGTTTAGAGGGTACTCATTATCACCGCACACCTATTTCATACCATTTATGAGCTTATTTTCAAAAGAAAATCGTGAAGCCCTGATTGGGCCGCTCAATCTGAACAACCCGGTAGCCGTTCAGGTGTTGGGTATTTGTTCAGCCTTGGCAGTAACTTCTCAGCTGGAGCCTGCCATTGTAATGGGTCTGTCGGTAACAGTGATTACCGCCTTCGCGAATGTGATTATATCTCTTCTTCGCAAGACCATTCCTAACCGTATTCGTATTATCGTGCAGCTTGTGGTTGTCGCTACCCTGGTAACACTCGTTTCTCAGGTGTTGAAGGCTTACGCTTACGACGTAAGTGTGCAGCTTTCAGTGTATGTAGGTTTGATCATCACGAACTGTATCCTGATGGGTCGCTTGGAGGCTTTTGCTATGATGAACGGTCCTTGGGAATCTTTCCTGGATGGTGTAGGTAACGGCTTGGGATATGCCTGGGTACTGGTTGCTGTAGGCTTCTTCCGTGAGCTTTTCGGTAACGGTACGCTGTTGGGTCTGCGTGTCATCCCCGAAAGCCTTTATGTAGAAAACGGTGGTTTCTATGTCAACAACGGTATGATGACGATGCCCGCTATGGCACTCATCCTTTGCGGTTGCTTGATTTGGGCATTGCGTGCTTACAACAAGGAATAATTTAGGTAACACTTTAGGTTAGACTGACGATAGAGGGTGTTTCGGCATATTCCGCATGGAACTGCTTCCGGAATCAATCTGTTTCTTTCTGACCAACCAAAATCTCAACACTTCATTATGGAACATCTTTTAAGTCTGTTCGTCCGCTCAATCTTTGTGGACAATATGATATTCGCGTTCTTCCTCGGTATGTGTTCTTACCTCGCCGTATCGAAGAATGTGAAGACTGCTTTGGGGCTGGGTGTGGCTGTTACCTTCGTGCTGCTCATCACGGTTCCCGTTGACTATTTGCTTCAAACTAAGGTTCTGGGTCCTGACTGTATTATTGAAGGCGTAGACCTTTCTTTCCTTTCGTTCATTCTTTTCATTGCCGTGATTGCCGGTATTGTGCAGTTGGTGGAAATGATTGTGGAACGATTCTCTCCTTCGCTCTATGCAGCGCTGGGTATCTTCCTTCCGTTGATTGCTGTAAACTGTGCCATCATGGGTGCCAGCCTCTTCATGCAACAACGTATCGGTATGGAGCCCGGTAGCTCACAGTTTATCGGCAATGTTGTTGATGCCCTCGTTTATGCTTTGGGTTCAGGTATTGGCTGGTTGCTCGCAATTGTAGCTTTGGCTGCTATTCGTGAAAAGATGGCTTATACCG
Source organism: uncultured Prevotella sp. (assembly GCA_900541335.1). Lineage (GTDB taxonomy): Bacteria > Bacteroidota > Bacteroidia > Bacteroidales > Bacteroidaceae > Alloprevotella. Next base: position 17,650 of record UQJC01000036.1, read on the forward strand.
ATGTGCCTAAACCCCTTCAGGGACTGGGTATCACCTTCATCACGGTAGGTCTGATGGCAATGGCATTTATGTGCTTCTCTGGTTTGAACATCTAATCATTGTGAAGTTCAATAGCGGTATGGTGGCAAAAGAAGGCTTCCTTCTTTATGATGTCATAGCGTTAACTTCCATCAAATCATTATTAGAAAGTGGATTCTAATCTCATTTTAGCAAGTATAGGAGTATTCCTTGTAATTATACTCCTTTTGGTGATTATCCTCTTGGTTGCCAAGAAATACCTCTCTCCGAGTGGAAAGGTGAATGTCACCATCAATGGCAAGAATACGGTCAGCGTTGAGCAGGGCGGTAACTTGCTTTCTACCCTTTCTGAACAGGGTATTTATCTTCCTTCTGCCTGCGGTGGTAAGGGTAGCTGTGGCCAATGTAAGTGCCAGGTTGTTGAAGGCGGTGGTGAAATCCTTGATTCTGAACGCGGACATTTCACGCGTAAGCAGGTAAAGGAGAACTGGCGTCTCGGTTGTCAGTGTAAGGTAAAGGGGGATCTCGCTATCCAAGTGCCCGATAGTGTATTGGGCGTGAAGGAGTACGAGTGTACCGTGATTTCAAATAAGAACGTAGCAACCTTTATCAAGGAATTCAAGGTACAGCTTCCGGCTGGTGCTCATATGGACTTCTTGCCGGGTTCTTATGCTCAGATTAAGATTCCTGCATTCCAAATGGATTATGACAAGGACATCGATAAGAGCCTCATTGGTGATGAGTATTTGCCCGCTTGGCAGAAGTTTGGCCTCTTCCCCTTGAAGTGTGTCAACACGGAGCCTACTGTTCGTGCTTATTCAATGGCTAACTATCCTGCCGAAGGTGATGTATTTATGCTTACCGTCCGTATTGCAACGCCTCCCTTCAAGGCTGATCGTAGCGGATTCATGGATGTAAATCCGGGTATTGCTTCTTCTTATATCTTTACATTGAAGCCTGGCGACAAGGTAATCATGAGTGGTCCTTACGGTGACTTCCATCCCCACTTCGATTCTAAGAAGGAAATGATCTGGGTCGGCGGTGGTGCAGGTATGGCACCTCTTCGTGCACAGATTATGCACATGACTCGTACGCTTAACTGTCGTGATCGTGAAATGCATTATTTCTATGGTGCCCGTGCCTTGAACGAAGTATTCTATCTCGAGGACTTCCATCAGTTGGAAAAGGATTTCCCCAACTTCCATTTCCATCTTGCTCTCGACCGTCCCGATCCCGCTGCCGATGCAGCTGGCGTGAAGTATACTCCGGGCTTCGTACACCAGGTAATGTTCGAAACTTACCTCAAGGACCACGATGCTCCCGAAGACATCGAGTACTATATGTGTGGTCCTGGCCCGATGTCCAATGCCGTTGTAGGTATGCTTGACAGTCTTGGTGTTGAACCCGAAAGCATCATGTACGATAACTTCGGTGGCTAATTTAGCCAAAGAATAAAGGACAAATATAGTCCTATAGTAAGAAAGAAAGCCTCTGTATTACAGGGGCTTTCTTTCTTATTATTCATGTTGCACTTCTCTAAACGGATTCCTTTGTACGGGTTACTTGGAGCTTGCTTTTGTTGCTCGTTTGTCACCCGGATTCAAGATGGCATTTTTTCTTGTTGCATATAGTAATAACAATTATTGCTGTCCAAAATGAGCAAGCAGTGCATAGGATATCTGTTGGAACACGCTTCTGTCCCTTTTGGCATTCTGTTAAGCTACAGTTGATTTAGAGGAAGCGCGACAGATTCCGAGGTGGTTCAATTTGCTATTGGCTGAATTCAGCCCATTGGAGATATCACGTACAGAGTCGCTTCTAGAGAACAGGAAGAACATTATGCTTATGAACTGGCTCCATGTGTAGTAGCCTTTGCTGTGCTTATCCGTTTTTTTCTTCATGGATAATTTTCTTTATGCATTCTTTTGGGAGTCTACCAATTGGCTTGTGCGAAAAGTTTTATATTTGCCATAGGAAGTAAAAGAGGTGGTGCTCTTTGCTAAGGTAGTTCTTTCTACCTTAGCTTTACTTCCTTTTTTTGTTTTTATCGAAAAACGTTTAGGACTACATTGGGTTGAGAAAATTTTTTCGAGCCGAATAACTTGTTTATCTCCCTTTAAATTGCGAACTTCGTATAACGAATAAGGGTCGTAAGGGGATATATTCAATTGAACCTCCTTTATTCATGGCTTTGGCCCATGAAAGAATGAATTATCAATCATAATGGAATACTAACTATGAAATTAGCTGAAGCATTAAGCATACGAGCTGATCTGCAACGCAGAATCAATCAACTAAGAACGCGACTGAAAGATAGTTCTAAGGTGCAAGAAGGTGATCTTCCTGCAGAACAACTTACTGATTTGTTTCAGGAACTGGACGCTTGCCTGGTACAATGGGAGGATATGGTGTTCCGTATCAATCAGACTAATATAAAAACTCTGTATGAAGGCAAGTCTATAACGCGCATGATCGCACGGAAAGATCGCTTGGCTCAACGGGTAGCTATCAATCAGGAGTTATTGAAGCATGTAATGGAAACTGAGCGCTATGGTAGAAATGAAATCAGGTATGTGCGTCAGGTCGATGTAACTGCTTTACGCAAAGAAACAGATTGCTTTGCTAAAGAGTTGCGTGAATTAGACCTGAAGCTTCAGGAACTCAATTGGGCTGTTGATTTACTTTCATAGCAAGTTTAACTGTTTATTTAGTCGTTTACTCAGAAGTATGCTACATGATATGTGAATCACAGCCTTTGTCTGATCTGTTTGGGTATAGGTGAGATATTCTAACATAGGTGTGGCTCTTTTCTGATGAATGAATTACTAGAAAAAGGTGTAGTCCTATTATCTTTAGCGAGTGGCAACGCAATTTTTCGATTGAGCATATAAGAATGTAGCATTACGGTTGAGGTCAGACCGATTGTTTTTAGGTGGTATGACCAGTAAGATGCAGAAGCGCAGGCTGTAAGCTCCCCCATTAGGGGTATTGTATTTTGTATTACCACGTGTTGACTGGCAAAAGTGATTAGGATGAGGGTGGGGTGCGGGACTCTTTTTCTAGATAACAGGTAAGTCTCCAACATTGCTCGATAAGTTGGGGCGTATTGATGTGAATGCTATATCAATAAATTAAAATGTAATTTTCTACGCTAATGCTTGGGTTACTTGCAAGGACATGTAGAGGCTTAATGTTTATCTAGCTATAGGCTAATACTATCCTACTCAGTCATTTTAATCTTTGGGTGAATGCAGTGACGTTCACGTTTATCTCATGATATCGGAAACTCGACCCTTAAAAAATGAGCGAAGTATTGGGCGATTGGAAACAATTATTTAATTTTGCGGCGAAGCATTCTTATCTTTTATAAAGAGAGAAGATGTTATTACAAAGGATTTATCAATTCTCATATATAAATGAATAATCAACTCATTCAAATTCTTATCAAACCATGAAGAACCAGAAAAGAGTTTATACTTTTGGAAACGGCAAGGCTGAGGGTCGTGCCGACATGCGTAATGAACTGGGCGGTAAGGGTGCTAACCTCGCCGAAATGAATCTGATCGGTGTTCCCGTTCCTCCCGGATTTACGATTACTACAGATGTTTGTAACGAATACTACGAGATTGGCAAGGAGCAGGTTGTTGCCCTCTTGAAAGATGAAGTAGAAAAGAGCTTGCATCTCGTAGAAGAACTGATGAACAGTAAATTCGGCGATATCGAGAACCCACTTCTTCTTTCTGTTCGTTCTGGAGCTCGTGCTTCAATGCCTGGTATGATGGATACCATCCTTAACCTCGGTTTGAACGACGAAGTTGTAGAAGGCTTAGCTCGTAAGACGAATAATCCCCGTTTCGCATACGATGCTTACCGTCGTTTCGTACAGATGTATGGTGACGTAGTGCTTGGCATGAAGCCTGTAAATAAGGAAGATGTAGATCCCTTCGAAGCTATTATCGAAGATGTCAAGAAGGCTAAGGGTGTTGAACTCGATAATGAACTCGATGTTGACGACCTCAAGGAACTCGTTGTTCGATTCAAGAAAGCTATTGTAGAACAGACGAAGAAAGAGTTCCCAACAGATCCGATGGAACAGCTCTGGGGGGCTATCTGCGCTGTATTTGACTCTTGGATGAACGAACGTGCAATCCTATATCGTAAGATGGAAGGCATTCCCGCTGAATGGGGTACTGCTGTGACGGTAATGGCAATGGTATTCGGTAATATGGGTAATACTTCTGCTACAGGTGTATGCTTTAGCCGTGATGCCGCTACAGGTGAAGACCTTTTCAATGGTGAATGGCTTGTAAACGCTCAGGGTGAAGACGTTGTTGCTGGTGTTCGTACACCTATGCACATTTCCGAGATGGAGCAGAAGTTCCCG
>UQJC01000037.1 GCA_900541335.1 uncultured Prevotella sp.
CTCTGAAAGAATGGATAAAATCAGTCAACTCTTGCCTTTCTGTATTGTTAGGGAGGGCTACTGGAATCATCTTGTTTGTAGAGGTTTCATAAAAAGCGATGTGCTCCACTTCATACCCCATTTCCAATAAACAATAGTATTGTGCCCATAGTTGATAAAGTTGTCCACGATAAATGTTTTTCAGTTGATACTTCCTTTCAATAAGCAGTTTCTTGTCAACTTTAAGCAGATCAATCATGCCATATATGCCTAATTTTTCAGAGTAGACATGAAGAGACATGATGTTCTTCTTATTGGTGCTATAAGATTGATTGTCTATGGTTTGGTGAGCTATTTTCCCTTTAACCTGTGGTGTTGCATGATATATATCTTCGTCCGACTCCATATACACACTGTGTAGGTATATGGAGTACGGACAAAAGATATAGTCATTGAGTAATGAAAGAGGAATATAATGTTCCATCAATCCTTCAAGTAAGGTTTCTCTTGAGCAAATTTCAACCATTCTTTATTGCTAATGCTAAGTTTGGCTTTTTGCCCCTGTGGTGTTTGTTTGATTTGCTGAATAACCCACAAACCTTTTCGAGCAATATTATAAGCACCGTTGGCATCAGCATTGGCAGGTAATGATTTATCACCTTTTCGACTGTCGTAGAAATAGCCTTCAGCATTTTGTACGGGGGAGAGTAGGTAATCTACATCTGTTCCCGTTATGCTGTTGCGCATTTGCAGGGTTAGCTTCAATAAGCGCAGAAGACTTTCGAAAAAGGACTTTTCAGTTTGGGCGCAAATAGCCTGCTGTAAGTCTCCAGAAAGATTGATTCCAAACTGTTTAAAGAGCTTTTTGAACTCTTCCGTAAGATTAATTTCTACATTGTCCCATTGGTTGTTATTTTCTGGATTACGGAAAGTCTTGATGCGTGTGCCATAGGTACAGAGCGTCCACTTCGTTTGCGTACCTTCAGCTCGTTTGTGGAATTTGTCGTAATCGAGTTCTAACTCGAAGTAATCTTTCACTGCATTGTAGCGGATGGCATCGAATGTACGGAAGAACTTCTGAGCCTTTGCAATATTTTCATATCGCGTGTCCAAAAGGTTGGTAAATCCTGTGCAGGGATCAATCTTGCTAGTGTTCCAGGCGGGAACGTAGAAGAGGAAACCACTTTGCTTGCCCAGCTTCTGGAAACTTTCAAATTGATTTGTCAATTGGAATGCTTTCAAAAGGCCACCGTCTGCTTCAGGGGCTTTCTTTTTGTCGACCAAGTAGTTCAATTTGTCTATCAGCATCTTCTCAAATTTTTGATACACTTGCTTTTCAACCTTTTGACGACCGCGCATAAAGCCAATGTTTAAATCTTCAAGTACTACGATAGCATGATATTCTACCATCAAGTTAGCGATTTTGTGTACAACCTGACTCAGATAGCCCTCTTTTAGCTCCTTGATGTTTTCAATGCTCTGCCAGCTTTGGCGTGCTTGTTGTCTCGCTTCTTCTCGCTTGTCTAATAAATCATGGTAATTGGTAGTGTAAGTGTTACCATGGTATTCGTTGACAATTTCATTGAGTGAGAATTGTTTGACAATGCGTCCATAGCGGTCTATAACCACCAAATAGAGTAAGTGACGTTCACCTCGATCGATACCGATGATGTGCGCATCTTTGTTTTCGCGAAGATAAGTATAGACCTGTTCGTTGAGGTTGGACAGTCCTGCATTTTTGAAGTTCATCGTGATTGGAACGTGAAATTGAAAAGAGTCAATGGTAAAGCGATGATTCTTGATTAGGTCATACTGGAAGACGCTTTCCTTCTTCTTATTTTGAACGTTCTTATTCTTGATGGGAATTTCTGCAGGGTGCGTAGGATGAGTGTAAGTGATACTCTTCTTTCTGAAGAATATTTCAGCTTCGCCGTTAAGCTTATATACTACGTTGTTTAGGTTACGCTCGTCGAATAGCATCTTCCAATAGAGGGTATGCAGATTGGGCGTACCCTTGCTAAAGGGTGAGAAATCTTTGTTGTAGATTTGGAAGAGGAATATCTTACCTTCTTCGACTAATTTGTCAATATATTCAGCATCAATGGAACGAAAGACAAGCTTGTACCCCTGCTGTTCAACTTCTCGGTAAAAGCCACTCATATCTTCGTAGACCGAAGTCGGAGAGAATTGGAAGTTGAAATTTTTCCAGTCCTCATGCTTTTCAATAGAAGTTTTGAAGAAATCAATGAGTGCGTGGCAGTCTTCTTTCTTAAATTGATCCCCTTTCTTATGTGTCCCCATTTGATAGTTTTGAAGGAGTTGGGGGCTGGGGTTGAATTCATTAATGCGTGATTTGGAGAAGAATACTTTCGGGAGCATCTTGTTAGCACCAGGAAGTAGTTTGTATTCCATTTTTTCGTAACAATTTTCCTCTGTTCCAGCTGGATACTTTTCAAAGACTTTATTGTACTCTTTTCGCATGATGGCAAGGTAATAAAGGCCATTCTTCCGAAGAATGATAGAGGTGTTGTCCCTTTCTTTATTTCGGTCCCATCCTTTCAGAAGGGTTGCATTCTGAAAGTTTATTTTAAACTTTTCTATAGAGTAAGGTTTGCGCGTTACATAGTTGCGCACTTTATTGTATAGAGTTGTAATTTGATCTAATTCATTCCATAGTCCCACGAATTCGCCGTAGAAACGTTCATCTTTATCTGATTCGCTTCCCTTACCCAGCAGAGGCTTGATAAAGTGTTGCAAATTTTTTAGTTCATCCAGCAAGGATTTGATGAGTTCTACGCTGTCTTTATCCTGCATCAAATTTTTGTGGACGGGTACTTTTTCTTCCAAGAGTGGTTGAGCTTGTGAATAGGCACTAGCTATGCGTTGCAAGATATTTTCTTGTTCTTGTCCTTCTGTACATATAGCTCCGAGGTGTATAAAGTAATCTTCGATATTCTTTTTGTCTACCCCGATTTCTTTCAACGAGTCATTGATATAGGCTATTGTGTAACTGTCAGCTTGTTTGAATGCCTTCTCAATACGCTCTAGGTAAGCTTCTTCTGTTTCTTTTCTTTTAGCAGAAATGTCTTTTTTCAGCCTTTCTTTGATAGCATGAGGTATTATGCCCCAATCTCCAAAAAGTTTTTGAGAAATCGTGGTTAGAGCTTGGTCGTTGCGGATATAGATACGTGTCGAGTCATAAGAAGGAAGTGAACTCAGTAATTGCACCAGTCCCGCTTCGTGAAGCACACTTTCCTTTAAATTGGCATAGCATTTACGAACGGCGTGTAGCACTTGTTTATCTGTTTCAAAAGCTTCGGGTAACCAAGACAAGCTGTTGCGGTCACTTAGAATCTGTTTGAACAGCAGTTTTAATAAGGGCAGTTTATTTTCTTTATGTTGTTGATTGTAGAGATTGATGTATTCGTTGAGTCCCTGAATGCGGCTATTCTCGTTTAAGGACTTACCTCCAATAATGGCATTGTAAATGTCAATTTGCTTTTGAGTTAATACCTTATTGAAGTAATTCAAGTCGAAAATTTCCTGGATAGAGCTAACTTCCAAGTCCTTTTTGAAATTATCAAATATCTGAGGAAGAATATCGGTAATGGAGCTCTGCATTAGTTGCTTGAAAGTGCCCATATTGTCGATGAATTTAGGCAGATTCTCGTGAATTATGCGGTAAGCAATAGCCGTCGATTGCGCTTCTTCCGAGTACATATTCTTCCGGTTCTCATAAAAACCAGTAAAATAGGTCGTAAAGTCTCGGAATTCGTTGATGAGTATTTTTTTGTTTGCAGCATCCGGATCAGCAGCAACAAATTCGAGTAAATCTTCCTGTATGAGTTCCTTTTTATCGATGCGCTTATAAGCTTCTCCTTGGGTGAGATGCTTGGCTATTTGTTTACGTAAGTTGTCTTGAGTCTTTTTAAAAATATTCTTATCCTTTTCTTCTTGGCTATTGGCGAGATATTGACAATAGAAGTCTTCCAGAGCATCGTTCTTAGAGCAACTGGTTATCTTTAATTCGAATCGACTCAGAGATAATTCGATATACGCCTTATGGTAATCATCAATGATTTTTTTGACTAACTTATAGCTCTCATTCCGATGTTCATCTTCTTTGAGAATGCCGCTGGAAATAATATATTCCATTGTTTTTTCGATGGGGCGTAATTCAAGACAAAGGGTCTTGGCTACAGCGTACTGATTTTGAAAGTAATTCAATGAAATCATATGATAAACGATTGAAATGTTTGTAGTTTTTATGCAAATATGGTAATAAAAATGGAGAACTCTTACTGTTTCAAAGCTTTTCCAACGAAAGTTGTATATGCGGTAGATTAAAGCCTCGTTACTTTATTTTCTTTCTTCTATGATTCCACCTTCTTCCCGAGTGTGAAGACAAACGAGCAGCTTTCTGCGTCGGTGTCTTTGTTTTCAATCCATAAGCCGTTTTGGGTGACTTCGAAGCGGATGATGCGAGTTTGGCTCGTATCTTGGATTTGGAGGTTTTTGACGGGTAGAATGGAGTTGTCTTCTTGAATAAGGATGGACATTTCTTCAGATTCATCAAAGAGCATGTTGTCGCCTTGCTGAAAACTTTGGTAATATTCCCAGTCTCGGTCCATTTTCGCATCGGTGTGCGTAAAAATGAAGGTGTCCTTTTCGATTTTGGGCAATATACGTTGGATGGGGTGAGCGGGAGGCAGGTTGTTTTCGTCAAGGTCGTATTCAAAGAGATTGAGTTTGCCCTTCACGTTGCGGATGGGTTCGTCAAAGACGTAAGCATTCGTGAGTTGCCATTGCAGGGAATTTTCGTCTGCCCAAACGGAGTCGCTCTCGGTGGTTACACCGACCACGTCAACATAGCCTATAATGGCTGAAGTTGGCATTTCGTCGATGGAGGGAATCCAACCCATATCGGCCCAGGCAGCAAATTGACTGACTATCCAAGGACTCGTCTTCTTGCTCCATGACTTGGGTATTTTGGCCGAAGAGGCATGAATTAAGATGCGACAGGGTAATTTCGTGGGTTTCCAGGAGCGGTTTTCAATATCCTTGATGCCTGCGCAGAGGAGTGAAGCGTAAGGCTGTCTGACTGAAAGTGTTTTCATAAGGAGTAAGCATCTTTTTAAATGGAAGTATTCTTATCTATTTGCGTTGCGGTAGTCTCCCGACTCGCATTTGTGTGTGAGTCGGGGGACGTGATTATTCATTACTGTGCAGCCTTCATTTTTGCGGTGAAAAGTTTGAAGGCATCCGTTGATTGCTTCGTCCGTCGGGCAGACTTGGTATAGGGTTGGATGATTTTCGTGTAATCTATGCTACCCTTGATTTCCTCGTTGGGAACATACATGACCATATAAATGGGAACACCTCCCACCACGTCGGGCATGACGGCAACGAGCATGTCCTTTTCGGGTGAAATGGTGTGATTGCAAGTGTATGCTCTTTAATTCTCCATCTGTCAGCTTTTTCAGTGTGTTTGGTCTGTTTTTAATCGGTTGGACTCGTTGGGGCGAGAGTTTCCGAGGGATAAGCAGAACGGAGACTTTGAGTTGCCTTGACCATCATGGCAGGGTGTTCCTTTGGGTTGGGATGCAGGGTGTGCTTTTTCATACTGTGTGAATAATAATGGGTTTATAGTTGCTTAAGATGTAGCTTGAAGCTACGAGCTGATGTGTCAGCCCCTATGTTTTTCTGAATTCGGTGCAAAGGTAAAGGGGGATTAACTCAAATCGTGGGACAGTGTCAATTTATTTTTGAAAATAAATTCCCTTTAGCGGGTTAGGTGATTGAGTACAGAAGTAGCTAATGGGGTGCACGAACGAGATTTAAAGTGCAAGCCCGTAGTGTTAGATGAAGGTGCGGGTTCTGTGTGATTGTTGCGCTGCCTGAAATGGGATAAATAAAAAAGACCTTGATGTCCGTTTGCAGTATAACTGCATCGGAACATCAAGGCTAATGGTGTTTTGAACGAACGTACACAAGGGCCTAGGGGAGCAGACCAGGGGTGTATGCTATATAAATCTGCGAGGCTCGTCTTGGGTCTGCCCTTAGACTTGTGTTATGGACGTTGATCCGTTGGTGTCGTACAAAACATAGAGTTGAGGGGAATGCGTTTTTTTTTAGAAAGAAGTGAATCTTCGTGCTTTAAGGGGGGAAACACAAAAAGGTTGTCTCAACCCTTTGGGGCTGAAACAACCTATGATAATTGCTAATAGTCGATACGAAATGTCTGGAGTCCATTTTGTACAAATCATAACCCAACCCCATCAAAGAGGGCTGGTTTTAATTGGTTAAATGTACTACAGACGGGACGTAGAATATGTAAGTTAAGGAGAGAAGAGCCGTCCCACTACTTTCAACAACACAAATCGGGTGTATGCGGAATTGCCAAGGTAGTGTAATCTCACCGTTAGAAAAGCTGAGCCTTTCTAATTTGCGAGGGCAAAGTTAGTAAAAGATTCCTGTGTTGCAAATTGTCAGACCAGTCTGATCCTTAAATGATGTTTCTTCTTATTTCAGTCTAATATGTTGTGGATTTAAGAGTTCTTGCTGTATGTTACGGCATGATGGATTAGCTTTTAACTCATCAGGTTCTGTTAGGTGGCGTATAGCATCTGATATCCCTATTGTCTTGCATTCTGTCCTGGTGCTCTCTTCCTTTTTGGATATTTAATGGTAGAACAGGGAGAGGCATCAATCTTTTACACCACAAGCGAGGCGAAATCACCCTGGTGAAACTATCTTTTGGGAGAAAATGAACGAACATCAGCCTTGTTCGACCTTGCTTTTCGTGAAAAAGATTGTTTCATCAGGGTGGTTCGACCTTGCTTTTCGCGAAAAAGATTGTTTCACCAGGGTGGTTCGACTCTGCTTTTCGCGAAAAAGATTGTTTCATCAGGGTGGTGTGATCTTGGTTTTCGCGAAAAAGAGGGTTTCACCAGGGTGGTGTGACCTTGCTTTTTGCGAAAAAGAGGGTTTCACCAGGGTGGTTAGACCTTGCTTTTCGTGAAAAAGAGGGTTTCACCAGGGTGGTTAGACCTTGCTTTTCGTGAAAAAGAGGATTTCACCAAGGTGGTTCGACCTTGCTTTTTGCGAAAAAGAGGATTTCACCAGGGCGGTTAGACCCTGCTTTTTGTGAAAAAGAGGGATGCACGCACGATGAAGCCTTCGTTTGTTGGAAAAAGGAAGGAGGAAATTCACGCAGGCAGTCTGAAATCTGAGTTTTACAGACTATAGAACGGAGCGGAAGGGGACAAAAACAAAATCCCCACTTTGTCTGCGAAGTGGGCAGACAAAGTGGGGACGCAAGGTAGAATGTCGTGAGACGGGAGTTTATGCCTCTTTCGTTTCTACTTCACCTTCCTCTTCCTTGAGGAAGTCGAGCAACATGTGCATAGCAGCTGAAGTGGCAGAAGCGAGGTTCTTGTCGCGACCATTGTCCTCTTCAATCATGAGTGTTACGGTTCGGTTGGCATCGCCTACGGCAATCCAAATGGTGCCGACAATGACACCTGCCTTGCCGCCGTCCGGACCACCGGGGCCTGCATAACCGCTGATGGCTACGGCATAGTCCGTGTTGAAAAGTTTGTTTGCGCCTGCTACCATCTGACGAACTACTTCTTCGCAAACGGGAGTTTGCTCTTCGATGACCTGGGCATCTACGCCGAGGAGGTTTTCCTTTACCTCGTCTGCATAGCATACGAGGCCACCTTTGTAGTAGTTAGAGCTACCGGGTACAGCCGTTATGACACTGGCAATGCGTCCTGCGGTGCAGCTTTCTGCTGTCGAGAGGGTTTTGCCTTCGCGCCACAGGATTTCGTTGATTTCTTTACTAACGAGTTTGAGATCTAAATCCATGATGTTGGGGTTTATGAGAGTCTTTTATGTGAGGTTTCTATCGATGAGAGGGTCGAAGTGTCCAAGTTTCAGACAGCATCTTGCAACTTGGTCCCTTGAAAAGGGAGGAGGGGAACTTGACAAGAGAAAAAGCTCGTCTGTTACGGAGTGAATGGGGGAGTATGTTTGCAAAAAGGTGGGATGCCGTCGCGTCCTCTCTTCACTCGTCCGTAAACGCTTTATCTACTGATCACGCCCATTCCAACCCTTATAGACATTTCAGCGATGTGCGCTCGCCGTACACTACAGCGTAGTGCGCGAGTAGGCCGGTTTGTCAATGGGACAGAAATCGTTGTCTAAATATTTGAAGTAACCCGTGATGGCAATCATAGCCGCGTTGTCCGTCGTATAGGAGAAGCGCGGAATGTACGTATGCCATCCCTTCTTTTCAGCCCTTTCCTGGAAAGCATTGCGCAGTCCCGTGTTGGCCGAAACGCCGCCCGAGAGTGCAACGTGCTTGATGCCCGTTTCCTTAACCGCCTTGTCGAGCTTTTTCATGAGAATGTCGACGATGGTCTTTTCGAGCGAAGCGGCGAGGTCCTCCTTGTGGTGTTCGACAAAGTCGGGATCCTCCTTCAGCTGGTCTCTCAAGAAATAAAGAAACGAAGTCTTGAGTCCGGAGAAGCTGTAATCCAGCCCCGCAATCTGCGGTTTACTGAAGGTATAGGCTTCGGGATTGCCCTGGCGTGCCAAACGGTCGATGATGGGGCCACCGGGGTAGCCAAAACCCATGACCTTTGAACATTTGTCCATAGCTTCGCCCGCAGCGTCGTCAATCGTTTGTCCGAGAATCTCTAACTGATTGTAGGCATTGACCTTAACAATCTGTGAATTGCCTCCACTAACCAGCAGGCAGAGGAAGGGGTAGGGGGGGACGGCGTGTTGATCGTCGTGAGTTTGGATGAAATGGGCGAGGATGTGGCCTTGCAGGTGGTTGGCTTCGATGAGTGGGATGCCCAACGAGGTGGCCAATCCCTTGGCGAAGGAAACACCGACCAGCAATGAGCCCATCAGACCCGGACCGAGCGTGACCGCTACGGCCGAAAGTTCCTCCTTGGTCACACCCGCTTGCTTGAGTGCCTGGTCTACGACGGGCACAATGTTTTGTTGATGGGCGCGTGAGGCCAGTTCGGGAACGACTCCTCCGTAAGCTTCGTGTACAGCCTGCCCGGCCGTGACATTACTAAGCAAATAACCGTCGCGCATGACGGCTGCAGAGGTATCGTCGCAACTTGATTCGATGGCAAGTATGGTAGTCATTGTAATCGTGTCGGAAAAAAGTGTTAGTGTGTCAGAATTTCCAGACCGTTTTCGGTCATGACGAAGGTATGTTCCCACTGTGCAGAGGGTAATTCGTCTTCTGTTACGACCGTCCAACCGTCTTCTTCGTCAATAAAGACTTCGTGGGTACCCATGTTGATCATGGGTTCAATCGTAAAGACCATGCCGGGAACGAGTAACATGCCGTGTTGGCGTGTGTGGTAGTGATTGACTTCGGGCTCTTCGTGAAATTCCAGTCCGACTCCGTGGCCGCAGAGGTCTCTCACGACGCTAAATCCGTTTTTGCGGGCATGTTTCTCAATTGCTTTGCCGATGTCGCCCACAAAACCCCAAGGTTTGGCTACTTCTGCCCCGATTTGCAGACACTCCTTTGTGACGCGCACCAGCTTTTCCTTCTCGGGAGAGGTCTTGCCGATGATAAACATACGCGAAGCATCGCTGTAATACCCATTGAGAATGGTACTGACATCGACATTGATGATATCGCCTTCCTCTAAAATCTCAAATTCAGAGGGAATGCCGTGACAGACCACTTCGTTGATGCTCGTGCAAACACTCTTGGGGAATCCTTCGTAGTTGAGCGGTGCGGGAATGGCTCCGTGAGCAGTCGTGTAGTCATAGACAAGTTTGTCTATATCCTCCGTACTCATGCCCGCGTGTATCTCGCGTTCGATAAGGTCTAATACGCCCGTATTGATTTCGCCTGATCGCCGGATGCCTTCTATCTGTTCTGGCGTCTTGATCAGTTCCCTTGTCGGGACGAGTTCCCCCCGATTCTGAAAGCTCAGGATGCGCTTGTCAAATTCAGTAGGTTCCTGTCCTTTGGGGACGTGCCAGTTTCTGACTTTTCTTTTGAACATTGTGATGAGAGTATAAGGGGTGAGCAAGCGCGGTTCCGTGGGGCCTGGATGAGCCGTTAACGGGGCAATCGGGAGACGGGCGCAGAGCCGCACTTGGTAGAACGACTCCGTGAAGTCGGTCGACTAGAGGGAGTTCGTTCTTTCGAATGGATTGCAAAGTTAATGTTTGGAAGGAGAAGGGGAAAACGAATCGGACGTTTTATTGGGACGGGAGCCGGGTGAGGAAGAATGTCGGGACGTAAATCGGTTGCACCGACAGAGCAGGCGACTGACTTGGAGTGAGCTAACCCCGTTGCTCAAAGAAGGGGGATAAAACAAACGGGAACGCGCTGAACGAAGGAGGTTCAGCGCGTTCCCGTGGTGTGTGAAATAGAAAAGTCCGGGAAGGACGAGTCGAAACAATGAGCAGGCACCGTGTGTCGGAGCGACGGGACTGTCAAGGAGCCACCGCTATACGAATAAACTGCGCAGGGCGATAAAGAGGTAGCTGAGTGCGATGCCGGCTATCAGCAGGTGGACACTCCCGAGGCTGTAACCACCGGCGGTAAACTGCATGCGGAGGGCATTGCGCTCGCGGCGTAGGCTGACACCCGGGCAGTAGCGTAGCCAAAGCTTGAAGACTACCCAACCCACGAAGAGGCCCCAAAGGGTGCCAGTGAGCAGATCGCCGATGTAGTGTACACCGAGGTAAACGCGCGTCCAGCAGTTGAGCAAAGCCCAGGAGTAGAGCCAAAGGGAGAGCGACTTTTGGCGTACGAGTAGGGAGAGAAAGGTGGCAATTGCCATTGTGTTGGCCGCATGGCTCGAGAAGAAGCCAAACTTTCCGCCGCGGTAGCCGTTGACGACGTCGACGGCATACATCAGGCCCGGATCGTTGGTCGGACGGAAGCGTCCGACCCAGGGCTTGAACACCGTCGAAGCCATTTGGTCGGTCAGCAGGATACACAGCCCGAGAGCCAAGAGTGTACCGCCGATGCCGGGCAAGTCGTTGTTGCGGATGATGAGGTAGAACAGGAGTATCGACAGCGGTATCCAGGTTGCTGTTTGGGTGGCTGTCCATGCCAACTGGTCTAAGTAGAGCGACTGACTGCCGTTGAGCCAAAGGGTGAGCTGTTGGTCAAGTTGGAGTAACATAGGCTGAGGGGGAGGGGAGTTGAGGGAGAAAGAATGGAGGCCGTTGTCTGTAGCGAGGGGATGAAGCGTGCCAAACGAGCGTGTTTGCAGAGGCTGTTCGCAGGGCAGAAAGCTACCTGTAAACTTCGTAATGCTCAAACTGGCCTTTGAAAATGCCCTTTACGGGGGTTACACCTTTTCGAGCGCTGTGGCTTTCATCCAGATCACTGTTCCACTGGGTAGTTCGGCCTGTACCCATCCGTTCTTGTACGTATCGATGAGGCGTAGCGTGGTACCTTCGTGCAGGGTTTGCACCTTCTTGCCCGAGGTCGAGGGAGTGCTGAAGGTATCAGCCGTTTTCATCACGACCGCATGGCGTTCGTTTTCGAAGCGTTGTTGCTGTAGAAAGGCAAAGAGTTCGCAGCAGAAGGAGAAGAGCAGGGTAGCCAGAGCCCCGAAGAAGCTCACCTTGCGTAACCACACTCGCTGTCCCAGCCAGTAGGCCATGCCCAACAGAAAAGCGAGGACAAATAAGCCAATGCCCCACCACCCCCAGGTCGTACTGCTTTCGTTCTGTACGAGTTCTTTCGTCCAACTGATGAAGAACATCTCTGAAGGTTCGTCAAACTGGTCTGCCAGTTTCGTCTGAGTCAGTTCCAGGTTGAAAGCCGCCTCTTTGTGATCGGGCTGCAAACGCAGTGCACGGCGGTAGTGGAGTACGGCGTGTGCCAAGTCCTTCATGCGGTAATAACAGTTGCCCAGGTTGTAATGACAGGCTGCCTGGGTCGTGTTGAAGGAGGCCGTGTCGCGAGTTTCCTCCTGTTGGAGTACGGCATGGTAGCGTTGAGCTGCCAGCGCGTAGTTCTCCTGACGGTAGGCACTGTCAGCATCTTCCAGGCTGGGAGTAGCTGCCTGCAGCTGGCAAGCCAACAGCAAGGCCGAAATGAAGAAGAATATTCGTTGCATGGTCATAATCTATGAGTTAAAAGGGAAGAGTGAAAGGGGAAGCGCGAGCCTCTGTTTGCAGGAAGGCAAGTGGGACTGTGGCCAGTGGCAAAGGCTGTGACGCCGTTTGCAACCAGTTTGTCGCAGGGGGAAGTTTTCTCTTCCAGGAAGAGCTGGCCGCCTCCCCTTCCGCTTTTAAAGTTTCACGTCACCCAGACGTTCCATCACCTGGAGTGCCTGGTTGTAAATCTCCTGTCGCTTCGTGTCAGCTCCCGGAGCATATTGGGCAAATTCGCATTCGTCCATGAGGGCGAGCAATGCCTCGATGGTTGCAGCCTCGGTGTGGTGTTCGCGGAGTAAGGACTCGATGCGTTCACGGCTGAAGTCAGCCTGTCCGAGGTTGAACGTGTCACTCAGATAGCCCGTAAAGGCTTTCGACACGGCGTTGTAGAAGTCTGCCGGACGGGGCGATTGGAGTAATGCCTCTGCTTCACGAAGGCGTTTGGCAGCTTGTTTGCCGGCACCCGTGCGGCGGCGGGTCAAAACGTCGCCTTGTGCCTGGCGATAGTGACGGAGCAGGTAGAAGGCCGTGGCAAGCAGGAGCACCAGGACAAGCTGAATGATGCGGAATCCCGCAGTGCCCCATTGCAGGAAGCGGGGGGTGCTGGTGATGGCATTGGCAGGCTGAATGTCGCGAATGTCGCTGTGGAGCAACGCCAATTGCTTCTCTACATCAGCATTCGAACGCTCACCTTGCGCCACCTTTAAGGAGATGGGGGCGGTGCGGATGGTTTGGTAAGTGCCGCTTTCAGTGTCGAAGTAGACAAATTCGATAGGCTCTAACGTGTAGTCGCCCTTGTTACGTGGCACAAATGTGTAGTCGAAAGTCAATTGACCGGAGAGTCCGTTGGCAGTCAGCTGGGTATTTTCGTTTGTCTTGGCGTCGTACGTTTCGAAATCGTTCGGGAACTTTACTTGAGGCGGTGTGATGAGCTTCATGTTACCCAGTCCGTTCAAGGTTACACGGAGTGTAGACACGTCGTTAGACTTCACTTGAGGATTCATCACCTTTGCCTGAATCTTGAAGTTTCCGACAGCTCCCGAGAAGTTAGCCGGCTTCGGCGTGGGAAGGGCTTCGACGTCTAAAGTCATTTCGGGCACCTTGCGACGCACCTGTACACCGATGTTTCCTCCGCCATTAAAGAAGAGGTCGGCGAGGTCCATCGTCGGGTCTTGCTGAATAACCGTACAGTCGAAGACGATGCTGGGGATGGTAATCTTGCCACTCTTTTGAGGGAAGACCACGTATTGCAAAATGGTACCTGTGCGATAGGTGCCTCCTGCCCGTGTTTCGAGGGTGGTCTGAATCTGGTTGCCCGGTAAGGGGATTTCTTGCGAAAGCAAATCCTTGAAATCGGGCTTGGTGGTCAGTTGGGTATTGGAGAGTCCGACGCCCAGGCGAGAGTGAATGCGATAGGTCAGCAAGACAGCTTCCTGTTCGCGGATGCGGGTGCGGCTTGGCGTGAGGTCAATGAAGAGGTCGCGTTGGGTGACTGCGCTTCCGGCACGTTGCAATTGTTCGTCAGCCGATTGACGCGATGCGTTCGAGGAAGATGAAGCACTGTTGCCGCCCGAAGGGCCTGCTTGTGCCTGGAGTGCGATGGGACGCGAACGGAGCACTTTACCTTTTGCCCGAATGCTGGCAGAACCAATCACGATGCGTCCTGCTTTTTTGGCAGAAAGTATGTAAGTATAGGTTGTGGTTTCGCTGTGTGATGTCTTACCGTTGATCATCTGGAAATTGCTGAAGGTAGAAACGCTCGGACCACTCAGTTTCTCGAAGTCGTTGAGTGCGGGCGGCGTAAAACCTTCGGCATCCTGCGTCGTGACGGTGAAGGTCAGGCGGTAGTAGCCATTGACAGGCTCAATCTTTGCCGTGAAACTTTGCGCCAAGAGTGCATCGAATGAGCTGAAAAGAAGGAGGAGGATAAGGGTTAGTTGTTTCATAGGGAGTTACCAGTTCTTGTCTAAACTGCGTTGACGGGGTTGTTGGCCTTTGAGTTTCTCCAGTGTGCGTCGCTCCGCTTGTCGGGCCAGGTTGAGGAACTGTTCCGTTTGCGGGTCAGCGGGTTGCTGGGGTTGCGGTTGCTTTTGTTGCGACTGCTGGGGCTGCGGCTGGTTGTCTTTTCCTTTCTCCGGTTGCTGCTGTTGTTGCTGTTGGCTCTCCTTGAGCTGTTTTTGACAGAGTGCCAGGTTGTAGCGGGTGTCGTTGTCGGCAGGAGTCAGGCGAAGTGCATCCTTGTAATGCTCAATCGCGCGGCGGAGCAATTGTTGCTGCACCTTGGGGTTAGAGAGAGCCTGCACTTGGTCAATGTATCCCTGGTTGTGGTAAGCCATGGCACGGATGGTGCGGTTCTTCTCAGTCTGCGTTACGAGGTGGTAAAGGCTGTCAGCATCGTGTGCATTGCCTTGTGCCAGGTAGGTATCGGCGAGGTTGAAGGTAGCCCGCGTGTTTTGCGGGTTCTTCTTCAACGCTTGCAGGTAATAGGTGTTAGCCTTGTCGTACTTCTTGGCACGAAAGTAGGAATTACCCTGATGGATGAGTTTATATTCTTCCGTTTGCGCCCGACCCTCCGTAACAGAGAGCAACGTGCCAGCCATGAAGAGGCAAAGTAAAAGGGAACGTGTCATTTCGAGAAAAGTTTGAATCGTTTGAAGAGGGGGTTCTTCGTTTCATAAATGCAGGTTTCCAGTATCAATAGCAACAGGATGATCAAGGCTACTGCCTGGAATTGTTCGTCGCGCGCAGTGTAGGAGCTTGTGGTGCTCGACTGTTTCAGTTGGGAGAGTTGGGCTTGCAACTCTTCCTGCGCACTGTTGGTCTGGTCGAGGTGGAGGTAGATACCCTTGCCAGCCTTAGCCAGTTCTCGACACATCTTTTCGTTAAGTGCCGTGCGGACAGGCTGTCCGTTGCGGTCGGTCAAGACTCCTTCGGGCGTAGGGATTTCAGCTCCCTGGGTGGTGCCGACACCTACCACAAAGACTTGAATGCCTTGCTTGGCTGCTTCGCGTGCGGCTTCCTCAGCCCCCGGCTCATGATTTTCGCCATCGGTGATGAGGATGATGGCCTTGCCTACATTCTTATTGTCCGTAAAGCTTTGGCTTGCCAAATTGATGGCAGCACCAATGTTGGTACCCTGTAGCGTCACCATTCCAGCTGAAAGCGCATCGATAAACAGTTTGGCAGAAGCGTAATCAGAGGTTATGGGGAGCTGCGGATAGGCTTCGCCGGCAAAAACACCGAGTCCGATTTTGTCGTTCTTCATTCGTTCGACGAGATTGGTGACCAATAACTTCGAACGGTCCAGACGGGTGGGCAAGACGTCGCGTGCCAACATGGAGTTGGACACGTCCATCATGACAATTGCTTCGATGCCTTGGGTGGTTTCACTCTTTTGCTTCAGTCCGTATTGGGGACGGGCAATGAGGATGATCATCAAGGCGGCGATGAGCAACAAAATGCTGAACTTGACATGTTGGCGCAGGGTGGAACGTTCGGGCATCAAGGACTGAATGAGCCGCTTGTCGCCCAACCGCTTGAGGTTGCGTCGTGTGAGGCGCACACCTGCTAGATAAAGGAGTGCCAAAACGGGGATGCCTAATAAAGCATAGAGATATTCGGGATGGAGAAATTGAAACATAACGAGAAAATTAAGAGGGGCAAAGAAGGTACGTAGCTTGTACCTTCACTGAAGTCGTTATCAGCACCTTCCACACGTTGTGGAACACGACTTAGGGCAAGCGTCTGAGGAAGGTAGTGCGTGCCAACAGCTCGAACAGCAAGAGTAGTAGAGCGGCGATGGCAAAGGGTTGGTAAGCTTCGTAGTGACGATTGTGTTGGCTGATCTTGAGCTTTGTCTTTTCCAGTTTGTCAATGTCCTGGTATACTTTTTTCAAGTCGTTGCGTGAGGTAGCGCGATAGAAGGTGCCGCCTGTCGCCTGTGCAATTTGTTGCAGAGTCGTGGGGTCGGCTGTGGCATCCATCTGTGTGGAGTAGACTTCGCCGTTGGGCAATTGGGCTACGGGCACATTGACTTTGCCCTCTGAACCCAACAGGATGGTGTAGACGCGGATGTGGCATTTCTTGGCCAACTCAGCGGCCATCAGGGGAGAGATGTCGCCCGTATTGTTGGCACCGTCGGTGAGCAGGATGACGACCTTGCTCTTGGTCGGACTTTGTTCGAGGTGGGCAACTGCACTGGCGAGTCCCATACCGATAGCAGTACCGGGTTGGATGACTCCGTCCTCCTGTAGTTGGCAACTCACTCCCTTAAAGGTGCGGAGCAGGGTGCCGTGATCGGTGGTCAGCGGGCATTGGGTGAAGGCTTCGCCACCAAAGAGGGTGAGACCGATGTTGTCGTCCTTGCGTTCGTTGATGAATTCGAGTGCTACGTCCTTGGCTACGCTGAGGCGGTTGGGACGCAGGTCGGGAGTCATCATACTGGTCGAAATGTCCATGGTCATCATGATGTCGATACCTTCGGTTTCGCCCGAACGCCAGGAATGGCTGGTTTGCGGACGGGCCAGCACGATAACAATCAGCACAAAGACGAGGCAATGGAGGAAGAAGGGAAGATGGATGAGCCGGGTGCGCCACGTTGAGGGCGTATGGCGAAAGACTTCTGCCGAAGCTACGGTGAAGGTCGCTTCATGTCTGCGCTTCAATAAGAAATACCATAGAATATAGGGTATGAGGAGCAGAAGCAACAGGAAATAGGCGGGACTGTCAAAGGTCATGGGGAGTTTAATTGAGGGTACAGGTTGTAGGTTGTGCGGGTTAATAGGGGAAGTGATGAGGCCAGGAAGGCTTACCTGCCCACCTCATCACTTGACTTTACCCGAAGCAGAGGTAAACTTCGTAGATGACATACGCAGTCGTGGCAAGTGCTGCTGTTGCGAGTAGCAGGGCACCGACTGTCATCGCCGTACGAATGCCGCGCTGCTTGTTGCCCGAGAGCGTTACATATTCCACACGGGGCTTGGGAGCCTCTTGAGGTTCTACCTTGGTGGTCTGTACGAAGTCGAGGGCTTGGATGAGGCTGCGGTCTTGCTCGGAGAGGGAGGGTGTAAACTTGGCAAACTTCACCAAGTCGGCCTGAGAGAGTACTTCCTTCAGTTCCGCCAGTGACTCCGTCTGTTCGGCAGCACACAGTTCGTCGATGATTTCAGAAGTCGTCATCTCGCGGGCACTAAATCCGAAACGCTTCTCAATGTAAGTACGCAGCGTTTCGGTCAGTTCCATATAATAAGCCTTGGCATCCTCTTTCGGACTCTGTTTGATTTGTTCAATTTGTCCGATAGCCGTGATATGAGGCGGCGTAGGCGGATGGATGACAACGCGGCGCGTGATGAGTTTGGGGTCAGAGAGTCGGATGGCCAACAGGATGGCTCCCGAGGCAAGTAACAGGGCCAACAGAGCCCAACCTGTCAATCGCCAAGAGAAGGTAAAGGGCATGTCAATCACGTCGTGCGGACCGCTGAATTGGTCAACATGGACGGTATCGACTGCGACGGAACTTACCTTCAGACCCACGTTACCGCGTGAAGCATATTTCTTTCCGTTGACAGTCAGTTCGATGGGCGGGATGGAATAGAGCGCAGAGTCAAAGGAAGTAATGGTATAGCGTCGGGTAAGCTCCCAACGTTTGCCGTTGTTGGTCTTCACGGTGTCAATCGCTCCATTGCGGATGACTTCCACACCGGGCATGAGCTGTTCCTGGGATTGATAATAGGGAAAGGTTACCTGAGCACCCGCCGGAGAACTGCATTTGACACGCAATTGTACTTGTTCGCCAATCAGAATATGAGCGGTATCGAGTTTAGTTTCCACAAGGACCTGTGCTCGGAGGGAAATTCCTGCGGTTAGCAACAGGAGCAGCGAAAGAATGCGGAAGGGGTGAGAGAAGTTTCTGATCATAATGGATTTTTTTCGAGGTAGGAGGGCAAAGAGAGCGAGGCTCGCAGCAAGGAGAACGATTGCTTCGTGGAGAAGATACAGATACCTTTATGGAGGCAATGTCGTTCTTCCTGTTTATCGCTGTGCACTCCTTCAGTCCTTATCTTCTGGCAAAGAGATTCATCAGCGGCTTCACATAGTCAGCATGCGTTGCGATGGAAGCATAGTCAACACCATTCTTGCGGAACAGTGTGTCGAGACGTTGTTCCTCTGTGCGCCACCAGGCTTGTTGCTGTTGGCGTACGGCACGGCTGGACGTGTCGATGAATTGTTCGTGTCCTGTTTCTGCATCGACAATCTTCAGCAAGCCGACATCGGGGAGCGAGGCCATGCGGCTGTCGTACAGACGGAGGCCTACGAGATCGTGTTTGCGAGCGGCCACCAGTAACGGACGAGAGAAGTCACGGGTGTCGAGAAAGTCGCTGATGACAAAGGTGATGGAGCGTTTGGTAATGACTTTCATCAAGTATTCCATGGCCACCGTCACATCGGTGCGTTTGCCCTTCGGTTCGAAGTTGAGCAGTTCGCGAATGATGTAGAGCACGTGCTTTCGTCCCTTCTGTGGCGGAATAAATTTCTCCACCTGGTCGGTAAAGAAGATGACACCTATCTTGTCATTATTCTGCAGGGCCGAAAAGGCCAGTGTGGCACAGATTTCAGCAGCCAGTTCGCGTTGAGTGCGGTCTACCGTACCAAAACGTTGGCTGGCAGAAAGGTCTACTACGAGCATCAGTGTCAGCTCGCGTTCTTCTTCGAAGACCTTAATGTAAGGTTTGTTCATGCGGGCGGTGACATTCCAGTCGATGTCGCGTACATCGTCGCCTGGCTGGTATTCACGCACTTCCGCAAACGACATACCGCGTCCCTTGAAGGCCGAATGGTATTCGCCGGCAAAGATATTGTTGGTGAGTGCGCGAGTCTTGATTTCAAGCCTGCGAACACGTTTCAGAAGTTCAGAGGTTTCCACTGCACGGAGAGTTTTGGAGGACGATTCCTTGATGGCTATCCGTTGAAGAGTCGAAGATTGAAAAGCAGATGGGGCGATGAGGCGGAAAGTGTAAGCGTAACAAGTAAAGGAGAACTGCTACAGCTTGTGTGGGTTCTCATCTGTTTTTACGCGATACCTTCTCCAAGCTTACACCGTTAAAGATATCTCATCTGTTGACTCTAAAGACGGGCCTGTTTCGAAATGCCCTAATAAGAATGTATGCCAAACTCATCCGTCCTGCCCTCGAAACGGGAGGGTAAGGCGGATGGGCTTGGTAAAATGTACTTGAGAAAATGGAAAGGAAAAAAGAAGGATGAAGTGAAGCGCTGTGGAACGCATCATAGGGACGGAAACAGGCTTCTTCAGCAGAAGAAAGACGATTCGCGAGGAATGTTGGCTGAAGAAACAAAGAAGGTGGGGAGGCTTGAAGCTCCCCTTGAGTGTTTCCAGTGCCCGTGATGGGGTGAGGGTGTCGGTTGACAAACCTCTGGGGAAAAGAGGTAGAGGCTGAAGGCTGGACGGAAAGGAAACTACGTTTCGTTGAGTCATGCTTCGGCTAAAAACAAGTCATACCCTACACCGGCAAAAGATACCGGGCTTGAAAAAGCGCTTCTGAAGTTCATTCATCCGATATCCGTTAGGGTACTTCTACGCGGTTAAGGATTTCGCGTACAATGTCGTCGGCCTTGATGTCTGCCGCCTCGGCTTCGTAAGAGAGTCCAATACGGTGACGCAATACGTCGGGAGCCACTTCACGCACATCTTCGGGAATCACGTAGCCGCGACGCTTGATGAAGGCACAAGCACGAGATGCCAAAGCCAAGTTGATGCTGGCACGCGGAGAACCACCGAAGGAAATGTAGTCCTTCATGTCCTGCAGCTTGTATTGCTCGGGGTAACGAGTGGCAAAGACGATGTCTGCAATGTATTGTTCGATGCGTTCGTCAATGTAGACCTCCTTGACGAGCTGGCGTGCCTGAACGATTCGCTGGGTATCAATGACAGGCATCGGCTTGGGGAAGCTGTCGTTGATGTGTGCACGCACAATGCGCTTTTCTTCCTCCAACGTCGGGTAGTCAATGATAACCTTGAGCATAAAACGGTCGACTTGTGCTTCTGGGAGTTCGTAAGTACCTTCCTGTTCGATGGGGTTTTGTGTAGCCAGTACAAGGAAGGGTTCGGGCAACTTGAAGGTGTCGTCACCGATTGTTACCTGGTGTTCCTGCATGGCTTCGAGCAAAGCACTCTGTACCTTGGCCGGAGCACGGTTGATTTCGTCTGCCAGTACGAAGTTGGCGAAGATGGGACCCTTCTTGACGCGGAAGGCTTCTTCCTTTTGACTATAAATCTGTGTACCGATGACGTCGGCAGGAAGTAAGTCGGGAGTGAACTGTAAGCGTCCGAATTGGGCTTCAATCAATGATGCTAAGGTTTTGATGGCAAGTGTCTTGGCCAAGCCCGGTACACCCTCTAAGAGGATATGACCGTCAGAAAGCAAACCAATCAACAGGGAGTTGACCAAATGCTTTTGACCGACAATGGTGCGATTCATACCTTCAACGAGGTCAGTAATAAAACCTGTTTCAGCCTCAATGCGGGCGTTTAATTGACGAATGTCTATCGATGTTGGCATAAATGAGTCTTTTCTTTGGGATTAAGTATTACAAGGTGCAAAAGTACACGTTTTCAGCATACTTTGGTTTACAGTGGGTATAAAATAAACTAATCCCTTAAGCACGACGGAACAGGGTTATGTCGTGGTAGCGCATGGTCTCAATTAGCTAAAACTGTATCCGATGAACCTGGGTGTGGGGAGGTTTCTAACGGGAAGAAGAAGGGGGAAGAGGAAAGGTTAGGGTAGGAAAATAAAAAAAAGCGAAGAACCTTATTGCTAAGATTCTTCGTTTGAAGTGTTGCGGAGACCCGACTCGAACGGATGACCTCCAGGTTATGAGCCTGGCGAGCTACCAACTGCTCCACTCCGCGTTCTCAGGAGAAGTGTTTGACTTATTTCCTGTTTGCGAGTGCAAAGGTATAGCTTTTGGTTACTCTGACCAAATGTTTGAGCAACTTTTTTCTCAAAAACTTTATCCTGTAGTGCTCATGTAATGGATGATGGTTCTTGATAGTTGCTGATATTCAGTGTGTTTAGAGGTGTTCTTACGGAGGAAGGAAAAATGCAACTTTTTTACTTCGCTTCCTTTGCATTCCACATATTCCAAGCTGCTTCGGCTTGTAGGTGCAACATTTCCAACCCATTTTTGACGGTGGCTCCTGCGGCCTTTCCTTTCTTCATAAAGAGTGTTTCGAGTGGGTTGTATACCAAATTGTAGAGAAGATGGTCGGGAGTAAGTGCTTCGTAAGGCAGATTGGGACAGGTTTCGGTATGCGGATACATGCCCGAAGGGGTACAGTTGACAATGAGTAGATAGTCTTTAAGTATTGATGGGGTGAGTGCTTCGTAAGTCAACATGCCTGCTTGGGGACGACGACTGACATAGTGGGGTTCAATACCCAAACGACGCAAACCATAAACAACGGCTTTAGAAGCACCACCAGTACCCAGGACTAAGGCTTTGCGGTGGACTTCGGGACGCAGTAAGGGGCGGAGTGATTCGGTGAAGCCAATCCAGTCGGAGTTGTCTCCGTATAGCAGGGGAGTGCCTGTCACCGCATCGGGCACGACGCGTACCACATTGACCGCTCCAATGGCTTCTGCTTCGGCAGAGCATCCTTTCAGATAGGGCAATACAGCTTGCTTGTGGGGAATGGTTACATTAAACCCAATCAGTTCGGTTTGTTGACGAAGATAGGTCATGGCTTCTTCGACAGTGGGGTATTCGAAGTTGACATACTGAGCGTCAATCTGTTCACGAGAGAATTTTTCTGCAAAATAGGAGGCTGAG
>UQJC01000038.1 GCA_900541335.1 uncultured Prevotella sp.
GTAAGCCAAGTAATCTACGGGGCAGAGGTCGTTGATACCTACAATCTGAATGTCGTCGCGATTCTGAGCGGCGCGGAATACGAAACGGCCGATACGACCGAAACCGTTAATACCTACTTTAATCATAATGTTTTAGTTGCGAATTAACTATTAAGTGGATAAATGCTTCAAGTGAATAAACTCTATGTGGAAGTTGAGAGTTTGATACATTCTAAATCTGTACCCCTTTTCTCTTTTTCCGAAGGCAAAGGTACGAATATAATTTCTATATTTGTGCCAACATAACTAATTAATTTTCTATCAACTATGAAGAATTCTACATTCATCCACGACTTTAAAGAGTTTGCAGTAAGAGGCAATGTTATCGATATGGCTGTCGGTGTAATTATAGGCGGTGCATTTGGTAAGATTGTTTCCTCAGTGGTCAATGACATCATTATGCCACCCATCGGTTGGTTGATTGGGGGCATTAATTTTAAGGATTTGAAGTACGACCTTCCTATAAATCCATTGTCTGACTCTACTGAGCCAGTCAGTATCGCCTACGGTAATTTTCTTCAAACTTGTCTGGATTTCTTTATCGTCTCCTTCTGCATCTTCTTGCTTTTGCGCCTGATAATTAAGTTCACGAAAAAGAATAAACCGGAAGAAGCGAAGGTTGAACAGCCTAAAGTACCCAGCGAGGAAGTTGTGTTGTTGCGTGAGATTCGTGATGCGCTGAAAAAGTAAGCGGTGCTATTCTTATATTCCAAGTTCTACAACAGATAGGGGAAGCCTTACGCTTTTCTTATCTGTTGTTTTTTGTATCCATAAGTAGGGTGGGAGCGGCAATCGTGTTTGCGCTCCCTTTTTCTGTTTTTGTTCAACAATCGTTCTTTGCTTTGGGCACTTTTGGTGTATTCCAGTCAGATACTTCTTTCGAGTTATGCATTATAATAATGTGTGTCTGTTTAGATGTGCTTATCCCGTTCATTTCAAGCGAGGAGTTTTTTGTGTCTGAAAGAAGGCTGAGTCCTCTATGCGTTGTTGCTGGATGAATTAGGCTTAGTTGGAGGTGAAGAGAGCCTTCTTGATACCTTGCAGAGCCTTGTGGAAACTTTCAATGTTGTTTGGTTATTGGCTTTTTCCTTGTTAGAAATGGTGATATAGTTTTCAATTGGTAATAAGTAAGGTTAAAATATGAACTTTTATTAGTACTATGTAATGCAAAGTAGTGGTTCATACCTATATTTGCGGTCGTAAGGAGAACAACCCTGTTTCAGGGACGTTTTCCGAGTATTTCATTTGGTTCAATCCTTATTTATTCTATGAATGTAGACAATGCTAAATCACAGATGCGCAAGGGTATGCTTGAATACTGTGTGCTCTTGTTGCTGAGTCGAGAGGCGAGTTATGCCAATGATATTATCACTCGTCTGAAGGAGTCAGAAATCATTGTGGTAGAAGGTACGCTCTATCCTTTGCTGACACGGCTCAAAAAGGATGGACTGCTCTCTTACGAATGGAGGGAGTCAACCCAAGGTCCGCCTCGCAAGTATTATGAACTCACGCCAGATGGTCGTACCTTTCTCGCCGAACTTGACAATGCCTGGAACGAACTCGCGCGTACCGTCAGTTTGCTCAAAGGGAATGCCAAGCTCCTCCCGCTTTTACCCGGTTAAGTTGTTCAAATAGTTCCACTGCTACCTGTTGAAGTGGATGTAGACTCCTCATCTTTCACTTCATCGGTCGCTTCCTGTAGTTTAATCTCTTTCTTGAATTCCATTTACGTAAAGTTTTTCCATCGTTTTTCTTGCTGAGCCTACTTTTTGCCATTGTTTTTAATAGGTACGCGTAGTCATGCACATCCCCGAGCCATTTGCTCAGCTCAAACCTTCTTCCAAGGCTCATTAAGAGCCCTTACACTGTTTCCTCCAATCTTTATTTGTATCCACTTATGAAAAAAAATATCACTGTCAACCTTTTTGGTCAACTCTATGCCATCGACGAAGATGCGTACAGTTTGCTCGAACAATACCTGCAAAACATGAAGCGTTATTTTGCTACGCGTGAAGGAGGCGACGAGATTGCCGACGACATTGAACACCGTGTAGCCGAGCTTTTTGCCGAACTTCAAGCCTCTGGTGTCCAAGCAATTGCCATAGAACACGTGCAGGAAATAATCTGCCGCATCGGGAACCCCGAACAACTCGATGGGGAAGAAAGTGCAGAAGAGCCATCCGCAGCCTTTGCTCCAAACGAAGCTTCGTCCGAAGACGAACCTTCCCAAACCACAACCAACAACGACTGTTCCACAAGCTGGTACAAGAAATACAGTACCCAATTTCGTTCGTTCTTTCACGGTCGTCACCTGTATCGCGATGCAGACAATGTCATGGTCGGCGGTGTGATGTCAGGCCTTTGTAAATACTTTGGCGGAAGCGACCCACTTCCCTGGCGTATCCTCATGGTGCTTGCGTGCCTGTTGAGTTATGCCTCTTTGGCCCTTGTTTACCTAGTGGCTTGGGCACTAATCCCCCAAGCGCGCACCGCCGACCAACGGTTGCAGATGCAAGGCAAACCCGTTAATCCGCAAACCCTCAATGAAGAACTCATGAAGCAGACCGCCGCCCGTCCAGCTCCCGTTGCTTCCTCTTCAGTTCGTTCCAATGCTCGGGGTTGCTTGTCCGCCCTGCTGGTATTCGTCCTGTTTTGCACCAAACTCTTCCTGTCCCTTGTCGTAGGTGGTTTCTTTCTCTTCTTGACCATTGTTTTCATCGGACTATTGCTCTTCTCTTTTGGAGGAACACATCTCTTTGGTGGTGAATATGCTGAAATTCCCTTGATGGAACTGTTTGCAGCCAATCCCGATATACTAAGTATGGCAACAGTAGCTGCCGGTGCCGGAATACTCTGTCTCGCACTCTTGCTTTATTCCTTGATACGTATGATGATTGTACGTCCTGCCACAGCCGAACCCTTGCCCCCCTCTCGGTTGTCAGTCGTTCGTCGTTGGTCCTTTTGGTTAACCATCATCTTGTCGGGTGCACTTGCCATCGCACTCTTGGTTGTCGTACTTCTTCGCACCTATGCTATCAAGGAACATGAGTATCGTGTCAGTAATCATGTCGGCGGTTACTTCCTTTATTCTCAGGAGCGCAGACAACTTACCGATAGCGGTTGGGAAGTAAAGAAGTATGAGAATACCAATGCCAATGGTTTTTTGTTCGATTCCAATCCCAATCTATTTGCTTACGACGGAGTTTCCGAATATATGACCTTTCAACAAGCTGACCTTTCCAAACCTATGCGCGTAGTGATTGAGTGTCGTGAGCCCTTCGAGCCAGGTTATTATCACTTTGAAGCCATAGGTTATGCTAAATCTCAAGGCGGTTACCTTTATGTACGTACGCCACAGGATACCCTGGTGCAGGGAATCCCTGTTGACGACGTCAATAACAGCGGAAATATGGCCAGAATGGGTTTAGATCAGTTGCGTCAGACTTCCTACTTTGCCGAAGTCGCTGATTCGCTCAACTACACCGAGTGGTTGTACGAACGCATCAAACCTTTCAGTTACATACGTTCCGCCAGTTTCTATCATCCCGGTGGCGATCTCAGCATGGGCGTGACCAACGTCCCCGAATACATTGGACTGCCCGTCACTCAGGGCGCAACCCGAAAGTTTGGCCTTCTCCGTATGAATGTGGTTAGGGATAGTGTAAATACTTCGTCTGTTTCGTCGTCCACCTCCCATCGTTCGTTTTGAGAGCCCTTAGTAAGCGTTTCTCATCCTCAAATAAGCGTTTAAATGCAAACATCCGCGTAATCCCTGCTCATGCAAGGCTTACGCGGATGTTTAGTTCTTACAGCAATCAGTATTCCCGTTCACCAAAGATGGCTGTGCCAATGCGCACCAGCGTGGCACCTTCGTCCATGGCCAGTTGATAGTCGTGCGACATCCCCCAAGAGCGTTGGCTGAAGGCGGGATCGTCTGCAAAGAAGCGCGCTTTGACTTCTGTGAAGTATGTTTGAGCGGTATGGAACTCCCGGCGCACCTGGTCGGCATTGTCCGTGTTCGAAGCCATACACATGAGCCCGGCTATTTGTACGTGGGGCAACTCACGCCATTCGCCGGCTTCGAGCAACTCGGTACAAGCTTCGAGCGTAAGACCGTACTTGGTTGCTTCCTGTGCAAGGTGAAGTTCAAGCAGACAGGGAATCACACGTTTGCATTTTGCACCCTGCTTATTGATTTCGCGCAAAAGTTTTAAGCTGTCTACCGCATGAATAAGCGAGATGTAAGGCGCGATATACTTTACCTTGTTTGCCTGAAGGTGGCCAATGAAGTGCCACTCGATATCTTTGGGCAACACTTCCTGCTTAACCTGCAATTCTTGCACGCGATTTTCGCCAAAGATGCGTTGGCCTTGGTCGTATGCCTCTTGAAGGAGTGGGGCAGGGTGGAATTTCGAAACCGCCACCAGTTCTACACCCTGACGGATGGTGTCTTTGATTTCTTTCAGATGAATCATAGCGGTGCGATATGAGCGTTGAGTCAATAGAGAGAGGCGTGTTGCGCCCGCATCAACGGGGCTTCACGCCTTCGTAGCTTAAGAGAATGGTGCCAAGATTGTACCGTGAGCGTTTCAGCCTTGTGTCAGCCTATCGAGTGGCAGAAGGTGTCGCTTCACGTCGTTCCTCCAACAGAGCAAACGTTCCTGGTCACAACTTATTCTTCGTATTCGGGCTTGTCGCCTTCGCTGCGCGTGCTCTGCACGTAGTGGAACACGTCCATCAACGGAGTCTCCGTTACACTGGCAATGGTGTAGTCCATCATAGA
Organism: uncultured Prevotella sp.; assembly: GCA_900541335.1. Classification (GTDB taxonomy): domain Bacteria; phylum Bacteroidota; class Bacteroidia; order Bacteroidales; family Bacteroidaceae; genus Alloprevotella. The sequence goes on from UQJC01000038.1 coordinate 4,823, forward strand.
GCCCTTCATGCCTTCATCTAAGCGCTTGATTGAGTCGCGAAGGTCGCCAGCCTGCACCAATACGTTTTGTGAAGTCTTCTTTTCCTTACCACTCTTCTCGTCGAGGGTAATGAAAACCAGTTTAGCGCGGAAATAACGGTCAGCAGAGTCATCGCCCGGTGCTTCAAAGAGCTCCGCGTAGCGTGCACGCTTAATGTCGCTTACTTCAAATTCACCCGTCATAAACGGAGTGATTTCCTCAATGATGCGGCGTTCAGCCTCGGTAAAATTGAGAGCATCGACGAGGTACGGCTCGTTTACTTTCTTCACAAGGCCGTTTTCCATCGTCTTCTCATATTTAACCTTGCATTCAAACCATTGATTGTTCATTGTCGTGTTGTATTATATATTGAGTGTTATATGTATAGGCAGTTCTACTAAGGAGGCATTACAGAGCGGGAGGGAGGTTGGTCGATGTTGCCCACCCCTGATTGCATGCTGAAACTTCCGAACTCACCGGTTCTGAAACAGACTTTTCTCGAAAATCCTTTTCTTGTATGTGAGAAGGGTGCCGGTAAAGGCGCGCAAAATTAGAAATTTATTCTTACTTGTCCTTTCCCCTTCGTAAATAATCCGTACCGAATCGCGTGCTTGGGGCAAACGTGGTAGCAGGCCAGGCAATGTGTGCAGTGTCCCATCCACTCGGGCGCGTTTTCTTTCGTCAGTCTGATGTTGTGAAGCGGACATAGCTTTTCGCAACGTCCGCAACCGATGCACTGCTTGGTGTCCACGTGAAAGTGGCGGTCGTTCGTCAGCCAACGGTTAAACAACGGGCGGAGCACGTAAGTTTTCAGCCAGGGGAAGCTGCCGGGCGTCACGTCTGCCTTTGTTGAGTCTTGCCTTCGGTCTATACACGCAGCGATGGCCTTCAGCCGTTCCTGCAAGACCTTCTCTTTGGTTTCGACCAGGTCGGGTTGGTCTGTATCAAAGCCGGGCAGGCAAACGTACGTGTTGCGCATCTGAACAGAGAAGACTGCTTGCAGCGGCCAGCCCTTTGCTGCCAGTCGCTGGCGAAGCAACGCGTCTGTGCGACCGATGTCGTCGCCGCAAGTCAAGACGCTGTAAACGTAGAGCGTCTGTTGAGCGGTAAAACCTCCGGGCAAGGAGGGAAGTCGGTCTATCCACTGTTCGACAGCAAGCGGAAGTCCCCAACCATAGACTGGGAAAATAAGACCGATGGAATTTAAGCTTTTCAAGTCTTCGATTTCGAGCAAAGCTTTCTCCATCTTACTTTCCTGCTCTCCCAGTCGTTCAGCCAGCACTTTGGCCACACGAGCTGAGTTCCCCGTGCCAGAAAACCAATAAATCATCGCAGCAGTTTTTCGGTGAAGACAAAATGATCCTTGAAAACTTCGTGGGCTTCCGCTACCGGACGATCGAAGAGACCAAAGAGGGTGCTGCCACTGCCGCTCATCGCCGCATAACGGGCCCCGAGGTCATAGAGCGTCTGTTTGATGGCGGGCAGTTCGGGGTGATTCGAAAAGACCGAAGCCTCAAAGTCGTTCACCACCGTTTCGCGCCAGCTGTCCATGTCTTGAGCCAGTGCCTCACGCAAGTCGTGGGCTGCGGGTTGCGGTCGCACCGCTGCATAAGCCTCTTTTGTCGAGATGAACACGTTGGGTTTCACTAACACAATGTACTTTCCTTGAAGGGAAAGGTTGAAGTTCTCCATCTGGTCGCCAATTCCCGTTGCAAATACCGGTCGATTGCGAACAAAGAAAGCACAGTCCGCTCCAAACTTGGCCATACGGCGTTCCATGTCGCTTTCACTTAAATTCAGCTGATACAATTCGTTGAGACCCGTCATCATGGCCGCCGCGTCGCTGCTGCCGCCGCCCAGACCGGCGCCCATCGGAATGTGTTTGCAGAGAAAAATCTCTGAAGGAGGTAAATCAAATTCTTCTCGGAGTGAAAGGTACACCTTGACCACTAAGTTGTCTGCTGGATTGCCTGCAATGGGTACACCGCTCAGGTGAAGCCGATAAGTCTCGTCCTTCGTTCCGTCTTTCCATTCCAGCAGCTCCAGGCTGTCACGCAACGGGATGGGATAGAAGACCGTTTCAAGATTGTGGTAGCCGTCGGGGCGTTTGGCGACAATGTTCAAGCCAAGGTTGATTTTGCAGTTGGGAAGAAAGATGTTTTGCATGCGTGTGAAGCTATTTGAAAAGGTGAAGAATGCGTGTGTATGCAGCGGTTGGTTCGTTTGCACTTGGGGTAATGTTACGTGAACCGCGTAGCGTCTGTGCTTGCGCAATACAGACCTGCGTAAGTGGGTGACAGGAATGCTGAAAATCGCATGAGATGTTCGAATTTGTTGATATAGACCTGTCGAAAACAGATAAAGAACGATTCATTAGTTAGAGCGTTACTTTAATTCGTTTTGCGAACTTCGCTGCCGTTGCCTTTGCCGCAAAGGTAGAAAGAAATATGCGATTGTTGGAAGTTTTAGCGGGTGTTGTCAGCTTGTCAATGCTGCCGTCAGGTCATTGAGGCTGCGATTGAGCTGTAAACGGATGGAGGTAGACAAGCGAATGGCGTTGTTTATTTGCCTCACAAGGGCAGAAAAAAGGGGAAACCCCAACTTCATTCACCGCCAAGACTCGAGATGAAAAAAAGAAGCAGTTTGGCGATCGGTGCAAGGTGTAGTAAATAGGGACAGGTTGCGTTCTCCTCTTTTTCAATCGCACGAAGGGGAATCGATGCCTGTTCTTGTTTCCTTACAGCTGAATCAAAAATAGATGCGTTCCTAATGGTAGATCAATAGAAAATATAATTCGATGAGAAATAGTTCTGCTATTTTGAAAAGAGCTTTATTTTCTATCTGAAATATAAAGTCTATTTGAAATCAGATAGCTATTTCCATGAGAAATAAATCTTCTATTTAAAATCAAACTACCATTTTGATGCGCAATTATGATTCTTTTTTCGAACAAAGAGGTATTTCCGAGGGAATTATTATCTTTGTCAGCAAACACCCTCACCCTGTGAGTTTAATTTTGAATACGCGTAGCTTGATTGGCTGATTCTCATGATCTTTTTAACGAGTGACAGCGATTCAATCCCCTCTCTTTGAGGCAGGCAGGCTGTTTGTCGGACCTGCTCCGCGTGTTGTTTCTCACTTGATTCCTTTTGCATATGAAACTTTCGCTTCTTTCTGTCAGCACTACTTTAAAGCGTCGCATGCCCAACGGTATGCACTTCAACTTTATGCGGTTGATACTCGATACCTTGCGTACTTATTCCACCCAAGTAGCAGCCTACGATGCGGCTCTTCAGCAGATGGAGCTGGCATTGCAGGCAGAAGGTCGTTTCATAGGTATACAGCGCGGCAGTGAATATCCCCCGGTGCTGAAAGAGGCACTGGCGGCGTGTGAATCGCTCTATACCCATTTGCGGCAGTTAGTCAGTGGCTATGCGGGACTTTCGCATCGCAACGAATACCAGGCGGCGGTACAATTGCAAGCTTTGTTTGTGCGCTGTCCGTTTAACCGAAAGTGGAAGTACGGTCTGAAAATGGGTTGTATGTCAGTACTTTTAACTCAGCTTCAATTGAAAGAGGTGCAGCCTCTTTTGCAGGCAGTAGGTGTAGAGGATGTGGTAGAGGAGCTTGCAGTTCAATTCGCCCGTGCTCAGCAAGTATTTCTGGCACGCACCCAAGAATATGCGGAGCGGAAACCTGCCGCTTTGCGTCGGGCACGCGAGGTGACCGATGCGGCTTATGAGGAATGTGTGCAACTTGCTCAGGCACTTTATCGCGTGACGGGCGACGAAACTTTGCGTCAAGTACTTGCCGTTTGCAACGAAGAAATCGAACGGACGTTGCAGGAGTTGTTGGGACGTAGGTCTTCGCGGGTGGAGGAAGTTGAGGCAGAAGCAGTTGGACGTGTTGCGGATGAATCTGTTGCCGATGAAGCGACGATTGAACACGCTGCCTCGGTTTCAACTACCGCAGTCGATGTACTGCAAGCAGAAGTTGAGGTTGCAGTACCCCAAATCGTTGATCGAACGGAGGATATAGTGCGTTCAACCGGCGGTGAAACGATGCCGTCAATTGGTGTGGAGCATGCAATCCCTAGTCAATTGGGCAGGGACGGGACTGAAGTGGTAGCTGAGTTCGGAGGTACGAAGGAACAGACCGATGTACGATGGGCAGCTATTGCTGAGGAGGAAAAGCCTTCGGATGACCCGTAGAACCCAGTGTCTGTCTCCTATTTGCTGAAGGCGGTAGGGTAGAGGAAGGTTAAAGGCAAGAGCATGCGCATTTTTTTGTTGGCCGAGCAAGTTGTAAAATGCGGCCTTTGGAAGTTTCTGTATTGAGGATTGCCGGGATTCGTGTGGGCTGTATGCGACCTGTAAAATAAGATGATTGTGTGCTATTGGGATGTTGTTGTCCTGTATGCCATCTCTTCTTATTTACAGTCGTTCTCATTGCTTTGTTTCGAGAAAGACTCTAACTCCTAACCGTCAGCTCCCTTTTGTTTATTCCACAAAGTTTACCTTGGCGTGCAACCTACTGTGGGCAGTTAGTACGTAGGTAATTCATGGTTCGTTTGTATGTTTGGTTGAGCCAGCAGGCATGACACCTTTTACATCCCTTTGCGTTGCTTCGGTTTTGTAGCTTTTATAAAGGACTAACGGGCTGAAGTTTACATTGTAGCTTTCAAAAACTGCCTGTTTTTTTTGGTCTTTCTCTCAGCACGTCTTATCTTTGCTTCGAAATTTTTTACAACATGGGATTCTTTAGTCAAATCTTCAAACATAAGAAAGAAGTCAACGAAACAGGTTGGCGTGTAGGCGGCGTGGAAGACTTCATGACGCTGATTCGAGTGTATTATCAAGCCGTAATGGCAGCAAATTTGGGCATCAGTAACTTGGCCGCTCTGCCTGACTTGCGTGTGTTTAAGCAAACCTTGCATGTACAGACCGTCAACAATAAGTTGGGCTTGGGCGAGAAGAACAAGTGCAAGAAGATGTTGATGGAAATCTATGGTTTAGAGGAGTTTTTCTTTAAAGAGATTGACCAGAGCATCAAGCGACACTGTCGCAACGTAAACGATGTGCGCAATTACCTCTTCCTATTCCAAGGTTTTTCGCAGGAGTTGATGATGCTGATGGGCAACCTGATGAAATGGAAGTTCCGCTTGCCTGGTATCTTTAAAGATGCCTTGCGCACGATGACGGCAAAGACTATCCAGGAAGTCTTAACCAAGAATACGTGGAAAGACGAAGGTGTGAGAAAGTCATGCTTGGCTGTTCGCCAGTACCAACAACAGTTGGGTTACAGTGCAGAATGGATGACGGCGTATGTATATAATATTGTTGTTCTTGCAAAGAAAGAGCCGAAGCCGGACGATAAGGATAAAGACGCGAAATAGTTAACATATAGTATAGTTTCTACCTAATACATGACCAGCGAACAGGAAATAACTCTACGTGATTTTGAGGCTCTTGTACGCCAACTGATGATGGCTTACAAGGATGAGCGTCGTGTGAATGAGAAACTACGCGAAGAGTTGGCTGCCTGTCAAGCAAAGCTTCAAGCAACCGATGAAAACTTGCTGCGGTTGAGTGATGAGTTTCAGAGACTCAAAACAGCTCGCATGATTGAGGTGAGCGGTGAAGACATAAAGATGTCGCGCGCACGTATTACCAAACTCATTCGCGAAGTAGACAAGTGTATAGCCCTGTTGGATATTTAGTTCTGTTTTCAGTACCAATAAATCGAAGGGGTGAACCTTTCTAAGCATAGCCTAATGGAAGAAAACTCCGATAAATTTGTTATACAATTGCTGATAGGTAAACAGGTGTACCCGATTACCGTCAGACGCGATCAGGAGGAAGTCTATCGGAAGGCTTCCCGCATGATTAACGAGAAATTAGCGCGTTACGAGCAGTCGTATCCGAACTTGGCTCCCGAGCGCTACTCGGCAGTTGCCCTGCTTGACTTTGCTGTGCAAGTGTTGCAAGTGCAGGGACAAAAGGATCAGACTCTTTATACCGAAACTGTAGAACGACTGAAGGGAGAAATCTCGCAGTTGCTTTCTGGTACAGCGGATGATAAGGAGTGATGTGTTCTTCTTGCACGACGTGCGGAAGGATGATGTGTGCCTTTTTTTAATCAGGTAATTTTTTTGGTCGGGTGAAGGGTGCGACTGCACGACTCACTTGATTGTTTATTTTCCATATCCATTTAAAAAAGTAATGAACGAAATTATATCGGTTCTTATTGGGTTGCTTGTAGGGGCGGCCGCCGGATATAGCTTCTTCCGCTATTTGATGAAGAAGAAGTATCTCCGTATGATAGATAATGCCAACCGCGAAGCGGAGGTCATTAAAGAGAAGAAACTCCTGGAAGTGAAGGAGAAGTTCTTAAACAAAAAGGCTGAACTCGAAAAAGAGGTGCAGCAGCGCAATCAGCGCATCTTGCAAGTCGAGAATAAGCTGAAGCAACGCGAGATTGGACTCAATCAGCGTCAAGACGAACTTGGCAAGCGCAAGCAGGAACTCGAAAACCAGCACAATCGCCTCAATAACCAACAGCAGGCGCTCGTGAAGAAGGAAGAAGAGCTCGCTAAGATGCAAATCAAAGAGCGTGAGAAGCTCGAAGAACTGAGTGGACTGTCGGCTGAAGAGGCTAAGAAACACTTGGTCGATGCCATGAAGGACGAGGCAAAGAGTGAAGCTCAAAGTTACATCAACGAAATCATGGATGATGCGAAGATGACTGCTACTAAGGAGGCAAAACGCATCGTTATCCAGACGATCCAACGTGTGGCAACTGAAACGGCTATCGAAAACAGTGTGACAGTCTTCCATATTGACAACGATGAGGTGAAGGGTCGCATTATCGGACGTGAAGGCCGCAACATTCGTGCACTCGAAGCTGCTACAGGTGTAGAAATTGTAGTAGATGATACGCCCGAAGCCATTGTAATCTCTGCTTTCGACCCCGTTCGTCGTGAAATCTGCCGTTTGGCCCTTCATCAGCTCATTGCAGATGGGCGTATTCACCCTGCACGCATCGAAGAAGTTGTTTCGAAGGTTAAGAAACAAGTGGAGGAAGAGGTTATTGAGACTGGTAAGCGTACTGCAATCGATCTCGGTATCCACGGTTTGCATCCCGAATTGGTTCGCATCGTCGGCAAGATGAAGTATCGTTCTTCATACGGCCAGAACCTCTTGCAACATGCTCGCGAAACCGCCAATCTTTGCTCTGTCATGGCAGCCGAACTGGGCTTGAACCCGAAGAAGGCGAAGCGCGCCGGTTTGTTACACGACATTGGTAAGGTGCCCGACGAAGAGAGCGAATTGCCACACGCACTTTATGGTGCCAAGTTGGCTGAGAAATACAAAGAGAAGCCCGATATCTGCAACGCCATCGGTGCGCACCACGATGAGGTCGAGATGACTTCACTGCTTGCGCCGATTGTTCAGGTTTGTGATGCAATTAGTGGTGCCCGTCCGGGTGCTCGTCGTGAAATCGTAGAGGCCTATATCAAGCGTTTGAATGATTTGGAGCAGATTGCTTCAAGTTATGAAGGTGTAACGAAGACTTATGCTATCCAGGCAGGTCGTGAATTGCGCGTGATTGTAGGTGCTGACAAGATTGATGACAAGCAAATCGAAACCTTGAGTGCCGATATCGCCCGCCGTATTCAAGACGAAATGACTTATCCGGGTCAGGTTAAGATTACGGTGATTCGCGAAACGCGTTCGATTAGTTACGCAAAGTAATTTGGCATGACTAATGGGGCTGAGTAGGCGTTTGGTTGCGTTTGCTTTACCCAGTTTTTGTTCGATTGCGCTCTACTTAGATTAGTCAATCCTATTAACCCCCTGTCCTTTTTCTATTCAGCTGTTTAGCAAATTGAATCGAAGGAGGCAGGGGCTTTTGTTTCATCTCCAGCGTTTCGCTTTCGTTGCAACTGCCACAGGGTTGCACAGACTTCCTGACCGAGGTAACGTGACGCTTTTATCCTTTGTATTCGTTTATGCATCAACTCAAAAAGGTGGTCAACAGTCCCTGGACGTGGATACCCTCCTTATACGTGGCTGAGGGACTTCCCTATGTGATCGTCATGTCGGTTGCAACCATCATGTACGATCGTTTAGGGTTAAGCAATGCAGAGATTGCGCTTTATACTTCGTGGTTGTATCTGCCCTGGGTTATCAAGCCATTCTGGAGTCCGATTGTCGAATTGCTCCGGACGAAACGGTGGTGGATTGTTGTCATGCAAAGCTTGATGGCTGTCGCTCTGGGCGGTTTAGCTTTGGGGTTACACGCGCCAGCCTATGTACAGTGGTCGTTGGTGATGTTGTGGTTGATGGCATTTAGCAGTGCCACGCACGATATTGCGGCTGACGGCTTTTATATGCTCGCTTTGTCTTCGCGCGAACAGGCTTTTTTCGTGGGAATCCGTTCCACGTTCTATCGTATAGCCAATATATTCGGTCAGGGGTTGCTCATCATGTTTGCAGGTACTTTGGAGTCGCGTTTCCGACCCGTGCAAGCCTGGTCTATGACCTTTAGTGTCTGTGCCATTCTTTTCATTCTCTTTTTTTTGTACCATTGTACCGTGTTGCCTCGTAGTTCGGCCGACCGTCCGGTTGAGAAGGTAGACTGGAAAGGGGTACTTAGTTCCTTCTTTGAGACCTTTGTAGACTTTTTCAAGAAACCTCAAATCGGTGTAGCCTTGTTGTTTATGCTGCTGTACCGTTTGCCTGAGGCCATGTTGGTCAAGATCTGCCCGCTCTTCTTGCTAAGTTCTACGGATCAAGGTGGGCTCGGGTTGTCAACGGGCGATATTGGTTTGGTTCAGGGTACGTTAGGTATTATCGGCCTTACTTTGGGCGGCATTTTGGGCGGTATTGCAGCTGAACGGGGTGGATTAAAGAAATGGTTGTGGCCCATGGTGCTTTGTATCACCCTGCCCGATGCCGTTTACATCGGTTTGGCTTATTTTCAACCCGATGGTTTGTTTTGGGTATCCATCAGTGTTTTTGTTGAGCAGTTTGGTTACGGCTTCGGCTTTACCGCTTACATGCTATACTTGATTTACTTTGCCCGCGGGGAATCCTCTACGGCGCATTACGCCTTCTGTACAGGCTTCATGGCCTTGGGTATGATGTTGCCTGGAATGGTGGCAGGCTATTTACAGGAGCTGGTTGGCTACCTCAACTTCTTCATCATCGCCATGGTGTTGTGTGTGTTGACCTTTCTGGTGGCTGGCATGATTCATATCAAGGAAGATTTCGGCGGATAAAGGTGGCTGGTTGGGACTGTGTGGCGAACGGGAACGAAACAAACCGTCAAATCCCAGGTGGTTTTTGTAGCTTTCTGCTGCATTTTGAGGAATCGAATCGCTTCTTTTGAAATTATTTCGGAGCATTGGCTGCAAGATTGGAAAGTTCTTTCGGTTTACCTAATATCCGAAGAAGAAAATCCCTTTCCTTGATACCGGCAAGGCCGACCTTGCTTAGACCGGATGCTTGTCAAGAGGAGGTAAGGAGTAGGGAAGCCGCTGTGGCTGCCTGAAGTAGCTTCTCCTTGAAAGTTTGATTTAAAACAACGCATGAATTATGAAACGATTGACCCTGTTACTGGCTTTTGTATTCTCTTTTCTAGTGAGTGCAAACGCGATGAGTTATCGCGAAGCGCGTGAACGCGCCTGGTTCTTGACGGACAAGATGGCTTATGAACTGAATCTTACTCCCGAACAGTATGACCGTGTCTACGAAATCAATCTGGACTATCTGATGAGTCTGCGTTCGCCGTCCGACTGCAGCGGGGCATATTGGCGTTACCGCAATGTCGACTTGCGTTACATTTTGTTCGACTGGCAGTATGACTTATACCGCTCGTTGTCTTATTTCTTCCGTCCCGTGGTGTGGGTACGTTCTTCATGGCACTATCCGGTGTGTCGTCATTACCGCTATGGTTACTATTACTTCGATCACCCGACTGTGTACGTTTCCTACCGCGGCCGTAACTGGCGCGGAAGAGGGCATCACGACCGCAGTCCTTATTATGGCATGAAGTTCCATCGTGGTAAGAGTTTGCGTGACCGCTATAAGGGAAAACCTTGGTATGGTGACCGTCCGGGACGTAAACATAAGGAGTGGGGACGCGATGATTGGGACGACGACGACGATGATCGCGACGATGATGATCGTGAACGTTACTTCAAACGCAGAAAGTCTTCGACTTATCCCTATAATCGCTATCAACAAAGACCTTCAGACCGCCGCCGTTACGATCGCGATGACGACGATGATGACGATGACCGCAAATCTTGGAGAGGTTTTATGCCCGCTGTGCAACAAAGCAGTTCGAGTCATTCTCGTTCCTTCGGCAATTCGGTGGGGCGTCCGCAGCGCAACGAGCGGGCACGTGGCAGTCAGCATTCAGTAAGACGGAGTGAACAAGGTGAGCGTTCCGGACGTTCAGAGCGCAGCAGTCGTTCATCTCACTCCCGTCGCGGAGAATAAACGGATGGGCTCATTGCCTTCCTGATTATGCGGCAAAGCTTTCTCTTGGTTGTGAAGGAAGGCTTGTTAGCAGAAAGAATCGCATAATCCCCCGAAGTAGCGCGCGGCGATGCTTCGGGGGATGTGGTTACTTGGGTCTCGATAAACTATGCTTGTAAGTAGCAAACTGGAAGTTGGCGTTTGGGGAAGGCAGTTTTGCATTCTACGTAGCCTCGAACGACAGGTGTATGTAAGTATTGATTTGCAGCCTTTTCCCGAATGGTAAAAGAAGTTCTTGATGGTTCTGAAAACAGGGGGAGATAGATGCCGAGTGCGTGTCCCACTGAAAAGGAGAGAACAGGGCTTCCTGTGAATTTTATATGAAGGCTTGCGGTTCTCTGCGTTAAATATTGTACCTTTGCGTGGTCAAACGAGAGGATACTTCGTTTGTATCTACATAGACGTTCTTGGTATTCAGAAGTGATTGCTTTAGAAACACCAAGGCTTGTTGCTGATACAGACAGTATAATTTGAATCATTGTCCTCATTTGGTAAAAGGAGCATCATGAAGTTGATATTAATGACTACCCCGTATTTTTTTGTAGAAGAGCATCAGATATTGAATGCTCTTTTTGACGAAGGGCTGGATATATTGCACCTTCGCAAACCGAATACGGAACCGGTCTACTCAGAGCGTTTGTTGACGCTGATTCCTGAGTGCTATCGCAAACGTATCGTTGTACATGATTTCTTTTACCTGAAGAATGAATACAAATTGAAGGGTATTCATTTGAATCATCGCAATCCAGAACTTCCCCCTAAATATAAAGGTCATATTTCCTGTTCGTGTCACACTCCCGAGGAGGTGATGTTACATAAAAAGAAATGTGATTACGTTTTTCTTTCTCCAATCTTCGATAGTATTTCGAAAGAAGATTATTCTTCGACCTTTACAAAGGCAGATTTGCAGGTCTTGGCGCGTCAGAAGGTAATTGATCGCAAAGTAATGGCTTTAGGAGGCGTAGATTTGGAGAATATGGCTACAATCAAAGCCTTGGGTTTTGGTGGAGCGGTTATTCTGGGCGATATCTGGAACCGTTTTAGCATATATTCTACAGAAAACTTCAAAGAGTTAATCGCTCATTTCCGTAGATTGCGAAAAGCGGCCGAATAATAAGGATATTCCAAAAGGGAATCTTCATCAATCATCATCTATTATACACAAATACAATGAACAATAGTTCTTTTATGGTCTTCTCGGGAACTGCTTCCCGTTACTTGGCTGAAAAGATTTGTGAGGAACTTGGCTGCCCGCTTGGCAACCTCACGGTGACGAAATTTGCCGATGGCGAATTCGAAGTCTCTTACGAAGAAAGCATTCGTGGACGCGATGTATTCCTTGTACAGAGCACATTCCCCAACTCAGATAACCTGATGGAGCTTCTCCTCATGGTTGATGCTGCCAAGCGTGCTTCTGCACGTAGTATCTGTGCAGTTGTGCCTTACTTCGGTTGGGCTCGTCAGGATCGCAAGAGCAAGCCTCGTGTAAGTATCGCAGCTAAGTTGGTTGCAGACCTCTTGAGCGTTGCAGGTATCGACCGTCTGATGACAATGGACCTCCATGCTGATCAGGAGCAGGGCTTCTTTGATGTACCCGTTGACCACTTGTATGCTTCTACGGTGATGTTGCCTTACATCAAGAGCTTGAATTTGCCCAACTTGTGTATTGCTACGCCCGACGTAGGTGGCTCTAAGCGCGCAGCTTCTTATGCGAAGTACTTGGATTGCCCGATGGTGCTTTGCAATAAGTCTCGCAAGAAGGCAAACGAAGTTGATACGATGCAAATCATTGGTGATGTGAAGGGTATGGACGTTGTCTTGGTTGACGATATCGTTGATACTGCTGGAACGATTACCAAGGCTGCTGACTTGATTATGTCGAATGGCGCAAACAGCGTGCGTGCCATTGCAAGCCACTGCATCATGTCGGGACCGGCTGATGACCGCGTAGAGGCTTCTGCTTTGAAGGAAATGGTATTTACTGACAGCATTCCTTACCGTGGTACTTGTGCAAAGGTGAAGGAATTGAGCGTTAGCAGCATGTTGGCTGAAACGATTCGTCGTGTGATGGAAAATGAAAGCATTTCATCACAGTACTTGATCTAATCATCGGAATCTGTTTTGAATTTCATGGGGACAATCCTTCCCTTTGAATCGTAAATAGGGGTCGCATTTCGGGGTAGAACCTCGAAATGCGACTTTCTTTCATTACTTTCCTCTGTATCGTAAGGTGTGAGTATTTCTTTCTTCGTATTTTTACCGCGCTTTCAGGTGGATGAGTGCAGAGTGACCTGCTTTTGAGCTCTTATCCATTGTTTTTCTCCTTGTGGAGGCAAGATATTCTTGATTTTTGTGTTGTTTCCTTAGTGTGTAGCTTTCTCACAGAGAAAATGCGCAAGGTGCTTATGAAATCATATTCTTTATGGCAATTGTACTGTTAGTCATTTCGCTTATTGGGCTTCTGCTCATTGCCACGGAGTCCGTAAACCATATAAACAAAGCCGCTGTCGCCATGTTTGCTGGCGTCAGTTGTTGGCTTCTTTATATTGCTTACGGAGTCGATTTTGTGGCAAGTGAACATCCGATGGAATTTTTGGCTTATGTCTCTTCTCATGCCATTACAGTTCATTCCATTAAGGATTTTATTTCGGATACCCTCTTTTTAAAGTATGTTGCTCAGGGAGCAAACGTCGTATTGTTCTTATTGGCTACTACGACCATTGTTGAAGTGCTGAGTAATAATGGTTGCTTTGACTTCGTGGCAGAATGGTTGCGCACACGTCGCCCCAAGAAGTTGATGTGGATGTTGGCGCTCTTTACTTTTATCCTTTCAGCCAACTTGGACAACCTGCTGACGGTAGTTTTGTTGTTGACCATTGTGCATCCCTTGTTACAAACGGATACGTTGCGGCGAATGTATGGTACGGTGGTGATACTGGCGGCCAATTGTGGTGGCGTCATTACGGTGATTGGCGATATGACTTCGCTAAAGTTGTGGACAGACGGCTTGATTGCCCCCAGTGAGTATTTCCTTACATTGGTTGTGCCTGTTGTAGCAGCGTTGTCAACCATATTGCTCTTGTTGCAACACAATCTTCCTTCGCGTATAGAGTTCACAACGACCACATTGCCTTATCGCGGGGACGACACCTTGTTGTCTCGCCCCCAACGCTTGCTGATGTTGTTTGTCGGCGTCGGCGGATTGTGGTTTATTCCGACCTTTCACCGCATCACTCAGATGCCGCCCTTTGTAGGAGCCTTGTGCGTATTGGCACTCCTATGGATTGTGGATGAAATCTGCAATCGTCAGTTGTTGAGTAGTGATACGATGGTGCGTCGGCGTCAACCTCAAGCTTTACAATATGCTAACTTGCAAAACCTCTTGTATTTCTTAGGGTTGATATTGATGTTTGGCGCATTGGCAGAAAGCGGATTGCTTCGTCAATTCCTTCATTGGCTTTTGTCATGGTGTGCTGACATCTATGCCATCAGTTTCGTCAGTGCTTTTATATCGGCTGTTTTAGGTAATGTGCCTACGCTGTTGGCAGGAGTGAGTGTCTTTAATCAGCCAGAGCAGTTGGCGTTTCCTGATTCGATGTTGGCAGAAGGTCAGTTTTGGCCATTGTTGAGCTATGCTACAGCTTTTGGTGGTTCTATGCTCTCCACGGGTACCATTGCGGGCATCTTGCTCATGCGAATGGAAGGGGTAAGCTTTTCTTGGTACTTTCGACACGTTACGCCTAAAGTAATTGCCGGTTTTTTGGTCGGCTTCTTGGTACTGGTGCTCATTCAATGGAGTTTATAAGCGATTGATAAGGGATAAGAAATTGTTTCCTTATTCAAATATATAATTGAAAGTGTGGATGCGCTTTGTCCACAGAAAAAAGTCGGCGATGTATTTCTTGCATACCTGACAGGGAGTAGGAGAGCATATCCTCGACTAACTTTGATACAACTAACAATAAAATATTTCTGCTATGGGAAAAATCAGATGTGTTGGTATACTTACCTCAGGAGGAGATGCTCCTGGTATGAATGCGGCTATTCGTGCCGTTACTCGAAGTGGTATCTGTAACGGATTTAAGATTAAAGGTATCTATCGAGGCTACGATGGCTTGATACACGACGAGGTAAAGACTTTTACGACGGAAGATGTCAGCAACATTGTCCAAACTGGCGGTACAATCCTTCGTACGGCACGTTCGCAGGAGTTTCAAACCGCAGCAGGCAGAAAAATGGCTTACGAAACGCTTCGTAAGGAGGCGATTGATGCATTGGTTGTAATCGGTGGTAACGGATCGCTGACAGGT
>UQJC01000039.1 GCA_900541335.1 uncultured Prevotella sp.
TTCCGCGACTTTGGGAAAGGGCATTGTACTTTTACAATGCGGTTCCGCGACTTTGCAAAGGAGCGTTGCACTTTTACAATGCGGTTCTGCGACTTTGGAAAGGGGCATTGCATTTTTACAATGCGGTTTCGCGACTTTGGAAAGGGACGTTGCACTCCTGCAATGCGGTTTCGCGACTTTGGAAAGGGACATTGCAGTCGTACAATGGAATTTTACAGATTTAGCGAACCCCGAACCATCACTTTTTGATTGCGGAGTTTGTAAAATGAAAAAGAAGACTCGAACACTGAATTTTCAGTGTTCGAGTCATACTTTATTACTGTATGGGACTTTTATCGGACAGCAATAAATCAGTATCTGTTTTTCTTTTTGAACCATTCAGAACCTGAAGGAATCATACGCTTATTCGTAGTCGATAGCGTAGGGCGTCGCATTACTGCAGGTTCTGAATGATATGCGATAGAGACGATTTGGCTTGGAAGGGGCTTATACCCCACACTTGATGCGGTCGCCTCTTCGGGGAGTGGTAGTGTCTATGCGGGTAGATTTTACTTTTGCTCCTGTCTTTCTTTATAAAGTTCCTTGGTCAGAAATCCTTCGGTGATCTGCTGGTCGTTGCTGACATCTTTGTAGAAAATCCAGTGAGTTGTCGGTTGTTCGTTGTCCTTGGCCGGATAATTGTGTATGAAGTACCACCCTCGTTTGCTCAGGTAGTTCAGTCCGTCGGCAATGGAGTTAAACCGCAGTTTTTTCCCTTTCTCATCAACGAGTGTCTGGTTGGAGAAGAAACCGACCTCCTGACCGAAGTCGATGTCCATGTTGTATTTGTTGTTTCCGTAACTGGCAGTGGTAAAAACCACTTCGCAGTACACGCGGTATTGGTTGTTGAGTACGACATAGGACTGCGCCTGAGCGCAGGTAAAGAGGCTGGTTAATAGCCAGCAAAGTAGAAAGAGTTGCTTTTTCATAGAACTTATAATAGGGATGTTGTTTGCAAGGAGCGTAGAAGAACTTCGGTTCGTGTCAGCATGCGTACATCGGGGGTATTGACTTTTTGCACCGTTTCGCCGCAAGTAGGGAACTTGACAAAATGGTTGTTGTGCTGGTTGCAGCACACCCTTTCAGATAAGGCTGTCCTCTTGCGGTGCGGGCAGGGGAATTCTCGGAGAAGAGTTTCCTTGAGAACGCACACTTCGATCTTCCTTTTACTCACAAAAATACAGTGTTTTGTCAAGGCATTGCGCCTTGATTCTTCCTTTTTTTCTGTTCGATAAATCAGAAAACTCTTTCGTGGGCTGTAAGGTATGTTTGGCAAAGCCGCTTGTAAGCCTTGAGAAAGGGCAGAAAAAGGAGAAAAGGCTTCCTTCTTAGTGGGGCATATCTTACCTTTGTCACTCCTTTATGCAGGTTCTATGCCGATTGTTTTCGGAATGAATCCGTTTCAGTAAGCCCGGTTACTTCCGTGTGGAAATAATTTACATTTCTAAATTGAGGTGGTTTCGCCTTCGTGCTTAGTCTATTCGATAGGCTTACCGATTCGGGTAAAAAGCGGGATAGAACCTGCGTTTTTAATGTAATCATTTGTTTCATGCCAACCGCAGTATTATTTGATTTAGACGGAGTTTTGATTGATACGGAGGGGCAATACACAGCCTTTTGGGAACAAGTAGGAAGGGATTTATTACCTCATATTCCCGACTTAGCATCCCGCATCAAAGGAATGACACTCGTACAGATACTTCACCGGTTCTTTGATGACGATGAAGTGATGTGTGCCACCGTCCGTCAACGTCTTCGTGTCTTTGAGGATACGATGGACTTTCCTCTCCTGCCTGGTGCACTCGAATTTGTAGACGCTTTGCGTCAGGCCGGTTACAAAGTAGCCGTGGTGACCAGTTCGGATGAAGCCAAATTGGCTTGTCTGCAACGTCGGTATCCCGATTTTGTGCGTCACTTCGACCGCATCTTTACGGCGGAAGATTCTCCTCGCTCCAAACCAGAACCCGATTGTTATATCGGTGCGGCTAAATTCTTTGGTTTCGAACCTGAAACGTGTTTTGTGTTCGAGGATTCCTTGAGTGGATTGACAGCAGGGAAAGCCAGCGGAGCAACGGTAATCGGACTGACCACCAGTCATCCTGCGGAGCAAATAGCCGCCTATACACAAGCAACAATCGCCGATTTTACAAACTATACGGTCGCACAAATGTGTGACGTGCAAAAAACATTCTAAAAGTTATGCCAGGATATTTGGTAGACGATGCGCGCAAAGTGACCACGCACCGTTTGAAGGAAATGAAAGCAGAAGGCAAAAAGATTGCCATGTTGACCTCTTACGACTACACCACCGCTAAAATCGTGGATGCCGCAGGGGTAGATTGTATTCTCATTGGTGACAGTGCTTCTAATGTGATGGCAGGTCACTCTACGACTTTGCCCATTACGCTCGACCAGATGATTTACCATGCCTCGGCCGTCGCAAAGGCGGTGAAGCGTGCCTTTGTGGTGTGTGATATGCCTTTCGGTACGTATCAGGTTGATGCTAAGGAGGCTGTGCGCAATGCCATCCGTATCATGAAGGAAACGGGTTGCGACGCGGTAAAACTCGAAGGTGGTGAGGAAATTATTGAAGCCATCAAGCGTATTCTCGATGCTGGTATCCCCGTGTTCGGTCACCTGGGACTGACACCGCAAAGTATCAATAAGTTTGGTACGTATGCTGTTCGAGCAAAGGAAGAGGCAGAGGCTCAAAAACTGCTGAAAGACGTGAAACTTCTTGCCGATACAGGCTGTTGCGGTATTGTGCTCGAAAAGATTCCTTCTGTCTTGACGGCTCAAGCAGTTGCTTCGGTCGATGTGCCTATTATCGGTATCGGAGGAGGTCCTGCCGATGGTCAAGTGCTCGTCGTTGATGATATGTTAGGCAAGAACAAAGATTTCTCTCCCAAGTTCCTGCGTCGTTATGCTGATCTCTATACGGTGATGACCGATGCCATTGGGCAGTTTGTGACCGACGTCAAGTCGGGTGATTTCCCTAATGAGTCTGAACGCTACTAATTATTGGTGCGCCTCGTGTCGCCCGAAAGGAGTGGGGAAGTGTTTCTAGCAGGACATTGCCCGCGTCTTTCGGGTGTACGGGGTGTTTTTCTTTTTTTTCTGTTGATTGAAGCCAGGCGGTAGCCTGTATGATACGCAAGTGTACGGTTGTGAAATAACGATTGGGTCGTGCAGCGGCAGTCTGATGTATTTCAATCGACAAGTCCGCTGGCGTAAATGATAATCGTTTCGCTCTGCAAAGGAGCGTCCTGTTACCGCAAATATCGCTTTCGTAGCGGTTGCACACGAAAGCATTTCAGCTATTTAAATCTGAAACAACATGTCAACCCATCTCCGAAGTCCGTTGAAGAGTTCGCGCTTTATTAATATGTGCGTTTCCAACTGGTTTTTACACATTTATGTCTATTCACTTATACCCTTACTTTATGCGCAAGCCATTCATTTTGGTTGTGGCGCAGAGTTGGTAGGATGGGCTATCGTAGCCTTTGCAATCGGCATGATTCTCCCGGGGCCCTTTGGGGCGCGCCTGATGGAGTGTCGGTCGCGCAAGGAAGTCTTTCTGAAGTCCCTGCTCGTATTGGGATTTCTTCCCACATTAGGTTATGTGTGGGCCAACGAAGGTTATCAGCTCGTGCTCTTACATGCGTTACAGGGGGTAGCCTTTGGTGTGGCGCAGACTGCTCTTGGAACGACACTGGTTAATGACGTGCTGGCTTCCAAGCAACGCAACAAAGGCGACGTGATTTATGCCTGGGTAGGTCGGTTGGGTATACCCCTTGGCCCGGTAGTCGGTATGTTGTTGACGTATTTCTTTGGTCTCCAGCAGGCTTATTGGTGGTCACTGACGGCTTGTTTTATGGCATTTTTGTTAGTCGGTCAGACTCAAATTCCGTTGAAGGCTCCTGTTAAAGTTCCCTTGCTGACGTTCGACCGCTTCTTTATTCCCAAAACACTCCCTTTGAGTCTGACGCTCTTTATCGCCCCTTGGATGATAGGGCGCGCGTTGGGACTTCAGCTCAGTCTTTGGTTTTACTTGGTCGTTTTTGCCGGCTTCCTGTTCCTCTTTATTGCCCGATGGTTGGCACACGTTTTCAGCTCCTCGCAGTGGGTTCCCGCTTTAGGTTACCTCTTGTTGTTCAGTGCAATTGTAGTTTACTGTTTCAGCGATACTTTAATCACGGCCTTTATGGTTGGTCTGGGTGCCAGTTTGATATCCTCCACCCATTTAAAGGTTTGGGTAACTTCTGCCGATCACTGTCAACGTGGTACGGCACAGAATACCTACATGCTTTCCTGGCGCATCGCCTTTTCTTTGGGCTTCCTTTATAGCGTTTATGCACCATCGCACGCTTATGTCTTAGACTTGACGATCCTTTTGATTTGTGCGCTGGCTTACTATTTGAACCCCAGACGATATGCCGTAAAAAGCGAGTAGTAAGCAGGTGTTGAAAATTATTTTTCTCATTCAGTCCAATTGCTTGCACATACAATCACGTTCTTGTACCGCAATTTTTGCTTCTGTGTTCAGTTACCTAGTCCGCTATGCTCCTTCATACAGAATCAGAAACTACGGCACGACCACGCATTTTTATGTACAACTAATTTTCAACACCTACTTATTTTTGCGTATTCTGCCAATTGACTTATCTTTGCAGCCAAAATTTTTCAAACTTCGTATTTACGATTACTCATTCGAATTGGTGCAACTCAACGCACTTCCGAAGGAGTATGCGATAGAATGGAATTATAACACAAAAAGACGATATGAAATTTACCGAACGCAACGGATTGAACCTTTCAGAGGTTAATGCATCAGTGCTTGCGAAGTGGGACGAACAGGATTTGTTCCACAAAAGTATGAGCGAACGCGAAGGATGTCCCTCCTTCGTCTTTTTCGAAGGTCCTCCCTCTGCCAACGGACACCCGGGTATTCATCACGTAATGGCACGTACGATTAAGGACGTATTCTGTCGTTACAAGACGATGCAGGGTTTCCAGGTGAAGCGTAAAGCCGGTTGGGATACCCACGGGCTTCCCGTCGAGCTGGGCGTAGAAAAGGATTTGGGCATTACGAAAGAGGACATCGGTAAGACCATATCTATTGAAGATTATAATGCACAGTGCCGTCGCAATGTGATGATGTTTACCGAGGAATGGACCGACTTGAGCCACAAGATGGGTTACTGGGTAGACATGGAGCACCCGTACATCACGTACGAGAACTCTTACATCGAGACTTTGTGGTGGTTGCTGGGCGAACTCTATAAGAAGGGCTTGCTCTATAAGGGCTACACCATTCAGCCTTATTCTCCCGCAGCGGGTACGGGCTTGAGCTCACACGAGCTGAACCAACCCGGTTGCTATCGTGATGTAAAAGACACGACGGTAACGGCACAGTTTGCCATCCTGGACCCCAAGCCTGAAATGACGAAGTGGGGTAAGCCTTACTTCCTGGCTTGGACCACTACTCCTTGGACACTTCCTTCAAACACGGCACTTTGTGTTGGTCCGAACATTGACTATGTAGCTGTCGAGTCCTTTAATCCTTATAACGGAGAGAAGATGACGGCTGTCGTAGCAGAAAGCCGTTTGACAGCTTACTTCAAGCCCGAGGGCGAAGGAGCTGATTTCGATGCTTACCAGGCTGGTGACAAAGTGGTTCCCTACCGTGTCGTTGGACGTTGGAAGGGTGCCGAGTTGGTAGGTATGCACTACCAGCAGTTGATGCCTTGGGTGAAGCCTACGGAGAAGTTGGACGAAAATGCAGCTGACTTTGTTAAGACCTACGCCAGTGCACACCCCGAACGCGTATTTAAGGCCGGTTTTGATTCCTTCGTAGAATTGGCAAGCGAAGCCTTCCGTGTGATTCCGGGTGACTACGTGACCACGGAAGATGGTACGGGTATCGTTCACATTGCTCCTACCTTTGGTGCAGACGATGCTAAGGTAGCTAAGGATGCCGGTATTCCCTCGCTCTTCTTGATTAACAAGGCTGGCGAAACGCGTCCGATGGTAGACTTGACGGGTAAGTATTATTTGGTAGACGAGCTCGATGAAACCTTTGTTGCTACTTGTGTCGATGTACCTCAGTACAGCCGCCATGCCGGTGACTACGTGAAGAATGCGTATGCACCCGAATTTAATAAGGACGGTAAATACGACGAGAAGGCTGCAGAGAAGGCAGAAGACTTGAACATTATCATCTGTTTGGAAATGAAGCAGGCGGGTGAGGCGTTCAAGATTGAGAAGCACGTGCACAATTACCCCCACTGCTGGCGTACAGACAAGCCCGTACTTTACTATCCGCTTGACAGCTGGTTTATCCGTAGCTCTGCGCTCAAGGAACGCATGATGGAGCTCAACAATACCATCCTTTGGAAACCGACCTCTACGGGTTCGGGACGTTTCGGTAAGTGGTTGGAAAACCTCAATGACTGGAACTTGAGCCGTTCGCGTTACTGGGGTACGCCGCTCCCCATCTGGCGCAATGCAGAAAGCCGTGAGGAAATCTGCATCGGTTCGCTCGAACAACTCTATGCTGAAATCGAGAAGAGTGTAGCGGCTGGTATCATGGCTTCTAACCCACTGAAGGAAAAGGGATTTGTGCCTGGTGATTACTCTGAGGAGAATTACCACCGCATTGACCTGCACCGTCCGTACGTTGATCACATCGTGTTGGTGTCTCCGAGCGGTAAGCCCATGAAGCGTGAGACGGACTTGATCGACGTTTGGTTTGACTCAGGTTCGATGCCTTACGCGCAGATTCACTATCCGTTTGAAAATAAAGAGGCGTTGGACGGCCGTACCGTTTATCCCGCCGACTTCATTGCTGAGGGTGTAGACCAGACGCGCGGTTGGTTCTTTACGCTCCATGCCATTGCCACCATGGTCTTTGACAGTGTTGCCTTCAAGGCCGTAATCAGCAACGGTTTGGTACTCGACAAAAATGGTAATAAGATGTCCAAGCGTTTGGGCAATGCGGTTGATCCGTTTGGTGCCATCGAGAAGTATGGTTCTGACCCCCTCCGCTGGTATATGATTACCAACTCTTCGCCTTGGGATAACCTCAAGTTCGACGAAGAGGGTGTACAGGAAGTAGCGCGTACGTTCTTCGGTAAACTCTATCAGACGTATTCGTTCTTTGCGATGTATGCCAATGTTGACGGCTTCGATCCTGCTACTCCTCAGGTTCCTGTGAGCGAACGTCCTGAAATCGACCGCTGGATTCTCTCTGAGTTGAATACCCTGATCAAGGAAGTTTCAGCCGCATACGAAGAATACGAACCGACGCGTGCGGGCCGTATGATTCAGACCTTTGTGATTGACAACCTCTCGAACTGGCACGTGCGCTTGAGCCGCAAGCGTTTCTGGGGTGGCGAGATGAATACGGACAAGTTGAGTGCTTATCAGACACTCTATACCTGTCTGCTTGAAATCTCTAAGCTCATGGCTCCCATCGCCCCCTTCTATGCCGATCGTCTCTATGCTGACTTGACGCAGGGACAAGCTGATGCCGCAGAAAGTGTACACTTGGCTCACTTCCCCAAGGTAGACGAAACAGTCATTGACAAAGACTTCGAACGTCGTATGGAATTGGCTCAGAAGGTGACGTCTATGGTACTTTCGCTCCGTAAGAAGGAACATGTCATTGTGCGTCAACCGTTGCAGTGCATTTCGGTTCCTGTAACCGATCCGCAACTCCGTGACGACCTTGAAACGGTGCGTACCTTGATTCTTGACGAAGTCAATGTGAAGGAACTTCGCTACGTCGATGCCAACATGCTCGAAAAGAAGGTGAAGTGTAACTTCCGTGTGATGGGTAAGAAGTTTGGCAAGTTGATGAAGGCTGTCAATGCTGCTGTTGTGGCCTTGGGTCAGGATGACATCAACCGCTTGGATCGCGAGGGCAGTCTGACAATCGAGGTTGAGGGACAGCCCGCCTTGATTGAACGTGCCGATGTAGAAATCATCAGCGAGGATATGCCAGGTTGGACGGTAGCCAATGAGGGGGCGCTGACTGTAGCACTCGACCTGGCCATTACGCCCGAGCTTCGTGCAGAAGGTTTGGCCCGCGAGGTGGTGAAGCGTATTCAGACTTACCGTAAGGAAAGCGGATTTGAAATCACGGATCGCATCCTTGTGAAACTCGAAAATCAAGAGCAGTTAGCTGAAGCTGTGTCCGCTTACAAGGAATACATTGCAGCACAGGTATTGGCCGATGAAGTCGAGTTGTGTGATACGATGCCCGCTGATGCTGAGGTCTTCGACTTGGAAGATTTCAAGGTAAAGGTGGTTATCGAACGACAGAAATAATCCAATGGGGATTTTCACAAGGCGAGAGTTAACCTCTTGCCTTGTGACTTTCCCTTTTTGAAAACATACCTCTATTTAGTACTAACTTTTAATCTTACACTACCATGGCAGACGTGATTCGTTATAGCGATGAGGAGCTTGAGGAATTCAAGCAGATCATCATCAAGAAGCTCGAATTGGCACAACGTGACTACCGTCAAATGATGGACACTCTCAGTAACAAAAGCGGCAACGATGTAGATGATACGATGCCGACTTATAAAGTACTCGAAGAAGGGTCGATGACGCAGACGAAAGAAGAATTGACTACGATGGCGGCACGCCAGCAAAAGTTCATCCTGGGTCTGCAGAATGCGTTGTTGCGTATTGAAAATAAAACCTACGGCATTTGCCGTGTAACCGGGAAGTTGATTCCCAAGGAACGTCTTCGTGCTGTTCCCCACGCTACGTTGAGTATCGAGGCGAAACAGATGAAAGACCGTAAAGACTAAGTGGTACCTGTCCTTTAAGATGCTTTTCCTTCCGAATGGTCCGTTCTTCTTTTCATGTACGAAAAGGTTTGAGCTTGGGCTAAGGTTTGTTCATTACCTTCTTGGGTAGTAGAAGGGCGGCAGTGTCTTGAGAGGACAGGGATTTTTTTGCCATGCAGGTAACTTCTGACTTGGATTACCTGTACAGGCAGTGATTGTCAACTGATCCTTATCACTCATTTATTCTATGCACAAAAACTTCCGTTCGTTAGTAGCTGTTGGCTTGATTGTAGGTATTGTCCTGATTGATCAACTCATTAAGTTCGAAATCAAGACGAACTTTTCCCTTTATGAATCGTTGGAGGTTACTTCGTGGTTTAAGCTCCTCTTTACGGAGAATACGGGTTCCGCCTTCGGTATGCAGTTTGTCGGTACGCAATATTTGGCTTTATTCCGGGTCGTAGCCATCAGTTGGTTTTGTGTGGTGCTTGCGCGCTTTGTCCGCATGAAAGCACCTTATGGACTGATTGTTTGTGCTTCGATGGTGATAGCTGGTGCATTGGGTAATATCGTCGACAACATGTTCTACGGACTGATTTTTACGGAGAGTGTGCCTTATGGCGAACCCGCTACGTGTGTTGCCTTAGGTGAAGGATATGGCAGTTTCCTTTCGGGTAAGGTCGTCGACATGTTTTACTTCCCCCTCTTTACCTGGCCCTCTTGGATGCCTTGGGTAGGTGGAAGTATTTTCTTTGGAGCCATCTTTAATTTCGCCGATGCCAGCATTAGCTGTGGAGCCGTAGCTTTGGCACTGTTCTATTACAAGTATCTGACGCGTGAGGCCTTTCTCGGTAATAAGTAATCCTTCTTCTTCGTTCCTATGTTTCGTTCTTTCTTCCTTGATTTTCTTCTTGTGTCTGGGATGTGGGTAACTGCCTGCCAGTCAGACAGGCCGGCTGGCATCCTCTCGGAGGGTGAAATGGAGGATGTGCTTTATGATTACCACATCACACAAGGACTTGCTTCGCAGCGTCCTTCGGATAGCATTCCCTTCCTGTCTCACCTTTACCGTCAGGCCGTGTTTGAGAAGTATGGAATAGCCCAAGCAGACTTTGACCGTTCGATGGAATGGTACGCCCGCCATACCAGCCAGTTGAGTAAAATCTATGAGCGGGTTGGCGAACGTTTGGGTGAATCGGGCGGTAGTGGTTCGGGAGGTCGGATGAATATCGGGCGCGACGGCGAGCGGTTGAAGAGTGACACGGCACAAATCTGGCAAGGACCGCCAACGCTTTTGCTTTCCTCGCAAGGGGTACAGCATTACGTTTTCCAAGTGCCTGCTGATACCAGCTATCAGGCGGGTGACCGCATAGAGTGGGCCTTCCAGGTCAATTGGCATTATCACGAAGGAAACCGCCAGGCAGTTGCAGTGTTGGGACTTTGTTACGAAGGAGATTCGGTGATAACAACCACGCAACGCATTACGCAGTCGGGCGAAAATCGCCTGACGGGGTATGTTGATAGAAACCGTAAACTGAAATCAGTAGCCGGAGTTATTTACCAAACAACAGGATGGGCAGAGCGTCCGCGCCTGCTTTTGCTGCGCAATATATCGTTGGCCAAAATCCATCTCAATCTGAATGCTCCTGCTCCTGTACTTTCCACCCCGGTGGTTCCGGCTTCGGCGGTGCGTAAGGACAGCGTGCAACTCCCCATTCGCACGCGTCAACAGCAGATTCGTGACAGTTTACTCCGTGAAGATACGTTGCGCCAGAAGGGAGCGCACTTCCGTTAAGTATGAAAATAAGGTAGGTGGAAGATTTCTTCCGCCTACCGTTTTGTGTTATTTAGCCTGCGGTCTAAAAAGGGTTGCAGGGGTTTAAATCAAGCTGTGCTGATGTCTAAACAAATAGCCTATTCACGTGTACATCTTCCCGACGGTACCCTACTTCGTCGTTGTGTGGTCGAGTTTGATAACCAAGGTGTCCCCTTGCGTTATTTCTCGTTGACCGAAGAATTGCCCTTTGTCGAATGGCACGATTGCGATTACTACTGGCCGTAATGCATTAGTCGGTGTAGTTTTTGTACATGGTGATTATCCGTTCGCTGCATATAGGGTGAGCTGCGAAGATCTACCAGATGCAGTTTCCCTCTTGGCAATTCCATTTGTTCTTAGTAAAAAATAAAGGACGCACTTCCTAAAGCGGAGTGCGTCCTTTATTATTAGGTGTTCTTCGTGGTGCTTACTTCTTGTAAATGGAGAAAGCAGGTTGAAGAACTTGTAGCAAGTGTTTCTTACATGATGCCACGTTCGCGGAGCTTCTGTTGCCAGTTCCATGCAGAGGTAAGAGCCTCTTCCAAGGTGTGAACGGCCTTCCAACCGAGTACCTTATTGGCTTTGTCTACATTACCCCATACCTTTTCGATATCGCCGGCACGACGAGGAGCAATCTCGTAGTTGAGTTTTACGCCCGTGCACTTTTCGAAGGTGTTGATGAGCTCGAGTACGCTGACACCGTTACCCGTACCAACGTTGTAGATTTCAACAGGCTCTTCGTTCTTGTCTTCTACGATGCGAGCCATAGCAGCAACGTGTGCCTTTGCGAGGTCGAGAACGTAGATGTAGTCACGGATGCAAGAACCGTCGGGAGTATCATAGTCATCACCGAATACCTTCAAGCAGGGACGGATGCCCATAGCGGTCTGAGTGAGGTAGGGGATGAGGTTGGCAGGAACACCGTTAGGCATTTCACCGATGATGCCTGAGGGGTGAGAACCGATGGGGTTGAAGTAGCGAAGGATGATGGCACTGATGTTGGCACCACTCTTGACGTAGTCCTGAATAATCTCTTCGTTGATTTGCTTCGTGTTACCGTAGGGGCTTTCAGCCGTCTTGATGGGAGCAAGCTCCGTCACGGGGAGGTTCTCGGGATCGGGCTGACCATAAACGGTGCAAGAAGAAGAGAAGATAATACCCTTCACGTCATACTTCGGCATCAACTTCAAGAGGTTGATGAGTGAAAGGAGGTTGTTCTCGTAATACTTGAGGGGGAGTTCAACACTTTCGCCTACAGCCTTAGAAGCAGCGAAGTGGATGATACCCGTGATGGCAGGATACTTCTGGAATACAGCTTCCAAACCTGCGAGGTCGCAGCAGTCCACCTTTTCGAAGGCAGGGCGAATACCCGTAATCTGTTCGATGCCGTCTACGACGTCAGCTTGAGAGTTAGAAAGGTTATCAATAATAACCACGTCGTAGCCTGCGTTTTGCAGTTCGACAGTTGTGTGTGAGCCGATAAAGCCCGTACCACCAGTAACCAAAATGGTCTTTTTCATGAGACTATCTAAATTTGAGAGTTTGGATTTACTTGTCTGCAAAAGTACGGGTTTCCGCTTAACTACAAAAGCCTTTTTAGGATAAATAAAACGAACCGTGAGGGAGCCATAAAAGGGAAATATTTTCATCGTCAAGGGACTTATATTCAAGAAAAAGGTGTAATTTTGTCGCCGCTATATCGTGTAGGGACATATCCCTGCCGTTATTTACATCACTCTAACGATTCTATCAATCAAGAAACCCAACATGAATATTCAATTTAACAAGGTCGGCAATGTAAGCGCAGAGCTTACCATCGAAATGCAGAAGGCCGACTACGAAGCCAACGTAACGAAAGCACTCAAGGATTTAAGCAAGAAGGTTCAGATGCCCGGTTTCCGTCAGGGTAAGGTGCCTATGAGCTTGGTGAAGAAGATGTATGGCGTACAGGCTAAGGCTGAAGAAGTAAACAAGTTGCTCCAGGATAGCCTCTTCAATTATATCAACGAAAACAAGGTAGATATGCTGGGCGAACCTCTCGGTAGCGAAAAGCAGCAGCCCCAGGATATCGAGAACCAGGATGATTTCACTTTTATCTTTGATATCGCTTTGGCTCCGGAATTCAACGCTGAGATTGGTAGCGGTGATACGGTAGATTACTATGACATCGAGGTATCTGACGAGTTGATTACGAAGCAGCTCGACGCTCTCCGTCAGCAGGCAGGTCACCCTGAAAGCGCAGACGTTTACGCAGATCGCGACATCTTGCGTGGTACGTTGGCTGAATTGAATGAAGAAGGCCAGCCCCTCGAAGGTGGTGTGGTAGTAGAGCAGGTTTCTTTGATGCCTACTTACTTCAAGAGCGATGACCAGAAGAAGCTCTTCGAAAACGCACAGAAGAACCAGGTATTGACCTTCAACCCCAGCGCTGCTTACGAAGGCAATGAAGCTGAGCTCGCAGCTCTCTTGAAGATTGAAAAGGAAGAAGCTAAGAACCACACGGGTAACTTCAGCTTCGAAGTAGCTGAAATCAGCCGCTTTGTTCCCGCTGAACTCAACGAAGAATTCTTCAACAAGGTATTCGGTGAAGGCGAAGTAAAGAGCGAAGAAGAAGCTCGTGCAAAGGTGAAGGAGCAAATCCAGAACCTCCAGGTACACGATAGCGACTACAAGTTCCTCCTCGATGTTCGCGCTTACATGGAGAACAAGGTAGGTCAACTCGAATTCCCCGATGAACTTCTCAAGAAGATCATGAAGGCTAACAATGCCGATAAGGAAGATAGCTTCGTAGAAGAGAACTATGCGAAGAGCATCGAGGAGCTGAAGTGGCACCTCATCCGTGAGAAGATGGGTAAGAACCTTGAAATCAAGGTAGAACAGGCTGACCTCAAGGAGGCTGCTATGCAAGCTGCTCGCTTCCAGTTCGCTCAGTATGGTATGAACAATATCCCTGACGAATACCTCGAAAACTATGCACAGCAGATGCTTCAGGACAAGAAGCACGTGCAGGGCTTGATGGAACGTAGCATCGACGCCAAACTGACTGAAAAGCTCAAGGGCATCGTTACGCTCAATCACAAGTCTATCTCTTCTGAGGACTTCGCTAAGATGTTCGAATAATAAGGGTTACTTATAAATAGGATTCCCTGTGACAGATGTGCCGATGTGTGTTGTTAGCATATATCGGCACATTCTCGTCTATAGAAGGGAGTCAATCAATGATTTAAACCTCATACTACTATGACGATGATTTCAAACGATTTTAGAAAATTTGCTAAGGCCAATGTAGGTATTGATTCCATGGTGATTGACGACGTAATCAAGAGCCAGAACCAATACTTGAATCCTTATATCCTTGAAGAGCGTACGCTCAACGTAACGCAGATGGATGTATTCTCCCGTTTGATGATGGACCGCATCATTTTCCTTGGTACCGCCATCGACGATTATACGGCGAATACGCTCCAGGCACAGTTGCTCTACCTGGATTCTACTGATCCCGGTAAAGACATCTCCATCTATGTAAACTCTCCGGGTGGTTCCGTTTATGCCGGTTTGGGTATCTACGACACCATGCAGTTTATCCAAAGTGACGTGGCTACCATCTGTACGGGTATGGCAGCTTCGATGGCAGCCGTGTTGCTCGTAGCAGGTAAGGAAGGCAAGCGTTCTGCACTTCCCCACAGCCGCGTGATGATTCACCAGCCGATGGGTGGTGCACAGGGTCAGGCATCGGATATCGAAATTACGGCGCGCGAAATCCAGAAGTTAAAGAAGGAGCTTTACACCATCATTGCCGACCATTCTCATACGGATTACGACAAGGTGTGGGCTGACTCTGACCGTGACTACTGGATGACGGCGCAGGAAGCCAAAGAGTACGGTATGATTGACCGTATTTTCGAACCTAAGAAGGGATAAACCTATTGACTGATTAGGCTCCGTGGCTATGTCATCGGGCTGGAGGCTACAGCGACGAAGTGTCTGTTTGGCCAACCTACGGGTGGGAAATGCTAGACATTTGTGGTGCCTCTTACAGCCAGTGGCATGGTGTGGGTTACTTTCTTCTCACCCAGGAGAAGGGACGTTGTTTATGGGATAGGGATACGCTCAGGTGTCCCGCCAATCTATTCACGATTTTAAATATAGAATTATGTCACTCAAATGTTCCTTTTGTGGACGCGACGAGTCCGATGTTGCCATGATGCTGAAAGGCAAGGATGTCTATATTTGCTCCGACTGCGTGGAAAGTGCATACAAGGTGTTGGAGGAATATATTCCAGGTAACTTGGCTAACAATAAGAAGGAAGCGAACTTGAAAAAGCTTCCTGGGGTAAACCTCGACGAGGTGCCCAAGCCCAAGGAGATGAAGGATTACCTCGACCAGTACATCATTGGTCAAGACGCTGCCAAGCGTTATCTCTGTGTGGCTGTGTATAACCATTACAAGCGACTCGCTCAACATACCGAATCTTCCGATGTAGACATTGAGAAGTCTAACATCATCATGGTAGGTTCGACGGGTACGGGTAAAACGCTTTTGGCTCGTACCATTGCCAAACTGCTCGATGTACCCTTTACGATTGTCGACGCAACGGTGTTTACCGAAGCGGGCTATGTGGGCGAAGACGTTGAGAGCATTCTTTCCCGTCTGCTCCAGGTTGCTGACTTCGACGTGGCACGTGCCGAACGTGGTATTGTGTTTATCGACGAAATTGACAAGATTGCCCGTAAGTCAGACAATCCCTCGATTACCCGTGATGTGAGCGGTGAAGGTGTACAACAGGGTCTCTTGAAACTCTTGGAAGGTTCTATTGTCAACGTACCTCCCAAGGGCGGACGTAAGCATCCCGATCAGGAATATGCGCATGTCAACACGCGCAACATTCTCTTTATCTGCGGTGGCGCGTTCGACGGTATCGAGAAGAAGATTGCCCAACGTATGAATACACATACGGTAGGTTATGACTCGGTACAGAATCAGAAGAAAATTGATCCGAAGAATCTCATGCAGTATATTGAACCTCAGGATTTGAAGTCCTTTGGTTTGATTCCTGAAATCATTGGTCGTCTGCCAGTATTGACTTACCTCAATCCGCTCGACCGTGAAGCATTGAGCAAGATTCTCGTCGAACCGAAGAACTCTATCATCAAGCAGTATGTGAAGCTCTTCGAGATGGACGGGGTGAAGCTCACCTTCTCTGATGATGCCTTGGATTACATTGTTGACAAAGCGGTAGAGTTTAAACTCGGTGCCCGTGGTCTGCGTTCAATCGTCGAAACGATCATGATGGATGCCATGTTTGAGATACCCTCGTCTTCGGAAAAGAGTTTCCGAGTGACCAAGGCGTATGCAGCCGAACAGATGGAGAAAACCAGTCGCGCCACGTTGCCGGTTGGCGATTAGTCTTTGCATCATATCGGTGCAAAACCATAAAAGCACATTCGCTGCCTCTGTCAAGAGGTGCGAATGTGCTTTTTCTGTTTAGCGGATGTGCTGGTATGGTACTTCCGTGTCCTTTTACTTCTTCTTCGTTGAGAAGTTATAGATGACGTGGAACATGAAGTAGCGCGATACGCATTGACCGTAGAAGGCTTCGCGTCCGTCAATATTCATATAGGCATTGCTTTGGTCGCGGTGGTTGAGGATGTCGGAGGCTTCCAGCTGCAGAGCCAGACTCTTGTCGCGCAGGAAGGAGCGTGTCAGCATAGCGTTCCAGATGGCCTTGACGGGACGAACGCCTTGCGATTGATAGACGTTGCGGTGGTAGACGTTGACGTTGGTTTTTAGTTCGATGTCGAGCGGTAGCGTGTACTGCAGCGTGCCACCATAGTTGCCCATCCATCTGTCCTGCGAAGCGGCGAGGTCAGACCGGTATGCGATGTACCACACCGAACCGTTGATGGAGGCAAAGAACTTTTCGTAACGGTAGTTCAGGCGGGCATAGAGTCCCGTGTTGTGGCTTGTGTCGCTGCGGCGTTGCGGATGGCCGTCGGTGGCGAGTGTGAAGGCCGGGTTGTGGCTCATGCTGTAGCTGATGTTGCTCATGAGGTTAAACCGCTGCTTCTTGTCAAGCGGCATACCCATACTGACTATCGCATTGATTCCCCAGTTACCGCACAGGGTGACGGGCTGCGAGGTGGTTACGCCCGTTACCTTGTCGTAGGTCTGCCGGCTGGTCTGTTGGTGGAGCGTGTTGTACCAGCTCGTATTCATGGAGTACCAGCGGTTGTTCTTCAGTGTACGGGAGTAAATGAAGTTGACAATGTGGCGGCGGGTGTCCTTCATGTCGGGGTTTCCCAGGAACACGTTGAGCGGATCACTGCGGTCGGGAATCGTGATGGCTGAGTAGAAGGACTGCGGCTCCTTCGTATAGCTGTAGGACAGTTCGATATTGCCCAGACTGTCAGATTCATAACGCAGTCGCGCGTCGATGGCCCATTCCTTCACGTTACGGCGTGGGTGCAACGGTTCGTAAGTGGGGCGTTCATAGTCGATGGCATCGCGTCCGAACTTGCCCAGCCCCTTGAGGTAGGCTATCAGTCCCTTCTTATTATAGGAAAGCTCCGCCTCTGCCCAGTGCCTGTGGTCGGTCGTGGTGGAATAGAGCGTCATATCGGGGTCGACCGTCTGCAATTCCCAGTCTGCTAGGTCGGGCAGGATGCCGAAGTGCTGCAGATAGGCATCATAGTCTGCAAAGATGCCGCCCAATTTTTCTAGACGATGACCTTTGTCGTCTTTCGAATTCTTGGTGTTCGAGTAACCGTAGGTCAAGCGCAGCGACTGCAGTTGCGGAATGGGGATGTTGAGGTCTGCAAAGGTCATTTGGTTAAAATTCTCCCCCTTGTTGCGCCCGAAGCGGTTGTAGAGCGGATCCATCGTGTGTTCCGTCTGGTTATAATATCGGTAGCGCATGAGGTCGTGCATGTCCTCCCTATTCTGATGGTAGCTAAGCTGATGGCGCAGGGAGAAGCGCAGGTTTTTCTTTGTCAGCCGTTGCGTTATCCACAGGTTATGTGCATAGTAGTGTCTGTTCTCGTTTGAACTCGATTGCTCCTGATGGGCATAGAGCGTCTCCCTGTTGCCGGGGCATCCTGTTTCGGGATAAAGGTCGAGCGAGTCGAGCACCGAGGGAACCATTTCGAAGGCGGGTACCGTCCAGTTTCCGCTACGCTCGTGGCTGCGGTCAGTTTGCTTTATGAAGGAGTAGGAGGGACCGAACTCAATGTGCGTATGCTTCGAAGGCTTCCATGTGAAGTAAAGGTTGGTATTGATGATTTTCTCATCGTTTTTGCTTCGCTGATCCGTAGCAGTGAAGCGGCTCGTACCATCGCCGAGAAATTTCTCCTGTTCCTGATAAAAGTAGTCCTTGTGACCGCGGTAGTCCCAGTTTATTCCACCTTCGAGTTTGAAGTATCCGCCCTCGTCGTCCTTACGTCCGTTGTTCCACATCCATGAGGTGCCCGGTCGCATAAACTTTGTGTCGCCCGAAGAGCTTCCCGCACCCACGTCGTTCCACGTGCCGTTGTTGTCGGTTGCCTGAAACTCTCCCGTGTTGGTAAATCCACCGAAGGCTGTTACGCGGTAGCGGTCGGAAAAGGTGTTGGCAAACAGACGGGCACGCCAGCGGTCATCTGTTCCATAGCCCAGGGCGGCATTCCCTGTCCACGTGCCGAGATATTCCTTTTTGAGAATAGCGTCGACCACAACCTCCTTCGTACCGTCGTCAATGCCCGTTATCTTGGCGCGGTCTGTTTGGCCCTCGTAGGCCTTCAGACTCTTGATGATATAGGCAGGCAGGTTCTCCAGTGCACTTTGCGTGTTGCCGCGCACGAAGTCCGTACCGTTTACCAGTAGTCGGTTGACCTTCTTTCCTTTGAAGTAGAGTCCGTCCTTGCGTATTTCGAGTCCAGGCATCTTGTTGATGAGGTCGCCCAGCATGTCGCCCTTGGTGGCGGCCAGTGCATCGAGGTTGTAGACTACCGTATCCTTCTTAGTGACAAACATCAGTTTTGTGGCCGTCACCTTGGCTTCGTTAAGGTCGATCGATAAACTGTCACTTGGGGCAGTTGTCGATTGGGCTGACGGATTGGTCTTTGTGGAGTCTGCCGGTGTCGTGACCGTTTGCGCCACAGCGTAGGGCAGCTGAAAAGAAAGTAAGAGTAGGGGAGTATAGAGGCGTTTCATGAGAGGTGGAGTAGATGAAAGGATTAGAGGAATATCTCCTTCGTTATGAATTCGATCTGTTTTTATAAAACAGCGCAAAAATAATAAGAGTAATTTAAATACGGAATACGGAATACGGAATACGGAATACGGAATACTTGCTATAATCATAGCAGTTGTTGAAGGCTTTCAATCGTTGGGACAGCTCCCACACAGGCCGTCCGAATAGCTTTTAATCG
>UQJC01000040.1 GCA_900541335.1 uncultured Prevotella sp.
TGGTTGATGAGTTTATGATAGTCTGTATGGTTATCAACATCGCCCCAAATCAAGTTTTTGAAGTAAAGACAAGGACGGTCAATAGCATCGGTAACATCAGTGAGCAGGTATTCATAGTTGAGGTACGGATTACTACTTCTTTCCCATTCTTGAATCATGCGTAAAAAGGTGGTTTGACAAAGGCGAGTAACACCAATCATTTCGCCTTCGAAGCGACACACGCGGTGGCGGTCTTTAGTTAGTTTGGTAACAAAGCCATTGCGCGTTTCGATATAACACTCGTCACCACTTCCACTTTCTTCTGTGTAGCTGATGCAATTGCCGTGAGGTACAGCTGAGAGTCGTTCTAGTAGTTGCTTTTCGAAGAAGGTATCGCCTTCAATTAATAGAAAATCTCCGTCAATCTGGTCTTTGACTAAGGCTAAAGAACCCATAGAGGCTGTGATTTCGTATTCGGCATTGTAGACTAATGTTACATCGGGAGCTGCAAAGCGTTGAAACATCTCGTGACAGTATCCTACCACGAGAATAATACGTTCATAGTGTAGTTCACGAAGTAACTGTAGGGTGCGGTCTATAAGACACCGTTTCCCATCAATAGGCAGGAGAGGGTAGGGTATTTGGCTGTCGCGCTCTTTGCGTGCGGTTAGGATTACGGCTGTATTCATTATTCTATACGTTGAGGATGGGGAAAGTGACTGTCGTAAAGGTAAAGCTCTGTTCCCACCTGGAAGGTAAAGCGCAGGTCTTTGCCTTCGTGTTTAACACGGGTGAAATGGCTCATGTCGCGTTCACGCCAATTCATTTGTTGAGCAATCTGCTTGAGTATGGTTGAACGTGTATCGTCTAAGTAGGAAGTATCAAAGAGACGAAGTTCATCGAGTGAATCAGCTTCGTAAATGCTTCCTTCTTCGTATTTGTGCATCTTCATGAGCGGTAGCTCATTGATGTGACGGATATAAAGGTCTTCCCAATATCCGTTGCGAGTTTCAGGCTTGTCGTATTCTTTTATAAGCAGACGGCTAAATGCTTGGCTAAATGCTTGGTTGAAATAAACGTGTCCGTTCATATACCAGGCATCTGTACCGCCAATTGTCACTTGTCTGATGTAGTTGGCTTCATCGGTGATGAGACAATATTCTCCTGTAGGACCAGCAGCATAACGTGCAGCATAATAGCTCTCTTGGGGATTTTCTAAAAAGACATTGTGCGGGAAATAATTGTCTGAACAGCAGATGTAGGTGTCAGCTAGTCGATCAGCTACGCGAACGAGGCTGGAGGTATTATTGTAGCAGGCATAATCTTCGTTCAGAACAAGGTTTACTCCAAATTTTTCTTGTAGATATGTAAAAAGTTCGGCACGATATCCTACAACAATAGTAATGTCGGTGATACCTGCTTCTTGAAGTTGACGTATTTGGCGTTCGATGAGAATTTCTCCCTTTACTTCAAGTAGTCCTTTGGGACGTTCAGCAGAGAGTGGGACAAAGCGTGAAGCGGTGCCAGCCGCCATAATGATTGCATTACGTGAGATGGATGTGTGAAGATTTTCCATTAGAATCCAATTGAAGCTGTGAAATTGACAAATGACTTTTCAAACACAGGATTAACAATGTAAGCTACGTGTAAGGGCAACATCCATTGGTTCTTAAAGTGTACGGTATAGGTGTATTTAGCTTCCACATTGCATATGCCGAAGCCGTGAGTATAGTCGTTGTAGCAACTTTTGTTGAATGTTGCGCCCACGTTGAGGCTGATACGATTGTGATGAAGGAAGTTATACCAAGCACTCAGTTCGGCGTAGGTGGAGTAAGCTTGTTTTCCGTTCGGTAGTTTGTCTGCCCCAGCAAAGAAGTTGCTGACAGTCAGTTGCAGAGGAATTTTAGGAGGAGCTATTGTGAGCGAAGCTTCCAACCAATGTCCCGTAGAGTGCTTTTGGAAGTCGAAATAATGGTCTTTTTTCCCGTTGAGTGTCGGATAATAGTAGTCGCTGATGCCTATTGTCAGCCATTGCCAATTATAACTAACTCCGAGGTCTACCTCTGCATATTTACCATTGAGTGAATATCCGCCCATGGCATAGAGATATGCACCTTTATAACTGTAAGCCAATTGTGGAAAGAGTACGGGAGTGCTTTCTTCTGTCATCATTTCCATTCCTCGCCAAACATATTTGGTTTGTAGGTCTAGCTGTACGTGAAAATTTGACTCTTTGAGCTTTTGTATAGGCTTTGTGGTAGTCAATTGAGTGGTAGTTGACGTATTGTTATGTATTTCTGCTTGTGCTGATAATATTACAGCATTCGAAAAAAAGGTGGTAAATAAGACAGTTTTAAAGATGGAACTCATGATTATTTTAGTTGAGAAATACCTATGATACAGGTATGAGATTCTATATATGGCGTGCAAAGATACTCTTTTTAATTGTTGAAATTATAGTAATGTATAACTTCATATTAATTTATGGCGATTTTCATGAGGTTGAATGATTGTGATTGGAGTTTTGCGTATTCTTTTGGCATCGTTCTTATTTGAATGCAAACAAGCGGCTGGTGACTCATGGAGTATATGAGTCACCAGCCGCTTGTACAAGTAGAAGGGGTATGTTTAAGAAACTAGTCGCAATAATGGGAATCAGTTTGTCTCTGTTACTTCCAACGCAGGGATGTCATCCATGTCCAACAATTCTGGTACGGGATTCTTATCGCTTTGTTTGGCGCCGAGCTTCAGTAATTTGTTGGCGGTTTGGGTAATGCTTTGCCCGGTAGGAGCAAGTTTCTTGTTGCCATCGTCGTAGGCTTGGTTAGCTTTGGCCAATGCCTGGCCGAGAGCCTGATAACGTTTGCAGAACTGACCGACGCGGTCAATCATTTCGTTTGCCAGTGTAAAGACACGTTCGTGATTTTCCGCTTGAGCAATTTGAGTCCAAGTCATGTGGATGATACGGAGTGCTGCAAAGAGTGTTTGCTCGTCGGCAATAAAGACATTGCGTTCCATAGCCTTGCGC
Source organism: uncultured Prevotella sp. (assembly GCA_900541335.1). GTDB lineage: Bacteria > Bacteroidota > Bacteroidia > Bacteroidales > Bacteroidaceae > Alloprevotella. The sequence goes on from UQJC01000040.1 coordinate 3,008, forward strand.
CAAAGGTCGGGCTGGGCATGAAGGGCGGTCCAAAGGGCACCCGAATGGGGGACGAACATGATTACGTAGTCCATACGCACTTTGGGCGGTTGGATGTACGAAGAATAATCTTTCGCAGCCAATTCCTTGACATGTTTCTGCAAACTGTCAATGTGCGCTTTGAGATAGCGGTCACGGTCAGCATCTGTTTCGGCATTGACATAGTCGATAAAGGCAGTGAGAGACACCTTAGAGTCGATGATAAGTTCCCGACGGCTGTCAAGATGCAGAATGACGTCAGGACGTAGGTTGCCGCCTTGTTCGTTGGTTACGGTTTTTCCGTTAGCATCGCGAATAACCGCTTGGGTGTTATAATGTATGCCGTTCGTAAGTCCCTGGCTTTCGAGTAATTCATTCAGCACCGTTTCGCCCCAATCGCCTTGCACCTTGCTTCCATGTTTAAACACGCGTGTAAGCTCTTCAGCAGTTTGGCGTGTCATTTCACTTTGGCGCATCATCAATTCGATGTTCGCTTTCATTTCACTGCTCATGGCCGTTTGTTTCAGCGTGCTGTCGTCCATGGCCTTTTTCATCTTGTCAATAGTCTCTCGTAGAGGCGTAACGATTTGGCCGAGATTAGTTTGGCTCGATTCGGCAAATTCTTTTTGTCGTTCCTTCAACATGTCCTGCGTATCCGCCTTCATTTGGGCAGAAACGCGCCCCATGGTTTCGTTAAACTTATTCTGCATTTCTTCCAAAGCCCTTTGTTGATGGCGTTCTTGAGTCGTAAGGGCATCTTGATGCAAGCGGTCACGTTCAGCCAGTTGATGGTCGTATTGGTTGCGCAGTTCCGCTTTTTGTTCATTCCAGTCGCGCTTCAATTCCTCGATGCGAGCATCCTTTTCTTGAAGCATGCGGTTGGCTTCTTCCTTTTCGCGAATAAGTATGCGGTCGTTTTCAGCCTGCTTGTTCTTTCGTCCGAACACGAAGCCCATCAGAAGCCCGAGCAACAGGGCGATGAGAGCTGTGAGTATAAATTCCATAGGTTGTTATAGCAGAGATAGAGGAGAAAATAATACCAATAAAGACGGGCGGCAAAATGCTTGACACAAGAATGCCTTTGCACTTTGCCGCCCGAATCAAAAAGGGACGGGAGAGATGGGATTACATCTCGGGGTCCGGTGTGATGAGCTTATAGCCCTTGCCGTGGATGTTGATGATTTCAACGCTGTCATCACCCTTCAAGTGCTTACGGAGCTTGGTGATGTAAACGTCCATTGAGCGAGCGTTGAAGTAGTTGTCGTCAATCCAAATAGTCTTGAGCGCATAGTCACGCTGCAGAATCTCGTTTGCATGTGCACAGAGCAAGCTGAGCAATTCGCTTTCCTTCGTGGTAAGCTTCGTCTGCGTCTCGCCGCGTGAAAGAATCTGCTTCTGCGTGTCGAAGTTGAATGAACCAATTTTGTAGTGCGTACGGTTGCGATTCTTCTTACCACGAACACGACGAAGGATAGCTTCGATACGGAAAGTAAGTTCCTCCATAGAGAAAGGCTTCGTGAGGTAGTCGTCAGCACCGAGACGGAAGCCTTCGAGGATATCGTCCTTCAAAGTCTTTGCCGTAAGGAAGATAATGGGAGTCTCCTCATTAATCTGACGAATGTCGCGAGCGAGGCTGAAGCCATCCTTCTTAGGCATCATTACGTCGAGAACGCAGAGGTCGTACTTATTTTGAGTAAAAGCACGATAACCAGCTTCGCCATCGGGGCAAAGTTCCGTATCGTAACCCTTAGCCTGGAGGTATTCGCGGAGCAACATACCGAGGTTTTCATCGTCCTCGCAGAGGAGTATCTTCATTTTTTCTTCAGCTGTAATCATAATTTGTAGTGTATTTAGATGTTTGTAATTAGTATGCAATAGGGGAGGGACTTTATTCTTGTTCCATTAAGGGGAGAGAGATAATGAACTTCGTACTCTTGCCGTATTCACTTTCTGCATGAATCGTACCGTTGAAGGCTTTGATGATGTTGTGAACGTAAGCCAGTCCGAGTCCAAATCCTTTGACATCATGGCGGTTACCCGTGTGTACGCGGTAGAATTTTTCAAAGATTTTCTTCAAATCTTCTCGTTTGATGCCAATACCATTGTCCGCAATCACGATAACCAGTCTGCCAGACTCATTGCGTGTCGAGACAAAGAGTTTGAGTTCGCGATCGGACGATTTATATTTAACGGCATTGTCCATTAAGTTGAAAAGCACGTTGGTAAAGTGCATTTCGTCTACATAGACTACAGCATCGTCCGCATCGAGATGTGTGTCAATGGTTCCGCCAGAGGCTTCTACTTTAAGGCGGAAGGTGTTAACCGTTTCTTGCATCAGCACATTGACGTCAATCTCCTTCGGTTTGAAGGTGGCCACCTTCTTGTCAAACATAGACATTTGCAAGACCTTCTCCACCTGGAAGCGCAATCGCTTCGTTTCATCGACAATGACACCCGAGATGTGTTTGAACATCGTTTCGCTCTTCGCAACCGAAGGATCACGGAGCATTTGAGCCGCCAACGAGATTGTAGAGATTGGCGTTTTAAATTCGTGAGTCATGTTGTTGATGAAGTCATTCTTGATTTCAGTCAACTTCTTCTGTCGGAAGATGGAATAAATCGTGAAGATGAAGATAATGAGCAGAATGACCGTGAAGATGATGGCGGGAATCATAAACCGAACGCTTGAGAAGATGTACTTCTGCAATTCGGGAAAATGAATGTAGAGCAATCCCGTCTGTGCCTGCGGATCGTTGGGGAATAATTCCTGTCGGAAGGTAGTCTCTTCGCCCACCGAAGTATAGTCCGAACAACGGTACACCTCGCGTCCGTCAGAGGTTGTCACGTAGAAGTGGTAGTCCAACTGAATTCCATTATTACGTAATTCCGTGCGCAGGGCAGCGTCCAGTTGTCTGAAATCAATGCGTTCAGCAAAGGGCTTGTCACTAACCTCGTAAAGAATGGAGTAGATTACTTGATCCAAGAGTCCATTCTGATGGATATAGCGTTGCTTGACAGAGTCGCGTAAAGCTGGACTTACCGAGTTGGCATCTAAATTGTCCAGGAAAACTCCTTTTGATACGTTGCGGGGAATCGAAGTGTGGTTGGTCGTAGGAGTTGCTTTTTGTGCTTTCTTCCCGTGAATCTTGTGTTGCTCTTTCTCAAAGAGCTCCTCCAAGTCCGACTTTGTTTCGTAAAGCTCCAAATTGCGAGCTGTTTGAGAAAGACTTCGGATGACCGATTCGTCAAATTGTTCTTTGCGCATGTGAATCACCTCCTGCAAGTACTTCGTTTGCAGGAAGATGAGCGTCAGGAAAGAAATTCCTATCGCAATCGCAATGCCCCAAATCGTTGACTTTTTCATGGTGGCAAAGGTAGTGTATGATTTATTCTTCACTGGTAGGATGTGAAACTAATGGAAGGATTTACTGATAAATTTAACAAGCTATCCCGTCTATACTTGATAAATTATCAACTAGCGGAGGTTCAACCCATTCTTTTTTGTAGATGCTTTCACGTTAAAAGGGTAAACCTTTTCGGTGTTTTGTCTTTTTGAGTGTTATATATTCCTCTTGAGGCTCAACGTAAGGCGGTAGGAGAGGATGTCGGTGGAAATGAGACAAACCTAAAGTTAATACACTTAGCTTAATCTCTGGTACATTCTTTAAAATGGCGTGAGCCAATGAGCGAATGGTACTTCCTGTGGTAAGCACATCGTCAATGAGAAGCAAGTGTTTGCCGGTAAGGCATTCAGGATGGATTACGCTAAAGATTTCCTTTACGTTCTCCTCTCTTTCATAAATACTGATGACCTGTGTTTGTGTGGAAGTATGAGTGTTGCGTACAACAGATTGGGTATCCACGGGGATTCCAGTCACCTGTCTGACGCCTTCAGCCAAGCGTTCGCTTTGGTTGTAACCTCGTTGACGCATCTTTTGTGGTGACAAAGGTACGGGGAGCATCACATCGATACCTTCAAAGAAAGAAGTGTCAGTTAAATCCTTGGCCATCAGCTTACCAAAGAATACGGCGACATCAGGACATTGATGGTATTTGAAAGCGTAATAAATCGAGTGGAAATTTTCTTTGCTGTAATAGAGCAGACTATTTCCCCTTTCAGTCGTGATGAGGTGATCCCAAAGCAACCGTTCGACAATGTTGTTCTTCTCCCCCTTCAAATGTGTAAAAGGGAGCTTCTGCATACATGTAGAACAGAGCACTTCTTCATCCACCATCAGCCGTTTGCCGCAATGACAGCAAGCGCGTGGAAATAAGAGTTCCTTTAGCAGCCGTAAAGCCTCTTTCCCTTGTTTATAGAAGGTGCTTGCCATGGTTTATTCGAAATAAGTAAGGCTTACGTAGCACAGCCATAGACTCGGGAGCCATTCGATGCCAGCGCGAAGGTACTTCCTTACTGAATAAGGACGAACCATTTTGCAGGTACGTGTGCCGCCAAGTGCTCCGTGAAGTTGAAGGTTATTGACGGATGAACTTCATCTGGTCAGTTACCTTGACCAACTTCCGACCGACAGCCTTCTTGATAGCATTTCCCTCTACCGCTTGATAAGTAAAGGTGCTGTCATTGATTTGCGTAAACTCAATGTTTTGTGAGTCACTGCCAATGTCGTTGCTGAAACGAAGCAATACTTTGCGCTGGTCGGCCCGTATTTTGTGTTTAATCAGCATCCAGGTGCCGTAAATGCCACCTTCCATGTACCCTTGCATTTTTCCCAAGAAACTAAATCCCGGTACTTCAATACTTTCCTCGTACAAGTCGAGGTAAAGGTGTACTTTCGTTTCAGGACAGTAAAAGTGTCCTTTAAAAGGTTGCTGGAGCTTTAGGCTATCGACTGTTGTCGTAGAAAGTGAGCGTTCGTGCGCATGGAGTGGCTGAGCAAGCGCCAGGAGTCCCACTAACAGAGCCCATCCTTTAAGCAGTTTCATGCGAATAGAAGTTTTCGTCAACAATCATTGTATACTTCCTTCCAAAGTAGAGCATTTTAATCCTCTTCCTCCTCTTCACTTCCCAAGCGGAAGATTAGAGTAGTGGCACCGATGGTAATAATATCGCCGTCAGACAAGTTGACCCGATCTTTATTCTCCAAAATCGTGTTGTGCAAGAAGGTACCCGTGTTCGAGGGCGCATCACGCAGAATAAACTTAGCCGAACCGTTGGCTTGAGGACGAACCGTAATGATGCAATGGGTGGTGTCAACACTCGGGTCAACGGTCTTGATCGCCGCATTAGCCTGTGTGCCCTTAACCGAACGTCCTACCACGTTTTCACCAGCATAGAGTGGAATGATTTGTTTGAAGTGGAAGGCGTTTTCAATCACCACCAATCTGCCGTAGACCACTGCTTCTTCTTCCTCATCCTCTTCCGTAGAAGTAGCGCTTACCGGTTGCGGCATTCTGATTTTAAATTGCTTGTGGCACTCGGGACATTCAAATACGAGTACACGTCCCGGTTCGTAACGAGTTTCGTCGAAGAGTATAGCTTCGTCACATTTAGGGCAACGTATGCGTTTCATGTAGATGATATATTATTATGGAGAGAGGCTGTCTCAGCTCGCTCCTATTCTTAATAATCTGGTGAGAGTTTTTTTTAAGAACAAAAAAATAGGAATCAGGTATATCCTTAATAATTCAGACAAACCAGATTCCTACTTAGTCTTTAAGACCCACGCGTCTTCAAAGATTTCATTGTCTCTAAGTCTTTGCAGACTGTCTTGTGCTTCTTCTTGAGTAGCGTAATGTCCATAAATTACGCGCACCATCTTTTTTCGCGTATAGCTTTCCGCATCCGGAAAACCATTGGCCTTTAGTTTCTGAACAAAGGCCTCCGCATTATCGCTTGGAATCGCACTGGCAACGACCAAGGTGAAATTACCTTCCTTTGCTGTATCCTTTTGTACAATAGGAGTTGGCGCAACCGGCGCAACTTCCGGACTTTTCGTTTCCTTATTCTTGCTCAAGTCTAAAATAGGTGCATTTTGTTTCACCTTCTTGAGTTCTACCGTAGGCGTTGTGACCTTGGGCAAGGGTTCAGCCGTTTGCTTATTGGGGAAGAATAAATTCTCATAGACCACTGAAGCCGCCATTTGGTCAGAAGCGGCTGAATGGTTAACAGGAGAAGCCCACAAGAAATAGAAAAGAATAGCGACTACAGAGGCAGCCACATAATTGACCAGTTCGCGGTTGATGCTGATGGTGTACTCCTTTTCCGTACGCTGTAAGTTGATTTTCTTTTTGCAAGCGCGAATCACATTGGGCACCTCCTTTTCCTCAGTAGCAGTAAGTTCAGGAAGTGACAATGAGTCCAAACCATAAAGGTCAGGAGAGAGAACTCCTGATTCGCACGGCGTAAACTTGTAGTTTCCGTTTATGCCCAAAGTCAACACACCAATACCCGAAAGTTCATAAGAACCTTCACGCTGCAACTCTTCTTTGAGTTGACGTACGGCGTTATCAATCAGTTTCAGCGTTTCGGGATAGCTCGTGTCGTAAGCTTGCATGTACGACTGTACGAGCAACCCATCGTTAAGCGTGAGTTGCTGATTAAACCCTACAGTGCGGTGAGGAGGCAAGAACAAATTCTCACTTCCTACCCGTTGAGCAGACACATATTGTGTAACAAAGCCACCAAGACCCGGGACAATTACACAATCATGTTTCAACATCAAGTTTTCAATATGTCTGGAGAGTTCAATCATGCTGCAAAGTTAACGCTTCTTTTTTATTTCAAGAGCCTCTCATGCTCGAAAAATCCCTTTGTTTATGGGGAAAGTCTGCCACTTCTTTGGGTGGGCAGGTTTTTCGTTCGTGAAGTTCGAGGCATGTGAACCGACAAAACCTAATTCGAGCAAGTTTTGCCCCTTATTTTTCATGTACGAACAGACATTCTCTCCTTGTCGTCCGTATGGGCGTGCGTTTTTAAGCAGAGGTCAAGGCAGGTAGAGCGTCGTCCCCAGTTCGATGTTGTCCGCGTCGCTCAGTTTGTTGCGCTTCATGATAGCTCGCACATATTTATCCGAGCCGTAGTAGCGGCGAGCGATTTTTGAGAGGTTATCTCCTTTTCGTACCACATGGGTACGCGGCTTCTCTTTTTCTTGTTTCTTGGAGGTATCAGGTGCTTTGGGGGGAGCAGTGGGTGCAGAAGCCGTTGTTTCAACTTTCTTTTCCGGCTCTTGCGGAGTTTGACCGACAGGCTGTTCCGCTTGGGGAGAAGTAGTTTCCTTAGCTTCCGTTTTCTCTGCAGGTTGATCAACCGCAGAGGGTGAAGGAGAGGGCGTTCCCGTTTGTGATGTAGAGGTCGCTTCCTTTTTGACCGGATTTTGCGGACATAAAGGAGTTGGAGCAGGAGTAGAAGGAGCTGGTTGTTCCGTCAAAAACGGAGTCAACCAATTTTCCAAGATGGGGTAAGAGCAGGGACACAACACTTTAAAGTATCCTGCGAAGTAGGAGAGTCCCATCAGTAAGCCAACCAGGCATACCAAGGCAATAGTCTTCCAAATGTTGTGCTTGCGGTGAGCCGGCGTTTCGCGGTAAGTGTAGCTCAGTGTCGGATTGCCCTGGTCCAACGTACGCATGGTTTCAGCGTCTGTACACGAGTGAATGGTTTTCGGATTGGTAACCACCAAGTCTTCTTCCTTTTGTCCATTCGCAGGGTCGTCAGCCAATTCATTTTCTTCTTTCGGTGAAGTGGGAGAGGCTTTAGACGTTTCCACTTGGGGTTCAGAAGACGAAGGGAGCTGTTGATTCGTAGGGTTTTCGGTCGAAGAAGCATCTCCTTCAGTCGAAGCCTTTTCTTTCAGCTCCTCTGAACTGGGCACATCCTCTTCTTCTTGGCTAATCGGCACTTCGATAGTAACCGAGGGAGTCTCGTTTCCAGGCGAATCAACTGAATCATCTTCGCTTTCCGTCGTATGCTGTATAGCCGTCACGGGTTCAGAAACAGTGACGGCTGTTTCTTCATCCACTTCAGCAACGCATGAAGGTACATCCTCTTCCGTAGCTTCCAATGTTTCTTCCTCATCAGTAGCCTCGTCGGTTGTGGGTGTTTCCTCAGAAAGATCCTCTATGTCTTCTTCCGTGTCTCCTTCGGCATCCTCCGCTTCCAAACTTTCCAACATAGCCTGATCTATCTGATCCAGTTCCGTTGTACTGGTTTCGTCAGAAAGGTCTACCGTTTCAAAGTGAGCAAAGGGTCGGTTGACCAATTCCTTCATGCTACTGTCAGGTGTAAAGGTCACCTTCGTGTGGCTACTGATTTGGAATCGTTCGCCTGTATTGATATTAACACTTTCGCGTTCGCTGACCGTCACCAACTTAAATGTACCGAGGCCTTTAATCTTGACAAAATTCTCTTCGAGAAGTCCTTGCTCGATTACTTCGAAGAAAGCACGAACAAAGGTATCAGCATCTTTCTTGCTGATACCTTCTTGTTGCGCTATGTAGTCAGAAATATCTTGTAGGAGTAATTTCTTCTTCATCCGAGAATCTTATTTCAGTTTATCTTTGAGCACATTACTGGGTTTGAAAGCCAGTACCAAACGTGGGGGGACGAGTTTTCTTTGTTGGGTAGCTGGATTCACCGCGATGCGTTCCAGCTTTTTCTTTACTTCAAACGCACCAAAGCCTTGAACCGTCAATGACGTTTCATCATTCAGCTTATCTGCTAGTCCGGCAATCAAAGCGTTGGTCAGTTGTTGCGTCGCTTTGGCTGATAAATCAGCACGTGAGGCTAATGCGTTGATAAAGTCTTTGTTGTTCATAAATAAGAATCAAGTTATGAAAACAAGCAGACCCCATTCTTTATAATGGGGAGTCCAATAAATAGAAATACAGCGGGAGTCAAGACCTTACGCATCAGCGCACCACCTTATAACACTTCGCCGTAAAGGTCAAACTCTTCGCAGTCTACGATACGCACGTCATAGAATTCACCGATATGCAGGGGACGTCGGTAATTCCGTTGAATCAGTACTTCGCAGTCCACTTCCGGAGAGTCCATTTCGGTACGTCCGATGTAGTAATCTCCTTCCTCGCGGTCAATGATGACGCGCATGACCTTGTCAATTTGTTCAGCAGAGACTTCAGCAGCGATTTGCTCCTGTAAAGCCATCAGCTGGTCCAGTCTGTCTTGCTTTACCTCTTCAGGCACATTGTCTTCGTAGTGTAAAGCCGCATACGTACCTTCTTCTTCACTGTAAGCAAAGGCACCCATGCGCTCAAACCGTATGGCTTCGACAAATTGTATCAGTTCGTTGAAGTCTTCTTCCGTTTCACCCGGGAAACCCACCATCATCGTCGTACGAATAGCGATGCCCGGCACTTCGCGGCGCATCGTTTCGATCAAGTCAATCGTTTCGTTCGTGGTAATGTGTCGTTGCATGCGTTCCAACATCGGGTTACTGATGTGTTGTAGAGCAATGTCCAAGTAGTTGCAGACATTGTCATGTTCACGCATGACACGCAACAGGTCAAGAGGGAAGTGTGCCGGATACGCATAGTGCAGTCGAATCCACTCGACGCCCGGTATCTCCGCCATTCGTTCAATGAGTTCAGGCAGACATTGTTTTTGGTAGAGGTCAACCCCATAGTAAGTAAGGTCTTGGGCAATGACTTGGAACTCCTTGACACCCTGTGTCACCAGGTGGCGCACTTCCTCGAGGATTTCCTCCATCGAGCGACTCTTATGTTTACCCGTAATGAGCGGAATGGCACAGTAGGCACATGAGCGGTCACAACCTTCCGATACCTTTAAGTAAGCATAATGAGCGGGGGTAGTCAACAGGCGTTCATTGCGAGTAGCTTCATTGTATTCGCTGCTGAGATCTTTCAGCAGTTCCTTCCAGTTAAACTTGCCGTAGAACTTGTCAACGTCTGGGATTTCCTCGCGCAACTCCATCAGATAGCGTTCGGAGAGGCAGCCCATCACATAAACTTCGTTCAGCATCTTTGAAGCCTTCAGGTCGCAGAGCTCTAAGATCATGTTGATACTCTCTTCCTTGGCGTCGCCAATGAAGCCACAGGTATTAACGACCGCAATGTCGCCGTGTATTTCGTCTGGATTATGGAATACTTCGAATCCGTGTTCTTGAAACTGGCTGAGTAATTGCTCCGAATCGACTAGATTCTTTGAGCAACCCATGGTGATGAAATCGACTGTACGCATAATTCTTATTGAATGACAGAAGATAGTAAATAAATAAGATAGAGTAGGGGGAGGCGTATTAAAGCTCTTTACCTTCAAAGAGTGACTCTACGAATTCGCGTCGGTTGAAGGGTTGGAGGTCGGTCATCTTTTCGCCCAATCCAATGTATTTCACTGGCACATTCAGCTGGTGAGAAATGCCAATGACGACGCCTCCCTTTGCAGTACCGTCCAATTTCGTAATAGCCAGTGACGTAACTTCAGTAGCTTTGATAAATTGTTTTGCCTGCTCGTAAGCATTTTGCCCTGTACTTCCATCAAGTACCAAGAGCACTTCGTCCGGAGCCGTGTCAACCACTTTCTGCATCACCTTCTTAATCTTCGTCAGCTCATTCATCAAGCCGATTTTGTTGTGCAGACGACCTGCCGTGTCAATGATTACCACGTCAGCTCCATTGGCTTTGGCCGAACTAATCGTGTCATAGGCTACGCTGGCCGGATCACTACCCATTTGTTGTTTGACAACAGGTACTCCAACGCGTTCGCCCCAGATGACCAGCTGTTCTACAGCGGCCGCGCGGAACGTATCAGCCGCGCCCAATACCACATTGAGTCCGGCTTTCTTAAATTGGTAAGCCAACTTACCGATGGTTGTAGTCTTACCCACACCATTTACGCCCACCACCATAATCACGTAAGGCTTCTTGTTCGTCGGGATGACAAACCCCTCCGTATCGTCGTTGCCACTTTTTGTCAGCAACTCCGCAATTTCCTCTTTGAGGATATGGTGAAGTTCGGCAGTATTGATGTATTTGTCACGTGCCACGCGCTCCTCAATGCGGTGGATGATGTCTACCGTTGTATCTGCACCTACGTCTGAGGTGATGAGAATTTCTTCCAGATTGTCGAGCACCTCGTCGTCCACCTTGCTTTTACCAGCTACGGCGCGTGTCAGTTTACTAAAGAAACTGGTCTTGGTCTTTTCCAATCCAGCGTCAAGAACTTCTTTTTTTTCCTTCTTCGAGAAGATACTACTAAATAGGCCCATTGTCGAGTGATGATTAATGATGGCGGCACTCCTACTTTTAGCAGGTCCTTTGGACAGCTAAATCGTAGCTATGCACTTCTTTTCAATATGTTGCAAACTTACTTAAAAGGAGTGAGATAACCGCGTGAATTGCTGAAAAAGCGAAGAGTGTTGTGAGTTCGAAGTATCAAAAAAGCCACTACCCTTTTAAGAGTAGCGGCTATGTATGATAATCCAAGATCTCTGATGAGGATTGTTGGGATTATGCTTATGAAAAAGTGATGCTAAGCAGATTAGTTCTTGAAGAAGTCCTTAACAGCTTCGTTGGGAACCATTTGCTCATCGAAGATGTAAGCACCAGTCTTGGGGCTCTTTACCATCTTGATCACCTTGGTGTAGGAACGTCCATCGGTCTTACCTTCCTGGAGCGTAGCGACTGTTTTCTTTGCCATGTTCTAATATGGATTATTTGATTTCTTTGTGGATAGTCATTCTTCTGAGGATGGGATTGTACTTCTTCAATTCCAAACGTTCAGGAGTATTTTTGCGGTTCTTCGTCGTGATATAACGAGAAGTTCCGGGAAGACCACTTTCTTTCATTTCAGTGCATTCGAGGATAACCTGAACGCGGTTGCCTTTAGCTTTCTTTCCAGCCATTTTATTCTACTTTTATCCGATTACTTTAATATTTTTCCAATCGCAATATCCTTTGGCTACGGCGTTGCTCAACGCAGCGTCCAAACCAACCTTGTTGATGAGGCGCAAACCAGCAGCGCTAATGCGGAGGCTGATCCAGCAGTCCTGTTCAACATAGTAGAATTTCTTAGTGAACAAGTTTACGTCAAACGAGCGCTTCGTGCGACGCTTCGAGTGCGAAACGTTGTTGCCAATCATGGCCTTCTTTCCTGTAATCTGACAAATCTTAGACATTGCTTTCGCTTTGTTTCTTTGATGTAATATGAAATAGGTGCGGGGAATTGCGCTTCTCTCGTTTGCGGGGTTTCAGAAATTGTTGTTGCGTAATCTTGGGGTGGGATCTTAATATTAACCCACAACGGATGGCAATCCACTTACGGGGTGCAAAAGTACAAATCTTTTGGAAAACAACAAATATGGAACTGCTTTTTTTAGCTTGAGCAACGCTTTATTCTTTATTGAAACGATGATTGGGTAGAAGTAGAGAGGGAGATTCTTTGATGAAAGATGGCTGTTTAAGAATGATAGTTTTCAATATTCTTTCTTGATATGATAAGTTACTTGTAGTTGCAAAGCAAGAAAGTACTTGGGAGCTATCTCTACTATATAAAGTGGGTGTTATAAAGGCATTATAGCCGGACAGGAATAGGAGACCTGCCGCACTACGTATCTACAATAGTAGAAATTATAAAGGCATTATAGCCCCCAGCCGTTCGGGAAGATATATATGAAAAATCTACAATAGTAGAAATTATAAAGGCATTATAGCCGTACCCGTTGCTGGTTTTTCAATGTTTGCCAATCTACAATAGTAGAAATTATAAAGGCATTATAGCCCTCACAAACTTGATTTCCCACTTGCCCGAATCTACAATAGTAGAAATTATAAAGGCATTATAGCCCCTGCGTATATCGGTTATCGGCTTTGCTTATCTACAATAGTAGAAATTATAAAGGCATTATAGCCAGAAAAAGGGCTAGTAGAGGAGTAAGGATTATCTACAATAGTAGAAATTATAAAGGCATTATAGCCTAATTTCTTCGTTTTTGTTTGGCTGTTTCAATCTACAATAGTAGAAATTATAAAGGCATTATAGCCTAGCGAGGCGGAAAACCTGATTGCACAGATCTACAATAGTAGAAATTATAAAGGCATTATAGCCAAAGGTACTGGTAATCTTATTATTATGCTATCTACAATAGTAGAAATTATAAAGGCATTATAGCCCAAAAAAACGATGGCTACATCAAGAAAATCTACAATAGTAGAAATTATAAAGGCATTATAGCCTATCGGATTGGCAGTATTACTCAGGTGATCTACAATAGTAGAAATTATAAAGGCATTATAGCCACGCGGAAAGGCGCGGTTGTTTTGTTTTATCTACAATAGTAGAAATTATAAAGGCATTATAGCCGTCAAACTCATCAAGAAAAAGTATGCAAGATCTACAATAGTAGAAATTATAAAGGCATTATAGCCCAACTTCTCGTTCTTTCGGTTCCTAAACCATCTACAATAGTAGAAATTATAAAGGCATTATAGCCTCGACGAGAAAAGAACCTTTGAGGACAGATATCTACAATAGTAGAAATTATAAAGGCATTATAGCCTTTTCTTCGTTTTCGTTTGGTTATTTCAATCTACAATAGTAGAAATTATAAAGGCATTATAGCCATATACAATCTATTTAATTAGGATAATCAATCTACAATAGTAGAAATTATAAAGGCATTATAGCCCGACTTCCTGTACCCATTTGTCGAACGATTTATCTACAATAGTAGAAATTATAAAGGCATTATAGCCTCAAAATCTTTCAAGTCCATTTCTTGTTATTATCTACAATAGTAGAAATTATAAAGGCATTATAGCCAACCCGGACCGAACATGGGAAAGTTACCAATCTACAATAGTAGAAATTATAAAGGCATTATAGCCCCGGGAAAGTGTGGCTTGGTGTGCTTTCGGGATCTACAATAGTAGAAATTATAAAGGCATTATAGCCACATCGGTGGATTTGGCTTGGATATAAATTATCTACAATAGTAGAAATTATAAAGGCATTATAGCCTCCTCATCGTTAAACTCATTCTTGGCCGGATCTACAATAGTAGAAATTATAAAGGCATTATAGCCAAGCAATAGACATTATCAATTACCCCTCTATCTACAATAGTAGAAATTATAAAGGCATTATAGCCGGTTCGACTCCCCTCCCTGCCACGATTAATCTACAATAGTAGAAATTATAAAGGCATTATAGCCATGGTCTGACACTCGTCAAGAGTGGATAAGATCTACAATAGTAGAAATTATAAAGGCATTATAGCCCGAAGAAGGGGTCAGTCAGAAGGACTTTGATCTACAATAGTAGAAATTATAAAGGCATTATAGCCTTATCTGAGTGCAAAGATATAATGAATGTTTTGAATATCAGTGCATTTGTGGAGTTATATTTTAAAGTAAAAAATCCCCCCTTTCTCTCTATGTATCTTAGCAAGATACTTTTTATTTGATTGAAAATCAGAGGAAAAAGATTGCTTTTGGAGTTGGAGACTTTTCTTATATAGACCAAGGTTTGTCATTATAGGAAAACAATGTCTTTATCGCGATGAATTGCATTACCATATTTTCTTAGACGCTCCTTTTCTATATCAAATATAATAACACTATCTGATAGATTAAAGTGTTTTGCGTAGCTCTCAATTTTAGTGCAGAGGTTATTTATTACTCTTTGAGTATTGGTTACTTCATAAACAGAATATTGTAGTCTGATAGCTCCATGTTTGGTAAGCATTCGTGAGAATCGACCTCTGATTAAGTCGTCCGTTATATCGTAGCTAATAATAATCATGATAATTGGTATTTAGCATAGAAAACACAACTCTCCGCTTCTTAGCTGAAGAGGGCAATGTTATATTATAGATGAAATTTGGGATAGTGATCTATTGACTTTTGCCCCATAAAGCAACGATAGTAGGATTGTACATATAGAAAGATCTCTCCTTTTTTACTGATGAGTGTTTTATAAAATACTTGGTAGTATGTAGCAGACTTGTTACGTTTGAGTCTGTATTCATGTTTGACAAGCTCAAAGTCCTCAGTTGTAAACTGTTTTCGATGAAAGGCTAATAGAACTGTGTGATCTATGAGGCATCGGAAGGGTTCTATGAGATCGCAAACCAATGATTTACGTTTAAACCAAATGCGGTGATAGATTCCGATGTAGAGATCAAAACCAAACATCCGGAGGAAGCACTCCATGAAATTAAAGAGAATGGTATAGCCAATGTCTAAGGTTACATTGATGGCGTCTGACTTCATACGAGGCTTTCGACCTTGCCAATTCAAAGATTGGAAATAGGCAGCGAAGAATGTACGTGCTACAACTCCTTCCTTTCCTAGTAAAGCATTGTAGTCATTGACTTCTGCAATAGAAGCGTATGCGGCTTCGCATTGTTTTATGGCTGCAAGGGTGAGTTCGTCCTTTCTGCGTGTCTTTCTCAAGGCTCGTAGCTGGTTGCTGATTTTGTTTTCTACCAAGAGTCTGGCAATGGAAAGATCGTTAACAGAGAAGGCATGTTGTCGCTGTCTTAACAGATAGTTGGCTTCAGCTGCATCGGCCCAGTAAAAAACGGGTCGGAGATTGGGCTTTGTAACTATCAGAGCCAGGTTATACTTCTTGCATTTTTCCAACAATGGAGTGGTGATGGTTATATGGCCAATAACGAAAAGTGCAAGCACTTTTTGAAAAGGAAATTTGGTAAGGGTGACTTGCTCACCATCTTCTTTTTTCTCTTGTAGGTAGAGTTCGCCATTATTTACGCGTAGGCTCTTGTCATGCGCAATGCAGTTAATGACAAACACCGTTTTGTTTTCAATATCTTTATGTGTAAACATTGTCCTCAGTAGTTTTGTCACACAGATTGCAGTAGATGCAATGCATACATTTATTCTGATTAATGTGTAGGGGTTGATTGGGAGTGTATTCTCTGAAAGAATGGATA
>UQJC01000041.1 GCA_900541335.1 uncultured Prevotella sp.
GTACCGGTGTGCCTATCGAGCCGAAGCTCTCCATGCAGTGGTTCCTCAAGATGCAACACTTTGCAGACTTGGCTTTGCCTCCCGTCATGAACGACGAGATCAAGTTCTACCCGACTAAGTACAAGAACACCTACCGTCACTGGTTGGAGAACATCAAGGACTGGTGTATCTCTCGTCAGCTCTGGTGGGGTCATCGTATTCCCGCTTACTACTTGCCCGCTGGCGGCTTTGTTGTAGCCGAAACGGCTGAAGAGGCACTTCAATTGGCACGTGAGAAGAGTGGTGACGCCAACCTTCAGCTCACCGACCTGCGTCAAGATGAAGATGCACTCGATACTTGGTTCTCTTCTTGGCTCTGGCCGATCTCTCTCTTCGAGGGCATCAGCGACCCGAAGAATGAAGAGTTCCAATATTACTATCCCACGAGCGACCTCGTGACGGGTCCCGATATCATCTTCTTCTGGGTAGCCCGCATGATCATGGCTGGCTATGAGTTTACGGGTAAGATGCCTTTCAAGAATGTTTATTTCACGGGTATCGTACGCGACAAGCTCGGCCGCAAGATGTCTAAGTCACTGGGTAACTCACCCGACCCGCTCGACCTCATTGATCGCTTTGGTGCCGACGGTGTGCGTATGGGTATGATGCTTGCCGCCCCTGCTGGCAACGACATCCTCTTTGACGAAGCACTTTGCGAGCAGGGTCGTAACTTCTGCAACAAGATTTGGAATGCTTTCCGTCTCGTACAGGGTTGGCAGGTAGACGAAAATGCGGCTCAGCCCGAAACGGCTCGTTTGGCTGTAGAATGGTTTGCCGCTAAGTTGCGTCACAGCGCAGCCGAAGTAGCCGACCTCTATACGAAGTATCGCTTGAGCGAGGCTTTGATGGAAGTTTACCACCTCTTCTGGGACGAGTTCTCGAGCTGGTTCCTCGAAATGGTGAAGCCCGCTTACGGAAGTCCCATCGACGCCCAGACCTATCAGGCAGTACTCGAAGCATTCAACCACCTCCTCCACTTGCTTCACCCCTTCATGCCCTTCATTACCGAAGAACTCTGGCAACACCTGGCAGACCGCAAGGAAGGCGAGAGCATCATGGTTAGCCCGCAGTCAATCGCAGCTCCTGAGGCAGGCGACGCCGCTTTGCTGGCAGCTATTGAGGCGATGAAGAATGTGGTGACGGGCGTGCGTTCTGTGCGCAACGCTAAGAACATTTCACCGCGTGAGGTTCTCGACTTGCAGGTGGTAGGTGCCAATCCGATTGCTGCTTACGATGCATTGGTGGTGAAGATGGCAGGCGTGAGCGGTGTGGCTGTTGTCGAAGCCAAGGGTGAAGGAGTTACTTCCTTCATGGTAGGTACGACAGAGTATGCAGTGCCCCTCGGCAACCTGATTGATGTTGAAGCCGAACTGGCGAAGGCCGAAGCTGAGCTGAAGCACCTCGAAGGCTTCCTGGTAGGGGTGCGCAAGAAGCTCTCCAACGAGCGTTTCGTCAACAATGCACCCGCTGCGGTGGTTGACTTGGAACGTAAGAAGGAAAGTGATGCACTTTCCAAGATTGCTACGCTGCAAGAAACTATTGCTGCGTTGAAAAAATAAGTAGTCACACGCACGGCGTGTCTACACCAGTACGTCTCGTCTGAGACGACCGATTAAAGGGTAGGGCGAAGGCTCTACCCTTTATCTACTCTTAGGGCAACTATACTTTATGGGGCAAGGGCTGCTATTTCCCCGACAGGAAACTTTGAGTCCGTTCCCCTTCTCATTTTGCGTGGTTGCCCAGCTGCTTGATTCGAACGGTTACGTTATCCCTTTTTCCGATGAAACTTCCTCTATCCCTATTCTTTCTCACTTTGTGTCCTTCTGTAGGCTTGGCCCAACAGGAATTACCCATTGAAGAAGTCCGCACTTTCTTTCGCAATTATACCGTAGCGGGCTACCGTCCCGCCAGCGCGATGCGTGCCGACTCGTTACGGGTAAACGATGACCTACGTACGCTGACAGTTTATGTCAATGAGGCTTTTGCCTCTCAACCCTTAACGCCCGACCGGGTTAGCCAACTCTACAGGCAACTCAGTCAGGTTCTTCCTGCCCCTTACAAGAATTACGAACTGAGCTTGGTGAGCCCGAAGGGGAAACACTTGGAGGAACTCATCCCCAACCTTTTGCGCACGAGGGATATCGACCGCAGTCGCCTGTGGGGAGACTGTGATTATAATGGGAACCCGTGGGTGAAGAACCTTTCTCGCCCTTATGCCATTACGAATGGTTTGCAAAACCGTCACCTCTTTGTCTGGGCAAGCCACGGACGCTATTACAAGCAGACCGAGCAAGCCTGGCGATGGCAACGACCCTATTTGTTTTGTACGACGGAGGACCTTCTGACCCAGTCGATTGTTTACCCCTACCTCTTTCCCATGTTGGAACGAGCAGGAGCAATCGTCGGTACGCCTCGTGAGCGCGACGACCAAACGGCTGAAGCTGTTGTAGACAATGATCACCCGACGCGCCAGGGTAATTACGGCGAAACCGTGCAGAGCGGCAAGGCGTGGACCGCCCTTCCTGCTGGAAGTGGTTTTGCAGCCCCCAGTGGTCTGCTGACGGACAGCCTTTTGCCTTTCCAACAGGGAACGGCCCGTTATGTAGCGACCGCAACGGGAGCGGAAGCGACTTCCGCAGCTTATTGGACACCCCGTTTCCCTCGTACCGGCCGTTATGCCGTCTACGTGAGTTATGCCTCGCTGCCTCAGAGCGTAAGCGATGCGCAATATACGGTTTATCATCTTGGCGGACAGACCACCGTACAGGTCAACCAACGCATGGGCGGCGGCACATGGGGCTATATCGGAACCTATGCTTTTCGTGAAGGGAGCAGTACGCAGGGACGTGTCAGGTTGACAAACCGAAGCCAGAGTCAAGGCATTGTCAGTGCCGATGCCGTACGGTTTGGAGGAGGAGTAGGGCAGACCGAACGCGAACAGGCAGGAACTTCGGGTTTGCCGCGCTTTCTCGAAGCCGCCCGTTACTACGGCCAGTGGGCAGGACTGCCCGACTCTTTGTTCAACTCCGAACGGGGGGTGAGTGACTACCGTGACGACTTGCGCGTGCGGGGTTACATGGTCAATCGCCAGTCTAGGGGAAGCATCTTCCATCCCGGAACGGGAGGTGAGTCCGTTCCCTTTGAGTTGGCTTTGGCACTTCACAGCGATGCGGGTTATCACAAGGATCGCAGCCTCTTCGGTTCGTTAAGCATTTGTACGACCCAGGACGCTGACAGTTCGTTGTACTATCCGTCGGGACTGTCGCGCATGGCATCGTCAGACTTTTCCGCCTTGTTGCTTGACGGACTGCAACGTGACCTAAGTCCAGTTGTTCAGACCACGTGGACCCGACGCGAACACTGGGATCGTAACTATGCAGAAACGCGCATGCCCGTAGTGCCTTCAGCCATTTTGGAAATGCTTTCGCACCAGAACTTCACGGACATGAAGTATGCCCACGACCCCTACTTCAAGTTTATGCTGGCCCGTTCGGTTTATAAGTCTGTATTGCGCTTTGTCAACTACAGCCACGGCATCCGTACGGTAACCGTACAACCTCTCCCCGTTCGCAGTTTCGCGGCACGTTTAACCTCCGACCAGAAGCAGGTACGCCTGACTTGGAAACCGACCGTTGACCCGCTGGAGCCGACAGCTTCACCCACTAATTACATCGTGTACACGAAGGTGGGAAATGCCGATTTCGATAACGGTCAGGCTGTGGGCAATGTCAACGAATGTCTGGTCAATGTGCAACCCGGTACGCCGTATGCCTTTCGGGTTACGGCTGTCAATGCCGGAGGAGAGAGTTTCCCCTCTGAAACCTTAGCGGCTTACATCGCCGCTCCCGATGCGCCCCAGGTGCTTTTGGTCAACGGTTTCTGCCGAGTCAGCGGTCCGGCTTGGGTCGAAACAGCAGATTCGTTAGGCTTTAACCTGGATCAAGATTGGGGCGTGCCTTACCAACGTACGACCGCTTATGCGGGACGCCAAGTCAATTTCGATGCTGCCGCTGCGGGACAGGACGGCGCGAGTGGACTCGGTTACTCACAAAGCGACTGGGAAGGCAAAGCCATTGCGGGCAATACCTTTGATTATCCCGTAGTTCACGGTGATGCCATAGCTTCGGTGGGACGCTACTCCTACGTATCTGTAAGCAAAGAGGCTTTTACTGAGAAAGGGTTTTCTACGAAGCCATACCGGGTAATTGATTATGTGGCTGGACTTGAAGCCCATCGACCCTATAACCTGCATCGTTACGAAGCCCTTCCGCTGAGTGTTCAACAAAAGTTGGCGTCCTATCTGGAGCAGGGCGGTTCGCTTTTACTAAGCGGTACCTATATAGCTTCGGATGCGCTCAATCAGAAGCAATCTCGTCACTTTGTTGAAGAAGTACTGAAGTATCGTTATGACGGAAGTGCCCGCCGCGACAGTGCCGACTATGTGAACGGACTCAACCTTCAGCTTCCCTTATATCGCACGCCCAATGCCGAACACTATGCCGTGCCCGATCCAGATGCGATTCTCCCCACCGCTCGCCAAGCCTTCAGCGTCTTCGCTTACTCCAATGGACAGGGAGCCGGGGTGGCTTACAAGGGACGTAACTACCGTACGGTATCCATGACCTTCCCGTTTGAATGTATTAAGGACGCGCAAATCCGTCGCCAGGCGATGTCCGCCCTGCTTGAGTTTTTGACGGAGTAATAATGAGATAAAGCTCTGGAAAAGCTGTGAGGAGCTTTTTCAGAGCTTTCATCGGTGTAAGTTGCTGCTGCTATGGTGAGTGGCGGTTGTATATTAGCGGCATGCCGCGACCCCATTGGTTGCCTTTATCAATCATCGGCAAAAAGTTACTTTAGCTTTGGGTCGCGGCATGCCGCGATCGTACAGCCCCCTGCGCCCCCTTTCTTCTTCCTTTCTCATTCCTGCGCCTCTATTCTTTTGCTTTACCACATCCCTGCCTAATAGAAGTTCAAAGATGGAATAGTTTCAGCCTGTAGCTCTATCTACAGAACGGAAAACTGCTGAAGCATAGGTAAATAAGAGGCGTTTTGTTAAAGTAAAGCTTCTTGTTTAAGTCTTCACCACATCGTATAACAATTGTAACAATTCGGTAATATTCTCTTTGTTCATCGCTTTGCTTGTGTTATTTTTGCACCACAACAACCAATATCAACCCTCACATTATGGATTTCTTTTATTTGGGGATTTTGTTATTCCTCATCGTATTGGCGGTCTTCGATTTATCGGTAGGCGTAGCCAACGACGCAGTCAATTTCTTGAGTCCCGCCGTGGGAGCAAAAGCTTCTAAATTTCGTACGGTACTCATTGTGGCAGCCATTGGTATCTTTGTCGGCGCAAGTACGTCGAGCGGTATGATGGACATTGCTCGCCACGGCATTCTCAACCCACATTACTACACCCTTGACGATGTGATGTGTATTTTCCTTGCCGTAGCTGCATCGGATGTCATTCTGCTGGACATTTTCAACACGCTGGGTATGCCTACTTCTACGACCGTTTCGATGGTATTCGGTCTCTTAGGCGGTAGCACGGCGTTGGCGTTCTCGAAAATCGTAGCTTCAGGCCACACATACGCTGACCTGATCAATACGGACAAGGCTTTGAGTGTGATTATCGGTATATTCCTCTCGGTAGCCATAGCCTTTGTGGTGGGCTTGGTAGTCATGTGGATTACCCGCGTAGTCTTCACGTTCCATTATAAAAAACACTTGCGTTACAGCATTGCTATCTTTGGTGGCTTGAGTATTACTTCCATCTTCTACTTCCTGTTGGTTAAGGGGTTGAAGACTAGCACGTTGCTTGCTTCCATCGGCTGGACGCCCGAATGGATTGAGGAAAATACCACCTACATCATGTTGGCCAGCTTCGTGGTATTCACGGTTTTGATGGAAATACTCCATTTGCTGAATGTCAACATCTTCCGCATCATTGTACTCTTCGGTACTTTCGCCTTAGCCATGGCGTTTGCAGGTAATGACTTGGTGAACTTCATCGGTACACCGCTTGCAGGTCTTGAGTCTTACATTGCCTTCTCACAAAACGGTAACGGTGCCTCGGCTCATGAATACATAGTGCATGTGTTAGCAGGCGAAAGTCAGCTACCCGGTAAGCAATACTTCTTGATTGGTGCGGGTGTTATCATGACCTTGGCCATCTTTACGTCCAAAAAGGCGCACAAGGTGGTTGAGACTACGGTTAACCTTTCGCGTCAAGACGAAGGAGAAGAAGTGTTCTCGTCTTCGAAGATTGCACGCCGCACCGTTCGTGCTGTACTCAACACGACCAGCTTCATTTCAAAGTATGTGCCGCAGTGTGTATCGACCTGGATTGACAAACGCTTCAGCCAGGATGATGTAGAACTCGCTGAGGGTGCTGCATTTGACCAAGTGCGTGCCGCCGTAAACCTCGTGTTGGCAGGTTTGCTGATTGTAGTCGGTACGATGTTGAAACTTCCTTTGTCAACCACTTACGTTGCCTTCATGGTGGCGATGGGTTCTTCTTTGGCAGACCGCGCTTGGGGTCGTGAAACGGCTGTTTACCGTATTACGGGTGTAATTACCGTGATTGGTGGTTGGTTTATCACAGCCGGTGCTGCTTTCATCATGGCATTCCTCATTGCAACGGTAAACCACTTGGGTGGCTTCATTGCTATGATTCTGGTCATCGTTGTTGTAGCCATTGTCATCATCAGTAATAACCGTCGTTTCAAGCAGAAGCGCGAACAAGACAATGTGGACACGCTCTTCCGCCAGCTCGTTCGTTCGCACGACAAGGCTGAGACTTGGGAATTGCTCTTGCAACACGTTCGTCGCACCCAAGGTGACATTCTCGTCTTTGCCCGCGATACCTTCCGCAACATTACCCAAGGCTTGATGAATGAGAACATCAAGTCGTTGCGCACAGCCTCTCATGCAATTGAAGAGGAAAAAGGTACGTGGAAGCGTTACCGCCGCAAAGAGATTCTCGGTATGCGTAAGATTGACTACCTGCTTGCAGTCGAGAAGAACACTTGGTTCCACTTGGGCTGTAACAGTTCGACGCAGATTATCTATGGTTTGAAGCGTATGCTTGAGCCTTGCGTGGAACACGTAGACAACAACTTCAATCCGCTGCCGCAGGATTACGTAGACGAATTGATTCCGATTTGTAATGACGTAGACCGTTTCTTAGAGGAGGCGCGCCGCATGATTACCACGGGTGACTTCGACGGAAGCGATGAGATACTTGTAGAAGGTAATGCCATCAAGAGCCGTATCTCACAGATTCGTCACTCACAGCAAGACCGCATCCAGCGTGAGGATTCCAACATTCGCGTAGCGATGCTTTACCTTTCAACTTTGCAGGAGACACAAGAGTTGATTAGCATTTCGCGTCACTTGCTTCGTGCAAGCAAGCGTTTCCAAATGCAATAACTCGCTTGTATGGATTAGTTATCCAGGGGGAATGAGCCGAAGTGCCCATTCCCCCTGTGTTTTTGTTCAAGCAAATTAGCTTCGGCTGGAGATGGAGGGCTGTCAGATTGTGAAGTACACGCACTGGCAGCACTTCAGTGCAACTTCTCGCATTTCGCTTTTTAGTCATGCTTCGCTCCAGAGAGGCTAAAGACGGGATGGGGGAACTTTAGAGAGGATACTAGCATATCATACGGTTCGTACTGGTTAGGCAAGGACACGGATTTTCCTTTGGGTACGCAGTTCTGGTAACAGGAAATCGAAAGGATCGGGGCTTATTTACATATTTATCAGTACTTTTGTTCGCACATCTGCTTAGCTATTCAAGAATACATAACTTACATCTTTAGAATTTAGGTGCTTTCGAGTAGTATGGCCGAAGCCTCCATTCTAATATACATTTCCAATGAAACATATTTATTTAATCGGAACCCTCAGTCTGTTCTCATTACCGCTCGTAGCGCAAAATGCTTTGCAGCGGTCGGGCAAGGGATTGGAATATCATGTCGAAGCGCAAGTGAGCGCGGCAGACGGTAAGAATCCCTTTTGGTTAACCGCCAATCGTTACGGATTGAGTTCTGTTGACGGATCAAATGGTTACTTCCGTGCCGGAATATCCCGCGACGTGCGTCGTGACTCGTTAAAGAAATGGCGTATCGGCTACGGGCTGGATGCCGCCGTATCGTATAACTTCACCAGCACGGCCATTCTTCATCAGTTGTATGCAGACTTCGATTATAAATTGGTACGTCTGACGGTCGGTGCCAAGGAACAACCCATGGCTTTCAAAAATCCGGAATTGAGTACGGGTGGTCAGACCTTCGGTATTAACTCACACCCCGTACCCGAGGTGCGTATCGGCTTACCTGAATATTGGAATATTACGGGTAAGGGAAATTGGGCCGCTATTCGCGGACACGTGAGTTACGGTATGATGACGGACGGTCGCTTTCAAGAAGACTATGTGACCAAGCCCAATGCGAATTATGCCCGTCACACGTTGTTGTGTACTAAAGCCGGCTATTTGCGCTTAGGTAACAAAGACAAATTTCCCTTGACTTTTGAAGGAGGCTTGGAAATGGCGTGTCAGTTTGGTGCAACAGCCTACAAGCGCGGCAACGAGGATCAACCCGTTAAGATGCCCCATAACTTGAAGGCTTTTGTCGAAGCATTTTTGGGGGGTGGTGGCGATCCGGGCGAAGGCGTATATGCCAATTCCACGGGTAACTCGCTTGGTTCCTGGCTCGTTCGACTCAATTACCACGGTAAGGACTGGCGTGTCAGTGCGTACATGGATCACTTCTTTGAAGACCATTCACAGATGTTTTTTGAATATGGTTGGCGTGACGGTATGTATGGACTCGAGGTTGCCTTTCCCAAGAACCGGGTTGTTTCGGGTTTGGTCTATGAATACTCCAAAACGACTTACGGAAGTGGAGCGGTTTATAAGGACCATACGTCTAACCTTCCCGACCAGATAAGCGGTACGGACTGGTATTACAACCATTACAATTTTGCAGGTTGGTCACATTGGGGCATGGGCGTAGGTAACCCGCTTTTTGTTTCTCCGCTTTATTTCGATAACGGTTCGTTGGAATTCCCCGAATGCCGCTTCCAGGCGCACCATTTGGGTATCAACGGTGACCCTCGTCCCGATTTGCATTACCGTTTGCTCTATACCCACGAGCGTAGCATCGCAAGCTATGGTAGCACTCGTCCTATTGAGGGACTGACCACTCACAGTGTCTTGGCAGAAGCACACTATGCGCCTGCGCGCCTCGGGCGACTCGACACACGAGGCTGGAGTGCGAAGCTCGGTGTGGCACTCGACCGTGGTGATCTGGTGGGTAATAACCTCGGTTTTAGTTTGACTATTACAAAACGTGGTCTGTTGACCAAATAATTCTTTCTGCTACATGAAACAGTTCAGATCAATATCACTTTGCCTCTTGGGAGCTTTATTGAGTGGCACGCTGGTTACCTCTTGTGGTAAGACGCCGATGAACGGCAAATTGGACGGGGAGTGGATCATGCAGGGAAAGTATAGCAAGCCCTCTGCAGAAGCTGCGGCATACAGTGAGGTGACGCATCCCAAATTGTTTTGGAACGTCAGCCTCCGATTGATGACGATTACAGGTCCTGATGCCTATAATACGGTTTCGGGGTTAACTTCTTGTCGTTTTGTGTACGAAGGTAACAAGCTCGCTATCACGGAAGCTTACCTGAATGACCGAGGAGGATATCGTGACATTCCTGTGACACCCGAGATGGAGGAAGCCAATGCCCGCTTGCGTACCTTTGGGCTTTATAGCCTGCCGACGCATTTCCGCATTCATCGGCTCACTTCCTCCGAAATGATTCTTTGTTCGGAAATGGATAGTCTCGTATTCCGTAAACGTCATTAGTATTCCTATTTTGCACGACATGACTCGTTCACTCCCTCACATCCTCCGCTACCTGTTTAAGCTCCTTCGCGGACACCGTTTACAGGTTACGCTGAATATATTGGCGGGTGTTGTATTAGTCGGGTTGGATTTAGCTTTTGTATGGGCTACGAAACTCGCTATCGACATTGCGACCGAACACAGTTGCGCCTTACCGCTTCGTTTCGCCTTCGGACTTATCGCAGCCATCATGCTCAGTCGCATTGCCATCACGGTGGCATTGCGGTGGGTGAGAGCCGTCTTGGGGGTGCGGGCGCAAAACTCGATGCGCCGTCATGTCTTTGCTCGTTTGCTACAGAGCCAGTGGGGAGCACTTCGCTGTTACCATACTGGTAACTTGACGAACCGTATGGAGCGTGATGTGACCGATGTAGTCAACTTTGTGACTGAGAGCATCCCTTCGCTCGTAACGACCTGTGTGCAGTTTATCGGTGCTTTCTTCTTTCTCTTCTTTATGGATCGCACCTTGGCGGTGATCGTTGTCTGTGTGATTCCCTTTTTTCTGCTTTCGAGTAAGCTTTACGTACGAACGATGCGCCGTTTGTCGCATCGGGTGCGTGATGAGGAGAGCGGCATCCAGTCAATCATCCAGGAAACCTTGCAACACGCATTGGTTGTCAAAACGCTTGACCGCGTGCGTTACTTCATTGAGTTGCTTTCCGATCGACAGCAACACTTACACGGCACGGTACTGACGCGTACCCGTTATTCTACCCTTTCGCTCGGCATTTTGAACTTGGGTTTTGCGACGGGATACTTTGTGACCTTTGCTTGGGGAGCAACTCAACTGGCAGCAGGAGCTATTTCCTATGGTGCCATGTTGGCTTTCATCCAATTGGTAAGCCAAATTCAAAACCCAGTGCGCAACCTTTCTCGTTTCATTCCAGTGTTTATTAGCTCCTTTACGGCAGCTGAACGCTTGATGGATTTGGAAGAGATTCCTTTAGAGCAGAGCGAAGGAGCTAAACCGCTTCAAGCCCCGGTAGGTTTGCATTTGGAACACGTTAGTTTCCGTTATACTCCCGAATCGCGTTGGATTCAGCAAGACTTCTCCTATTCCTTTCCTGCGGGCAGTGTAACCGCCATCGTGGGTGAAACAGGGGCGGGAAAGACGACACTTATCCGTTTGCTTCTTTCGCTAATTACGCCCCTCGAAGGAAAGGTTTCTTTTGTTGATGGGGAGGGAAAGGTGATACCTATTACACCGGAATACCGTAAAAACTTTGCGTACGTTCCGCAAGGCAATTCGCTGATTTCGGGTACCATCCGTTCGAATTTGCTTTTGGGTAATCCGGATGCTACGGACGAACAACTGCGCGAAGCACTTGAGATAGCTGCAGCTGACTTTGTCTTTCGTAAGCCAGCCGGCTTGGATTCCCCCTGCGGGGAAACAGGCGATGGGCTTTCTGAAGGACAGGCTCAACGTATTGCTATTGCCCGAGCATTGCTCTCCTCGGGCAATATCTTTATCTTTGACGAGGCAACCTCTTCGCTTGATGCGGAAACCGAGCGCATTGTGCTCCAACGCATCGTAGCGCACTACCCACACCATACGTTTATTTTCATTACGCACCGTCCGGAAGTACTGAAGTACGCCACGCAGGTGTTGGAATTGAAAAGAATGAAGAAGAACTAAGCGTTGCCGTACGGACGTTTTATTCTCTATAGGACGGGGCTGGAATGGAAAAACTCCTTTTGGACCCCGACCTGTTGCTTTTGCAACCAACCTTGAAAAGATTATACCATTACATATCTCTATGAAAAAAGCTCTATTTATTCCACTTCTGCTTG
Organism: uncultured Prevotella sp.; assembly: GCA_900541335.1. GTDB lineage: Bacteria > Bacteroidota > Bacteroidia > Bacteroidales > Bacteroidaceae > Alloprevotella. The sequence goes on from UQJC01000041.1 coordinate 11,748, forward strand.
CAGGAGCACTAACCTGTCAGCCCATCCAAGCGAAGGTGGGCGATCTCTTACCCAAAGTACATCAGCTGAAACTTACGAATGCGGCTCCCTTTGCACTCCATCGTCAAGTGGCCCTTCAAGACCCAACTGCCTGTCGTTACCTACAGCGTGTATTAGAGGCAAATGGTTGCACCTTGGCATCCGATGCTTCAGCCAAAGTGACGGTACGGCTAGTGCAAGAAATTCCGGGTGCTTTTAACCATCAGGTCAATCTCTTTCCCGACGAAGCTTATCGGTTGCAGATTACTGCGGATGAAGTATTGATTGAAGCCTTGACGCCTACGGGAGTCATCCGCGCTGCCCAAACTTTGCAGCAATTAGCCGAAGGCTATGAGGAAGGTAAGGAGGCATTCGAAGCTTTGACGCTGACAGACTGGCCAGCCTTCAAGGTGCGTGGTTATATGCACGATGTGGGCCGTTCGTTTATAGCTTATGATGAAATCAAGAAACAAATTGATCTCTTTGCCCGTTTTAAGGTCAATGTATTCCATTGGCACTTGACAGACTACACGGGATGGCGCTTTGAGGTCAAAGCCTTTCCCCAACTTACCGCAGCCGAGAACAACATTCGTCAACCGGGGAGCTATTACACGCAAGAGCAGTGTCGTGAACTCGTAGCTTATGCTGCCGAACGGGGTGTGACGGTGATTCCGGAGATTGATATGCCGGGCCATAGCCATGTATTCCAGAAAGCCATGGGCTATGACATGCAGACAGACCAAGGCGTGGCAGCACTCAAACAAATATTGGATGAAGCCGCCGACGTGTTCCAGGGAGTGCCTTACATTCATATCGGCGGTGACGAGGTGCGCATTACGTATCCTCAGTTTATGGAAACGATGTCGAAGTATGTGCGCGATAAGGGTTTGAAGGTGGTACTTTGGAACCGATTGGTAGCAGGACCGCCGACAGCGTCAATCTGTGACTTGACCCAAATGTGGGCTACTTCGGGGCAGGTTGTCAAGGGACTTCCTAACATTGATTGCCGTTATAACTATACCAACCACTTTGACGTGTATGCGGACTTGGTGGGCATCTACAAGAGCAATATTTATTACGAACGCCAGGGTACGCCCGAAGTGGCAGGTACGATTTCTGCCGCATGGAATGACACGAAGACACGCACGGATGCAGACATTGTTTGTCAGAACAATATTTACGCAAACATCTTGGCTTCGGCTGAACGTGCCTGGTGTGGAGGCGGTGAACAATATATAGAAAAGGGAGGAACGACTTTACCAAATTCTGGTAAGGAGTACGAGGAGTTTGCCGACTTCGAGCGTCGTTTTCTTTTTCATAAGGCGCATTCACTGAAGAATGAACCCATTGCTTATGTGAAGCAAACCAATGTGCGTTGGCGCATTACCGATCCCTTCCCCAACAACGGTAACAACGCATTGGCTCTTCCACCCGAGACGAGCGATGCTGAGGTACTTCCTACCAGCTTTGAATACAAGGGTAAGACTTATGCAACCCGTATTGCTACGGGGGCGGGTATTTACTTGCGCCACATTTGGCATCCGACGGTGCCTTCCTTCTTTACTTCGCCCGCTAACAACCAAACGGCGTATGCCTGGACCTACGTTTACTCACCAGTAGAACAAGATGCGGGAGCGCAAATCGAGTTTTACACCTACAGCCGTTCGGGTAACGAAAAAGGGCCGAAGGCGGGGGCTTGGGACCGTCGTGGTTCGAAGGTCTGGCTTAATGGTATAGAAATTGCTGCTCCGAAGTGGGAACAACCCGAAGCGAATATTCAACAAAATCATGCAACGCAGGGACTGACGAATGAGAACCTCACAGCCCGAGACGTGGTGAAAGTACATCTCAGAAAGGGCTGGAACAAAGTGTTCCTTCGTTTGCCTCATGTCAACAGCGGCGGCACGGCACGCGATAAGTGGCAGTTTACCTTTGTATTGACCGACTTGAGCGGTAAGCAAGCGCTCGATGGCATCGTTTATTCACCAAACAAATGTATAGACGAGGCGGCTGACCAACTCGCTTCACGTATCGATGAAATCAGTCATTACCTGGAGGCACGCTACAGTGAAGAACTGGGTTTTTATCCTGCCGCCCTTGCCCTTCCGCTCCGTAAGCAATTAGAGCAGGTGCGCGGCACGCTACAGGACAGTTTGTCGGCGGCAGAACGCGAAGCTCAGCGTAACCAGTTGGATGAAGCGTTTCGCACTCTTCAGGAAGGGGAAGCCACAGCTTCACTGAATATGCCCAAGGTCAGTCAACAGACAGAGCGACACGGTTACTCCTTCTGCACGCCGTTGCGTGGCAATCGTTATCCCACAGCGAAAGGGGCGAATCAACCGCTTGTTGGTGAGACCACCTTTCAGCCACAAGGTGGAACGTGGTTGTTTCGCTTGCGCGAAGATGGAGCTTTCGATATCGAGAATGCTTCTTCTGGACTATTTATTTCTCCCGACAGCCCCAACAACCAGGCACTGCGTACGGTAACGGAGGTTCCTCGTCAAGGTTGGACTTTAAAGCCAGCGAACGAGTTAGGCTATTTCATCATTACTTCTGGAATGGCCCAGTTCAACCAGACGAACAATGGTGGACAGGGGTTTCAGATTTATAATTGGGGTGGGGGAACGAATACTTCCGACACGGGATGTAAGTACCGTATAGCCCATGTATTTAGTGAAGGAACGGAAACCTCGATCGGTTCTTTCCCAGTTCTTCCTTCTACTGATGCACTCTCATCTCCAGTTTGCTATGATTTGTCAGGACGCCGTGTGGCTTGTCCCACTCAAGGCTTTTATATTCGAAATGGACAAAAGGTATTGCTAAAATAAGAGCAGAACCGCTGTCTGTATCGATTCATGCGGATACCATCGGGCTGACTTCAGAGCGAAGTCAGCCCGATTTGTTTTACGACACCGCAGCAGTTGTCAGTGGAATTGGGCAGTCCGTAAGACCTGTAATTCATGTTTTCAATCAGTTTTATAGGCTCCGATTTCAAGCGGCAAAGTGAGGTAAGTGCTTTGAACTGTTAGCTTTTACAAAAATGGTCGGATTCTTCTTTTGCCTCGTTCACCCATTTGATTACCTTTGTCCGCATTCTGACACGGACGAGAAAGGTTCTGCATGAAGCAAGAACGCCCGTCCCCTATATCATACCATTAAAAACAAGTAGACATGAATAAAATCATTCGTAAAGACCAGTTCTCTGAACGTGTTTTCCGCCTGGTGGTAGAAGCTCCGTTGATAGCTCGTTCCCGTAAGGCTGGACATTTCGTCATCGTACGTGTAGGCAAACATGGAGAGCGTATGCCGTTGACCATTGCAGAAGCTGACCCTAAAGCGGGCACTATCTCGTTGGTGGTACAGGAAGTGGGAGTTTCATCTGCCAAGCTCTGCCACCTGAATGAAGGTGATTACATTACTGATATCGTTGGACCATTGGGTAAGGCGACTCATATTGAAAACTTCGGCACTGTGGTTTGTGCTGGTGGCGGTGTTGGCGTTGCGCCCATGCTTCCCATTGTCCAGGCTCTCAAAGCGGCTGGCAATCGGGTTATCACTGTTCTGGCCGGACGTACGAAGGAACTCATTATTTTGGAGAAGGAAATGCGCGCTTCGAGCGATGAAGTCATTGTGATGACGGACGACGGAAGTTACGGTACGAAAGGATTGGTTACCCAGGGTATTGAACAAGTCATTCAGCGCGAGCCCGTCCACAAATGCTTTGCGATTGGTCCCGCCATTATGATGAAGTTCGTTTGTCTGCTTACGAAGAAATATGAGATTCCTACGGACGTTTCACTCAATACCATTATGGTTGACGGCACAGGTATGTGTGGTGCTTGCCGTATTACGGTGGGTGGTCAGACGAAGTTCGTCTGTGTAGACGGTCCGGAGTTTGACGGTCATCAAGTAGACTTTGACGAAATGTTGAAGCGCATGGGAGCTTTCAAATCTGAAGAACAAGCTGCCGACGAAATCGTCATCGAACATCCTGAACGTTTGCAAGTCGCTGAGTGCAAGGATTGCAAGGAGGAGCCGCATTCGGCTTCAGGTGTGGAATCTGAAGCAAAGTCAACAGAAACTCCCGCACCAGAAGATCCTTCACGCGATGCAGCTTGGCGCAAAGAACTGCGTGCGCAACTGAAACCGAAAGACCGGCTTGCAATCGAACGATGCCAGATGCCCGAATTAGAACCAGCTTATCGTGCCCGTAGTCTTTATGAAGAAGTAAACCGTGGACTCTCTGCTGAAGTGGCGCAACGTGAGGCCCAACGCTGTTTAGACTGCGCGAATCCTGGCTGTGTGGAAGGTTGTCCCGTAGGCATCGACATTCCCCGATTTGTAAAGCATATCGAAAAGGGAGAAATCATGGCGGCTGCTCGTACGCTGAAGGAAACCAGTGCATTGCCCGCTGTCTGCGGTCGTGTCTGCCCCCAAGAGAAACAGTGCGAAAGCCGTTGCATTCATCACAAAATGAATTCCAAACCAGTTGCTATCGGTTATCTTGAACGTTTTGCTGCCGACTATGAGCGCAATCAGTTGCTGCAACAAGGGGCGCATGCGACGGCAAACGTAGCTCCTGCCAATGCCAAGAAGGTGGCTGTTGTGGGTAGTGGACCTGCAGGGCTTTCTTTTGCGGGTGAGATGGTCAAACGTGGTTATGCCGTAACGGTTTTTGAAGCTCTTCACGAAATCGGTGGTGTATTGAAGTATGGTATTCCAGAGTTCCGTCTCCCCAACGAGATTGTTGATTTCGAAATCAATAATTTACGTGAGGCTGGTGTAGAGTTTGTCAAGGACTGCATCATCGGTAAGACTGAAAGTGTAGAAGACCTCTTTAGCAAACAAGGTTTTGCCGGAGTCTTTGTGGCATCGGGTGCTGGATTGCCAAACTTCATGCAAATACCTGGCGAAAATGCTACGGGCATTCTTTCCAGCAACGAATACCTAACGCGTGTCAACCTGATGGATGCTTCCAACCCCGAAAGCGATACGCCCGTACCCTTTGGCAAACATGTGGCAGTAGTAGGTGGTGGTAATACAGCCATGGACTCGGTTCGTACAGCCCTTCGGTTGGGTGCAGAGTCGGCTACCATTATTTACCGTCGTTCAGAGGAGGAGATGCCCGCCCGTCTGGAAGAAGTGCATCATGCAAAGGAAGAAGGTGTACGTTTCTTGACGCTTCACAATCCGCTTCGTTACGAGGCCGATGAAAAGGGACACGTTAAGAGTGTGGTTTTGCAACAGATGGAATTGGGTGAACCCGATGCCAGTGGACGTCGCCGTCCGGTTCCAATTCCTGGTGCAGAAGTTGAAATGCCAGTCGACTTAGTGATTGTGAGCATTGGCGTTTCTCCCAACCCCATTCTTCCCCAGTCGGTAGAAGGATTGGATTTGGGGAAGAAAGGCACCATTGCCGTAGACGATTCCATGCAATCCTCCATTCCTTGCTTGTATGCCGGAGGTGACATCGTACGTGGTGGCGCAACGGTCATCCTCGCGATGGGTGACGGAAAGCGTGCCGCACAGGAAATGGATAAGAAGTTGAATGCATAGGAATTGATTCGATAAATAATCCGTGTAAGCGTGAAGGGAGGAAAGGCTTGCCTCATTGATATTCAAAGCTCTTCAGCTCTTTCTGTACACTTTTCAACTCTTAGATTTTACAACTGGCATTTTTAGGAATGCCGGTATTCATTGATAGGAGAGTAGGGTAGGACGCAGGTGCCTACCCTGCTTTATGTTCTTTCACCAAAGGGCTTGGCTATACCTGTCGGTTAGAGATTAAGGAAGCCATAACGGTATCATTTGTTGGCGCGTAATGCAATGTCCCTTATCTATCTGTTAGTCAAATCACTTAAAAATCAAATCAATCAACACAAAAATGCAAGGATTTTACACTGTCTTACTCTTGATTTGTTCAAACATCTTCATGACCTTTGCTTGGTATGGACACTTGAAACTCCAAGAAACGGGTATTAGCAAGAACTGGCCACTGTTATTAGTCATTCTTTTCTCTTGGGGCGTTGCCTTTTTTGAATACGTTTGTCAGGTTCCAGCTAACCGAATGGGAATCGAGGCAAACGGCGGTCCCTTTAACTTGATTCAGTTGAAGGTGATTCAAGAGGTCGTTTCGCTGATTGTCTTTACAATTCTCGTTACCATCTTCTTTAAGGGTGAAAGTTTTCATTGGAATCACATTGCTGCCTTCCTCTGCCTGGTTGGTGCAGTTTACTTTGTATTCATGAAATGACACCCAAAGAACAATTGTCATCTTCGATACAGGCGGAACAGCGTTTTTCTGAAGAAATGCATCCGTCTGATGCGGCTATACGCAAACGCTTACATAAACGTTTGCAACGCTTGTTAGGAGAAGTACTGGGTGAGTACGCTTTGATTGCTCCCGGCGATCGGATTCTCCTGGGCATCTCGGGAGGAAAGGACTCGCTTGCTCTGCTTGACTTGTTGGGGGAACGAATGTTGCGCAGTAATCATTCGTTTTCCTTAGAAGCCATTCATGTACGAATGCGCAATGTCAACTATGTGTCGGATGTAAATTATCTGAAAGAAAAAGCCGCTCGGTGGAACATTCCGCTTCATGTCGTAGAAACTGGATTTGAACCCGACCGGAACGAGAAGCGCACTCCCTGTTTTCTTTGTGCCTGGCATCGACGGAAAGTGTTATTTGATGAAGCCCAACGTAGGGGATGCAATAAAATAGCCTTGGGACACCATCGTGACG
>UQJC01000042.1 GCA_900541335.1 uncultured Prevotella sp.
AAGCAGAAGTAACATCTCTTTCACCGAAAAAGTTAGGCTTACCAACGGGTCGCGGCATGCCGCGACCGTACAACAACTGCGCTACCAAAGCAACATACGCAACCACCCGCCTGCATGAATAGGCCAACGCTCTGTAACCTCCCAATCTACAAGCAACCCCGTGTAGGTAGCCCATATTCTCCCTCAGTTTTTCCAACTCCCATAGGAGGTTTCCCCTTTCATTCCCGCGAAACCCTCCTTCCCCAATTCCTATATTCGAAATCCCTGCCCATGTTCACCCCACTGCTCGAACAGCTTCATTACCTTCCCACTTCGCCCCTGCTCTTTAACACGGGCTTCTTCCTGTTTTTCTTCCTGCTGTTTATGGCAGGTTATACCCTCTTGTCAGGTCGCCGCATCGTAGCTTTACGTCTGCTCTATGTGACCGCCTTCTCCTACTACTTCTATTATAAGAATGCAGGAGCCTGGTGTATGTTGTTGGCCGTCATTACACTCGTCAACTTCTTTTGCGCCATCCGCATGGAGAAAGCCGCTACGCCCCAGGCACGCAAACACTGGATGTGGGCGGCAGTTGGTTTCATGCTGGGACAGTTGGCTTTCTTCAAGTACACCAACTTTGTCCTGTCGAGCCTGGCATCTATTCAGCTTCTTCCCGAAGATACACGCTTGGACTTGCCTTTGCTCATCGGCATTTCGTTCTTTACGTTCCAGTCCATGAGCTACATCATCGACGTTTACCGCGAAAAGATGCGTGCCACCCGTTCGCTCACGGACTTTGCCTTCTTTGTAAGCTTCTTCCCCACTTTGCTGGCAGGTCCGATTCTTCGTGCCCGCACCTTTCTGCCTCAGCTCCGCCGTCCCGTGGTTGTCACCCACGCCATGATGGGCTCGGGTACGTGGTTCATACTCATGGGCTTATTTAAGAAGTGCATCATCTCGGACTACATCAGCCAAAATTTTGTGTCGCGCATATTTGACAATCCGGCACTTTACTCCGGTTTGGAAAACTTACTCGGCGTCTACGGCTACGCGCTCCAACTTTATTGCGATTTCTCAGGTTACTCTGACATGGCAATAGGTATTGCTCTCTGGATGGGATTCCACATTCCAGCCAATTTCCGTGCTCCTTACAAGAGTGACTCAATTACGGATTTCTGGAGACGCTGGCACATCTCGCTGTCAACTTGGCTACGCGACTATCTCTACATCTCGCTCGGCGGGAATCGTTGTTCTCGCTGGCGTATGTACTTCAACCAATTTATGACAATGTTACTCGGCGGCCTGTGGCATGGTGCCTCCTGGAACTTTATTATTTGGGGAAGTGTGCACGGGTTGGCACTTTGCGGTCACAAAGCCTGGCAAAACTTGCTCGGACATGACAAGCACTACCATCCGACGGGCATCCGCCGCTTCTTAGCTATCGTTCTCACGTTTCACCTCGTATGTTTCAGTTGGTTGTTCTTCGCCGGTACTTCGTTTGAAGCCTCTGCCGCGATGCTGACACAAATCTTTACGAACTTCCAACCGCAACTCATCACACAGTTCCTGGCGGGTTACCCCGAGGTTAGCACACTGATGGTTCTTGGATTCGTGCTTCACTTCCTCCCCACCCGTTGGAATGACCGCGCCGAGGCCTTGATGCGCCGCTCGTCTTCTCTGGTCATGGTACTTTTGCTTGCCGCCATGATTGTGTGGGTGATACAGGTAAAGGGCTCAGAGATTCAACCGTTTATTTACTTCAAGTTCTAAAGAGGGATTCGCCTCAGCCTGCAAAGGTGATAGACTTTCCTCGGAGGGCTTCCCCTTTCGATAGTAAGGACGATTACACATACTCCAATCTCATTAGGAAAAAAGGAGAGGAAGGGAACATGAAGTTTGAACCGACGGTCTTTCTCTTTTTTCCTTTTCTTCTACGACTGAAACTCGAATCAACCAACCTCCCCATTCTTATACATTATACTATGCGTACTTCCATTCGTCAATATTCTTCCCGTCCCGTTGAGGACGATTTGCTGAACGAACTGCTTGCCCAGGCCGAACAAACACAGACCATGGGCAACTTACAGCTTTACAGTGTCGTCGTTACGCGCAGTGACGAGATGAAGCAAAAGTTAGCCCCGGCACACTTCAACCAACCGATGGTTACTGGTGCTCCCGTGGTGCTGACCTTCTGTGCCGACTATCATCGCACAACAGCTTGGGCGCAGCACCGCAAAGGTCATCCGGGTTACGATAACTTTCTCTCCTATCAAAATGCGGCTACCGATGCGTTACTCTTCTGCCAACGCTTTTGTGATTTAGCTGAAGCAACCGGACTGGGACTTTGCTTTCTCGGTACGACGGTGTACCAACCCGCTGCCATCATCCGTTTGTTGCAATTGCCGCAACTGGTGATGCCCGTAGCTACCATTACCTTGGGGTGGCCGGCTGAACATCCGAATCCGAGTGACCGTTTGCCTCTCAGTGCCATCCGCCACGACGAAACGTACCAGCCGGTAACAGCTGAAACGATTGACCGAGACTATGCGGCGAAGGAGGCTCTCCCCGAAAATCAGGAGTTTGTACGCATCAACCAAACGGAAACGCTGGCCCAAATCTTTACGGACATCCGTTACACGGCGAAAGATTGTCAAACACTCTCTACCGGCTTGCTGGAGGCTTTACGCATGCAGGGCTTTCTTGATTAACGGTACGACTGTCAACAGACCACTAACAAATGATTAAAGAACCACGGAATAAACGGAACGAACGGAAACTTGATGATTCCGAGACTTCCGTGTTTTCCGTTCTTTCCGTGGTGGATATAAAAAAGAACCACGGAATAAACGGAAGAAACGGAAACTTGATGATTCCGAGACTTCCGAAGTTCCTGTATATTTTCGTGGTCAACCGATCATGCATGTAACACAGTCGTAGGCACGAAAGGACAATAAACAAAAATGTTGCGGATGGAAGTTCCATTCGCAACATTTGTCTATCCGTCCAACCCTTCAGAACGGCTTTCTTATTTCAAATAAAAGTCCCGACAAAGTTGAGCGTATGCAACCGAACGGTTACTCTCAGCATCCATCAGTTCGAGGGTGTCACAGACCGGACCTCCGGGTAAAGCTTGACGCCGAAACTCCAACAAGGTCCGCTTACAAGGTTTACCAACCTTGGTCACAACCGCCGTACGGCGAGTAACGTAGAGTCCATGAACGGCTGCCAAAGGAATAAAACGAGTAAGCGCAGGGGTAGGCAAAATCACCGAAAAGCGAGCATGAGGACACTCAGGCGAAAGCAAGAGATCGACCGTGCGCAACAAAGCCGCAAAGGTAAGTCCTCCACCTCCGGTGTGACGAGCCGCAGCGCGTTGAGCTTCTGGCGGTAGCAAATCCTCTTCGTGGTAAGGCGGATTCGAAAGGATGCAATCGGCTTCAAACGATGGAGCTGACAAGGTCAATGCGTCAGCACAGGTTATCTGCACACGCTCATGAAAGGGAGAGGCCGCAACATTAGCTTGTGCATCGGCAGCAGCCGCTTCATCGATTTCCACTCCCTTGACGAGGGCTTGTGGGTTACGTTGTGCCGCCATTAAGGCGATGAGCCCCGACCCACAACCTAAATCCAAGATGCGAGTGGTTTCACTCAAGTCGGCCCAGGCCCCTAACAAGACACCGTCTGTCCCGACCTTCATGGCACAACGACTGTCATCTATCGTAAACTGTTGGAATGTAAACATAGGTTTGTCTTCTTTTGGAGGACGAAGGTACGATAAAATGCCGATTAGACCTCACGCTTCCTTGCATACCCGCGCTACTTTGACTCCGCATAATTCATGAGGAGGTTGAGAGGAGTTACACGGGAGTTAATCGGGAGTTACCTTGGAGTTGAGCCTCTCAAAATTGCTCCGAATTCGAAGTCAACTTCAACCGATTCAAGAACCAACTACGTGCCACGTTTGCACTTCCATCCCTCAACGCTACAACAGGCATTCTGACCGATGCCCTTCCTAGATTCACGCTGTAATGAAATCTCCTTTTTCTTCTGCTTCACTCACCATCCATCCGGCATACCTGACGTTTTATTTCACGGGTCTCCTCCTTCCGGAATTTTGGCTTCAACCTACGCAACCGTGGTGGCGCATGCCCCTGGGAGTCGCCTTTAATGCCGTCATCTATGCTGTACTGGCCTGGGGAGTCGTTACGTTACTGTCCTGGATGAAACGCTACACGGGGCGGATACTTCCCCTCGTACTTCACACCCTGTTGCACGGGGTGGTCTTGCTTTGGTGTATCACGCAAGGCTTCCTCATGTACCATTTCAGACGGCACATCGACGCCTTTACCCTGCAATTGGTACGCGAAAGTTCTCCGCGCGAATCGTCCGAATTTCTTCATACCTACCTGTTGACTCCTTCCGGAGCCTGTGCAGCCGCCGTTCTCCTGCTGTTGGGACTTTGCTATCTGAAAGGCGTACGCAAGGTAAAGGAGATTCCCGCCTGGCCTACTCGCCTACAAGGTCGCGTAGCCATGGGGATAGTCCTCGCCGCAGTGGGGGCACAAACCTATTTCTTTTGGGGAACGGCCGAGGAATGTTATGCCAAGGCGCAGGGAACCCCCATCAAGTGTAATGCCTTCTTTACGCTTCGTCAATCAGTATTGCAGATGAAGGAGTACGAGCAAGATATCCGAACCTGTGCCGCTCAATTGGCACAGTTACCCCCCGACCAACCTTGCACAGGAACAGAACCTGATGTGGTCTTGATTATCGGCGAATCGTTTATCAAGAAGCATTCCAGCCTCTATGGATATTCACTCCCGACCAATCCCCGCTTACAAACTCGGCTGAAAGAAGGCGGACTGTTTCTCTTCAACGATGTAATTGCCCCCATCAACAATACCACCTACAGTTTACAGTATTTTCTCTCCCTGGCAAAGGTCGAAGACTCAGCCCGTTGGTGTGAACGGCCGTTGTTTCCGGCTATTATGAAGCAAAATGGGTGGAATGTAGTTTATTACAGCAACCAATTCTGTCGGGAAGATGACTTACAACCCTGGGATGCGTCTATGGGATTTCTCAATTATCCGCCGATTGAGGAAAAACTCTTCCACCATCGCAATCGTCATACCTTCCCTTACGATCGGCAATTGGTCGAAGACTACGCCCTGCACCGCCGAGAACTGGAGCAACCAACCAACAACCTGATTCTGTTTCACCTCATCGGCCAGCATGTCAATGCCAAGAGTCGGTTCCCGGAAAGTGAAACACACTTCACCAGCGATGCAATTCGCCGTCCCGACTTAACCGACAAGCAAAAGCAACTCGTAGCGGACTATGACAATGCGACACGCTATAATGACCAGGTGGTAGACCACATCATCCAACTGTTTGAAACACGCAAAGCCATCGTCATCTACTTTTCTGACCACGGAGAAGAGATGTACGACTTTCGCAAACAACACGGTCGCACGGACTTGAAAGTAGATCTTACCCCCGAGGCTTACCGTTACCAGCTGGAAATACCCTTTATGGTTTACCTCACTCCAGCCTGTCGCCAGGATACGGCACTCTGCCAAAAGTAAGATCGGGACTACACCGTCCCTTTATGACCGACGGACTCCCCTACTTCATCTTCGACCTGGTAGCTCCCAACTCCCGATGGGCAGATGCGACCCAGAGTCCGGTCAGTCCGAGCTATGTGGTTCCCAAACGGCGACGCATCTTCTATGCCGACCGTTATTACGAAGAAATGATTGGCCGTTGAAAAGGCTGAAGTCCATGCGACTATGGTATAGGCTTTCCAACGAACCGTAAAGAGGCTGACCGAGGCGTAAGCAATAGACAGAGGTTGCGCTTACATAGGCAAAATTTCGTACTTTTGCTACCGCTAATCAGCCTTCTCCTTCAATGAGCTGTATGCGCTCACAGGAGGAGACCTTTTTTTGTCCCTTACCGAAAGGGAACACACCTGGGGCTACCCAGCCGCCAGACTTTTCATCCTTTTCTACAAAGCAAATTCACTTTTCATGAATATCAAAGAAGACAATCCGCAGACTTCCTTTTCCCTCATCGCCGACTTTGAAGGCGACATGAATGCACTTCTCCACACGCCGTTTGAAAATACTCTTCCCGCTTTACCTCTCCGTAACATGATGCTTTTTCCAGGTGTCGTGGGTTCAGTCACGGTAGGTCGGGAGTCAAGTCTGAAGTTAGTCAACCAAGCCATGAAGCGCGGCTCGCTGATTGCAGTGGTGGCTCAGAAAGACAGCGAAGTAGAAGAGCCAGGACAAGACGATCTCTACGAAGAAGGCGTCTTGGCACGTGTCATGCGCACCATTGACTTGCCTGGAGGAAATCAAGCCGCGATTCTGCAAAGCTATGGTCCACTAAAGGTGGAACAAATCAAGCGTAAACGTCCTTATCTGCGCATTGAAGCTACGGCACTCGAAGAGGTGCTCTATGATGACAAGGACAAAGAGTTCATCGCCTTAGCAGATGCTTGTAAGGATGCGGTTGTGAAATTCCTAAGCATGAACGAAGCCGGACGCTCAGAAGAAGCGGCCTTCGCCGTGAAGAACATCTCACACCCTGTCTTCCTGATTAACTTCATCTGTGTAAACATGTCGTTCACACAGGAAGAACGGTTCGTCTTGTTCCAGAAGCATGATTTGAAAGAGCGTGCCTTCCACCTCCTGCAATTGTTGAACAGAGAATGTCAGTTTGCACAACTCAAACGTAACATTCAAAACCAGACCAGAGCGGAACTGGACCAACAACAAAAGGAATACTTCCTGCATCAGCAGATCAAGAACATCCAAAGCGAACTGGGTGAAGACGAAAACGGAGACGTGGCGGAACTGGAGAATAAAGCCGAGTCCCTGGCATTCCCAAAGAAAGTGGCGCAGACCTTCCAACGGGAACTGGACAAGCTGAAGCGCATCAATCCGCAAGCTCCGGACTACAACGTACAGCTTAACTACCTGCAAACGATTGTGGGACTTCCCTGGGGAATCACGACGGAGGATAACCTCAACGTGAAGAATGCCAGCCGTGTACTCAACCGTGACCACTACGGAATGGAAAAGGTCAAGGAGCGTATTCTGGAACATTTGGCCACCCTGCGCTATCGCCATACGGGAAAAGCTCCCATAATCTGTCTCTACGGTCCTCCGGGCGTGGGTAAGACTTCACTGGGACGCAGTATTGCCGAAGCTTTGAATCGTCAATATGTACGTATCTCATTGGGCGGTGTGCACGATGAAGCAGAAATTCGCGGCCATCGCCGTACCTACATCGGAGCCATGCCGGGACGAATCATTAAGGCGATTGCCAAGGCTGGCAGTTGCAATCCGTTGTTTGTACTCGACGAGATAGACAAGGTGTCGAGCACGAATTACAACGGTGACCCATACAGCGCGTTGCTCGAAGTGCTCGACCCCGAACAAAACAATGCCTTCCACGACAACTTCCTGGATCTCGACTTCGACCTCTCTCAAGTATTTTTCATCGCAACGGCCAACAACTTGCAGACGATTCCTGCCCCGCTGCTTGACCGTATGGAGATTATTGAAGTAGAAGGTTACCTGACAGAGGAGAAAAAAGAGATTGCTCGTCGTCACCTCATCGTCAAAAAACAGAAGGAATACGAAGTAGAAAGCCTGACTAAGCTCAAAATATCACCAGCTGCCACGGAGTTTATCATCGAGAAGTATACGCGAGAAAGCGGTGTCCGCCAACTCGAAAAACAAATCGACAAGATATTCCGCAAGGTTGCCTACGAAATGGCGACCAGCGACACAGACAGCGTGCCTTACGAGACCCTCAAGCCGGCTGACATCGAACACTTGCTGGGCAAACCCCTCTTCAGCCGCGACCTATACCAAGGTAACAAATACGCAGGTGTGGTGACAGGACTGGCCTGGACAGCCGTAGGCGGCGAAATACTCTTTATCGAAACGAGTGTGAGCCGTTGCAAGGGCGGTAAACTGACGCTGACGGGTAACCTCGGCGATGTAATGAAGGAAAGTGCCGTGCTGGCCCTGGAATACATCAAAGCACACGCTGAGACTTTACACATTGACTACCGAGTGTTTGACCATTGGGGCGTGCACATCCACGTGCCCGAAGGAGCAACCCCCAAGGATGGCCCTTCAGCAGGTATCACCATTGCCACTTCGATTGCTTCAGCCTTGACCCAACGCCGAGTACGCGACCACATTGCCATGACGGGCGAAATCACCCTGCGCGGTCGTGTGCTGCCTGTAGGAGGTATCAAGGAGAAGATTCTGGCTGCTAAACGAGCAGGCATCACGGACATTCTCATTTCAGAAGAGAACCGCAAGGACGTGGAGGAAATCAATGCTCGCTATGTCGAAGGATTGCAGTTCCATTTCGTTGCCGACGTACAGGATGTACTTCGCTTTGCCCTGCTCGATGAAAAAGTGGAACACGCCATTGACTTGGCGATCCCTGTAGAAGAAGCGGAAGTAAAAAGCAATACCAGTGAGGTAGCTGTTCGCCTGATGAAGGAGAAGTAAGTTACACTTGCACTGCCGAAGCTGTCAACTGATCAGCTCGCGAGCCCCCAAGGAAATGACGAGAATGGGAAGGGCGAAGTAGCCATTGGATGCTTCCGCATGACCGGCTCACGCCCTACCGAACCGTTCGACTCGCAGTTACACCCAACCTAAACCGACTCCGGGCTTTCCCACCCGGGGTTCTCTAACCACTCCAAATTCTTAGACTGTTTTTCTATGGATTTCAATTTACAACACACCGATGCCGGCAGCGCAGCCCGCGCCGGACTCATCACGACTGACCACGGTCAGATTCACACTCCCATCTTTATGCCGGTCGGCACGCTGGGTAGCGTCAAAGGAGTACATCTTCACGAAATAAAAGAAGACATCAATGCCGAAATCATTTTGGGCAATACGTATCACCTCTATCTCCGTCCGGGTCTGGAAATCCTGGAGAAAGCGGGTGGTTTGCACAAATTCAATGGTTTTGACCGTCCGATGCTGACCGACAGCGGAGGCTTCCAGGTATTCTCCCTGGCGGGCATTCGCAAGCTCAGTGCGGAAGGATGTGAATTTCGTTCGCACATAGACGGAAGCAAACATTTCTTCACGCCCGAAGGGGTGATGGACATTGAGCGTACCATCGGTGCAGACATCATGATGGCTTTTGATGAATGTCCTCCCGGCACTGCAGACTTCAGCTATGCCCGTAAAAGTTTGGACTTGACGCACAGCTGGATGAAACGTTGCTGGAAACGCTTCCACGAAACGGAGCCTAAGTATGGATATTCCCAAGCACTCTTCCCGATTGTACAAGGTTGCGTCTACAAAGACCTGCGTCAAGAAAGTGCCCGCTTCATGAGCGACTTCGGTGCGGAAGGATACGCAATCGGCGGTTTGGCAGTCGGCGAACCCGCAGAGGTGATGTACGACATGATTGAGGTAGTCAACGAAATTTTGCCTCAAGATCGTCCGCGTTACCTCATGGGCGTAGGTACACCGGTCAATATTCTGGAAGGAATTGAACGCGGTGTAGATATGTTTGACTGTGTGATGCCGACACGTAACGGACGCAATGCCTGCCTCTTTACGGCAGAAGGTATTATCAATATGCGTAATGCAAAATGGGCAGACTGCTTTGAACCCGTGGATCCGATGGGACATTGCTTCGCTGACCTGCAGTACTCCAAGGCTTACCTGCACCACCTGTTTAAGGCAAAGGAACTCCTTGCCATGCAAATCGCTTCAATCCACAACCTCGCCTTCTATCTTTGGTTGGTACGCGAAGCACGCCGCCAAATTTTGGCTGACAACTTCGCTCCCTGGAAGCGCGAAATGGTTGAGAAACTGCAACGCAAACTGTAAGGTGAAGAGGGGAAGAGGCCCCATAGATGATCTAAACAAGGAGCTGACCGGGCGCAGAAGTCGGGCTGTGCGGAGGAGCAAGAGGAACTCCCTCTACAGCAACTCGCTACGAATGCCCTTTTCAGACAACCTTCGCCTGTCACCTATCCCCTCTAGCTTCTGACACAACGCTCCTTCCCCTCTTTGATAAGCCTCAGTCACTTCCAAACCCACCCACCCATGTCTCTTTTCGCCAAATTTAGAAACGGCAAACCCTTTGTAGGCCGATTAGACCGTTACATCATCTACAAGTTCCTGAGTACGTACATCTTCCTCATCGGCATTATTATCACCATCGCAGTGGTATTTGATGCCAACGAGAAGATAGACAAACTCAGCCGTAGCCATGCGCCCCTTGAAAAGATCATCTTTGATTACTATATCAACTTTATCCCCTACTTTGCGAACCTCTTTAGTCCGCTCTTCGTCTTTATAGCCGTCATCTTCTTTACGTCTAAGTTGGCGGACAACTCGGAGATTATCGCAATGAAAAGTACGGGTATGAGTTTCCGCAGACTGTTGCGTCCGTATATGATTTCGGCTACCCTCATTGCGGTTACGACATTCCTGTTGGGAGCCTACGTCATCCCGCAAAGTAATGTGGCACGCGTGAACTTCGAAAATCGCTACATCCGCAAAAAGAGTGATGTCACTTCGGTAGACAACATTCAAATGCAAGTAGACACGGGAGTGATTGCCTACATTACGCATTTTGACAATGTAAGCAAAAGTGGCTATGGCTTTTCACTCGATAAGTTTGAGGACAAAAAATTGGTTTCGCACCTTACAGCGCAAACCATACAATACGACACGCTTTCCTCACGCCGCTTTTCGTGGACTATTCGCCAATACAAAATCCGCTCGCTGCAAGGCATGCGCGAGAAACTGGAAAGCGGAACCCGTCTGGACACGACCATCGTCATGGAGCCGAAGGATTTTTTCTATGTGCGTAACCAACAGGAAACCATGACGCTGCCTGAACTCAATGAATTCATTGACCGCCAACGTTTACGCGGAGCGGCAGGAGTCAGCACGTTTGAAGTGGAATATCATAAACGCTTTGCGACCCCCTTTGCAGCCTTTATCCTGACACTGATTGGAGTAAGCCTCTCGTGTGAGAAGCGCAAGGGCGGTATGGGAGCAAGTATTGGCGCGGGGATTGCGCTGAGCTTTGCCTATATCCTCTTTCAAACAATCTCTTCGACCTTTGCCATTAACGCAGGCTGGCCTGCCATGTTTGCCGTTTGGCTCCCCAACCTCATTTTTGCGCTCATTGCCTTCGCCCTCTTCAGACGAACTCCACAATAGCCTACGGATAAGAAGCGAAGGGGAAAAACGTTGAGGTGGAATCGACCGTATTCATCTACCCATCGGTACCGAGGGAGGTTCTTAAGAACCACGAGAAACAACCTTCTCGCTTTCCTAAGAACCTCCTTTCCCTCCCCTTACCCATCCTTTCCTGTCACTCCTAACTCTGACTCAACTCTAACTACTTGACCCTCTCCCCATGACCGATACCTACTTTGAAGATCTCGAACTCTCTGACGATGTCTTGGATGCGCTTTATGATATGCGTTTTGAAAAATGCACGCCTGTCCAAGCTCAATGTATCCCACCTATTTTGGAAAACCGCGATGTGCTCGGAGTGGCACAAACGGGTACGGGAAAGACTGCGGCCTACTTGTTGCCGTTGCTGACGATGCTTGCCCGCGATCCTCATCCTGCCGATGCCGTTAACTGCTTGGTGATTGCACCGACTCGCGAATTGGCACGCCAAATTGACCAGTCTTTGCAAGGCTTTGCTTACTACACGGGCATCCATGCGGTGGCTGTATATGGCGGTAATGACGGCGCACGCTACGAACAGGAACGCCGTTCGTTGCAGGCTGGAGCCGACATTGTACTGGCTACACCGGGACGCCTCATTACCCACTTGCAACTCGGCACACTGGATCTCAGCCGAACGACTCACTTGGTATTGGACGAGGCAGATCGTATGCTGGACATGGGTTTTGCTGACGACATTCTGACTATTGTCAAACAAATGCCTGAACACCGTCAGACGATTCTCTTTTCGGCTACCATGCCGCCCAAGATTGCTGATTTGGCACGCACCGTCATGCACGATCCGGTAGAGATAGAAATCGCCGTTTCGAAACCGGCAGAAAACATTGCCCAAAGTGTTTACCTCTGTCGAGAGTCAGATAAGAGTGTGGTACTCCGTCACATCTTCAAGGCTCAGCCGCCTCAGCGTGTCATTCTCTTCTGCTCCTCCAAGCAAAAGGTAAAGGAACTCGCCATACTCCTCCAACGCAAGGGCTACAATGCACGCGCTATGCACAGTGACTTGCAGCAGACGGAACGTGACGAAGTGATGCAACTCTTCCGTGCCCGCAAGGTGGACTTGCTCGTTGCTACTGACATCGTGGCACGCGGTATTGACATTGATGACATCACCATGGTTATCAATTACGATGCCCCCCACGATGCGGAAGACTACGTTCACCGCATCGGACGTACAGCCCGTGCCGGCCGTGAAGGTAGTGCCATCACACTCATCGGCGAGAAGGACTTACGCGGACTCGCTCAAATCGAACAGACGTTGAAAATAAAAATTCCCCGTGCTGACTTACCCGAAGGAGTTCGTCCACCTGCCGCTGAGCATACGACTGCTGCCGGCAAGAACAACCATCGGGGCGGAAACGGAGGAAAAAATAGACAAGGAGGAAAACAACAAGGTAAACCAGAGAGTCGTAACCGTCATCGGAAAAGTGCCGCCCAAGGAGCTGGAAACAAGCCTCACGGCAAAACGGACAACAAACCTGCAGCACGCCAACGTCCTCCGAAATCGGGTACGGGACGCAAACCGCAATCGTAGAGGCGACTCCCTCAAACGAATAGACAAACGTCAGACAAACGAAAGGCTACAAGCTAATAAGAGAAGCCATCGCTACAATTGGAATAAGCTTCTTTCTGTTGGTTGAAACTCCTTGATAGCTGACGTTTGTTCCACTCCTTGCTTCGAGGCTACAAGATTCTTCCCTCCGTCAAAAGGCCTTCTCCATCTTCCAGGTCTATAGCACCGCTTGTTTTACTTCATCCCCTCACCTTCCCACTTTCTTCCTGACGGACTCTCCGTTCCATTATCCCTTTCATGCGACACCTCTTTATAGCCCTCTCTCTTCTTTCTCTTCCCATCCAGGCTCAGAGTCTGCATCCGGTCACTCGTTTTCATGCCGGCGAATGCTATCCACGCTACTATGATGACTATTTCCTCAGCGGATTTCTTCAATCTACGGATACGTTGGCAACCGATGCAACGCAAGGCATTCTGCAAATGCCCTTTGTCGGAAAGGTAGAGTTATCTTACATCGGAGAAAAGGACAGTACGCAATATGTAGCTTATGCTACACGCTACCATCTTCGCGAACGTCCAACGAATAATCCGCAGACCTACACGGTCAAGTTGCAACGTTACGGGATTCAAGCATTCATTCAAAGCTATGAGGATTACAGCGTGCAGCGTTACGCTTTTCCCGATACCATTGCAGTTAAAGGGTTTCTCATTGACTTAGACCACATGCGCCGCGAAAGCGATAACGAGAACATGAAGGTGACACTCATTGACCGCTATACGCTCCGTGCCTGCAAACGGAAAGGAAGCAAAGATGCGATTTACTATTACGTGCGCTTCTCGCATCCTTACGATACCTGGAGTATCCGCCAAGATAAAATCGAACTAAAAAACGGTTTAAAAGATCCTCGCTGCAAAGTAACGCTTACCTTTGCCCTCGAGAAAGGCGAACCGCTGTTAGTTCGTTCTGCCGTTTCTACTCATAGCACGAATGAAGCTTACCGAAAGGTAGAAGGACACCTGCCTGAAACGTTATTCTCCGATAACTAAAAGGTTGCGTTTTCCTCCTTTCATTATTACCCTTTCAATTATACTCTCCTCAAATTCTTACAACAATGATGAACATAGGCGACCCCGTTCCCGAACTTCTGGGACTTGACGAAGCTGGCAACGAAGTGCGCATCAGCGATTATGCTGGACGCAAGGTGATACTTTACTTTTATCCTAAAGACAGCACTTCGGGCTGTACGGCTGAAGCGTGCAGTTTCCGCGATAACTATGCTCGCCTGCAAGCTGCCGGCTACGAAGTCATCGGTGTGAGTGTGGATCCTGCAAAGTCACACTTGAAATTTATCGAGAAACAAGAGCTCCCCTTCCACCTCATTGCCGACACGGATAAAAAACTCGTTGAGCAATTTGGTGTATGGGCTGAGAAGAAGATGTACGGACGTACCTACATGGGCACTCTCCGCACGACTTTTATCATCGATGAAACTGGACACATCGAGCACATCTTCCTGCCGAAAGGCATCAAGACCAAGACACACGCCGAACAAATTCTGCCCGTAGAATAAGCCCGCGCAATCACACGGATTGATGGGCTACACGTACGGCACGTTTGATACTGATAAAGCATTTTCCCCTCATTAAAAACTCATTTATATTATGGCAAAGAACACGGAAGACAACGCAGCAGCAAGCGACAAATTGAAAGCTTTGCAAGCCGCGATGGCAAAAATAGAAAAGGACTTCGGTAGAGGTTCCATCATGCGTATGGGCGACCAACAAATCGAAGAAGTAGAAGTGATTCCTACGGGTAGCTTGGCCCTTGATGCAGCTCTCGGCGTAGGTGGCTATCCGAAGGGAAGAATCATTGAAATCTTCGGTCCAGAATCCTCAGGTAAGACCACCCTCGCTATTCACGCGATTGCAGAGGCACAAAAGAACGGCGGTATCGCAGCCTTCATTGATGCGGAACATGCCTTTGACCGCTTCTATGCACAAAAACTGGGAGTAAACGTAGATGAACTCATCATCTCACAACCCGATAACGGTGAACAAGCTCTTGAAATCGCAGACCAGCTGATTCGCTCTTCTGCCATCGACATCATTGTGGTCGACTCGGTAGCCGCCCTCACGCCGAAGGCTGAAATCGAAGGCGACATGGGTGACAACAAAGTCGGTCTGCAAGCACGTCTCATGAGCCAGGCACTGCGTAAACTGACGTCAACCATCAGCAAAACCAACACGACCTGCATCTTCATCAACCAATTGCGCGAGAAAATCGGTGTGATGTTTGGCAACCCCGAAACCACAACGGGTGGTAATGCGCTGAAGTTCTATGCTTCAGTTCGTATGGACATCCGCCGTGTAACAACACTGAAGGACGGCGATACGCCCATTGGTAACCAAGTACGTGTCAAGGTCATTAAGAACAAGGTGGCACCTCCCTTCCGCAAGGCAGAGTTTGAAATTACCTTTGGCGAAGGCATCTCTCGCGTAGGTGAGATTGTTGACCTCGGCGTAGAATTGGGTATTGTCAAGAAAAGCGGTTCTTGGTTTAGCTATGGCGAAACTCGCCTGGGTCAGGGACGCGACGCAGTGAAGAAGGTCATCAAAGATAATCCTGAACTCGCAGCTGAAATTGAAGGTAAGATTGCGGCAGCCCTCAAGGGTTCGGATGCCAATGCCTGCACGGCTGAGGAAGAAGCGGAATAAGCTGATTGCTTCCCTCTCCCGTCTAAAACAAGCATGCGGAGCAAACTCATTTAAAAGAGTTTGCTCCGCATGCTTGTTTTCAGCCCCGTCAACTGGGCTTTTACGCTTTCTAAGGTAGAGCAAGGTATTGCTCTTATTTTCCTCTTTTACATTCCAAAGTCCTTCCTACACCAACCGAAGAGGCAACTGAAACCTCCAATGCAGACCATAATGGCAGGGAGCATTTTTCTCCATGGAAGCCTCCCAACCCCAAAGTGAGCAAGACTCAGAAACACCAAAAAGACCGCGTTTTCCAGAAATGGCTTAAGCCTAAATTCCTTGAAAGCGCAGTCTTGTTTAGATTTCATGCACTACGTGCAAAAACGTATACAGACGAAGGGATTAACGTCCCTGGTACATGGATTCATAGTATTTCTGATAGTCACCAGAAGTAACATTGTCCATCCACGCTTGGTTGTCGAGGTACCAACGCACGGTCTTCTCGATTCCTTCTTCAAACTGGAGGGAGGGTTCCCATCCAAGTTCATCTTTCAACTTGGTAGAATCGATAGCGTAACGCATATCATGACCCTTACGGTCGGTCACGTAGGTAATCAAGTCGAGCGATGTACCTTCAGGATTGCCTAACAAGCGATCGACAGTGCGAATCACAACCTTAATCAAGTCGATGTTCTTCCACTCATTGAAACCACCAATGTTATAGGTATCGGCAATCTTACCCTGATGGAAGATGACGTCAATCGCACGGGCATGATCAACGACATACAACCAGTCGCGTACATTTTCTCCCTTGCCGTATACAGGCAAAGGCTTGCGGTGACGAATGTTATTGATAAAGAGCGGGATGAGCTTCTCAGGGAATTGATAAGGACCGTAATTGTTGGAACAATTGGTTACAATCGTCGGCATGCCGTAAGTATCATGGAAGGCACGTACAAAATGGTCGCTGCTCGCCTTACTTGCTGAATAAGGACTGTGGGGATTGTACTTTGTATCTTCATAGAAGAAATCCTTACCATAAGCCAAATGGTGTTCAGCTGACGAAGCCGTTGTGGTAAACGGCGGCTCAATGCCTTCGGGATGGGTCAGTTCGAGGGCGCCATAAACCTCATCGGTCGAGATGTGATAAAAGCGTTTGCCTTCATAACCTTCTGGACGAGCTTCCCAATAAAGTTTGGCAGCTTGCAACAAGCTCAGTGTACCCATCACATTGGTTTGAGCAAAGGTAAAGGGATCCTTGATGCTACGGTCTACGTGGCTCTCGGCAGCAAGATGAATGATACCGTCCACTTCATACTGCTCCAACAACTGACAGATGGTAGGGAAGTCACAAATATCAGCCTTGACAAAGACGTAATTGGGTTCTTGCTCAATGTCTTGGAGGTTAGCCAAGTTACCTGCATAGGTCAATTTGTCGAGATTGATAATACGGTAATCGGGATATTTCTTGACGAAGAGACGAACCACATGACTACCAATGAAACCGGCACCACCGGTAATAAGGATATTGTGTTTAAATGACATGGAATGAGAATTTGAAGAATTGAGAAGGTTAAGAGTCTATTCAAATGGTTTCGAATCGAAAGATTGCAATCTAAATAGACCCGACAGCACAAGAGAAGTGGAGAGGTCGAAACACTGCGAATGATGTCCACTACTCCAGAAGCTAAGATTATTCCAGATTTTTCAATCCGGTACGTTGTAATTCATCAACGACTTTGAGAAGATATTGTCCGTATGGATTCTTCAGCATCGGTTGGGCAAGCTCACGCATTTTCTCCGTAGTAATCCAACCTTTGCGATAGGCGATACCTTCCAGACAGGCAACCTTCAATCCCTGGCGCTTCTCAATGACTTCAATATAGGTGGAAGCCTCAGCCAACGAATCGTGCGTACCCGTATCCAGCCAAGCAAAACCGCGTCCCAATGTTTGTACCTTGAGTTCGTGGTCATCCAAGAAACGTTGATTGACACTGGTGATTTCTAATTCGCCACGTGCCGAAGGCTTAATGTTCTTGGCAACTTCCACTACCTTATTGGGATAGAAATACAATCCGACAACAGCATAGTTTGACTTAGGCTGTGCAGGCTTTTCTTCGATAGAAAGGCAATTACCCTCTCCATCAAACTCCGCAACGCCATAACGCTCGGGATCACTAACCCAATAACCAAAGACCGTTGCTTTTTGGTCCTGCTCAGCCGTACGTACAGCATCCTGCAAGAGTGCACTGAAACCATTGCCGTGGAAGATGTTATCCCCTAACACGAGACAAACGGAGTCGTCACCAATAAACTCCTCACCAATGATAAATGCTTGTGCCAAACCATCAGGAGAAGGTTGCTCTGCATAACTCAAACGAATACCATAATCAGAACCATCGCCCAATAAACGTTGGAAGGCAGGCAGATCGGTCGGTGTCGAAATGATAAGGATGTCACGGATACCTGCCAACATCAATACAGAGATGGGATAATAAACCATCGGTTTATCAAATATCGGGAGCAATTGCTTACTCACTCCTTTGGTTATAGGGTACAGGCGGGTTCCACTGCCGCCAGCCAATACGATACCTTTCATACTTATGTTTGTGTTTGATTATACTTGTCCAAACGCAATCCCCAACAGAAAAGTATATGAGGGAGAAAGATTTTACATCATCTCCCCCTCATATACTCCTCGTGCATTCGATTGCCTATTACTCTTTCAGTCATATT
>UQJC01000043.1 GCA_900541335.1 uncultured Prevotella sp.
TACTGACTATAGCTCACCATAAGATGATCCTTGATTTCATCCAAGAGAATTTTACGTTTCGTAATCTCGGTATCTATATTAGTTTGACTACCGGGCTACGTATCGGTGAAATCTGTGGATTAAGATGGTCGGATATAGATATTTGCAACGGAACTATCACCGTAAGACGTACGATAGAACGCATCTATATGGTTGAAGACGATTGCAAGCATACCGAATTGGTGATCAATACACCCAAAACCAAAAATTCTTGCAGGGAGATTCCGATGAATAAAGAGTTATT
This sequence comes from uncultured Prevotella sp., assembly GCA_900541335.1. GTDB lineage: Bacteria > Bacteroidota > Bacteroidia > Bacteroidales > Bacteroidaceae > Alloprevotella. Next base: position 284 of record UQJC01000043.1, read on the forward strand.
GGCTATGGTTAAGCCTCTCAAGAAAGTCGTAAACAACGAGTTCTATGTACTGACAAATGAAGAGAAGCCAACAGAGCCTAGAACTTACCGTAATTATTATCATCGCTTGATGAAGCGTTTGAACATCCCTCGTTTAAAGTACCATGGACTGAGACACAGCTTTGCGACCCGTTGTATTGAAAGTAACTGCGATTACAAAACAGTCAGCGTATTACTCGGCCATGCCAATATAACGACAACTCTGAATCTGTACGTACATCCTAATATGGAGCAGAAGAAACGCTGCATTACCAAAATGCTTAAATCCCTTAGAAAATAATCTATTTGACGGTGAATGTTTATGACTGATTATGGGAACTGATAAGCAGGTGTTGAAAATTAGTTATACTTAAAAATGCGTGTTTTGTGCAAGCAATTTGACAGGGTGATTCAATTCCGCCAACGGGAATAGGTCGTAACGAAGGAGCGAAGGGTTTATAGCAAATCTGACCCTATGAGGAAGGCTACCTTCCTACGACCGAACACGCCTTTTATAAATTACAAGCACGAATACACCGTTCTTTTTCGTACTTTTGCACCGTTTAAATGCAAAAGACCTATGGCACACCTCAATACCCAAGAAGAATTCAAGCAAGTGATGCAAACCTGCCGCAAGCTGTTCGAAAAGAAATTGCATGACTACGGTTCGGCTTGGCGCGTGATGCGCCCGGAAACCATGACGGACCAGCTTTTTATCAAAGCGGCACGTATTCGCTCGCTGCAAATGAAAGGCTGTGCCAAAGTGGACGAAGGCATCGTGCCTGAGTTTATCGGCATTGTCAATTACAGCATCATTGCGCTCATTCAGTTGAAACAGGGCGTGGCTAACCACGACGACCTGACTGCAGACGAAGCCCTTCGACTCTACGACGAACAGGCTGAGGCTGCACTCGCACTCATGCTCAAGAAAAATCATGACTACAACGAGGCTTGGCGCGATATGCGTGTCAGTTCCTACGCGGACCTCATCTTCATGAAGCTCTTCCGTACCAAACAAATCGAAGAGCTAAGGGGCGAAACGCTCGTTAGCGAAGGAGTAGCGGCCAACTACCAAGACATGATGAACTACGCCGTATTCGGCCTTATCAAACTGACCCTTGAAAACGAAGCTGAGTAAATACGTTCACCGATTTCTGACAGGGCTTGCAAGTCTGTTAGTTAGCGGGGTATTCCTCTTCTCGGGATTTGTCAAGGTGGCAGACCCCATGGGGATGGTGCATAAGCTTTATGCCTATGCCGTCGCGCTGGAACTTCCCCTGGCCGACGACTCACTTTGGCTCAAACTGGGAGCGGCTTCGTTAGGCATTGCGGAATTGGTATTGGGCATTTACCTCTTGGTACAAATGCACCCGCGCTTCACGAAGATGGCTCTCCTGCTCTTTATGTCGGTCTTCACGGCACTCACGGCGTGGATTTACGTAGCAAGTCCGGTTGCTGACTGTGGTTGTTTTGGCGAAGCGGTGATACTGACGAATGGGGAGACGCTGGTCAAGAATATCATTCTCCTGGCTGCCATCATTTACCTCATCTACTCTCCGACCCGTCCGCGCAGGTTGATTTCGCAACGTAATGCCTGGTTGGTTTCAATCTATACATGGATTTACTCCATCGCTTTGACGCTTTATTCCTTCCACTACCTGCCTATCATCGAGTTTACTCCTTACAAGGTGGGAGCGGACATCCGAGCTGCCTTTGAAGGAAAAGCTGGAGAAGGAGAAGTTGAAAAACTGGTCAACTTCTACTTGTCTGACCCTCAAACAGGTGAAGACCGCACGTTTGAATTTTTGGCAGATACGGGATACACCTTTCTGCTGACTGTTCCCCACACGCAAACGGCTGACGACGGCTGTTGTGACCGCATCAACGACCTTCACGACTATTGTACCGAACACCGGTTGCCCTTCTACATGGCTACGGCTTCTGACAGTGCCGGCATCTCGGACTGGGGCGACCGAACCGGAGCAGCTTATCCGGTGGTCTATGCTGAAAATACGGAGCTCAAGGCCATGGTACGCTCGAACCCGGGACTCTTACTGCTTCACAACGGCAAAGTGGCGGGCAAATGGAGCAACAACGACTTGCCCGAACTTGACACACCGGGAGCACGCATTGAGGACTGGATGCCCCATCACCACACTTCGCCCCTCGGGCGACTGTTGCTGTGGTTTGTAGTGCCACTGCTCTGCTTTATCCTGGCAGACTCCCTCTGGATCGGACACAAATTTTATCGACATCATATTTACATCAAACGTTTTAAACTCAAAAAAATCATGAGAAAGAAAATCGTAGCAGGTAACTGGAAAATGAACAAGAACCTGCAAGAAGGTGTAGCCCTCGCTAAGGAACTCAACGAAGCACTTACGGCTGATAAGCCCAACTGCGACGTAGTAATCTGCACGCCGTTCATCCACTTGGCTTCTGTAGCTAACGTAATCGACAGCAACCTCATCGGTCTCGGTGCTGAAAACTGCGCTGACAAGGTGAGCGGTGCTTACACGGGTGAAGTTTCTGCTGAAATGGTTAAGAGCACGGGTGCTAACTACGTGATCCTTGGCCACAGCGAACGCCGTGCTTACTACCACGAAACTCCCGAGATCCTCAAGGAGAAGGTAAACCTCGCTCTTGAGAACAACCTCGAAGTTATCTTCTGCATCGGCGAAGTGCTCGAAGAGCGCGAAGCTGGCAAGCAGAACGAAGTAGTTAAGGCTCAGCTCGAAGGTTCACTCTTCGACCTCACTGCTGAACAGTTCGCTCACATCGTACTCGCTTACGAACCCGTTTGGGCTATCGGTACGGGTAAGACGGCTACGGCTGAACAGGCTGAGGAAATGCACGCATTCATCCGCGCTACTATCGCTGAGAAGTTTGGTGCTGAAGCTGCTGAAAATGTATCTATCCTCTACGGTGGTAGCTGCAAACCCAGCAACGCTAAGGAAATCTTCTCTAAGGTGAACGTTGACGGTGGCCTCATCGGTGGTGCTGCACTCAAGGTTGCTGACTTCAAGGGTATCATCGACGCTTGGAAGGCTTAATCAGATACTTAACTGCATACTTCAGAAGCGTATTGTAAAGCTACTGAATGTCAGTATCTGATAAATACCTTTATCACTAAGAACATAAGGGCAGAGGGGGGAATGCGCTCACCGAGCGAACTCCTTCTGCACTTATGTTTTTCTCTCTGACAACCGTTGATTAGAAGTTGAAAAGATTAAGGTTGAAGAGAATCCCAATCAAGCTATCTGAAGTTGGGCATCAATAGGATCAGCGGACTGACGACATGAATAGAAGACTTTTCATGTACTCATCCCATCCCCGTAGCTCATCCGTTTTTAGTCTCCGATACGCTTCATCTCCTTCACTCATAAACTCACAATTTGGTACCGCATCATGAAACTTTCACTCTTACTTCTCGCTCCTTTCCTGTTGGCTAGCTCAGCGCAGGCGCAATCGACGCTCACGGAGAAACTGCGCCAGTCGGAAGCCGGACAAGGTACGGTGATTCTCAACCATTCGGCTGATATCGAACAGGCGGTTAACAACACGTTACCGTTGCATCCGAAAAAGGTGGAAACGACTTCGCATAAACCTGCAGAAGTGCCTCATCCTACCGAAAAGCAGGAGAAACGAACACCCCAAAACTATGTAGCACGCACCCGTCACAAAGCCAAGGGATTCCGCATCTGTATCTACACGGGCGGCAACTCGAAGGCTGACAAGACGAAAGCGATTCAAATGGGACAAATCTGTAAGAAGAAGTTTCCTGAACTCTCTACCTACACGACGTTTCGCTCACCGCGCTGGGTGACGCATGTAGGCGACTTCAGTTCGCGCCACGAAGCACAAAAGTATGTGGACCTCATTCGCCGAGCCCGTTTCACTTACGAAGCACGCATTATTTCCAGCGAAGTAAACCTTCCTCATTAACCGCCACAGGAATTCATCCTTAAAGCCGCACGGTGCCAACAATGGCTCTGACTGGGCTGAAAAGGTTTTCCTACTAGTTCAACCCTTCCCTACCCCACAAACATGGATCGTAACGAAGAACTCCAACACCACTATCACGAAATACTCCGCCTGCTGGGCGAAGATCCCGAACGCGAAGGTTTACTCAAGACGCCGTTGCGCGTAGCCAAGGCCATGCAGACGCTGACACGCGGTTATGCCATGAACCCCATTGAGGTGCTTAATTCGGCGAAGTTTGAAGAACCTTACGACAAGATGGTTCTTGTCAAGGACATTCCACTTTACTCCCTCTGTGAACACCACATACTGCCCTTCTACGGCAAGGCGCACGTGGCTTATATTCCCAACGGATACATCACGGGATTGTCTAAAATAGCCCGTGTGGTCGACATCTTCTCTCACCGCTTGCAGGTACAGGAACGCTTGACGATGCAGATTAAGGACTGCATCAACGAGGCCCTTCAACCGCGCGGTGTCATGGTGCTGATTGAGGCACAACACATGTGTATGCAAATGCGTGGGGTCGAAAAGGACCACGCTGTGACCTCGACTACTGACTACTGCGGTGACTTCATGCAAGCTGATTTGCGCGAAGAGTTCTTCCGCATGGTTGGCCATAGAAGGTAAGTTCGACATCTTGCAGAAAAGGAGGTTAGAGCAATGGGAGCTAGAGTTTATCGTGTCACTGGTTGTTGGGCTGTACGGCCGCATGAACGAGTCGCAAGATAGCTAAGCAACTTGATCACCTAATAAGCTGATAACCGAATAACCGAATTACCTGATAACCCAATCCCCCACCCCCATGAAGCACTACACCGTTTGTATGACCATTGCCGGTTCTGACCCTTCCGGAGGAGCAGGCATCCAAGCAGACCTCAAGACCTTTGCCGCCCTGGGGTGCTACGGACAGGCCGTCATTTCCGCACTGACTGTTCAAAGTACCCAAGGCGTCAAGGAAAGTCACCCGATTGACTTCCGCCTTATTTATGACCAGGCCGTAGAAGTCATGCAAGACTGGATGCCTCATGCCTTAAAAATCGGGATGGTGCCTAACATGCGATGTGCCGATGCCATTAACCGCGTATGCAAAATGTTTCCGATTCCCTTCGTGGTGTATGACCCTGTGATGATTTCTTCTTCGGGACATCCACTCATCGAACCGGAGGCTATTCGCTTCATTCGCAAGAATCTCATGCGCAGATGCTCACTCATCACGCCCAATCTGCCCGAAGCGCAGGCTTTAACGGAGGACGAAAGCCGAGACCCCGAACGTTTGGCTTCTCGCTTATCAGACCTGATTGACCAGCATTCGGTGTTGGTCAAAGGGGGACATGCTACAGGAGACACTTCTGTTGATGTGCTTTATCACCAAGGTAAGTTCTACTCTTACGAGGCTCCCCGCATTCATACACGTAACTCGCACGGTACAGGCTGCGTACTCTCCTCGGCCATTGCGGCTTATGTGGCAAAGGGGTGTGAACTTCCGCTCGCTGTAGAGAAAGCAAAGGCTTTTCTCACACAGGCTCTGACTAAAGGAGCAGAATACGAAACGGGAGCTGGAACCGGACCGCTCTATCTGTGGAACGATGGCGACACGAAATAAGGAGAGGCATGTATCTGAATGGTTAAGGGAAGCGGCTAAGGGCTTAGCAAACTAAGACTCCCTGCGCTCAACTTATCTCCACGCTCTCACCCAACTATTCTTTAGCTTCTCACTCGATTATACTTCTCAACTCAATATATTGACTCTATGATTCTTTCAATGACGGGATACGGCAAAGCCGATATCCTTTATAACGGCAAGAAAATCCATGCCGAAATCAAGTCGCTCAATAGCAAGAGCCTTGACTTAAATATGCGTATTGCTCCTATCTACCGCGAAAAGGAGATGGATATTCGCAAGCGCATTGCCCAAGAACTCGAACGTGGTAAGGTGGACTTTACCCTTTGGGTGGAAAAGGACGAAACGTTGGCGGGCGGTACAATCAACCCGGCAGCTGTTAACAATTACTTGAAGCAAATTCACACCATCAGTCAAGACCTAGGCATAGAAATGCCTACCAACCTGTGGGAAACCTTGCTCCGTCTGCCGGAAGTAACGCAAACGACGCAAGTTGAGGAACTGACGGACGAAGAATGGGCCATGGCTTCACAGGCTGTGGACAATGCCATTGCGCACTTAACGGACTTCCGTCGTCAAGAAGGCGAAGCCCTCGGCAAGAAGTTCTTGGAGAAGGTGGACAACATCGAACAGCGTTTGGGTGAAATCGAGGTGTACGAAAGTACACGTGTACAAAAGATTCGCCAACGTCTTGAAGACCGCTTGCTGGAACTGACGGGAGTTGACTACGACAAGAATCGCCTCGAACAGGAGCTGATTTACTACATTGAGAAATTGGACATCAGCGAAGAGAAGCAACGCCTTGCCAACCACCTCAACTACTTCCGCGAGACCCTTGCCGGCAAAGCTGGACAAGGCAAGAAGCTGGGCTTCATCGCGCAAGAAATGGGTCGCGAAATCAATACGACTGGCTCTAAGAGTAACCAAGCTGAAATGCAAAACATCGTGGTGAAAATGAAGGATGAGCTGGAACAGATTAAGGAACAGGTTCTCAACGTACTCTAAGGCTTCCACGCGTCTTGGGTTAGAGATTAGAGGTTATAAAGTTACTTCTGCTTTGAGGAGGTACGCTATGCTATGGGTCGCGGCATGCCGCGACCCATAGCAGAAGTAACTTCCCCCACCTCGCCCTAATCTATTAACAAGCCATGCTGCAGCAATGCGATAATTCACAACCACCCCTTTCTTATGCAGTACAGCCCCAGCGCCATCCACTCCCTTCCCCAAACAATAACCCTATAACCCCGATTGCGCCTATGAAAGTTATCATATTCTCCGCTCCCAGCGGTAGCGGTAAAAGCACCATTATCAATTACCTGATGGAGCAAGGACTGAACCTCCATTTCTCCATCTCTGCCACCAGCCGTCCCCCTCGTGGTACGGAACAAAACGGTGTAGAATACTTCTTCCTCACTCCCGAAGAATTCCGTCAGCAAATTGATACCGGCAACTTCTTGGAATACCAAGAGGTCTATGCTGACCGCTTCTATGGCACGCTGAAAAGCCAGGTAGACAATCAGCTTAACCAAGGTGAAAATGTAGTCTGCGACGTCGACGTTATCGGCGGTTGCAACATCAAGAAACACTACGGCGACCGTGCCCTCAGTGTTTTCATCCAACCTCCTTCGATTGAAGTATTGCGTCAGCGTCTCGAAAACCGAGGCACCGATGCTCCCGAAGTGATTGCCGACCGCATTGCCCGTGCTGAATTTGAGCTTTCCTTCGCCCCTCAGTTTGATGCCGTCGTTGTCAATGACGACCTCGCTACGGCACAGGCAGAAGCTTACCGCATCATCAAGGATTTCCTGGAGAAGTAAAAGAGGGAAGATGAGAAGTTGAGGAGTTGAGAAGATGAGAAGTTTAGCGGTTAGGGATTGATGAGTTGAATCAACAAAAAGAAATTTCCCTTCAATCCCTCATCTCCTCAATCCCTCAACTCTTCAACTTCTCATCCCTTCAACCTCCCATCTCCAACCCTCCTCATCTCTTCAACCCCTCAACTCTTCAACCTTGAAATCATCTCCTATACGCACCGCCATCTTTGGAGGTTCGTTTAATCCGATACACAACGGCCACATCCGTCTTGCGCGCCAGGTAATCACTGAAGGTCACGCCGACGAGGTGTGGCTTTTGGTTTCTCCCCAGAACCCACTCAAACAGCACCAATCTCTTCAACCCGAAGCCATCCGCCTTGAGCTAACCCGCCGTGCCTTAGCCGCCGATCCTCAACTCATAGCCTCCGACTTCGAGTTTACCCTTCCGCGCCCCTCCTATACGTGGAATACCCTCTGTGCCCTCCGTGAAGCCTATCCCGACCGTCAATTCTCCCTACTCATCGGAGCCGACAACTGGGCTCTCTTCGACCGTTGGGCTCATCCCGACGACATTCTATCCAACTTCCCCCTTCTCGTCTATCCCCGTCCGGGTTATCCCCTTTCTCCCGAAGCCCTCCCCCCTTCCGTTCATCTCATCCAAGCCCCCCTCTTCCCCTACTCCTCTACTGATGTGCGTCAAGCGGTTCAATCAGGAGCTGCTATTACGGAGATGGTACCTGAATGTATTCGGGAAGAGGTGATGAGGGTGTATGGGAAAGAATAGAATCAGTACTGCATTTCCAAGCATTTATATCGAATCAATTCAATTAACTTACGCCATTACAACATCACAATTGAGCAGAATAATGTAGTTGGCAATATTCTAGAAGAATGGTTAGCCAAATGGTTAGCTAATCAAGGAATAGAAAAACGTTCACAACAAGAAGCAATCATCTCCTGACTTCTGGCTTGACAAGGAACAGACCAACGATGGATGGTTGGAAGTGAAATCGTTTATCGGATCTCCCAACTTTGACATTGGTTCCTTTAGAAGCTACATCAATGAAATAATAGATTGCCCCTGGAAGTTGCATACCAAATACCTTCTCATAAAATATAAGATGGAGGAAAACGGCGGACTTGTCGTTATCGAAAACTTTTGGTTGAATAATCAACTCTAATGGTTTTGTATGTGCCAATGAAGCTTCTCTACACATTCGATTTATCGGCTGTCCGAGAAAATTAAAATATCAATTGGGGCATAAAAGTTTTACCGGACACCAATATTTTGATAAGCAAACCATATTGTCCGGCAACCTTTACCAAATTCACACCTATGTAATAAATGCCGAACAGCATCATGCTGCTAAAGGCAAAGTAGACGGGATGTTGCTCTACGCTCAAACTCAAAGCGATATTCAGCCCTATCTTCATTTCCAAAACAGTCAGGGGAATCGATTTATGGTCAGGACATTGGATTTGAATCAGCAGTTTGATAAGATAAAAGAGGCATTAGACCGATTTCTGGAATACAACAAAAGAGAATACTTAAATAAAGAAGAGGCATGGATAGAAAAGAATGTATGATTGTCGATTTAGACAAGCGTGGAAGCAAGGATATGTTTGTTACAGAGCGCATTGCCGCAATCAAAGAAAACAGCAAGGGATTGTGGTCTGTACTATTTAACGGCTCTACGCGATGGTTTCATTACAACCCTTCCCGCTTGCTATACCTGACTCATCCGGAAAGAATTGACCTCGGTGAGAAAGGCTTGTACATCAACAACAAACATATCACCCAGGCAGCAGAACTACTTCGCTTTTCGGATGAGAGACACACATTCTATCACATCGTCTATCAGAATGGTTATTACGATAATTTAGAAGGAAAGCAGGTGTATGTAACCCGAACCCCCATTGATCAGAACGGTGGTTCGACGTGGGATTATTTGAATAAACTGGCAGCCGAAACAAGTCTGCTGACGGACGACAACGACAGTATTCTTTCGAAACAATACGAGAAGGTGGACGTGAAAAGAGACAACGTTCCGCTGGCTCAATATCTGGGTAGTAAAAGTAAACTGGATGCGCATAAAATGCCCAAGCACCTTTATTATCCGTTTGGCTGCAACGCCAGTCAGAAGGCGGCTGTAGAGGCTGCGCTGACACATCAGGTAAGCATCATCCAAGGACCTCCGGGTACGGGTAAAACGCAAACGATTCTGAATATCATTGCTAACCTGCTGCTGCAAAACAAAACAGTGCTGGTGGTTTCGAACAACAATTCTGCCGTAGAAAATGTGGCGGAGAAACTCGATAAAGAGAATCTGGGGTTTATTGTAGCTCAGTTGGGCTGTGCGCAAAACAGGGAAACTTTTTTCAATAACCAGCCGTCTTGTCCTACCATGAACAATTGGCACTTGGAAGATAAATCGGCAGTAATAGAAGGCTGCATGAAAGCCCTGTCCGAGGTATCGAAAGGCTTTGAGGGACAGCTGCAGCAAGCGAAACTTCAGGCGGAACATGCTGCATTGCAACTGGAAAAAGAACACCATGAGAAGCTATGTGCCAGCAATGAATCGGAAGGATGGTTGCATAATCGGACTTCGGCCTCCTTGCTGAAGATGCTTCACTCGTATCAGCTGTTGAACGAAAGGCAACAGGCAGTCAGCATGTGGTACAAGCTAAAGTGGAGCCTTCGGATGGGAATGAATTTGTTCTCTTTCTTAAAGAAGCCCAGCAGTGAAGTCATCGTTCAGTTGGAAGCAGCTTACTATGACTCGCGTCTGAGAGAAATTGAAAATGAATTGGAAACGATTGGTTCCGAACTGGATGCCATCGACCTTCCGCATCATGTAAAAGAACTACGTGTCACTTCGCTTCAACTATTAAAAGATACAATAGCCAGCCGATATACCGGAAAGCAGCACCGACAATTCAAGCCTGCTGATCTTTATCGGCAAAGCGAGGCTTTCTTGGATGCTTATCCGGTAGTGCTGAGCACCACGTATTCAGCCAAAAGCTGCATCAGTCCGGATAATGTATTTGATTATGTCATCATGGACGAAGCTTCACAGGTGGACATCAAGACCGGAGCTTTGGCATTGTCGTGTGCCACCCATGCGGTGATTGTAGGTGATGACAAGCAGTTGCCTAATGTCGTCGGTAAAGAAGAAGTCCTAGCGCTACAAGCCATTCAGGAAACCTATCAGGTAAAAGAATATTACAATGCCATTACCCATAGTTTCCTGAAATCTTGTCTGGAGATTTTCCGAAATGCCCCGGTAACGCTGTTGCGCGAACATTACCGGTGCCATCCCAAAATCATAGAATTCTGCAACCGGAAATTCTATGACAGAGAGTTGGTAGCCATGACTACTGACAAGAATGAAGAGAAGGTGTTGGAGGTGGTTTATACGGGTAAAGGCAACTATGCACGGGGACATTTGAATCAGCGTGAAATTGATGTGATAAAGGAAGAAGTTATGCCGCAATTTTCCGAGAATGAGAGTGTAGGTATCATCACTCCTTACCGGCAGCAAGCCGAGGAAATCAATAAGACGCTGGGTAAAGATATAGCCAGCACGGTACATAAATTTCAAGGACGGGAATGCGATGCCATCATTCTGAGCATGGTGGACAATGCACCTACGGAGTTTTCGGATGATGCCAACCTGTTGAACGTAGCAATTTCACGGGCCAAGACCCGGCTGTGTGTCGTGACAAACGAGAATGAAAAGCCGCAAGAGTCCATTTTGGGGCAGCTCATTGATTACATGAAATACAACAACTGCGAGGAGACCCAAAGCAAACTGCATTCGGTATTCGACCTGCTCTACAAATCGTACACAGCAGAGCGGCTGGCATTTGAAGCTTCGCACGAGAAAATCTCTGAACACTTGTCCGAAAATCTGGTATATGATGCACTGAATAAAGCCATTGAGGCGCTACAGTGGGACAATGTAGCGGTGCTTTGTCACTACCCGCTATCTCGCTTGATAGCAGATTGGAGTATCTTGAGTGAAAAGGAGAAAGCCTTTGCCGAGAGTCCGCTGGCACATGTCGATTTCTTGATCTACAACACTCTCACCAAACAACCGATGGAAGTGATTGAAGTGGATGGCTGGCAGTTTCACCAAGACAACGAAGCGCAGCAGTCGCGCGACCAGCTCAAGGACAATTTGCTCACCAAATTCGGGCTGTGTCCTCAGCGTATCTCTACAACAGATACGTTCAATGTAGAAATAGGCAAAAGCATGCTTTCAGCAAGGGCAGATAGGGAAAACCGGCAGACTCCATTAGTATAACCAAATTAAACAGTAAATAGTATGAACAACAGCAATAAAACAAACCGTATGAAATATCAATATACACCACAGTTCATTCAAGAACTGGCTCCCAATGAAATATTTGTTTTCGGCAGCAATCTGGCCGGCATGCACGGAGGAGGAGCCGCCCGATTTGCCTACGAAAAATTCGGTGCGTAGTAGAACGGATCACGTACCAGAATCCCGAGAATGGGTATTCGGTGATGAGGGTCAAAGGTTATGACGACCTGGTGACGCTGGTGGGCAACCTGCTGGAGATGCCTACCGGAAGTGTGCTGTTGTGTGAGGGCGACTGGAAGATGGACAAGCGCTACGGCAGCCAGTTTTTCTGTCAATCGTGAGAGGAGGTGATGCCGGCCACAGTCTATGGCATAGAGAAGCGAACAGCGGGACAAGTACCGTTCCCCCTCCCGTGTCCGAAAAAGGGGGAACGGTACCTGTCCCGCTGTTCACCTCAATAAGCCAGTCTGCAAGCATGACAGCGACCATTCAACTACATTGTGCGGAAGTGATTCAGGCCGGTTGAAACCTTCAGCTACATTGTGCGGAAGTGATTCAAGCCGGTTGAAACCTTCAACCACATTGTGCAGAAGTGATTCAAGCCGGTTGAAACCTTCAACCACGATGCGCGGAAGTGATTCAAGCTGGTTGAAACCTTCAACCACGATGCGCGGAAGTGATTCAGGCCGGTTAAAACCTTCAACCACGATGCGCGGAAATGATTCAAGCCGGTTGAAACCTTCAACCTGTATTTGTATTTTTGCAGCAAGGTAGTTGAAAGGAAGAGCTGGTCTCCCGACTATTCCTTGAAGCTATACATAGACATTTAATCTTCTGGTCTTATGAAATTACATACATCTTCGTCTATTCGCTTCAACATGCGGTCTGCGCAATACTTGTCGTATATGCAAGCCTTTATGAAACGGTTGCAGGCATTGAAGATTGACAACGTGATGTTGAACGAAAAAACGGCCGCGTTGGAGCAGGCTGTAAAGGAGGTCGAAAACAATATCCGCGTGATGGTCAAAAGTTCGCATACGCAACTCATCAAGGATGCTGACTATGCACGTGACACGCTCTATGCGATATTGAAGACGACCGTCAAGAGCTGGAGTAAGATGCGACCTAACATTTCGACAGCTTCGGCAAGCGACTTGGAGGCTTTGATTGAAAAGTCGGATGCTGCAGTTACGCTGGCTGAGGTGATTGACCGGTATGACCTGAATCCCAAAACGCAACTCGACGACGAGACGGGAAAATTGCAGGGCATCGTCCGCGATATGCGCACTGAAGGGAAGGAGGCTATCGAGAAACTTCATCTCACGATGCTCGTTGACGAACTGGAAAGTGTCAACCAGCTGCTTAATCAGTGTATTGCGAAAAGAGCCGAAGAGCGCGGTCCCAGAAAACAAGGAGCATTGAAGGAAGCCCGTGTGGCATGTGACAAGGCCTATACCGAACTGGAAGCTGTCATCAACTCGCTCTTGGTGCTTGCACCCTCAGCAGCTTTCAGCCAATGGGTAGCTGTACAAAATGAGGACATAGACCGTATGAAATTAGTCTTCAAGAAGCATAAAAAGAGGGCTGCGGACGAGAGCGAAAGCGAGCTGAACGACAGTCTCCTCACAGAAGAAGAGGAGACGGAAACAGAAAAGGGATGAGAAGAGAAGCGGAAATGTCTTGGCTCACCCTTCCCCTCCCAACGCAAACGTCCCGCAAGCAGTAACCTATACTACTTGCGAGACGTTGTCATTTTTTATTTGCACGAGGGCGAAATTACTTCGCAGCCTGAGCGTTGGCAGCCTTAATCATGTCGGCGCTGGGGAGGATGTAAACCTCTACACGACGGTTCTGAGCCTTACCTGCTGCCGTTGAGTTGTCAGCTACGGGATTCTCTTCACCGTAACCCTTCACGCTTACGAGGCGAGCAGCGGGATAACCTGCACCTACAATCTGAGCCTTCACGGCGTCAGCACGCTGCTGAGAGAGGTTGAGGTTCTTGGCCTTGCTTTGCTCTGCAGTAGAGTTACGCCAGCCTGCGTTGTCGGTGAAACCTGCTACAGCAAGTTCGAAGGTGTTGTCCTCAGCCAAAAGACCGTTGACGAACTTGTTGATGGCAGCCTTAGCGTTCGTGTTGAGTGCTGAAGAGCTGGTCTGGAAGAGAAGACCGCTATCGAAAGTAGCCTTAACGTATTGCGTTCCCTGAGCATCGGTCAAGATTTCAGCCTCAGCCTGTGCTGCCTCAGCTGCCTTCTTAGCCTTGTCCATCTTGTTACCGATAAGTACACCGGCACCAGCACCTACGGCTGTACCTACGGCTGCACCAATAGCAGCACCCTTACCTTTACCGATGAACTGACCTACGAGTGCACCGAGTGCGCCACCGCTGGCACCACCGATCAAACCGCCCTTGGCAGTGTTACTCATTCCGCCACAGCTGCTCAGCAACAGGGCTACGCTCATGGCGCATACGGAAAACTTCATTTTTTTCATAATAGAAATTATTTGTTGAGTGATTGAGCGGGCAAAGTTAGCGCAATTCGGTCTCCAACAAAATACTATCGCTGTTTTTTCATGATGTAAGGGAACCTTTTGTACCAATTGCTCATTTGGTTTTCTCATACAGGCACTTATCTGTGCAAAAACTACCGGGTGATGGGGTGCCGAATAACACGGGAAACGCACCTGCCCAGGAAGGAGGTTTTCGGGACTTTCGGGTGATTCAAATGCCGTACTTATCAAGTAATGAAGGGAAAAAGGGGGAGGGGGCGAAACCGATTAGGGTTTTATTTGTACTTTTGCGCTCAATTTATTAACTATAGCCGCAGGGCATGGGACTTGAAGACGCGAAGGAAGAGGGGTATGGCTCTTTCTACCTGACAGGTCTACGCAACGGAGCTTGTGCTGTGCTTCGCAAGAAACGGGCAAACGCACCGGGCACTCGGACTAGCTACTCTCTACACGCCCTTCACCCACTCTCCTGCAACCTCAATATCCTCTATACGATAATGGCAAAAGAATTGAAAGACTTGACCAAGCGTAGCGTGGACTACTCTCGCTGGTATAATGAACTCGTGGTCAAAGCTGACCTCGCTGAACAGGCTGACGTACGCGGTTGTATGGTCATCAAACCTTATGGCTATGCCATCTGGGAAAAAATACAACAGAGCCTGGACGAACGCTTCAAGGAAACGGGTGTGCAGAATGTGTACTTCCCTATGCTTATCCCGAAGAGCTTCCTCTCAAAAGAAGCTGAACACGTGGAAGGCTTTGCAAAGGAATGTGCTGTCGTAACGCACTACCGCTTGAAGGCTAATCCTGACGGTGACGGCGTGGTGGTTGACCCGGCTGCCAAGTTGGAAGAGGAGTTGATTATCCGTCCGACTTCTGAAACGACGATTTGGAACACGTACCGCAAGTGGATTCACTCTTGGCGTGACCTGCCCCTCTGCTGCAACCAGTGGTGTAACGTGATGCGTTGGGAAATGCGTACGCGTCTCTTCCTCCGTACGTCTGAATTCCTCTGGCAGGAAGGTCACACGGCACACGCTACCCGCGAGGAGGCTGAAGCACGTGCTCGCCAGATGCTCGACGTATATGCTGACTTTGCAAAGGACGTGATGGCTATCCCCGTGGTACGCGGTGTGAAGAGCGCAACGGAACGTTTCGCGGGTGCACTCGATACGTATACTATTGAAGCCATGATGCAGGATGGCAAGGCACTGCAGAGCGGTACGAGCCACTTCCTGGGTCAGAACTTTGGTAAGGCTTTCAACGTGCAGTTCGTTGACAAGGAAAACAAACTTGACTACGCTTGGGCTACGTCATGGGGTGTCAGCACACGCTTGATGGGTGCACTCATTATGACGCACTCTGACGACAACGGTTTGGTACTTCCTCCCCACCTCGCTCCGATTCAGGTTGTAATTGTTCCTATCTACAAGGGTGATGCAGAATTGGCCGCCTTCGACGAGAAACTGGGTGAATTGACAAAGAAGCTCCGCAGCATGGGTATTCGCGTGAAGTACGACAACGCGGACAACAAGCGTCCGGGCTTTAAGTTTGCAGACTACGAGCTCAAGGGTGTACCCGTTCGTCTGGTAATGGGTGGACGCGACCTTGAAAACGGTACGATCGAACTGATGCGCCGCGATACGCTCGAAAAGCAAACGCTTCCCTTCGAGGGCATCGAAGAGTATGTTAAGAATTTGCTCGAAGAGATTCAGACAAATATCTACAACAAGGCGAAGAAGCGTTTGGACGAGAACATCTTCCCCTGCGACAACTACGAGGAGTTCAAGGAACGTGTGAAGGACGGTGGCTTCTTCCTCTGCCCCTGGGACGGTACGGAAGAAACGGAAGCCCAGATTAAGGCTGAAACGCAGGCTACGATTCGTTGTGTGCCCTACGGCTACAGCCAGGAAAACCTCGGTGTGGACATGGTCAGCGGTAAGCCGGCTACGTGTCGTGTCATCGTTGCACGCAGTTACTAATGATATAGTTTAGAAGTTGAGAGTTTAGGAGTAGAGTGATTATCTAAAACTCCTGAGCACTCAACCTTCCCGAACGTAAGTTGAAGAGTTTAGAAGTTGAAGGTTTAGGAGCTAAGCATTTAGCTGACAACTCCCGAGCGTCAACTTCTAAACTCTTCGCTTGTATCGGGGAGGAGGCGTCATCGTTTGTTATCTGGGTTAGAGCTTAGAGGATAAAACTCCCTCACCTCTAACCCTGATTAATAAGCCAAGAAGTTCCTCTACCCCATTCCCCATTCCTCTACAAACCCTATGATATCCGTAGAACATCTCTCAGTAGAATTTAGCGCACGTCCGCTCTTCTCAGAAGTTTCCTTTGTCATCAACAAAAAAGACCGCATCGCGCTGGTCGGAAAGAACGGTGCAGGTAAATCGACCTTGCTCAAGATTTTGGCTGGACAGCAATCGCCCACTTCGGGCACAGTTGCCGTGCAAAATGACATTACACTGGGTTACCTGCCGCAGGTCATGGTGCTCAGCGATGAACATACGGTGATGGAAGAAGCTGAAAAGGCTTTCGAACACATCAGCGAAATGCAGGAACGCATCGAACAACTGAATAACCAGCTGGCGGAACGCACGGACTACGAAAGCGAGGACTACATGGCACTGGTCGAACGCTTTACTCACGAAAGCGAACGTTTCCAAATGATGGGCGGCATGAACTACCATGCTGAGTTGGAACGTACCCTTCAAGGTCTGGGCTTTGCACCTGAAGACTTCAACCGTCCGACGCGTGAGTTCTCGGGTGGTTGGCGCATGCGTATTGAGTTGGCTAAGCTTTTGCTTCGCCGTCCCGATGTACTCCTGCTCGACGAGCCGACCAACCACCTGGACATTGAGAGCATCCGCTGGCTTGAACAATTCTTGAGCCGTTCGCCGGGAGCTGTCGTACTGGTCAGCCACGACCGTGCCTTCATCAACAATGTGACGAACCGCACACTCGAAATATCTTGCGGACAAATCACAGACTACAAAGTGAAGTACGATGAATTTGTAGTC
>UQJC01000044.1 GCA_900541335.1 uncultured Prevotella sp.
GAAAGAGAAGAAAACGAAGTTGATCCTCTTCTAACCCTCCTCCCTACTGGCCCGCAAGCCGTTCATGGATGCCGCCTTCTCCTTCCGCAGGAATATTCATTCTCTAATTACATAATTAACTCTATGGATTGGTTTCAATCATTATTTACCACAACCGATTCCGTAGCACACATTGTCGTACTCTACTCTTTAGTCATTGCCGTCGGCGTAGTGCTGGGCAAGATTAAGATTGGCAGTATTTCCCTGGGTGTTACCTTCGTGTTGTTCGCCGGTATTGTAGTTGGTCATATCTACAATGCGCTGGGTATTCACGACCCCAACGGCGGTTTTGCGTGTCCGGCCAACGTGCTGACCTTCATTCAGGACTTTGGTTTGATACTCTTTGTTTACTGCATCGGTCTGCAAGTCGGCCCTGGCTTCTTCCAGTCATTTAAGAAGGGCGGTCTGCAGATGAACATGATTACCGTAGGTATCGTGTTGCTCAACGTTCTGACGATGCTCGGTCTGTACTTCCTGGTCTTCGACACCTCAGACCCCACTTCCCTGCCGATGGCAGTCGGTGTACTCTACGGTGCCGTGACAAACACGCCGGGTCTCGGTGCGGCACAGGAAGCTATCAACACCATGGGCATTGACATGCACGGTCAAAACATTGCCTCAGGTTATGCCTGCGCTTATCCGCTCGGCGTAGTTGGCATCATCGGCGCGATGATTGCCATCCGCTACTTCCTCCGCATTAAGTTGGAAAAGGAAGAAGAGCAAATCCGCCTCAGCCAGGAAGATGACCCCCACGCCAAGCCCCATCACTTCTCTGTACGTGTAGAAAATCAGGCTTTAGAAGGCAAGACATTCGAACAGCTCACGCAGTTCATCGGCCGCACCTTTGTTTGTACCCACTACAAGCATGGTGATGACATCTTCTCACCCGACAAGGACACCATCATCTCCTTAGGTGACGAAATGAACGCAGTCTGCGCCTCTGACGATGTAGATGCCATCATCGCCTTCATCGGTAGTGAAATCACCGTAGACTGGCAGGCTGAAAAGTCACCCATTATCTCCAAGCGTATCCTCGTAACCCAGCCTGAAGTAAACGGCAAGACCTTCGGACAGATGCACTTCCGTTCACTCCACGGTGTCAACGTGACCCGTATCACCCGTACAGGCATGGATCTCTTCGCCGACCGTTCACTCCGCATCCAAATTGGCGACCGCCTGATGGTGGTTGGTCCCGAAGACTGTGTAACCCGTGTAGAACGCATCTTGGGTAACTCCATCAAGCGTCTCGACCACCCCAACGTGGGTGCTATTTTCCTCGGAATCCTCGTCGGAATCATCTTCGGTAGCATTCCCTTCCAGTTCCCGGGCATGGCTACTCCGTTGAAACTTGGTCTCGCTGGTGGTCCGCTGATCATCGCCATCTTGGCAGGCTGCTACGGCTACAAATTCCACCTCGTTACCTACACCACGACGTCAGCCAACCTTCTCCTCCGTGAGATTGGTTTGATTCTCTTCCTGGCTTCCGTAGGTATCAAGGCCGGTTCTAACTTCTGGACCACCGTAGTCGAAGGTGACGGTATCACCTACGTATGGGTAGGTTTCCTCATCACCGTCATCCCCTTGCTCATCATGGGCACCATTGGCCGCGTGAAATTCAAGTTCAACTATTTCACCCTCATGGGTGTCATTGCTGGTTCTACGACCGATCCCCCTGCACTCGGCTATGCCAACCAGACTGCCAACAACGATGCCGCTTCTGTAGGCTACTCTACCGTCTACCCCTTGGCCATGTTCCTCCGCATCTTGGTTGCCCAAGCCATCATCCTCTTCCTCTGCTAAACGCAACGAGCATAAGCACATAAGTTCAGAAGGAAAACATATTACAAACAGAAACGTCCCAACCACAGCCTTTCGGCTTCGTGGTTGGGACGTTTGCGTTAGAAGTACAACTATTTAATCAGAAACCCATTCATGGTAGCTTTTGGCTTGCTGGTAATAGTATCTAGCCTCAGACAACAGCTGATCTACATCATAATTGCTTCCATAAAGTTTACGTGCATTATTCTTGTAGACATCTATTTGGTCAGACACATGCTGAACCAAGGTGTTGTCAAAATAAGACCAGGAGTAGCTGCGATAATCAGCTAATTTATTTACCTGACTCTGTACATAATAATAATGCGATTGCCCGATAGACGGACGTACTTGATTTAAATCATTAACCAGACCAGTACAATTTCTAAGCCAACGATCATTCGCGTATTCTTTTGCCAAAGAGATGGACTTTTGCGCTGAAGCAATACCATGATACGAGCGATGCATACTTACCCTGCGGGCATCACGATAACGGCTGAGCACTTTTCCTAACTCATTTATGTCTGCCTTATACTGATTCGACATATTGGCAAAGACTACTGGTGATGATCTTACAATCGTAATTCTTTCCTTGATATAAGAAAGGTCGCCTTCATACCACGTACTTTGACTAAATATACCATACGAATACTGAATGAGGACAGGCACAAAGGCCTCCAACATTTGTTTGTCATAAGTATCCTTCTCTTGGGCGTCAATCTTTTTTTCAGTAGCATATACTTCTATCTTCTTTTTTGTTAAGAGGAATAGTGAATCCGCCTTTCGAATATCATTGCGGAATGTACTTAGTTTGTTTACCTCATTCTGCAAGTCCATTGCATATTGATCAACGGGCTTCAACGCTTTAGGAGGTTCCACTCGCGTCTTGGCAAAAATCAAAACGCCGCCCACTGCAATAACAATTGAAACAATGAGCAGAGCTATTTTATTGAATGTACTCATACTTAATATTTCAAACAGAAGTTCTATTCTTTACTTCTAATATCATCAACAGTCTCTGAAGATCTTTTTTTCGGAGATATTTGTGTATTTGCAGATGGAGTCTTTTTAGAATCATCTTTTTTCTTTGTTGATTCAGCTCCCTTTTTTGAGTCTTCTGGTTTAAGCTTAGAGTTTTTATTCGAAGAGGAAGGTTGGGTTTTTGCAGACTGGTTCACGGACGATTTTTGCTTTGAGTTAGACACATTATCGTCTTCAATCCGCCTTGCCGCCTTGTTATCAAGATCATCCTTACCTTGACTCAGCTTCTCTGCATATTTTCTCCAAGTTATTGTACTATCTTCCGAAGATAGATACTTACTACCTTTTTTCATATTCATAAACTCCTTGCATATAATTACAGTATCCATAAGGTTTTTATAGTTACATGAAACAGCCAACTTTGTATTCAGTTCCGTCAACTTTTGATAGTCATACGTATTGAGTGCATCGAACAGTCCTTTCGTTTCTTCGAAACCTTCAAGGGTGTCACGATGCCAAATTTCCTTCTTATCCAAGTAGTCTATTGCTGCTGTAGAACACTCATTTTGTCCCTCATCAAAGGAAACTATACTTGTTTTAGTCGTATTCTTTTTTACCTCGGTAACCTCAACAAAGGGGCAATTTGATTTCAGACTGAATTCACGGGTCGTAAACCATGCGTACAATGCCATACATGCTGCAACGACTAAGTAGAGGGCAATAGCCACCACAAATCCGATGAGACGCTGCTTCCACACATCAGATTTGAAACGAAGATGATTTCCACTTTCAAGTTTGTAACCCTTTAACGGAGAAATTTTGTCTTCTGGAAGATCTTTAGACTCCAGAGTCATCTTGGCTACTTTGCCATTGACCATCTCTACCGTGTAATCAATCGGCAGACGATGCATCGTTGTTTTATTCTTACCCTTAGACAATTTGAATTCTTGATTTTCTATTATTTGGTAATTGCGACATTTAATAGTTGCCTTACATTCATTCCATACATCCTCTGAAAAGATAGCCCCATCACGAGGAAGCAGCTGACCGTTAATTTTTATTTCAGCACGATTGTTTAATTGTTCCTCATTTTCATTGCGGATATCAAAGTCACTAGAACAGATTCGCTTCATCCATTTGAGATCCTTCTTAGGAAATACAAAAGGCTTACCATCATGCTCCAATGTGAGCTTTTGCTCTTCCGCACTGATGGTTTCAAATCCTGCACGTTGCAATTCCATATGAAGAGAAGCGCCTTCCTTCATTCGGGCTTTCTTGGTAAACGGCTTACCATTTAAAAACAGCTGTGCACCCACATTAGTCCACCGCTTGCATTCTTCTTCCGCAGGAGGGCAAATCAAGACCGACTTACGCAACTTCATTTGCGTCAAGTCTTCGAAACGCTTATCATCTCTTATTCTAATTCCAGAACCCTTCTCCTGAATGTAAACAGCCTCGAAGCGGGTAAACTCGACTTGATAAGCATACTCAAAGAAGTCAGTCAAGGAGTACCTCGACTGATTTAGGTCAAAGAATCCCCATTTCTGAAATCCTTTCTTAGAAGCCTTGTACATTTCGGGGAGTTCACGGAGTAGATAATCTTCATTGAAGAATTGTTCTAGCTCCTTGTTAGAAACCTTTTCTTGTAACCAATCCTTGACCAATTGATGTGCAGCCATGATTTTGTCAACTGGTACATTAAGTATTCGCGGAATGTAAATCCAACCACTGAGGTGGTCACCCGGTCTTCCGTCAACGAGAGTGACAAGCGTAATAAAGAGACCGCCTTCATCGTAAGAGATGAAGGTAGCTACACGCTCACGTGGGTTTTCACCCATATTAAGCAACTGTAGATAACTCCGAAGGTCACCTACTTTTTTATCCCATACCCCATCAGCATTGAAGGTTTCTGCTGGTTGCGAACCTTCGCTTACTATTTTTCGGGCAAAGCCCATTTTACGTAATTGTACTGTCATTTTACTTTCTCAATTTATTCAAGAATCCACCAATACGACCACCTCGTAATCCCTTCGAGCGATTGAGCAGGATGCTCACCACCTTTTGAGCATGAGAGGCATCAAACAAGCAATAATCTTGGAAGCACACTTCGCCTAAAGAAAAAGGAACAACCTCTACCTTGCCATTGTTGATTTCATAGTCTTTGCAGATTTTCTTGAGTCCGTTTATAAAACCTTGATAACGCTCTGTCAAGTATTGTTGCAATACAGCCTGCAGGCTACCGCCTTCCGCACGTGCCTTGTCGACCTTGGTCAGCATCACGTAGATGGCATCGGTATCATCCTTGAACACTCCGAGTTGTTTGATATAGTTGAGTACTCCTTCCAGATATACATCCTGCGACAAGCCATCATACAAACGGTCATGACCGCCGTATTCTATGACGAAGAAGTGAATTTTGCGATTGGTGGTACGGTTAGACACTAAGACACGAGTCAATGTTTCCAAAGCCAATTCTTCGCGCTCTTCCATACCTTCACCAGCGTTGCACTTATACATACAACGTACCAACTCACCAGCCAAATCGACACAAGTCAGAGGATGCATAAGTGACTGACTATCTTCCAAATCAAAACTCATTTCGTTAGTTGCGAAGATGTCGGTTGACTCAGGTAGCACGCCTACCGTCTTGTCCTGCTTAAAGATTGTAGACAAACGATTCATGTAGCCATGACCCTGACAGGGATTCATCGCCATGCTCTTTGCGACACTACCATGACGTGCAACGCTAAGTATAGCTCCCAACGCACAGGTCTTTCCTGAAGAAGGAATACCCCAAAAATACACCTCGGTAGAGGTGTGACTGATACGTTCGAGTCTATCACTCATTCCGAACTGCTGTCCCTTCAGATTGTCAAGCAGTGCCTTCAGAAAATCTGACTTGATGCCTAGATTACTCAAGTCGTTCAAACTCAAAATGCCCTCATTCAGTAAATCCTTGATAACAGTAACCTTTAATATATTATAGTCCGTGCGGATCATCATCAAAATATCTTCGGTCTTGATCCGTCCCCTGTCATACAAGTCTGACAGGTACTTCCATACAACTTGAGTCTTGGATTTGTCCTTACTAGCCTTTTTGTTGTGAATTTCCCTCATTACGTCATCTAAATTGAACGTGCTGAATTGCTCACGCATCAAAGCATTAATCAGCTTGTTCGCCTCACGACAGTGCGGGCTTTCTGGATGTAGCTTTTTAAACGCTTGGAGAGCCTCCAAGTCATTTTTATCTACCTGTCCCCATTCCAAGTCGGGGTTTACTTGCGGTTGAAAGGAAGGTTCTTCCATTCGTACCTGGGTATATTGTTTCTCTTTGTGCTCTTCTAATAGTCTTTCAACCGCCTTGCGCTGCTTCACTGAGAATTGTCCGTCCGTTTCGTTACAGAGTTCCTCCCAGGTTACCATTCCGCTTCGGATAAATCCAACCAAATCGGTTGCTGAATAAGCAGATACATTATCTAAAATATCGTATTTCGTAGCCATTAGTTTACTCCTAATTATTCAAACTATTCTCCTTTCGGATTGTCACCATATTCATTTGTCCCTTTATCTCCATTCATGAAAAGCATAAGAAGTCCATAGAAAGGAATGAGTTGATACCAGCCAGAATGCCCCATATCGTGACAACGCTTAGCACCTTGCGCTACCATGAACCACCAAAGCATAATATACGGAAGCAATAAAACCAAAATCAAAACTGGAGCAGCACTCTTATCGCTAGGGGTACTGGAAACTATAGCAGCCATAATTGTTTGTAAAATCACCGCTAAGACAGAATAAAGAATCACCGACAAACCATATTCACTACGTCGTATGCGTCCTTTCAACGAAAACGGACGATTGAACATGCCCCCTCGGTTAGAGATGGGCGTAGAAACTGCAGACGAATTATCTGAGTCGCTCAACGTAGAGGCTGCTGAAGCATTTGAGACGGAGGATGAGTTGCTGTTGTAATCCTCCCCGTCATACGCGTACGTATCTTCTTCATCGTCTTCTGACAGGTAAACACTGGAGGTGACACTACTCGGTTGTTCCTTTCCCCTGTTGAAAGCATCCACTGAACTTTCAGGAGATTTATCCAAGATGCCCGTGATGCGGCGTTCCGTAATCTTTAGCAACATACCCGTTGCACGTAGTTCGTCCAGCGTAACCACATTCTGGCGAATCCATTCAGACAGCTGGTCTGCGCTGTAACTTTGAACGTTTTTGAGAATTTCTTTTTTATCCATAGTGATTATTATATTAGATTGTAAAGACATCAGTGTCATCAGAAGAAACAACAGAAGATGAAGATGAAGCCGATGACGAAGATGTAAAATTGTCCGTATCAGAATAGTTGTTATTGTAACTAGTCTGCCGTTTCTTGCCTAGCAGGCTGTACATACTCTTCGTATGGCGTTCCTGCAACAAATATGGTAGACAGAGTGAAACAAACAAAAGCATGGCAGACAGGATGGCTGGGATATTGGGAAAATCGGTCGTGGTATACTTAGCCGACAAGGCTTCCAACCCTTGTTCCACCTTGCTTAGACTTACAGAACTTTCCATGAATGTTTTGAACTCGCTATCGGTTGCTTCATACTCTAACTGTGCTGTAGAGAATTGAGTCAATTGTTGGTTCCAAGAACGCACAGCGTCCTTAATTTCCTCCTTATTGGCCAACAGGAAAACATTCCAAGTACTTGCACCCTGATTGGCTTTATCAATCCACTCAAGAGCTACCGTACGTAGAGAGTCATAGTTTTGCGAACAAAGTTGAAGTTCTAGAACTTTTGCATGAGCTTCACGAATATGAAGTTGATCAGGATTGGGGAATGCCTTTTGCAATTCATCTTGATAATCATCCATGCGTGCTTCTGCGTAAACGTCGTAGTCAGTAAACATCTGACGCGAAGCGTTGATGGCTTCAGTAAATTCCTTTACAATGGCTTCATCTTTACTATGCACCGTCCAAAAGTGCGAATAAGTTGTCATCGTAAGAAAGATAAATACCAAAGGTGCTGTAAACACAAAAAAACGTTCCACCCGAATCCAACGAGCGAAATGACGTGTAGTGGCCTTTGCGTACTGGGCTGTTAAGCACCAAAGTAACAGCAACAAATCCACACCGACCATTACCATGGTCGCATGTGAGAAATCTCCATCAGTTAGATAAGTGTCTCCCACAAAGGTCACGTAACTGATAAGAATAATGGCGACAAAGGCTATGATATGTCCCCATGAAAATTTTAGCTGTTCATTCATTGTTGTTCAAATATAAATTTCCCCGTACCTTACGACTGGGGCAATAACTTTTCTAATTCAGCTATCTTTTGTTTATACTCCTTGATCTTACGACGAATCGCATCATAATCGGATTCTTTAGAAGAGTCGTTCGGTTTTCGCTGTTCGTCATTAGCACCTTCTCCAGCTTCGTCTGAACCAGACGAAGGAAGAGGAGAGGAGGAGTCAGAAGGGAGGTCGGAATTGCTACCTTCCGTAGAATCACCTTGTCCAGACGTACCTGCACCACCAGGTGTAGCGATACCTCCACTGGGATCATCGCCCCATACTGTTTCTGGAGGTACTGCCCCTGAAGCAGAACCCTCACCGGGAACGAAACCTGGTACAGGACGAATCTCACGCACCTTGGGCTTACTAAAGTCGCCGCGCTGTACGGACTCAAGTGCCTTGTCTACTTGCACCATCGGCGGTATGTAGCCATACACATCAGCTCCAGTACGGTACAGCACATTACGCGCCTGCTCAGCCGTCAAATCCTTCTTGAGCGACTTCATCAAGGCCACCACGCCTGCCACAATCGGAGCAGACATACTGGTACCATCCTGCGACGAGAAACTACTGCGTGGGAAGGCACTGTAAATACCCGTTCCTGGAGCTGAGATGTCCGAACAAGGACCATAATTAGTAAAATTGGTCGGACAACATTTCTCATCGACCGAAGTAACCACGATGGCGGCTTCCGCACGGTTGGCAGGCGGAATACTTGCCAATACGTCATCGTTGCCTGCAGCTATTACCAGTATCGACTGCTTCGCGAGTGCAAGTTCACATATACGTTTCCACAAACGCGCCTGATTGTGAAACTGGTCACGAGCTATTTGCTGCTGTTGCTCTACTGGCAACTGATTCAGCCCCTTAAAGCTTGGTCCGACTGACATATTAATCACATCTGCATCATGATGGATAGCATACATCACGCCTGCTACAAGTGCTGAAAGTGGGCAATAATTGTTATCAAACACCTGAACAGGCATCAGTTGACACTGTGGTGCCACACCCGCAGCTCCTTTGCGGAAGAATTCTTCGCTGCCCACCGCCAAAGCGGCTGTATGCGTACCATGTCCTTCGCCCAGGCTCAACTGATTGTCTTGCCTGAAAACATTATACGCCTCAACAATGCGATTGGCAAACATCGGGTGAGCTGCATCGATACCATCATCGACTATAGCGACCTTCACATCAGCCGAACCACGCGTGATGCGCCAACCCCGACTCAATCGGATGGCACTTAAATGCCAGCCACGTTCCAAGTTAGAAGTTGAGTTCTTGAGAGCACTTGTACTATACACCTCTTCGTCAAACACAAAGAAGCGATGATTGGGCAACTGGTTATTAAGCGACTGACGCAACTGAGCACGTTCACCTTCAGGCACACGAAGCACCAGCATCTTTACTTCCTTATCGTAACCAATGATGGCATACTTATCGTCGGGGTAAGCCTTCTTGAAGTCACGCGCCAACCCCTCTAAATCGCCCGAACTGTCTTCCATAAAGAGCATCAAGCGATTGGCTATGATCGAAGGCATACCAGGTTGCTGAACGATGGGCAGTTCGGTACCTCCTTCGCCCAATACAGGAGCCACAACAGCCCCATCGGCAGGCAACTCTCCATCGTTGCCCGTTACCGGATGCGCAAATCCATTATCATCCACCCGTTTGCCCTTCGCGTTGGTAATGGTATCACTTGGGACGACCCCATTCACCGAACGGTTCGTACAACTTCGACACGAATCCACTAAGAAGCTGAGCAACCAAAGGAAGAGCAAAAGAAGCAAAAACCACATGAGCCACTTTAGGCAACCTTTGCCCGTTATCCATGCCCACAGACGTTTGTACCAAGGGACACGCTTATACAGGGCGGTAAAGACCACATCCTGCGTAAGACTATTTAAAGTAGGAATGTCCCAACCCACAAATCGATAACCTGCTTCAGGTTCAATAGTAGGTATCTCGTCGTAACTCAACTGTTCGTTAGGCCACTTGTACACCTCGGATTGGCCTTGCAACGTACCGTGCTCACCCGCTTCAAACCGACAAGTCAGCATTTCTTCTTCCTCGTCATCATCATAAGACACTGGCTCTGGTTCGGACTCAGGCTCAACTTTCATCTTCAGATAACGCGCCACAAAGGTCTGATCGGCCATCAGTTTTACACCAACAGGAATAGGTTCCCAACCATCGAAGGCCCACCCTTCGTTGGCTACGATCAAAGGCAAGTCGGTCTCCTTGACAACATACCCCTCTTCGCGTTTACTCACTCGATCTATCGCATTGGCCAGTTTACCATGTGGACCAGGGTTAAAGGTAAGCGTCCACTTGTTGATGATTTCCACTTCATGGATAACCTGACCACTTACTTTATGCTTATGCTGATCGAGCGTCATCCCCCACGCTACCAGCCACACCTTACCATCGGCACAATAGATAAAATCATCAGGCCGATATTTCAAGACTGCTATGAGAATGGTCAAGTCGTCCCCTTCAGCCTTATCTACTGCCTGAAGGTAAGCATTGACAGTTTCCTTCTTGATATCCTCGTAGCGATCACGTTCGGCTCCCGTAAGTTCGACCAGTCTAACAGGGCGTTCCTTCCACTCATCGACATGCCAATAAATACGGTCTTCCATACTTTGATAATCCGAAGCTGCCAAGAAGTGGTGATAGGCCGGAGCCACCAGTCGATTGACAACGCTCTGCACACTGTTATAACGCAGATAAGCAGGATCCTTACCGACACCTTGAATGTCGGTAAAATCACTGGGATTGGTATAACAGAGACAACGCTTTCTTTTATAGGTATATTCACCCATGAGTTTTATTCTTTATAAAGAGAATTACACTGTTCCAACAAGCAACGCATGCGTTCATTAGCCTCGGGGTCTACTTGCGAAATATCACTCGCAAAGAGCAAACCTATCAGCATCCGATTTTCCCATCGCTGGAAGTTTGCCCACAAGGGAAGTTTCATGAGAGAATTACTACTCACCTCGTCAATGCGAGTAGCCTCATCCAACGCATTTAATGTATCCTTCAGCGGACGAACCTGTCTATCATTATTCCAAACAGACGAGGAAAGGTTAACAGGTACCTGACATTTCTCTGCCTTCAGCCGTATAGCTTCCACCATGTCGTCTTGCATATAGTCACGGCCTACCGATCCCACGAAATTATTGAGCGTCAGTGCCGAGAAGTCGGCAATAGCGTTGGGTAACTCGTTCTCTTGAAATACTTTAGAATAGTAATCGATTCGCTCAGAGAGCACCTTCTTTACATTGAGTTTCTTAAGCAAAGCTGTAAGCATAAATACCACCTCCTCGGCATACGGTAGGATGGTTTCCAACACCTTCACTCTACTGTTAACGTAGTCATTCCAATAGTCCATGATGTGCTTCGTCACGACATCAGCTACCGTGGTTAGTACCTCGGTGTCATTCGACAGGACAGCCTCAATCGACGTACCCCGCTCTCGCAGAATCTTATCCAGTTCCTTCTCGTCACAGAATTGTGACGTACAAAGTTTCCCGATATTTACTTCTCTGGAGTCTGCAAGGTTAATCCCTGCCATCTTCCGAATGAAGTGCACCTGTGAAAAGTCTTGCGGTGTTTCCGATCGACAGACAATTATATCATAGGCAATGTCACGCAAATCGCCGACAGGTACCATGAGCGTATCAATGATACGACCAAACACTTCCGGTTTCTCACCTACCGACCAAGTCAACGTACGATGCAACTCGCCTGCCAACTGGCGCACCTTCCGATTCTTTTCCTCTTTGTCTTCCGGTTCATAATAGGCAGTCAACGAACGATACATATCCTTCTTCAACTGAGTGAGTTGATTGTGATAACGCTTCCGACGCGCCTCATCAAGCACACCAGCTATCTTATCCAGCTGACGAATGATGGCCTTCGACCCGTCATTATTGGGAGTTGCGACCTCTTCCCACGAAACTTCAGGATTGGCAAAATGCTTCTGCACGAACTCGTTTCTCAAGAAGCTCTCCTTCAACCGAGAAAAGTAATCAGGATAATCCGCAAAATGATGTTCTCCCGTTTCTGGAGACTTTACTACGCCATCACTATATCCGTCAAACACCTGATTCTTACCCGACCAATAGAAGTCACGCAAGGGATAGATATTCTGGAAAGCAGCCGAACGGAATTCTCCGCTTTTTACCACCCACTCGTCCAGCCAAGAGTAAGGCTTGATAATTTCAGGCAATACGGTATTAAAACGACTCCAGTGATCAGCCAGTTTTTCAGGTGCATCGCGTTGGTCATTCTTTGTTCGCTCCAAGTCGATATTAAACTTGGTTGCAATCATAAACAACGGAGCGACCCCCTGCGTGTTACGTAACATCTGGGCACGTTCCTCGGGAGTCTTACCTATGTTTTGCTCAATCCAGTCGTTGATGGATTCACCCATCGTGGCTTCTGCCTTCTGATTATTGTGATGGCAGAACAGTACGCTACTGATACGCAGCGAACGCGAGTACTTATTGAAGAGGTAAGCCACTTTACCACGACGAAGAATCTTGGGCAAAACAGACTTCAATTCGTCTTCCTTATACTTTTCACGTGAACGGGCTCCAGGGAAGTCCAGAAGGTCTAATTTGCGCAAGAAGCTACGCTCACTGGCCAACTCCTCAGGAACTTCGAGCGTCAACTCGGCAATCAACGCTGACAAACTTCCCTTCGGAAAATCACGAGCCAACAACTGACCGCTGTTATTATATACATCGGTTGTCACCTCGTCACTCCCCGTATCAATTGCTACTCCACAAACGGTGTCAAGCCACTCGATTTTGAGCAGGGTACCCTTATCACGCATAATTGCCTCAAAGGGTACATAAATGACTGTCTGGAAATTCAGTTTCTTGTATTCAGCAATCAATACAGAGAAGAGGTGAGACACCTCCTCGTTACGATTCCACAAGAGACTAAATACGTCAACCCATTTGTCATAAGAAACATACTGAATGACAGGAGCCACGACCTTACAGAAGCGCGACTGAGACACTGCGGCCGCAGCATTACCGATGGTCTCACGCACATAGTCAAAGATGTCACGTATATCGTCCTCACACAATTCGTTATTGTGCTGTTGTTGATGATTCCAAAGTGAAGACATTTTCTCCAATTCAGCGTTAATCTGATCATAACGCATCACATGGTCAGGGTTGATTTTCACATCGTTGTAATAAGAATCAGTCAACATCAGTACGATGTCTACAATCGTAAGATTACGCACCTTAACAAGATGACGCAACTCCTTAGGTCCTCTCTGTAACGTAAATCGAGTGATGACACCCGTTGACTCGGTTTGTGAGTTGTTACCGCCACTGGGGTTAATGGCATCAATGAAACTGTACTCCTTATCATCGTGTGTAATCACAAAAGGACGGTCAGGAGAAGAGAGCAAACTACTCATCAAATAAGATTTGCCTACCTGACTTTCACCATAGGCTGCTGCCGAACAGTTCTCTTCCAATGCTTGATAGATACGGCGCAAATGGCGACGATAGTCCTTAAACACATTGTAAGGGAATGCTTCCTTTCCATACTTCGAAGCCCATGCAATAGAATCCTCGACAAGTTGGATATGCTGTTGTATATCTGATAACATACCTTCTTCGTTTGAAGTGATTAAAAATCAAATGCGCCAGACTCGAGCCAATACTGCTCTTCTACACCGAGACTCTGAATATGTACCTCTAGGAAACTCTCTGTCACTTCATTTCCCTCACGGTCAGTAATCTCGACAATGTTCAATTGCTCGGGATTATCGTCATCGCGCTCAAGCACAAGTTTAAAGGGCATTCGCTTCTTCAGCGCATCAATCTGATCTTTGACGTCACCCATAATTTTGGCCTCTGTTGCATTAGTCTCACCCGACATAAAAGCACGTTTACGCATCTTGTCAGCCAACTTATAACGATTGAAATCGATGCGATAAAGCGGACGACTGGGATAAGAGTCTATCGGTAGCTGACGTACCCGAAGCGTTTCGGGCAAACTGCTAATAGCCAACTCTCCACGCTGTTTATCGGGAGTCAAGAGGTATTCTATCGTCTTTCCTTCACGCGAAGACTCGATGTAGTTGACCGTCGACTTGAGATCTCGCTTTAACAGACTGAGGTCAATAATAAATTTATTGAGATTAGACAACTCTGCTGCATAATGGGCAATTACACCACCCATAGCCACAATCGTCTTCGGATTCTTAATGTAACCTGTATTTTCACTGAAAGGATACCAGTCACCAACGTAATAATCATTGAGCACAATCAATCGGTTGGGCGATACGGAATAGTATTTCAAGAAAAGCTCACGTATTGGCGTCAACGAGGCTGGACGACCAGACAGCAACACGATGTCACAATCATAGGCATACATAATGGTGGCCACCTTCTTAAGCAATGGCTCAAATTCCTTGCGAACGATGGTCGCTACCTTTTCATAATCAAAGTGCCATATCAACTGAGTAATATCAATCGTTGTGCGTTCCTTAAACTCTGTAATCACACTCGGATTGACCGGCGAATTAGCAAATACATCTGCATACTTGATCGTCGCTTCCTTTTTACCATCACTCAACAACTGAAGGAAATAAGACATAAGCGGTATGGAGTACTGCACATTAAAATTCTTGCGCAATGTGCGGTCGTCAGCCGTCTGCATGCTATGATCCTTACCAAAGAAATTCTTCATCGCCTGACGATAGTCACGCGAACTGAGATTCTTCAAGTATTGACGGAAAGCACCCTGCTCGTCAAGCAACATCAAGTTCTTGACCAACGCATAAAGCATATCATCGCCAGCAAAGTAAAAACTGTCGTAGAATTGCGGCGCAGGCGTAATGGTCGTCACATCTTGAGTTTCGTAGCTATACTTGCTAATCATCAAATCAGACGTACCCGCACCAATATCCAACGTACCGATCATGATAGAAGGTTGCGTTTCGCCCTCCGACTGCTTACCATAGAGTTGGAAGAATTCACTGCAACAACCTTTATACTTATGACCTACCTCGCCATACATATATA
Organism: uncultured Prevotella sp.; assembly: GCA_900541335.1. Lineage (GTDB taxonomy): Bacteria > Bacteroidota > Bacteroidia > Bacteroidales > Bacteroidaceae > Alloprevotella. The sequence goes on from UQJC01000044.1 coordinate 15,183, forward strand.
CCAACTGCGAACAAGTCGCTTCATCATAATACCACGAAGACTCATCATCCATCGGACGATAAGAAGGAACCACCTCTATGGATAGGCTAAGTGAACCTTCCTTCTTTGCGTTATCGACTCCTGCATTCTCAAACAAGAAGACAGCATCCTTCGCACATTGCGACAAAGCTTCACGCTCTTCCTTTGACATCGCCGTAGGACAAGTCACAATGATACGCTTTATCTTACGCGGCACCATATGATTACCAAAGCCAGTCTTGCTCGAACGATAATCCTCGCTATTAATTTGGGTACGAGCCTGTACCAACATTTCAAGAAAACAGAATGTCATCAACGAACGACGGGAGTAGTAATAGGTTGTACCTCCATTACCCGTTCGGTCGACCTTACCGTCGCTTCTCAAAAGGTTGGTAACGCCTGGTAAGTTAAGGATGGAATCCCCCTTTTCACCATCAAGTACCAAGAAGCGCCATTCCTCACGTGAGGGATGCCAATCCCACAAGTAACGCTTCGGATTCGAGTACGTAGTCAGCGTCTCTACCCCATTTTGCTTATTGGTAGCTTTGTGTATTAACGTTATAGCCTCTTCTCCCAGTCGTACAAAACTAGGATAGACAAATTGCTTACTATCCTTGGTACCAAAACCACCCCAATCGATGCGACGGAAAGCCATCTGCATATCAAATGGAGTGTTATGCTTATTAAGACAGTATCCATTTTTTCCCTCAACAAGCAGGTCGGTATAATTTACCAGCTCCAAGGGACGCACCTGATTGAAGTTCGTATTGTTTTCAATCAGCAACGCTGTCGTACGCGAATTACCGATATCAATCACCATGTCAACATCGTGCACTTCTACGTCTGTATCACGATACAGCTTAATTGCTGGAAAACATTGATGAGCCACCAAGTAATTTAGCAGAAACATATATGAAGCAAGGTACCCCGTACGACGCACATGACTTCCTTTAATCTGCGAAACGTTTTGCAAATTGGGATAGACCAAATGAAACAGATACTCCTCAATATAACTCCACTTCTTACCTGCCGTACAATAGTCCATTTGCTGGTACTCATTGCTACAAAGCGAAAATTCAAGTTCTTGGCGGAACTGATCTGTAAAAACGGGGGCTTCGTTATATTCATTTTCAGTCGACTGCGTACGCGTATCAAAAGCCAACAACACTTGATACTGTCGCTTGCCATTCTTCTCGTCCATTGGTATCATACGAAAACGCGACCAGTTCAAAGGACCAAAATGATAGGTGCGTACTGTGCGCTTGAGAAAATAAGGAATGGGAAGCCAAACGTTTTCAAAACTTGACAACGTATTGTGTTTGTCTTGAAATGTCATCGAAAAGATGTCTCCCTTCACGCCAGGACAATTCTGATCTTCGATGCGCAAAGGATGTATATCATCATCTTTTAAATCGTCTGGAAGAACCTCCAAAGTATCGTCAGCCAAGTAACCTCCATGATAAAGTTTCTGCTTTTCATAGAAAAAAGTATCATTATCTGTACGCAACTCATATACAGGCTCTAAGTACCAGCTCTCATTCGAGGCATCATACCATTCATGATACCACATTTTAAATTTCCCCTGTAAATCAATGGTCAGAGGAAAGGTTAAGACTTGAATGCCTGAATTGGCTATCAAGGAATGCTCCATCAACATCATCAATATTTTTTCATGCCTCCTTGCGTTCCCTACAAGGATCCAATGTTCATGGATTATCATTATCTACGGCACAAAAAAAGCGTGGGAACTTCCTGTCGTCTGTCCCACGAATCGAGGCTCTAGCACTGCCTTTGAAGTTGAACAGACAACGTTAGAGCCCACGCCGAATATGAATATAATGAACCTACAGGCGTACCTCTGCCTAACACAAAATTGCAACCCTATGACATAAACCATAGAACGCAATCCGTGCTGGCAAGGCACACCTCGGGCTGTCATTATTGATCACACCCATGGACATCTACCGCTGCAATGTTCCAGACTTCAAACAGGTAATTTGCTAGATTCCGATTCGTCAAGAACAAAGCGTCAAGTAAACGCCTTATTATATGTCGTTCTGTCCCTCCACAACCCCTTCGGCGTGAAGCTAGACAGAGTATAGATTCTCCTACATGATTCTATAGGAGATAAATTCCGTTGCAAATATACACATTC
>UQJC01000045.1 GCA_900541335.1 uncultured Prevotella sp.
AGCCTGCTAAACGTCAGCCGGTTAAGGTTCACTTTATCAATGGTGAAGTCAATGGTTACTTGTCACCTGATAAGACGAATGCAGAGATGGACAGCCTCTTGAAGTATGCTCCTAACCCCTGTATGGACGTGGTGGGTAGCAAGGTTCACTCTATCTGGACTAGCCGTGGTGTTCTTAATCACAAGAATGGTCAAAAGATTTCACAGGGTCTCTATGGTAACTGTAAGGCTGAAGACGGAACGAAGGGCTATCGTCAGTTCATGAACGTGCTCGACTCGCTCGTTACGTGGGAACACAATCTGTTGGGTTACACAGAGTATGGTTTGACTCCCGACAACCGTACAACGGCTTACGTGAACTTTACCTATTACATGTTCCAGGGTTATCATGGTGTATCATTTATGGTCGACCAGGAGCCTCGTGTATTGAATTGCAAGAACCTGATTTATGACGATGATGATGCCATTTGGGGTCTCTCACACGAATGGGGTCACTTGCATCAGATGCATCCCTACTTCTGCTGGGCTGGTATGAGTGAGGTGACGAACAACATGAACTCTTACTACAATGTGATGCGCATGGGTCATACGAAGTCTGATAAGATTGACGCTTGGCCGCTTGCTCGTAAGCACTTTGTAGAAGGATACTATGGTTCGTTCAACTATAACACGGTTAAGTTTGATCGTGCTACAGGTAAGGTTGTAACGAAGGGTACGCACAAAGCTGATGCACTCTATACCAAGAGTACGCAACGTCATTTGGCTTACACTTGTAATGAGGAGGTAGCCTACAACAAGGAATTCCAAGATTTGGCGTTGGAAATGAAGGATTCTATCATTTATCGTCCCAATGTAAACAAGGATCGTGCTCTGGGTATTACGGAAGTCGGTGTTGGTGAAACGCTTTGCCCCTACATCATGCTTTATAATTTCTTCTCTCGTGGTAATGAAAAGTTCGGTGTGAAGGCTGATCCTGAATTTGCTCCGCACTGGTACGAATCACTCCGTCAGAATGACAATGAGAATGGTTCTCAGATTGAGAAGAAGGGTAAGGCTGATAAGTATGAGCTGATTGCTTCTGCTCAGAATGGTAACAAGAATAATAAGTATGCGGAATTGAAGAGCCGCTTCCCCAACAGTGTATGGGTTACTAGAAACTACGTAACACCTAATAGCACGATGTGGGGTAACTCTGCACCGTATATCTTCAACTATGTACGTAAGGTATCTCGTCTGACGGGTTACAACTTGTTCCCCTACTTCGAAACTTGGGGCTTCTTCCGTGTCACTGCTTTGCGCATTGGTGACTATGGTAATAAGTGGACCGTTCTGACGAAGCCGATGTACGATGAGTTCAAGGCCGATATGGATCAGCTCGTGAAGGATGGTGAACTCAAGGAAATGCCCGAAGGTATGGTAGAGGCTATCTCTAACGCACCTGACTGGTTCCAAAATACGCCGGTATTCCCTAACTAAATTGATAAGATGACTGTTGGGTATAACCTGACAGCTTTGGATGAAAGTGATACGATGAAGTATAGCTTTTAATCCGTTTGTAGATTTACGAGGCAGGCTCCATTTCGGAGTCTGCCTCTTTGTTTTAGAGAAGAGTTGAAGTGCTTAGGACTAAGGAAATCAGAAAAAAATAGGTCGGAGTAGATACATATCGTGAAAATATTCTATCTTTGCAGCCGCTATGCAAAGTGGAAATCTCCTAAATATCAATTTGGCATCCGTAGCCGAAGCAGCGGAAGGCCTTGACGTTGAGCTGACTGATCGCTTCTTCGCTGACCTGGAGCAAGAAGAAATAAGCGGCGGAGAATTGCATGCCCATATTGTTGTACGTGCTTCCGCTGGTGATATCTTTAAGGTTAAAGTACAGGTGGAAGGCTTTGTGACGGTGCCTTGTGATCGTTGTTTGGATCCGCTACGACTTGAAGTGGATGTGAAAGACGAAGTGAAAGTAAAGGATGCCGATCCGGAAGAAAACGATGACGTAGAGTTGCTCTATATGGATAAGGGAAGTAGAACCTTTGACTTGTCCTGGAGTTTGTACGAAATCATTGAAACTTCTTTGCCTATTCATCGGGCTCATCCAGAAGGCGAGTGCAATGCGGATATGGTCAGCTACATTATCAGTAGCAATGAAGAGGATGCAGACGACGAATAAGAGTCGGAAGTATCACGCGATAGATATAAGTCAGTAAATAATACCAATCATTAAATATTAAACGAAAAAATGGCACATCCTAAAAGAAGACAATCCAAGACGAGAACACTGAAGCGTAGAACTCACGATAAGGCTGTTGCTCCTACGTTGGCTATTTGCCCTAACTGCGGTGCATGGCACATCTACCACACGGTATGCCCCACTTGTGGCTACTACCGCGGTAAGCTCGCTATTGAGAAGGAAGTTGCCGAATAATTAACGGCGCATTTCTCGCATAACCCGAGATTCATAGTTTAAGAGTTAGAGGCTGATTAGGCATTTCTCCTTTGTCTAAGGATAGGGTTGAATGCGGAGGCTTTGACTCTTAAACTATTTCTTTTTTTAGTACACTCTTTGCTAACACAGAGGGTTGTCCATTTAAATAATAATCCCCCCATGGAAAAAATCAATGCTGTTATCACTGGCGTAGGCGGATATGTACCCGAATACGTACTCAATAACGATGAACTTTCGCGCATGGTCGACACGAATGACGAGTGGATCATGACCCGAATCGGTATTAAAGAACGTCGTATCCTTAATGAAGAAGGACTTGGTACGAGCTATATGGCGCGCAAGGCGGTTAAGCAGTTGCTGGAAAAGACGGGTACCGATCCGCAGGAAGTGGATTGTGTAATTGTTGCAACGACTACGCCTGACTATCATTTCCCTTCTACGTCTAGCATCGTGATTGGTCGTTTGGGTATGAAGAACGCTTTCGCGCTGGATATGCAAGCAGCTTGCTGTGGTTTTCTCTTTGCCATGGATACGGCTGCGAGCATGGTGCAGAGTGGTCGATACAAGAAGGTCGTAGTTTGTGGTGCAGACAAGATGTCGTCAGTTGTTGACTACACGGATCGTGCTACTTGTCCAATCTTTGGTGATGGTGCTGCTGCCGTTTTGGTTGAACCTTCAATGGATGAAGAAGGACTGGGATGGCAGGATAGCTACTTGCGTACGGATGGTAAGGGCCTTCCTTTCCTCTGTCTGAAGGCAGGCGGCTCTGTATGCAGCCCTTCTTACTTCACGATTGACCACCGTATGCATTACCTCCATCAGGAAGGTCGCACGGTGTTTAAGTTCGCCGTGACGAACATGAGTGACGCAACGGCGCTGATTGCTGAACGCAATGGTTTGGATAAGGAAAACATTGCTTACATCGTTCCGCATCAGGCTAATGTGCGCATTATCGAAGCTGTTGCTAATCGTTTGGAAGTGCCTATGGATAAGGTGATGCTCAACATCCAGCGTTACGGTAATACTTCTGCAGGTACGCTTCCCTTGGCTCTTTGGGACTATGAGAAGCAACTCAAGAAGGGTGATAACCTGATTCTCTGTGCCTTTGGTGCAGGCTTTACTTGGGGTGCTGCTTACCTGAAGTGGGGATATACAGCTAAATAATAACCATTTTTCGTAGAGCGTTGAGCGTGTCGTGGCTTTTACTTTAGACATTCTTTTTACCTAAAGGTAGCCGCGCAGGCTGAACGCTTTACCTTTCTTTCGCCTAAAACTTTGATCAAGTGCATAAAGCTGGTTTTGTCAATATCGTAGGCAATCCCAATGTGGGAAAGTCTACGCTCATGAATCTCTTCATGGGCGAACGCATTTCGATTGCAACCTTCAAGGCGCAGACTACGCGTCACCGCATCATGGGGATTATCAACACGGAGGATTCGCAGATTGTCTTCTCGGATACTCCGGGGGTTCTGAAGCCCAATTATAAACTTCAGGAGGAAATGCTTGCCTTCTCGGTTTCTGCTCTTCAAGATGCCGATGTGTTGCTGTATGTGACGGACGTTGTTGAGAAGTTTGACAAGAACAGCGAATTCTTGGCACGTGTCCAAAAGATGAAGGTTCCAGTTTTGATACTCATCAACAAGATTGATTTGTCGAATCAGAAAGAACTGGAAACGTTGGTGGCACAATGGCATGAGGCTTTACCCGAAGCTGAGATTTATCCGATTTCGGCTCAGGCAAAGTTTAATGTAGACCGTGTATTGGCTCGCATTCGCGAACTTTTGCCCGATTCACCGCCTTACTTTGATAAGGACCAATGGACAGACAAGCCTGCCCGCTTCTTTGTAACGGAGATTCTTCGTGAGAAGATTTTGCTTTACTACGATAAGGAGATTCCCTATGCAGTCGAAGTGGTTGTAGAAGAGTTTAAGGAGGAAGAGAAGCGCATCCATATCCGTGCGGTAATTTATGTGGAGCGCGACAGTCAAAAGGGTATTATCATTGGTCATCGCGGTGTGGCACTCAAGAAGGTGTCAACCGAAGCGAGAAAGACCATGGAGAAATTCTTCGGTAAATCCATCTTCTTGGAAATCTTTGTCAAGGTAGACAAGGATTGGCGTAATAATACGAAGCGTCTGGAGGCCTACGGCTATAAGCTGGACTGATTTTCGCCTAACCCGAAGCTTGTTACATCACAGTTTTAACAGTAAAAGAAAGTGTCTAAATTAGTAGCCATTGTCGGCCGACCGAATGTCGGCAAATCGACTCTGTTCAACCGCCTCACGGGAACGCGCCAGGCCATTGTCAGCGATGAAGCCGGTACTACGCGTGACCGTCAGTATGGTAAATGTGAATGGGGTAATAAAGAATTTTCGCTGGTTGATACCGGTGGTTGGGTGGTTAACTCCGACGATATCTTTGAAGGGGAAATTCGTAAGCAGGTGGTACTTGCTACGGAAGAAGCCGATTTGATTCTCTTCTTGGTAGATGTCAAAAATGGTATCACCGACCTCGATTCAGAAGTAGCCTCTATTTTGCGTCGTACGAAAGTACCTGTAGTGCTTTGTGCGAACAAGGCAGATAACAACATTGACATCTATTCTGCGCCCGAGTTTTATAAGCTTGGTTTGGGAGATCCCTATTGCGTTTCGGCAGCTACGGGTAGTGGTACGGGTGATTTGCTTGATATCATTATCGAGAAGTTGGGATCGGATGCCATGGAAGAAGGTGAGGAAGACAATATTCCCCGCTTCAGTGTCGTTGGTCGTCCTAATGCAGGCAAGAGCAGCATTATCAATGCTTTCCTCGGCGAGGATCGTAACATCGTGACGGATATTGCCGGTACTACGCGTGACAGTATTCTGACGCGTTACACCAAGTTCGGTTTCGATTTCTATATCGTAGATACTGCAGGTATTCGTCGCAAGAATAAGGTGACAGAGGATCTCGAATTTTATTCGGTGATGCGTGCCATCCGTTCGATTGAAAATTCTGATGTCTGCATCTTGATGATTGATGCTACGCGTGGTATCGAGAGCCAGGACTTGAACATTGTGCAGATTATCCAGCGCAATATGAAGAGTTTGGTTGTTGTAGTCAATAAGTGGGACTTGGTAGAAGATAAGTCGAATGAAGCTATCAAGCATTTTGAGGCCGCTATCCGCGATCGTTTGGCTCCCTTCGTAGACTTCCCCATTATTTTTGCATCAGCACTGACCAAGCAGCGTATTTTCAAGGTGCTTGAAACTGCCAAGGAAGTTTACCTTGCTCGTAAGCGTCGTGTAAGTACCTCGAAACTCAATGAGGAAATGCTTCCGTTGATTGAGGCTTATCCGCCCCCTTCAATCAAGGGTAAATACATTAAGATTAAGTATTGTGCCCAGTTGCCTAATACGCAGATTCCTTCGTTCGTCTTTTATGCGAACTTGCCCCAATACGTTAAGGAGCCGTACAAGCGTTTCCTTGAAAACAAGATTCGCGAACGCTGGGATTTCACGGGTACACCGATCAACATCTTCTTGCGTCAGAAATAAATCACACCACCTTTTATGCTTCGTTCTTTTCTTTCCAGCTTGGTTCTTCTGTTAACTGCTTCGTTCTTGGTGCCTTCTTGCAATTCAAAGGAGGATGCGGCTGAGAAACAAGTGCATACGGAACAGGCTGATTCTGCGGCACTCTATTATTATCAGCTTCGTGCCAAAGGGCAGTTTGCTGATTATGTAGCTGCTATGGAATCGTGCGACAGTACGACAGAGGCTTACCGCAAGCAGATGGAGCGTTTGCTTCGCCATCATCAGCAGAAGGTTGTGGAAGAGAAGCAAGGCCTGGCAAGTGTGCGTGTTGAACGTACCGAAATGTATGATTCCAACCGTGTGGCGAATGTATTCCTTACAGTTACCTATAAGGATGGTACGCACGAGGAAATCCTCTTTCCGGTCGTTTATGACGGACACCATTGGCGCGTACGATAGCAAGGCTATGGTTGGTGAGTAAAGGTCGATAAATCCTTCTTGGATTGAAACATAGAAATAGTGCCCTGTTTGCTTTACGAGAAGCAAACAGGGCACTATTGTTTTGTATTGCTGTATTGGAGTTTTATCGGACAGCAATAATTGTTTTGGGTGATCAAGAACATCTATGTTGCGTGAATTCCCCTTGTACCAAAAGGTTGAAAGAACCCACTGAAGTGGTTGGTTGGGGAAGTTCTTCAACGCTTAGAGGCCTGATCTATCAGTTTTGTTAGGGTTCAACCGCAAATTTCTCGGGATATTTTGCGTGGATGTTGCGATAATAGTCCATGATGATACGCATATCGGCTTCCACGTCTCCAGAAGGAATCAGTGTACGGGTACAGATAATCGTCTTGGTAGCATAATCAATGCCGTAGAGTAGGATAGGGAGTTTCGCTTTCAAGGCAATGAAGTAAAAACCGCGTTTCCATTGCGTTACACGCGAGCGAGTACCTTCCGGCGTGACAGCCAACATAAAGTGTGGTGATTGGCTTGCGAGGTTCGCAAGTGTATCGGTCATGCTGGTGTGGCGGCTACGTTCTACAGGAATACCGCCCATGCGGCGAAATATCGGACCGAGTGGCCAAAAGAACCATTCCTTTTTCATCAGAAAGTTTGAAGTCAAGCCGATTGCTGTACAATACGTTTTACCGATGAAGAAATCCCAGTTACTGGTATGTGGAGCGATGCAGATGATACACTTTTCAGGGAATGGTTCAGTGACATTCTTTTTCCAACCCAAGCACTTGAAGAGAATCGTTTGACAGAGTGATTGAAACATATAAATAGGTGTATGGAAAGGGAGAGAAGAAAAGCGTGGAGCGTTGGTTGACGAAAATCTACAGGTTGAAAATCTACGATTGTAGCCTATTCCCCCCCCCCCTGCTGGAATTTTCGTGCCAATGCTCCACGCTATGTAAAGTTATGCCTGAACGATGCGTTCGCTCAAGTCATTTACCTTTTCAGTAAATTCCTGGCGTAGTTTGCGGTAGAACTCACGTTCAGAACCACGTTCAGTGTGGCTGATGCGTGCTACATAATCAGCATGAAGTGCAATGACTTCAGTCATCAAGCTGTCCAACTTAGCCTGGTCGCCTTGTTCGCACATGCTGAGTGCTACACAATCAGCGAAGAGTTCGCCAGTCACTAACTTAATGCTCTTCTTGAGCTGTCTACGGTTTGCCATAGGAGTGATGTATTTGTGAGTGAATATAATGAAGTTTTCAGTTATGTAACTGTAGGGGAGTGGGTGTGAATAAGGTTACGATCTCGCATCCGTAATTAAGTACTGTAGCAAGTACCTTATGGTCACTTTACAGCCCCAGTCTTTTATTCCTGCTGTCGGACAATCTCCATTCCCGTCAGGATAGCCTGTTCATTCATGGGAAGGAGGTGGTGGTGACGTTCGGGAAGCGTTTTGCGCAGTGCTTTCATGACACTCTCCGTGCTAACGATAGGGTGCAACTTGAGGTATCCGCCGAGGATAAACATATTGAAGCACTTCATCAGTGACATTTCGGCAGCCTTTTCCATGGCAGGGATTTGCCAAGATGTAATGTCCGTGCGTGTAGGTTTTTCCAGAATGCCGAAACTGTCATAAATCAAGGTACCTTCGGGTTTCACCTTGGGTTGGAATTTATCCAGCGAAGGCTGATTCAGCAGGATAGCCGTATCGTAGCGGCTGAGAATCGGCGAGGAAATCGGTTCATCACTGATGATGACGGTGACGTTAGCCGTACCTCCACGCTGTTCGGGACCATAGGCAGGCATCCAAGTCACCTCTTTGCCTTCCATGAGAGCGGCGTAGGCGAGAATTTTACCCATAGAGAGAACGCCTTGACCACCGAAGCCGGATATGATGATTTCTTGTTTCATAGGAGTTAATTTGTAGGGAATGATAAGCCTTGCATTCGTTTCAGCGAGCACTTGAGTACTATATCCGTTGAGTCCGTATGCCGTAGGCTTTCCGTTGGGGAACTATGAATCTGTTATTCCTTGTCCTTGAGGTCACCAGTGTGGTAGAAGTCAAACATGTGTTCCTCCATCCATTCATTGGCCTTAACGGGAGAAAGTTTCCAACCCGACGAACAAGTAGCAACGATTTCAACGAGGTTTGACCCTTTACCCGCCATTGAATTCTCAAACGCTTTGCGAATCGCCTTTTTCGCTTTGCGAATCGCCGCAACACTGTGTACACTTTGACGAGTAACGTATGCTGTACCCTCGAGTCGAGCGGCCAAATCCGTGATGTTCAGCGGATAGCCGTGCAATTTCGGGTCGCGACCGTAAGGACAAGTCACCGTCTTCATACCCACAAGCGTGGTCGGAGCCATTTGTCCGCCCGTCATGCCGTAGATAGCATTGTTAATGAAGATAATCGTGATGTTTTCGCCACGGTTGAGTGCGTGAATTGTTTCAGCCGTACCGATGCAAGCCAAGTCACCGTCACCTTGGTAGGTAAAGACGAGGCGGTCGGGCCAAAGGCGTTTGCAGGCAGTAGCCAACGCCGGTGCACGTCCGTGTGCTGACTCTTGCCAGTCAATGTCAATGTAACGGTAAGCGAAGACAGCACAACCCACAGGACTGATTCCGATGGTGTGATCCTCCATTCCCATTTCGGCAATCACTTCGGCAATGAGTTTATGAACCACGCCGTGTGAGCAGCCCGGGCAATAGTGCATGCCCATATCGTTGAGGAGTTTCGGTTTTTCATAAACCAAATTCTCCGGACTGATAATCTCTTCTCTTGTCATATACTGACTGTTTGTGATGAGATGGATATTCTGATTATTTCTTGATACCTGGCATACGGAGCATGACCTCTACCATTTTGACAATGACGGCAAAGAGTCCAACGATATACCAGGGCATCATATTTTTAGCATCTGCAAGTAAGATGCCCCCCATGGCCACCACCGCAAGCAGGATAAAGAGCGAGTTCAGAATGTTACGTAAGAAAAGGTTACGGCTCATTTTGCGTCGTTCCGTTTCGCGTTCGGGGTGTCTCAGTCGTTCCAGAATGTCGCGATCGTCGTGTTGATAAGGATTATTGAGCATAGTGCTTAAGTAATACGTAGTATGTCAGGAGTCGATAGCTCGACAAAGTTGGTTACAGAGAGGCTAATCGAGTTACAGGTTCGACCAGTTACGCCTTCTGTTGGAGTTTGAGCAGGGCATCAATGATTTCATCCGGATCGGGAACGATGCCACCCAGTCGGCCATATTGGTCTACAGGGATGCGTCCTTCAGCCGCACAGCGAACATCGAAAACCATTTGTCCCGCATTGATTTCCACCACGAGGATACCCTTCACGCGGCGCGAAAGATCTGCAATTTCTTTTTCAGGGAAAGGCCACAGTGTAATGGGACGGAACAATCCGACGCGCATACCCTTCTTGCGGGCCGACTCCATAGCCTTTTGAGAAATACGAGCCGCAGAGCCGAATGCCACGATAGCCCATTCCGCATCGTCCATCAGCTTCGTTTCGTAGCGCACTTCCTTTTCTTTGATTTCCTTGTACTTCGCCTGCAAGTGTTGGTTCTTGAGCTCCATCTTGTTCGGTTCCAGTTCGAGCGAAGTAATAACCTGCGGACCGCGTTGCTTAATACCGTGTCCGTTGGCAGCCCAGGGACATTCTTCAGCGATTTCCTCTTCAGTTCGGCGAGGTTTGAAGGGCGGGAGCACCACCTTCTCCATCATCTGACCGATGACACCATCCGAGAGAATCATCGCCGGCGTGCGGTAACGGAAGGCAAGCGTAAAGGCCAAGTCCACAAAGTCCGCCATTTCCTGTACCGAAGCTGGTGCAAGTACAATCACGTTATAGTCACCGTTGCCACCGCCGCGCGTAGCCTGGTTGTAGTCACTCTGTGAGGGCTGAATCGTTCCGAGACCCGGTCCGCCACGTTGTACGTTGACAATCAAGCCCGGAATTTCAGCACCTGCCATATAGCTGATGCCTTCCTGCATGAGGGCAATACCGGGAGAAGAGGAGGAGGTCATCACACGTTTACCCGTGCCGCCACCTCCGTAGAGCATATTGATAGATGCCACTTCGCTCTCAGCCTGGAGCACCACCATACCCGTAGTTTCCCACGGTTTGAGTTCAGCCAAGGTTTCGAGCACTTCGCTTTGAGGCGTAATAGGGTAGCCAAAGTAGCCGTCGCAACCGCAACGAATTGCAGCGCGGGCAATGGCTTCATTTCCTTTTAGAAGGAGAATTTCATTTTCTTCTTTCATGGAAGAGGAGAGTTTAGTGTCAGTGTCATGTCGACACCTTTTTGTTTTTTCGGTTAGTCTTATTGAGACTGAGCCCGACTTCAGAAAAGAGTAAGAGAGAGTGAATCGCTTTGACGAATCAAGTCCTTATTCGTTCACTTTCTTTCGATACACGCTGATGCAACCATCAGGGCAAACAATGGCGCACGAAGCGCAACCGATGCAAGTTTCTGCCACTTCTTGACAGTAAGCATAACCTTTATGGTTGACCGCATTTTCAGAGAGGGCGAGCGTTTGAGTGGGACAGGCCACGATGCAGAGTCCACAACCCTTGCATCGTTCCGTGTCAATGACTACGGCTCCTTTGATTTTGCTCATAGTGTGGAGGGTATTAGTCAAGCGGCGAAGGTTGCTAAAGAGTAGAAGTACGCAATGGGGAATAGAAGAAGCTGACCGAGATAGACGAACGTAAAGCAACAGCTTTCTGTAGCGTCTGCATGTTCTGCTACTTTTCAGTCTTCCTGGGAATCGTCTTCTATTGACCGTGTCGTACTGTTTCCTTTTAGCGGCTCCCTCGCTTCGGCTGACAGTTATTGGTTGAACATATCCTTGTTGTAAAACTCCATGATGTCTTTCAGCATCAGGCGGCATTCACGAGCAGGTGAATCAGCATCGAGTGCTTCCGCTTTCAGAAAACAGCTCATTGCCGCTCCCCAGTTAGCTTGTTTCATTTCAAGTTTACCTTCGAGGAAGTAAAGCATTGCGTTCGACTGTTCGGTCGTTTTAGTTTCGCTAATCAAGCGTTGAGCCTCAGCAAGATTTCCCGCTTCGAGTGCTTGACTGATAGAATGAAAGAGTGGATGAGTCATACCGTTTCGGGTGAAGGACGTTAGCAAAGGTAATGTATAATGTAATACGTAGGTACGTTTCTCTGCGATTTTTTGTAGAGTCCATGTAGCAGTAAGCATTACCTAAAGACCGTTTTTTACCGAAATGCTTTGTCCGTTTGATTATTGATTATGTGAGATTGCTTGCAATGTGGCAGTGATACCCTGCTCTCGGTGACAGATGTTTATTTCAATGCCAAATTTCTTATGCAGGTGTTCCGCAAGGTGTTGTGCCGAATAGACACTGCGGTGCTGTCCGCCCGTACAGCCGAAGGAGAACATCAAGTCCGTAAAACCCCGTTGTATGTAGCGTGCCACGTGGGCATCGGCGAGTTTATAGACCGAATCGAGGAAAGTCAGAATTTCACCATCGTCCTCCAGGAAGCGAATCACAGGTTCGTCGAGTCCCGTCAGTTTCTTATACGGTTCGTATCGTCCCGGGTTGTGGGTACTGCGGCAATCAAATACATAACCGCCCCCGTTCCCCGATTCGTCTGCCGGGATTCCCTTCTTGTAACTAAAGCTGAAGATGCGTACCCGGAGCGGTCCCTTTTCGTCGTAGCGGGAGACCGAAGCTTCGCCGTGTGTTGCGGGATGCGGGTTAAACTGCGGCAGCTCCGTCAGTCGGTGAAGCGTTTCGTTCAGACAAGGATAGGCGAGTGCAGCTCCGTCGAGCAACATGCGGCGCAGGTTTTGGATGGCGGGAGGAATGCTGTCGAGGAAGTACTTCTTGCGCTCCACGTACCCCCGCAGTCCGTAAGCTCCGAGCACCTGGAGAATGCGGAAAAGCACAAACTGTTCGAGGCGGTGACGGAAACGCTCTTCCGCAAATCCTGGAAGCAGCGTGCGCAACTCGTCTATGTATTCGCCAATCAATGCCTCGCGCAGCGTCTGCGGGTAGCGTGCCGAAGCTTGCCACAGGAAGGAAGCCACGTCATATTGCAACGGCCCCTTCATGCCGCCTTGGAAGTCAATAAAGTGCGGTTCGCCCGTCGGGTCCAACATCACGTTGCGCGCCTGGAAGTCACGGTAAAGGAAGAAATGCTCCTCGGCCGTATTGCCCACCAAGTCGGCTGCAAAGCGTTGAAAGTCATCTTCCAATTTTCCCTCGTCGAAGGGCAAATCCGTAGTCTTGAGAAAACAGTATTTGAAGTAATTGAGGTCGAACATCGCCGCTCTGACATCAAACTCAATCGGTTCCAGGCAACGGTCAAAGTGCAGTCCCTCAGCCCCGGTGACCTGTACATGTGCCAGGCGGCGAATGGTGCGTGTTAGCAGTTCCTTTTCTTTCTCTCCGTATTCATAGTTTCGGTTGCGTGCCGGGGCGAGTGCATCGTAGAGTGATGTGTGCCCCAAGTCTTCCTGAATGTAGCAATCTTCTTCGTCGCTGAAGGCATAGATGCGGGGCATGGGCAGTCCCTGTGCATAGAAGTGGCTGGCCAGGTAGACAAAGCAACGGTTTTCATGAACCGAAGGCCCCATTACACCGATGACAGACGAGCCGTCTGTTCGAAACATACGTACATATTGGCGGTTACTGCCCGCTTTGGGCAAGGTCTCCACACTCAGCGGAGCTTCGCCACACCATTGTTTATACAAAGAAAGAAGAGGAGTCATGAGGTTGATAGGAAATAGGGAATAAAGAGGTGAAGAGAGGGGAGTGATGAGGGAAGGTCGTCAAGCCTGGGCAACGTTTGTAGAGCGGTAATGCACCTCTCCTGCTTGTGCCAAGCCAATCTCCTTCGCTATTCCGAGTTGTTCAAAAAGAAAGGAATGTCCTTTATAGCTGCAGCTTTTGGTCATAGTCCATCGGCAAAGCCTTGCCAATGCTGGTGACAATAATGCCTGCACCTTGCGCCTGAGCTTCCTCACAGAGTAAGGAGGCCATTTCAGCCGCGTTGTATTCGTCTAAGTGGCTGATAGGCTCGTCAGCTAAGATAAAGTCAAAGGGTTGCACGAGGGCACGCATCAGTGCCACGCGTTGCTGCTGTCCGAAACTCATTCGGCCGATGGGTGTCTCGATTTTGTCACCGATGCCCAACCGCTCAAACCACGAGCGTATCGTTTCTGTCGAACGGTGGTGCGTCAGCTCGTTCTTGATCAGCACGTTTTCCAGAGCAGTCAGTTCGGGGAAGAGGCGCAGTTCCTGAAAGAGTTGGCTAATGTGGCGCGTGCGCACTGCCGTCCACTCGGCAACCGACAGCGTTCGTGCGTCGCGGTTGTCAAAGCGCAAGTGGCCCGCGTAGTCCCGGCGATAGCCGAGCAAGTAACTGCAAAGCGTCGATTTCCCCGTTCCCGAAGAAGCCTCAATCAAGTATGCTTTGCCTTTTTCCAGCGTCACATCTTGCCGCCATACCTCACTCACGAGGTCAGGCGTTTGTGCAAACACCTGTGGCAACAGTTGGTTCAGTTGAATCGTATGCATAGGGGGGAATGAATTAAGGGGGTGCGACACGCTTGTTACGAAGGACTGTGCGAAGCATTTACATGCGCCGTAAGTACTCCATTCACTCCGTGTCAGTTAGCCTTCGAGTGAGGAAATGTGGCCTCGTAGCCGACGCGTACACATTGTAACGGAGAAATGTGGCCTCGTAGCCGACGCGTACACATTGTAATGGAGGAAATGTGGCCTCGTAACCGACGCGTACACATTGTAACGGAGAAATGTGGCCTCGTAGCCGACGAGTACACATTGTAATGGAGTAAATGTGGCCTCGTAATCGACGAGTACACATCAGCAGTTGAGAAAACGTTAACCGATAACGTTATAGAACCAGCCTTTATTGCTTCGTTCGCAACCGCTTTGCCAGGTACATCAAGTGCACCGCCACCAGCGCGGCCGTTTCCGTGCGCAGTCGGCTTTCGCCCAGACTGATGGGTTGGAATCCCGCCGCTTCTGCCGCCGCCACTTCTTCGGGCGTAAAGTCTCCTTCCGGACCGATGAGTACCACCGCGTCACCGTCAGCCTGAAGCAAGTCTCCGAGGAAGTTACGGTTCGTCAAGTGCAACGTCTGTTCGTTAGCAGCTCCTTCGTCAGTTTCCTGCGGAGTGTGGCAGTGTGCAATGAAACGTTGGCAGTCTGCCGGGAAGTCCCGTTTCACAAAGTCCATAAACTTCACCAGTTCCTCCACTTCCGGTTTCTGCGCTTTGTGGCTTTGTTTCATTGCGCCCGTCACGATTTTCTCCAGTCGCTCCGTCTTAACCACGCGGCGTTCCGAATTGTCGCAGAGCAACAAGTGAATGCTGTCCACACCGATTTCGGTAGCCTTCTCGCAGAACCATTCCATGCGGTCCATGTTTTTGGTGGGTGCCACCGCCAGACGGATGTTGCCATTCCACAGCTTCGGGTCGTCCCATTGTTGTGTCGTGCGATACAGACAGCGTTTCGGCGTAGCCGCCGTGATCGATGCCAAAGCAAAGTGACCGCGTCCGTCGGTCAGCGTCAGTTCGTCGCCTTCCTTCATTCGCAACACGCGTACAGCGTGTGCCGCCTCTTCGGCAGGCAGTGCGCCATCGTGAGCAGAAAGTTCAGGATCGTAAAAGAGATGAGTTTCGCGCATGGGGAGAGTAGATTAGGAATTACAGAGTTTAGGAATTTGATGTAGACAATTTGAGGGAGTTCTTGAAGTAGATGAGAGCCTAAGTCAACGAAGTACTGCAAAACAGCAGGAACGTTTTTAGCGTTTGTAGTTCGCACATTTCTTCCAGTTTATACCGTTCAGTTAAGCTTCCTTCTCCTCCTCGGTTTGTTCTCGTTTCTTGAGTTCGTCACGCAGGATGCCCGCCAGTTCAAAGTTCTCCTCCTCGACCGCCCCTTCAAGAGCTTCGCGGAGGAGCTTCTCGTTCATTGCCGAGAGCGGCAGTGCCACCGCGTTAGGGTTATCACTTTGTGGGTGTTGGCGGAAGAAGTTGTCCTTCGCCGTCCAAAGGTCCGCTTTCGTTTCGAGGGCAGCGATGACCGCATCCGCCACAGGAACCGAAATCGATACGACCTCGTTGATGAGTTCAAAGTCAATCAGCGCATTCGTTTCCCCATTTTTCGGAGCCATGATGCGCACCCCGATGAGCGTCATGCCCACCCGTCGAGCCAACTGGTTCATCAGCTTCGTCGGAGTATAGTCGCCATAATGGAGTGCCGCTTTCAGGCGGAGGTATCCCTCATGATTCACGAGAATGGGCAGAAACTGTTCATTCTCCCGTTCGCTCAACACAAGGATAAACGCATCCTGCAACTCACTCCCGCGAGTCAGACCTTCTATTTGGAGTTTAACGTAGTTATCGTACATATCAAGTAAATAATTTGTGCGTAATGTGTTCGGAATGTTCCGATTGGCAGAACAAAAATACAGCAAAGTGCCGTCCATGCCAAGCAAAAGGCGCGTTTCGTGTGCGTTTATTCCGCGCTTTTATCACCGTTCATTTTTTTCTGCGCGTACGGGGGAAGATACATTTGCTATTGGGCTGCAGGTGGGATCGGGTCGCGTATGCGTATGCCAAACTATTTTTTCGTGCAGAAAAGGACGCTTGGGCTATGGGTCGCGGCATACCGCGACCGTACTACAGCTGCGACCCTGTCACAACGTTCCCTTGTCAACGTCCTTGCAGTGTCTCAGGAGCATTCCGAAACGTCGCACCGTGCGTTTGATGTTCTTCATCGTGTCGTTGCGAAACATTTCGATGTCGACATCCGCCTACTTGAAATACCTTCAGTCCCTGCCAAATCGCTTCTACGCAAGTGGCGGTCATACCTTCGGTGAAAGGCACGGGTATGTCATAATGTGGAAAGAACGGGCTGAACTTTCTCAGGTCATCCGTGGCTTTACTAGTCACGTCCGCAAAGATGGCATCAGAATATTCCTTCTGCAGCGTTGTAAGTTTCTTTCGTTTGGAGGCGAGTTGTATCATGAGGAATATTAGTATTCACGAATTTTTTCGTGGAGGTATGAGGGTAAGATTCTTTGGAAGTGGGCTAGGGTACCTTTGGGAATACGGATGCTTCTTAAGGCTACACACCATGCAAATGCTTTGTTTCCAATGCTCTCCACTCCTTGTGGCAGTGTGATGTTTGTTAAGGCATCGCAGCATGAAAATGCTTCGTCTCCAATGCTCTCCACTCCTTGTGGCACTGTAATGCTTGTTAAGGCATAGCAGCACCAAAATGCTTCGTCTCCAATGCTCTCCACTCCTTGTGGCAGTGTGATGCTTGTTAAGGCATGGCAGTAGTAAAATGCTCCGTCTCCAATGCTCTTTACTCCTTGTGGCAGTGTGATGCTTGTTAAGGCATGGCAGCACGAAAATGCTTCGTCTCCAATGCTCTCCACTTCTTGTGGCAGTGTGATGCTTCTTAAGGCATGGCAGTAGTAAAATGCTCCGTCTCCAATGCTCTTTACTCCTTGTGG
>UQJC01000046.1 GCA_900541335.1 uncultured Prevotella sp.
ATTAGGGGGCTTGTAAAATGAAAAAGAAGACTCGAACACTGAAAATTAAGCGTTCAAGCCATACTTTATTACTGTATTGGACTTTTATCGAACAGCAGTAATTGCAAAATAGCAAAGGGTGTATCGCTTCGTTGCGGTACACCCTTTGAGTTATGTGATAAAATTCATGTGGCTACAAGCCTATTAGCAGGTGATGAAAATGATTTCATTCTATCAAACCGGAATCTGCTTTCTGTGCTTTAATGCGTTGGTTCACACCTTCTATCTTCACTCCTGAAGAGAACTTCCAATTGAGTGTAAATAAAAAGAGATTACCCGAAACAGGAGAATAAAAGCGCGTGTGTTGTTGTACAAAGCGGTTTAATGTCTGTACCTTCTCACGCAGATAGTGAGGTTGGAACAACTGGCTACCGCTGATACCCAAAGTCAAAGCGTGAGAGGAGCGCAAAGGAACACGATACTGAAGCGAGAGGTTATATGTAGGACGGCTGATGCTCCGATTTTCGCCTTCTGTAAATCCCCATCCGCTATCTACGGCCCCTTCGATACTGAAACGCGATATATCAACCGTAAGCCAGAGTGTTCCGTTCAGACGATGGTGCTTATGAAGATAGTCAGTGCCCCGGTTGTAGAAATAATAATACCCACCTGATAGACTCAGCTTCAATTTCTCAGGAATCAGCTGTACCTGCGTATAGTTGTTTACGTAGAACATCCGGCATGCGGGTTGGTTGGCATGTGTAAAGACAAAGAGACCATCATCGTTGCGATATATGCGTTGCATGACCGCATCACGATTATCGCGGTAGCTAACTGACATCGTGGAGAACACGCGCGGATGGTTATAGCTGAGGTCAAGTATTTGTTCCGTTCTATGTGCAGAGTGAAGCTGCGGATTACCCTCCACGATGGTCCAAGGATCTTTCTGGACCGTTATATCCGTCACATACTGCATACGTGATATAAAAGGAGAATAGGTAAAACTATAGCGTATCTGCCAACGCTTGCTGAAGGGAAGAGAGAGTGTGAGTTTGGGACGCACAAACCATTCATCAATTGGTTTACCACCTTGATTGAAATAACTTCGGCTGACTCCCGTTCCGAGTTGGTAAGTGACCTTCCACAGCTTTCCCGTTATTTCGGCAAAGGAATTCAGATGGGAACTACGCAAACGTGAATGCTGATTGACATCTCCTGCATAGTGATTTGAGATGTACTGTTGCTTGTAATTTGCGCCGAATGTAAATGTAAAAGGCTTCAACGCGTTTTCGTACAAGATTCCAGCCGAAAATGCACGTGACTTTCCCTTCCCTGTGTAGTTGAAAATCTTTTCAGGAAACGCATTGGTATAATGCTGACTACTTTTGTTCCAGGATCCAGCTACGTCGAATATCAATGTTTGGCGTTCAGTAGGGCGGAAAGAGGTATAGAAATCGATGCAAGGCATAAATGAATGGTTCGATTGCAACATTTGTGACTGATAACGAATACCATTCACTACCTCATCCGTTTGCCCCTCTTGTTTCGGACTGCGCGATTTTCCTGTTGTTAAAGATGCTTGCACGTCCCATTTCTGTGGTTGGGTATAAGCATAACGCAACTGTACATGGTGATTGTCACGGCGGGCTGCAAGAGTCTTATTGTCTGAAGTACGGAACATTTGCGACCCATCTGCCATCTGATAACAGGTTTCCTGTATACTGCGCCCGTTGCGGAAGTCATTAAAGGTACCACCATAGTTAAGGCTGAAGGTGGAAGCATTGTGATGAAGGGTAACATATCCAGAAGTGTTGTTCATTAATCGGTCAACAGCCGTCATTTCGTTTCCTCCTATATGCTGTCCAGCTACCACACGACGGGTAATGATACGAATTACACCATAGGCATTATCGCCATAGCGCATTCCTGGGCGATCTATATATTCAATACGAACAATGCTTTGCATCGTCAATGACTGCAATTCATCCTGCGTAGCTACTTTATCATTGATGTATAAAGGCACATAGCCTAGGTTGCTCGTCACGCTTTGTTTCGTTTCGTCTATGCGTACGCCAGGCATAGGAATTCTTTTCAGCAGGGAATAGACTGTAGGTGAGCGTTCCAGTTCCTCACTCGTGGGATAATAAAGGCGACGATCGTGCTTCGTCACCATGCGTTCACCACGAATGACTACTTCACTCAAATCAGCCTGCTTCGTGACTTTTGCCGAATCAGACAATGGACGTTCGTCTGAATTTTGAGCCTGAGACGAAAAGATTCCTGCCAACCAAAGGACAGGAATCCATTTTACTTTGGAGAGTTTCATTGCTTGTAACATGGAGGTTTGTTTAGGTATAAGCAAAAGTAGAGAACGGAAAAGGGAAGAGAGCTAATTCACATCTGACTCTTGTCTGACATTTTCCTGACTTTCCTGGTTTTCAATATTTATGACATACCCATGTCCACGATCGTTGATGAGAGAAAGTGTGGAATGGTCGTGCAATACCTGCTTCAGTCGCCTAATTAAGGTATAAAGGCTTTCTGTGGCATTTTGCTTCTTGGGCCATAGTGTTTGGCAGATTTCCTGTTGCGTCAGACAATGCCCTTCTGCGCGATAAAACATTTCCATCAATGTCTCCTGCATGGGAGTAAAGGGTACTGGTGTACCATCTGCAGCGTAAAAACGGCGAGAGTTTGCTTCATAGATTATATCACCCCATCCCGCAACCACTGTTTCAGCAGAAGTTGAAAGTGGATCGCTGGAAGCTAATACTTGCAGACTACGGTTACGACTATAAAAGAAAACCCACCACAGCAAACTTAGAAACAACAAGGCGACAGAGGGACGGAAATCAGAAAGAGACCAAATGTCAGCCAACGTCAAACTGGCATAACTGCGGAACGAGAACAAAGTGCCGTCGTCAGCATGAATATAAAACGTGTCACTCGCTACGACCCATCCGTAATGCTGCCATTCGACTGTTTCCAAGCGAGGACTGGAAACCAGCGAACAAGTCATCACAACGCGGTCACGCAGTTCTTTTATTGCCAAGCTCTGACTAAGCAAATGGTCTTTCAGGCTAACCACGGGAATTGAGCCAGTATGAAGCGACAAACGACGACAAGTACGGATAGTATCAGTACAAGCTATTTGTCCCCGACGTTGCGTAAGCGTACGATTTAAAGCCTGATTGAGCTCGGTCTGCACGCAACTTTGCGTTTGCCTAAAACTACGGTATCCAAAGAGCGCAGAACTGGAAACTAGAATGATGAAGATGATGAGAGGATAAACAGAACGCATGATTCTCCTGGATTTTAGAAAATGGTATTCACTCATTGTTGATCGGCCACACGTAGTCTACTTCGTAACAGTCGAAGACTATTTTGCAGAAGATGCACAACAAATATCAAAGTAAGGTTTACATTTTGATATTTGCAAAAGTAATAAGAATCTCATTACACCCAACCTGCCTTTTGCTATTTCTTGTGAGGTGCTAGAGAAGAGAACAAATTCTTTTCATTACACCAGCGAAAGTTCTCTGAATAGATGGTATTCACTGCAACATACACAACACAGCCCTACTAACTACAGGCATACAAAAAGTCCGGTGAATCCTTGCTTGCTTTGCAGCAAATAAAGAATTCACCGGACTAAAATTCTCACGGATGGAGATTATTACTTCTTGCCGTGAACTTCGTCAGATACAGTCAACTTCTTGCGGCCCTTTGCGCGGCGAGAAGCCAATACGCGACGACCATTAGCCGTCTGCATGCGCTGACGGAATCCATGCTTGTTGTTTCTTTTACGATTGTGGGGTTGGAATGTTCTTTTCATTGTTATGCTGTTTTTTTGTTTTAATAGACAAATTCAACGAGCGGGACAGGTCAGCAGCTCACCCTACACACAGCGGTAAACCTCACGGCTTTTATTAGGGGAGATACCTGCTCGCATCGGAATTCCACAAGCTTTCATTCACGATTAATCAAACCCGATGAAAGCAAACGGATTTCGGGGTGCAAAGGTAGAAATTCTTTTTTAAATAACAAGGGTTCTCTACCAGCATTTTATTTTTGACCAAAACGCGCTGCCTGCTCTGCAATCAGCTGAGCATCATCAAAGTAATTTATCTTCATTGCACGACGTACATCGCTCAAGGTATCAGCCGCAACGGCACGAGCCTCTTCGCATCCCTTGCGAAGCATTTCATACACAGCCGGAATATCCTTTTCATATTCTGCACGACGTTCACGAATCGGAGTCAGCTCTTCCTGCAAGATATTGTTGAGGAACTTCTTAACTTTCATATCGCCCAAGCCACCACGCTGGTAGTGTTCCTTCACTTCGTCCAAGCATTGGTATTCAGGCCAGTACAACCCAAAGTGTTCGGGACGGCAGAAGGCATCCAAATAAGTGAATACCGTGTTTCCTTCCAAATGACCAGGATCTTCTACGTGAACATGCAGCGGGTCTGTGTACATAGACATCACCTTCTTCTTCACTTCCTGGGCAGACTCTGCCAAGTAAATGCAATTGCCTAAGCTCTTAGACATCTTGGCTTTACCATCAGTTCCCGGGAGTCGGCAGCAAACGGCGTTTTGCGGAAGCAAGATGCTCGGCTCTACCAGGGTTTCGCCGTAGATATAGTTAAAGCGTCGTACGATTTCGGTCGCTTGTTCCAACATCGGCTTTTGGTCTTCACCAGCCGGAACGGTCGTTGCACGGAAAGCTGCGATGTCGGCTGCCTGACTAATGGGGTAAGTAAAGAAGCCCACCGGAATGCTGGATTCAAAACCACGCATGCCAATTTCAGTCTTTACGGTCGGATTGCGCTGCAAACGACTTACAGAAACCAAGTCCATAAAGTAGAACGACAACTCGCAGAGTTCGGGAATTTGGCTTTGAATGAATATCGTTATTTTCTCAGGATCCAATCCAGCGGCAAGATAATCAAGTGCCACTTCAATGACATTCTGACGAACCTTTTCCGGATTCTCAATATTGTCTGTCAATGCCTGGGCATCGGCAATAAAGACAAACATTTTCTTAAAGTCACCTTCGTTTTGCAACTCTACGCGACGTTTCAATGAACCTACATAATGACCAATATGAAGGCGACCGGTAGGGCGGTCGCCGGTAAGTATAATCGTATCTTTTGCCATAGTCTTCTGATTTTGTAGGGCAAAGATAGACCTTTCTGTAAGTTTAAAGTACCTTTGCTCCAGTAAAAAACCTATCCATCCTCTTTTATGCAAATTCGAGTACACTCCTACGAGTCTATGGGAACCTTTGATGGTCCCGGACTTCGCTATGTCGTTTTTCTCCAAGGCTGCCCCTTCCGTTGCCTTTATTGTGCAAACCCCGATACGATTGACGCGGTCGGAGAAAGTAAGCTGACTGACCCTGAATATATTGTTGAACAAGCTGTTTCTATGAAACCTTTCTTCGGCAAGCGAGGAGGCATCACCTTCTCAGGCGGTGAACCAACCGTTCAGGCAGAAGCTCTCGTTCCTTTGTTCAAACAACTCAAAGAAGCCGGACTTCATACGTGTATTGACACCAACGGTGCCATTTGGAATAAGCACGTTGAAGAACTGTTTCGTTTGGCAGATCTCATTATGTTAGACGTAAAGGAATTCAATCCACAACGACACGAACATATAACCGCCCGTTCCAATGAACAGACACTTCGCACGGCAGCATGGTTAGAAGAACAAGGTCATCCTTTCTGGCTCCGCTATGTATTAGTACCGGGACTCAGCGACTTTGAAGAAGACCTCCGAGCTTTGGGTGAGCACTTTAAGGATTACAAGCACCTTGAACGTGTAGAACTCCTCCCCTACCACACTTTAGGCGTTCATAAATATGAATCGATGGGATGGGAATACAAACTGAAAGATGTCAAGGAGAATACACCCGAACAGTTAGCTCGCGCTGAAGCCATCTTGCGTGAGTACTTCCCACAATTGGTTGTCAACTAAGAATTGTGTAGGCTTCTTGCTTTACTAAAACACGTCTACACGCTCACCTTATACAGCTACAAAGAAAGAGTTTAGTAGTAGATTGGACACATTCTTCTGCTCCAATCACCTACTAAACTCTTCCTTATTTTCCTCACTTCTTCCCTCCCCAAGCCCCATCTCATGAAACCCGCTATAGCCATCATTACTCCCAATACCCTAGCCGGAGTTGGGCTGGCAGACATCATTCAGCGCATGATGCCTGGTGCTGACACCTGCCTATTTGCTCATTATACTGAACTTGCCAACCATCCCGATGCGGATACTTTCTTTCATTACTTCGTATCGGCAAGCGAGGTGCTGAAAGGTGCGTCTTACTTTCTTTCTAGGCAACATAAAACGATTGTCCTGCTTCATGGAGAAGAAGCAGGACACTTGCCACAAGGCTTCCACACGCTCAATGTATTTCAAAGCGAAAAAGAACTAGTACGTAGCATCTTGTCCTTAGCCCATCGCTCACACGGAGCCAAAGGTGCGGAACCTGAACCTGTCAGATTGGCTCGCGAAACACGGCATGAAGAAGGAAAACCTACTCCCCCTCGCTTAACACCACGCGAACGTGAAGTTTTACGAGGCATTGTAGAAGGCCGTATCAACAAGGAAATAGCAGCTTGTATGGGAGTAAGTACAGCCACTGTTATCACCCACCGAAAGAACCTGACAGAAAAGTTGGGTACACGTAGCGTATCTGCACTAACCATTTTTGCAGTAGCACATGGAATTGTGAGAAGTGAAGAAATATAGACAAACTCTCCTTTACTCCCCAGGCTCATGTAAATTAACTGATTAAATACAAAACGAACTCCGAAGAACAAGGTTTATCCAACAAGATATCCTTGTTCTTCGGAGTTTCTTTATGAAGCAAAGCAGAAAGCTTAAATGTAATCGTTGTAAATAAAAAAGAGAAACCTTCCACTTCATCAGAGGGAGGTTTCTCCTTTTTATAGGAAGGGTATCAGCAATAAATTACTTATTCATGCTCTTTAATGTAGCATCGAAGTTCTTAGCACTGCTACTTTCGGGATCAGCCTTCAACATCAAGTCAACATACTTACGACACATGTCGAAGTTTTCCTTCTGTGCATAGTAGAATGCGAGATACTGCGCTGCCAAGTGACGGAAAGGATTTGCACCCAATACATCTTCTTCCTTTGACTTGCCATCGCCTTCAGCAGGCATCATCGCCAAAGCCTTTTCATAGAGTTCACGGGGCTTGTCCTGAGGCTTAGAAGCATCCGTAATGTAAAGAGCAGCCTGCTGCATTACAGCCTTGTAATAATCAGGCTCCTTCTCAAGAACCTTAGCAAAAGCAGAGTCACCAGCAATAACATACTCCATCTTCTTGATAGAGTCATTCGTCATACGCGTAGCCTTCAAATACTCCTGACCCAAACCGAAGTAGTCGGTAATGTCCACCTTATCACCCTTCTTATCAAGGTAAGTCTTGTAGGTAGCGATAGCCTTATCGGCCTCCTTGTTGCGACTATAAAGCTTAGCCAACTCCTTATAGTTATTGAGCTTAGACTCGTCTTTCTTTACAGCCTTCTCGTAAGCGGCAACAGCGGCAGGAATATCATCCTTCTCCTTTGCCAAAGCTGCTGCATATTCATAGTCAAGCGCAATGTAGAAGCTGTCTGCATATTCAGGATCTGAAAGATAAGCAGCTGCTTCTTCTGCCACCTTAACAGCACCATCAATGTCGATAGACTCAGCAATCTTATTAACCTTAGCAAAGAAGTCCATACGACGGATTACCATATCCTTCGGTGCCAAAGGAAGCAATTCAGCAGTTAACTCCGTAATGCGGGCAAAGTCAGCTTGTGAATAAAGTGACTGAAGGAAGTTTTCACAAGAATGGATGTCCAAGGTTGCATCCTTCGGAGCTGCCTTGTAATAATCTTCATAGTTCTTGATGGCATCCTTATACTGGTCAAGCTTATAATAGATGTCACCCAAGTCCTTAGAAGCAATATAATAACTCGGATCTACTTCCTTAATCTTATTCAATGCATCGATAGCCACGTGGGGATTTACATTCTTATATACGAATGCATTACGCTTCAAGGCAGCAACGTTTTCAGGTTCAATCGTCAATACTTCATCAAACTTCTGTCCGGCATCACCCCAACGCTGAGCCTTCATGTACACCTCACCTGAGAACATCAAACCAGGGATATAGGTAGGATCGAGCTCATAAACAGCCTTAGCACACTGGCTTGCGGCAGGATAGTTATCCTTGTCGAGGAAGAAAGTACCTACAGCTACTAAGTCTTCCTTGTTACCCTTGATCTTACGGGAGAGCTTCATGAAGATTTTGTTAGCCTCTTCAGGATCTTCCATGTTCTTGGCAACGACCTCTTCAGCCATAGTTTGCCACTCGGGATTCAAGGGAGGACAGTCATAACTTCTTTGAGCCTGTGCTCCATTCACGCCCAATGCCAAAAGGGCGGACATCGCGAATACGCGGAAAAAGTTCTTTTTCATATATCGTTTGGTTGAATTCTATGAGAATACTCCTTGCACTTTTGCAGCAAAATGATACGTTTCACAGCAAATTCGTGGCAAAGATACGAATTTATCGAGAGAGTTTCAGCCACCCTATCATTTTTTACCTGCCAGGCACGAAGGGTGAGCATAGCCCAGTCATGGATAAGAGCGCGAAAGATGATAAAAGAAGATAAATACTACAGAAAGATAATTCGCTACGCTGGTTACTCGTTGACATTAACAGCCTTCACCTGTACTGGGGTTATCGGTAAAAGCTGGGAGTTGTTACAGATAATGGTCTGACCCTTCTGACCTTTCGCAAAGAAATAGAAATTGCGAACCAAGGACTGCGAACGAGGATCGGTATGGATTATATAAACGGAACGCAAAAGAGGATAATCACCCGTAGCAATATAATATTGGTAGGGACGCACAAACTTCGCATTTTCGCCACTGTAACGGCTCACACGCATCACATGGAAATCAAGTCCTGAAAAGTCCGACAAAGGTGAAGCAGCATCTCCCTTGACCCAATTGGTTCCGATTACACCAATCAACTCAGGATTGGACTTAATCATATCCAACACAGACTCATTCGTTCCACCTTCAGAAGCATAGACATTACCTTTAACGGGTTCACCCGCACACAGCGAATCTTGCATAAAACGAACGGTACTGGAACCAGAATGGTCGAATACCAACTTCAACTCACCTTTGCGCTTAGAATGAGACAACTGCTCCCAACGAGTAATGCGACCAGTGACAATTCCTTTAATTTCATCGAGCGTAATGAGCGAATCGGTATTTGCTTTATTCACAACCAATGCAATGGCATCGGTTGCAATCAACGCTTGGTTTGCTGAAAGAGTATGACCCTTGACAATCTTCTTTTCATTGTCAGTCAACTTACGCGTTGCAATACACATACGCACGCTGTCGTTGACCAAAAGACGGATAGCAGAATCTTCACTGACATACACAGGCTTCATATCTGCCTCCACATTTGCCTTGCCAAAAGTCTCCACCAAATTTTCCATAATGGGCTTAAAGGTCTCGTCTATGGCAAGTTTAACTTCATACTCCTTCATCCAATTGCCATTCGCCTTCTTGCCACCATTACAGGATGCAAAGAGCAAAGATACAAGGATAAAGAGTATAGATGCTGATTTATTCATGTGTACTAAATATTAGAAGATGAGTAGATGTGAAAGTGCGTCACAAAAGAACGCGATGCCAAAGGTAGTGAAAAGGTTTTGAGCGTAAGTACAAATCACGAATATAAAAGTATGAAGATGTGTTGCCAGAAGGAAGATTATCTGATTGAAACGGGTGATCAGACTGCATACAATAAAAAAACGGACACCAAGCATACACTTGATGTCCGCCTATTGTTAGAGAAAAATCTTACGAATTCAAATTACTGAATACGGAAGCGAATCGGCAAACGGAACCATACAGGAACCGGATGACCCTGCTGCTTAGCAGGAACGAAGCGCTTCAACTTACGAACCACGTCAGCTGCGGCTTCATCACATTCGCGAGAGAGTGACTTTTCAATCTTGACAGCACTTACAGAACCGTCAACGTCAACCTTGAATCGAAGGATTACCGTACCCTGAAGCTCCTGCTCCTGTGCAATAGCCGGGTAAACGAGGTTCTTAGAAACGAAGCTCAAAAGGGCAGCTTCACCACCAGGATAAGTAGCAGGTACTTCCACGATAGCGTTATCAACCACTTCGGGTTCCTTGGGAGGAACTGAAGTACCACCAGCCTGCTGGTTTTCCTTCAAGTCGTCGATATTGATACCCGTACCGCCCGTTTCGTTGATGTAGTCTTGAGATGCGATAGCAAACTTACTCTTAGTAAGTTCGTCCTGTGTCTTCAACTCCTTAGAGTGATCCACATGCGCATCGTCTACGATCTTAGGAACAGTAAACTGGATTGATGACTTAACAGCCACCTTTTCGAGAGGCTTCTCGTATTCCAGTTTGGGTTCTTCGCGTTTCTTTTCTTCTTTCTTCGGTTCGTCCTTCTTCAATTCTTGCAGTTCGACCGTCGTTTCGATTTCGATATCCTTGCCCTTGTTGATAGCTGCTTCAACAGCTGACTTAGCAAAGATGAAAGCGACAATCGCTGCAATCATCAAAATGACAATAATAATCGCACGGAGTTGGAACTTGCCCTTGTTAGCGCGGTGACGATAAGCTCCGTACTCTTTATTACGTCCTTCAAATACCATTTCGCACCAATCGCGTGATGCTAAATCTACTTTAGACATATACTTTATACTTCACTTATTGTTATTACTGCGCAGTGCCGTTCTTCAAAGCCTCAATCTTAGCCTTGTCGCCGTCTACGAAATTATCAATCACATAGCGTCCAATGCTGCAAATCTGCATTTCGTCCAAAACCTGAAGCAAGTTAGCATAAGTTGCCTTGTCAGAAGCCTTGATGATTACGTTGGGCGTGTAGTCCGCGTTCTTAATCTTATTCAAGCGCTCTTTAAAGTCAGCCTTAATCTTCTGTTCAGCCTGAACGTTAGAGGTTTGCTTCTTAGCAAATTCAGCCTTCAACTCAGAAACTTCTTTCAGCGCACGAGGGTTTGACTCGAGCAACACCTTACGGATGCCGTTCTTGCCGTACTCGGTCTGGAAAAGTTTACCTTCGTTGGGAATATCCGTACCCCCGTCAGGTTTACCCTTAAAGTAGTAAATCGTGTTGTTCTCGTCAATGAGGATCGTAATTGCCTTAGAAGCGGCAATCTGGCTACGGTTTTCTTCCTTGATATCCTCTTTGTCCGAAGGCATGTTGATCTGCATGGTCTGCGGTTTCAACAAAGTCGTACAAAGCATAAAGAAAGTCACGAGCAACATGATCATATCCACCATCGGCGTGAAGTCCACGCGAGAGTTCATTTTTTTCTGTTTACTTCCACCTTTTTTTGCCATAACTTTTGTTTGATTTAGTCATCTACGCCTTTGAGAGCCGTGATGAGGTTGTAACGGTTCTCTTTAATTTCGCGCAGAGAGTCCATAACTCTTTTAATTACGGCGTAGGAAGTAGTCTTATCAGCCTTGATAGCGATATTCATACCTTCGCCACACGCTTCACGCGCTGTGCTTACCCAAGTCTTCAACTCGTTGTGTACGCTGTCGCAAGGAATACCGGCCTCAGGATTCTTCGTCAGAATCTCGTTCTTGTTTTCAGCCGCGAGCCAACCCTTAACTGTGTTGAGCGGCGTACCGAAAGTCGGAGCCTGTGCAAAAGCTTCCACTTCTGCAGGAGTGAGGTCGAGTTTATCCGCTTCGTTCATCGCCTGGGCGAGTTTGCGAAGTCCTTCGGGTGAATCCATCGTCATAAAAATCTTACCATTCTTCTCAACGAAAATCGTCAACAAGTTGTTGGCAGGAATCTTGACGTCAGATACCGAACCAGGAGTGTTAACCTTAATCGGTTCTTCCTTGACAAAAGTTGCAGTCAGCATGAAAAAGGTAAGCAGCAGGACCATGACATCGCTCATAGGCGTCATGTCTATGAACGTATCTTGTTTTGTTACTTTAAAACGTCCCATGTCTTAAATACCTTTTTATGCGATTAGTGAGTTGCAGAGAAAGTTTCTACGATCGTGAAACCAACTTCATCAAGAGAGAAAGTCAAACGGTCAATCTTGTTCGTGTAGTAGTTGTAAGAAATAACAGCGAGAGCACCCGTTGCGATACCAGAAGCCGTATTTACGAGGGCCTCAGAAATACCGGTAGAAAGAGCTGAAGAGTCAGCACCACCATCGCCACTAGCCATAGCAGAGAATGACTTGATCATACCCAACACCGTACCGAACAAACCAGCCAACGTACCGAGCGTTACGATTGTACCGATGATAGGAAGGTTTTCCTGCATCATAGGCATTTCGAGAGCCGTAGCTTCTTCGAGTTCCTTCTGGATAGAAAGAATCTTCTGTTCCTTCGTAAGAACAGTGTTCTCTTCCATTTCCTTGTACTTCTTAAGCGTAGCACCTACTACGTTAGCTACAGAACCACGCTGAGCGTCGCAGATCTGCTGAGCCTTTGCCATATCGTTCTGCTTGAGAGCAACCTTGATATCAGCAACGAACTTCGTCAAGCTCGTACGACCGTAAGCGTTACGGATAGCGAAGAAACGTTCAATAGAAAGAGCAACTACAGTAATAAGGAGTGTCCAAATGATAGGCACAACGAAACCACCCTTATAAACGGTACCCATCAAGTTTGCGGGTTCGTAAACTTCACCTTCGGGCAAGAAGAAAGAGAACATCTGAGATGCACCTTCAGCACCCTTAAAGTTGCTGATGTGACCGAAACCAAATACATAGATTGCTTCTGCGATCAATGCGCAGACAATAATAACAGAAAGACCAGACTTAATGCCGGTGAAACCTTGAGACTGTTTCTTGGGTGCACCCTTAGGTGCAGTAGCATTGGTTGTTGCCATTGTTGTAAAGATTAATTGTTTGTAGAAATTATGAGTTGATTATTTATTTACTAACAGTTGCGTACAAACACTGCATTCAGAAGAAAGTTACCCAAAATAAGAATGAAGTGTGAGAAAGCTCTCTGTACTGCATCATAAAGTATATTCGTTTTGTCTGTCCTCACGAGCCATCTACCACTAAATTGGAGATAATGACCCATAAACTGCGGGCAAATTTAGAAAGTTCCGTTTACTTAACCAAATACAGCACACCCTTTTTAGCATGCTTCACGGGATTGTAACGGTGAATACGACAAGGGAAAAATCACCACCTTAAATATCTCTCAGACTGCAGGTATACTGTGCTTAAAGTAAAAATGAACCTACCGTGTTTTGTAGCCTAAAGATTTCAATGAGGTCGGAGCAATTTCGCTATCGCTCCGTCTGCCAACGAAAATAGGTGGAGATACGACTACCAATCGCGACCTCCACCTATCAACTTATCCTTAGTTATAGAGATGATTACTTCTTCATATTCAAGCTACCCGAACCAATCATTTGGCCGTCAGCAAAAACAAAAGCAGTATAATTGCCTGCACCTAAGTATTCTGATATAGGTACATAAACGGTTACATGAGTTTCCTGTCCAGCATACTCTATGGTCTTAGCAGCTGAATAGCCAATCGAACGATTCTCATATTGGAACGTTCCTGTCTGACCTGCCACCTGCTGGTTGGGCTTCAACAAACGCACATAGACGGTACGGTTGCCTGCCGTTGCAGTCACATTTCGCGTAATGGTAAAGTTCACTGCAAAACGAGCAACATCCTTGCTCTTACGTGCACTCTTACCATTCTTCTTAAGAGGTGATATGTTGACCCCCGTAGCATTGAGCTGTGCAGCAATAGCAACCTGTTCGTTGAGTTGCGTATTTTCGGCTTGAATATTGGTATTTTCGACACGTGTACGAGCAGCTGCAGCCAACGCTTCATCACGTTCACCAATCAGTGCCTGGTTTACGCGTTGCAAGGAGTCAACCTGACGAATGTAATCACGTAACACGGCTCGCACGGTGGCCAACTCTTTCTTCAAACGCAAAATTTCAGCAGAACTGTTAGCCTTCGTATTCTTCAGCTCTTTCAGCAAAGCTTCCGCACGAGCTTGTTCCTCGTTTAAGCGTGCTATCAAGGAGTCATCCTTTACACTCTTCTTTAACTCACCATACTGGCTGGCAAATTCAGCATACTGGTTCTCCATTTCCCGCTTGTCGAGCTCTGCCAACTGACGGAGTTCTTGCAATTCCTTTTCTTTGTCTGCCAATTTCTTTTCTGTATCATTACATGACACAACAAAAGTACCGGCTGTAGAAAAGAGGAACAGACCTAAAAGCAAGTGGGTTATCTTCTTCATAATTCAGAATAATCGTAAGGATTAATAATAGGATAATGAGAAAGTGACCTCGAAGTGTCTTCTTATTCGGAATTTCATTGAGCGACCCAATCCCCAAGCCTTACAGCTTTCTAGAATAAAACCGCTCAAGCGGCAACTTCTCGGTTTGTTACGCAGGTTTATTCGATGATGGTAACCCAACCATGTACGTCAGGCTCTGTACCATATTGAATAGCACGCAAATGCGTATAAAGCTTCTCTGAAACCGGTCCGGGCTTACCATCTTTAGAAATCACATAGCTCTTACCGTTCTCCAAGTCGTCAATTTTGCGAATCGGACTGATTACAGCCGCTGTACCGCAAGCTCCAGCCTCTTCAAAGGTATCCAACTCTTCTTCCGGAATCGGACGAACCTCAACTTCGTAACCTAAATCCTTAGCTAACTGCTGCAAACTGCGGTTCGTAATCGAAGGAAGAATTGAAGAAGATGAGGGAGTGATGTACTTACCGTTCTTGATACCGAAGAAATTAGCTGCACCACACTCGTCAATGTACTTCTTTTCACGTGCGTCCAAATAGAACTCTGATGCATAACCTGCCTCGTGAGCAATCTGGTTGGCCTTCAAGCTGGCAGCGTAGTTACCACCCACCTTGTAACGTCCAGTTCCGAGCGGTGCTGCACGGTCATATTCACGAATAATGACGTAATCATTAGTAGCAAAACCTCCCTTGAAATAAGGACCAACGGGGGATACGAAAATCACACAAAGGTATTCATCCGCAGGATGTACACCCACTTGAGCACCCGTTCCAATCAAAAGCGGACGTATATATAAGGAAGCACCACTTTCGTAAGGAGGCACAAAACGTTCATTGAGTTTCACTACCTTCGCCACCATTTCCTCGAAAATTTCGGTGGGCAATTCTGGCATCAAAATACCACGACAAGTATTTTGCAAACGCTCTGCATTATCCTTTACACGGAATGCACGAATTTTGCCATCAGGGCAACGGAATGCTTTCAGTCCTTCGAAAGCTTCCTGTCCGTAATGCAGGGCAGTAGCGGCCATGTGTATGTTAATCGTTTCAGAGGAAGAGATTTCTATCTCGCCCCACTTTCCGTTGCGATAATAGCAACGCACGTTATAGTCGGTAGGCATATAGCCAAACTTCAAGTTGGCCCAATCAATGTTTTGCATACTGTTCCAATTTTGAATCGGTTTGTAAATAATTGGCGGCAAATTTAAGCATTAAATCCATAGAAGTAATTCAACACTTCTATTTTTTGGACTTCAAGGCTAGTTGAGCTTGTCTTGATGAAATAAAAGGAAGCATACTACTCAAACAACCAATATTTGCCCCTTCTCAACGATTGAGCACCACCCGAACATGCTGTGTGGGAACCATCTCAACAATTGAGAACTACTCAAACATCCTGTGTGGAAACCGTCTCAACAATTGAGAACCTCTCGAACAGCTGATGTTGGAGTCATCCCAACGATTGAAAGCGATTCGAACAGCCGATGTTGGAGTCATCCCAACGGTTGAAAGCTATTCGAACAACCGATGTTGGAATCATCCCAACGGTTGAAAGCTATTCGAACAACCGATGTTGGAGTCATCCCAACGGTTGAAAGCTATTCGAACAGCCGATGTTGGAG
>UQJC01000047.1 GCA_900541335.1 uncultured Prevotella sp.
TGTTTTGATTACCAATTATTCTACTGTTGATTTGTTGCACCTTATCGCCTTTTTTATTGCGGTACAAATATGGTACAAATATACAATAAAAATCGCGTAATACAAGATAGGTATTGCCAAGTGTTAAAAACGAAAAAGGTGTGAAACCCATTGAGTTTCACACCTTTTCCTATGGATGTTTATCGTTGTTTATCGATACTTACTTTACCTCCTCGAAGTCAGCGTCCTGGATATCTTCCTTGTTGTTTCCGCCCTGCTGAGCACCAGCCTGCTGACCGCCTTGGAAACCGGCATCGGCACCGGGTTGTGCACCCGTCTGTTGGTACATTTGTGCGCTGGCAGCCTGCCATGCGTTGTTGAGTTCCGTCTTGGCAGCATCGATGGCAGCGAGGTCTTGTGCCTTGTGCGCATCCTTCAGCTTACCGAGAGCAACTTCGATTTCACCCTTCTTGTCAGCAGGAAGCTTGTCACCGAGTTCTTTGAGCTGGTTTTCCGTCTGGAAGATCATAGAGTCAGCCTCGTTGATCTTGTCTACACGTTCGCGCTCCTTCTTGTCAGCTTCAGCGTTAGCCTGAGCTTCAGCCTTCATGCGGTTGATTTCGTCCTCAGACAGACCGCTGGAAGCCTCGATGCGGATGGTCTGTTCCTTGCCTGTAGCCTTATCCTTGGCAGAAACCTTCAAGATACCGTTGGCGTCAATGTCGAAGGTTACCTCAATCTGGGGTACACCACGACGAGCGGGAGCGATGCCGGCGAGGTTGAAGCGACCGATGCTCTTGTTGTCGCGAGCAAACTGACGTTCACCCTGGAGCACGTGGATGGTAACTTCGGGCTGGTTGTCCTCAGCGGTAGAGAATACCTGGCTCTTCTTGCAAGGAATCGTAGCGTTCGCGTCGATGAGCTTCGTCATTACGCCACCGAGAGTCTCGATACCGAGTGAAAGGGGAGTTACGTCGAGGAGAACGATGTCGCCTACACCTTCTTCCTTATTAAGGATTGCACCCTGAATAGCAGCACCTACGGCTACTACTTCGTCGGGATTTACACCCTTAGAAGGAGCCTTGCCGAAGAACTTCTCAACGAGTTCCTGAACAGCGGGGATACGCGTAGAACCACCTACGAGGATAACTTCGTCGATGTCGCTCGTAGAGAGACCAGCACCCTGGAGGGCAGCTTCACACGGAGCCTTGCAAGCCTCGATGAGGTTGTGAGCGAGTGCTTCGAACTTCGCACGCGTCAACGTCTTAACCAAGTGCTTGGGCACACCGCCAACGGGCATGATGTAGGGCAAGTTGATTTCGGTCGTCGTAGAGCTAGAAAGTTCAATCTTAGCCTTTTCAGCAGCTTCCTTCAAGCGCTGCATAGCCATCGGGTCAGTCGTAAGATCAGCACCCTCGTCGTTCTTGAATTCCTGAACCAACCAGTCGATGATTACGTGGTCGAAGTCGTCACCGCCGAGGTGGGTATCACCGTTGGTTGAGAGAACTTCGAATACACCGCCACCGAATTCGAGGATAGAGATATCGAACGTACCACCACCGAGGTCGAACACGGCAATCTTCATGTCCTTGTTAGCCTTGTCGATACCGTAAGCCAAAGCAGCCGCCGTCGGTTCGTTGACGATACGCTTTACTTCGAGGCCGGCAATCTGACCAGCTTCCTTCGTAGCCTGACGCTGTGAGTCAGAGAAGTAAGCCGGAACGGTGATGACAGCTTCCGTTACTTCCTGTCCGAGGTAATCCTCAGCCGTCTTCTTCATCTTCTGAAGCACCATTGCTGAGATTTCCTGCGGCGTGTACTGACGGTCGTCAACTTCTACGCGAGCCGTGTTGTTGTCACCGCGTACCACCTTGTAAGGCATGCGTGAGATTTCCTTCTGCACTGCGTCGTAGGTTTCACCCATGAAACGCTTGATAGAATAAATGGTGCGGAGGGGGTTAGTCACAGCCTGACGCTTAGCGGGGTCACCCACCTTACGTTCGCCACCTTCTACGAATGCTACGACAGAAGGAGTCGTGCGCTTACCTTCGCTGTTAGCAATTACGGTAGGTTCGTTACCTTCGAATACAGAAACGCAAGAGTTTGTCGTTCCTAAGTCAATACCAATAATCTTTCCCATAGTTGTATTTATTTTTTTGTTTGTTATTATCGAGATGAATTGTTTGAGTCGCCCGCTCTAAGCGGTTGACGCCCTACTATTAGCAAGGTGCGTGCCAAAGTGAGTTTGGCAGAGAAAAAAATTTATTTCTGCCACATTGTCAGTTTTTTCTACGACCCGTCTGCCTGTTCTGTCATAAAAATCCCCCGATGCGTCAGTTTTGGCAGACGTATCGGGGGGAATAGAGAATTTATAGGCTGGTTCTATTATTGGTCATTAGATCTATCGAAGAGTTTTTCTACCCTTCCTTTTCTCATGTATGAATCTAAAATTCTTGTCAAAAGAATGTATGATAAGCGAAAGGGAGTCATTAAGCGACATCAAACAAAATGGAGGATAACGTCAATGACTATCAGAATGCAAGCAACCAACAGAAACTTCCGATTCGTGTCAGCACTTGCTTGAATGGCGCGTAGTTGCTGCTCTTGACGGGCGGCCTGATTAGCCAGCTCGGTTTCGAACTGTTCCATTTGCTGGGCGACTTGCTGTATCGCGGACAGTTCGGAATCTAACTGCTTTTGGAAGCGACTGATTACTTCAGCACACGACTCATCAAGAGTATGGGTTAGGCTTGAAGCGTGCTGCTTAACCTTGTCATCAATCGTAGAGAGTAAACTTCTGACCTCGCCAATCTGCTTATTGATAGATGAGAGGCATTTGGTTGCTTCGCCATCGGTAAGGGACAGAATTTCGTTGATCGTCGACTTGAGATTATCTTTCAGTAGCTCAACCTGCTTAGTAAACGAAGCCAACTGACTGACATAGCCGGCCAGTGATTCGTTGATAAGGCTGTCAGCCTCTAATACGTCGTCAATCTGTTCTTTGGCAGATTGGATGTCTTTCAAGTCGTGCTCTAATTGGGCGAGAGCATCTAATATAGAATGGTTGTTCATTGTCGTATGAATTCTGATTATTGGGCAGAGGTTCCAATAAAGTGATCTTTAAACCTTCTTACCCAGGATGAATGAAAAAGTAACTCGGCCTCAGTCTCCCACTCATTGATGAGTTGCATCTTCTGCTGGTCGGCCACATGGCGACCTTCCTTCTGAATTTCCTCTTTGAAGCGTTTCATGTTGAGGTAGAAGCTGGCAGGATTGTCTGTAGCTCTTTCGCGAAATTCGCAATAGGCACTGATGAAACTACTGTGCATTTGCTCTGCCTGTTTCTTGCTTCCGTCTACACCAAGGAACAGAAGGCAGTAGGCGTGGAGCATGTCGAGTGCCGGGTTGGCATCGGTCACAGAACGGTTGATGAGGCGCACTGCACCATAGAGGTGCTTGATGTTTTCTACCTGCGAATCGCTCGCACCCATCACATCGTCATCGATGACACGCATGTACTTGAAGAGGATGTCAAAGGATGAGCGTTTGCCCTCTTCCGTATCGATAGTGAGTGAGAATGGTTCTCCCCTTTCCGTGGCGTAGTCGGTACGGGCATATTTTGAGTTGAAGTAATGATAGATGTCATCTTTGATATCCTCATTAACCTCGAGCCATTCCTTGCTGCTGTGAATGGCTCTGTCGCAGAAGTCCTCCATGTACTGTAGTGCCTTCTGGCGCTTGACGGCAATCTTTGTATAGACGAATTGGGTAATGTAGGCCAAGCATTGGTGGATTTCATTACCGCCCCTCAACTCGCGTGCATTAGCTATTTCCAGGTCAGCCCGTTCTTCCGTGTAATAACGCAGGAGGAACTTCTTTAGTCTCTCGAAGTATTGACCGTCTTTTTTTCGCCTCGTAACGATGCGAAATCTACCACTCACGTAGTCCTGCGTAAAGTCATCAATAACGCCGACACAGCACATGCGGTAGATGGCCTTCTGAATAGCTTCGATGTATTCCACATAGCCATATTCATAGGTTGGAGCACCCCTGCCTAACTTGAGCTTTGGCATCTTGTGTTCCTCGAGTTTGTCGTTGATCCAACTCAGACTTTCCCCAACATGCGTATAGGAGATGAAGTATACCAGTTCTTCGCCAGACTGTGCAGACATGAGTCGGTCAAGAAATCCCGACACATTTTCCTGACTACCCTGCTCCTCACCTACTTCCATCAGGGTGGCCGTATTCTTGGACATCAGGAAATACATTATCCATTTCTCAAAGTCAGACCCCACATAGTTTTTTTCATGAAAGAACAGATGTACGCCATAGTCTACAGGAACTGGCTTAATGAGTCCGGTTTTTTTGTCTTGTTCATTGAACACGTTGGGACAATACAGGATAGTGGACAATGCCATCTTGCGATCGCGTCCGGCACGTCCTGCTTCTTGTACGTAGCCTTCCAGTGATCCCGAATGATTGACGTTTAAAGTAAAGCGCACATCGGGCTTGTCAATACCCATGCCGAATGCCTTGGTCGCAACCATGATATTGGTCTCACCGGCGAGAAACCGATCTTGTTCGGTCAGTTCATCGCCACCTACATAACAACTGACTCGCTGCGTATGCAGTCCAACTTCAATCGCTGTGCCTATGCCTCGCTGCGTATCAGAGTCATTCACGCCGAGCAGCCCTATTCGATGGGGACAAAACACGATGGCCGAAGCCGAAGCGTCCTCACTGCCTCTCCACCAATTATCGCCAACGGAGATGCGAATGTCGCGTTGGTAGATTTCTTCCTTTATCTTGGCATCACTGACGCCTTCGCGTTCGAGAAAGCAGCGTTTTATCCGTTTGATATTCTCGGGCTTCTCCAGTTCCTTCAAGCAGGTTGCCGACTCCTTTAGAATTTCCGCTACGATTTCGTTCTTACGCCTGTAAACATCAAATTTGTCGTTACAATCGTCTGCATCGACTTTCACTACGCGGTACTGCAACTCTAGGCGATTTGTATTCTCATACCTTACGACGGCATCGCCGTCAAGAGGGAATTTACCCTCACCCGATAGTTCGCGCTCTACGTCAGCCAACACATCAAACGAAGCTGTGGCAGTCAAGCCAAACAGCGTGATATGTTCGTCTCCCTTAACCTGTTTCGGCAAGACGTTTTGGTAAAGATTTCTTCCCAGGTGCAGGTAGGAGAAGCGGAAATCGTGTCCCCACTCCGAGACG
Organism: uncultured Prevotella sp.; assembly: GCA_900541335.1. Taxonomy (GTDB): domain Bacteria; phylum Bacteroidota; class Bacteroidia; order Bacteroidales; family Bacteroidaceae; genus Alloprevotella. The sequence goes on from UQJC01000047.1 coordinate 5,212, forward strand.
CAATGCACTTCATCTATAATGCTGTAAGCAAAATAGACGTGAAGGTCATGCATGTTGCGCAAGCGTCTTCTAAAGTTGAGGATGCACAGACGCTCGGGCGACATGAACACGAACAGATACTTCGACTGCTCCATGTTCTTCTCCCGCTGACTCCTGTTCTCTACTTTTGCGTTGATATAAGTACAGCAGTCTATGCCGGCACGAATCAGTCCGTCGTACTGATTCTTCATGAGCGAAACGAGCGGATCAATAACAATGCTCACACCCGGCTGAAGCAACGCGGCCAGTTGGTAGGTGAGCGACTTACCCCCGCCAGTTGGCAACAGACCGATGACCGACTTATTCTGCAACGCCCGAGACAGGATGGGAAGTTGACCGGGACGAAAGTCCTCTTTTCTGAACAACTGTTGCAAGAAGTAGCGCAGGTGATTCACAGTCTCTTCGACTGGCTGGTTTGCTTCTTCCACCAACGGACGATAGTTCACCCTGTCAGTCGTGTAGATACATCGTTCGGCATACGGATTGTCTGAAGGGAAGAGGCAATAGCAGTTATCACGGCTTACCTGGTAAGTCGTAAAGTCCAGTTCTTCAAACTTAGGAGTGGAAGAGTAGCGAATGACCAAGTCGTACACCGTACGGCGAATCTCTTTCGTGGCTTCAAAGACGGCATCGTTGGTCAGCAACGGCGACTTCCTGTAACGGTTGCATGAGATGACCTGAAGGCTGATGCGCGGTAAACGCAGGGACTGGAATTCATCCGATAAGGCGATAAGGTGATTGAACATCTCACAGAAGTCAGCAATGGCAAGTTGTGCAAAAGGCACATCGCCTTCCTCTACCAGTACGCGCCATTCTTCTTGATGCAGGTCGAGACGGTGACTGATCAGTGCTTCGATGAGAATCTTCTGAACTCGGGCAATAGCCAAAGGGGTAAAGACAAGTTGGTTGATGCGCAGGTCATCGCCCGGCACGCCACGGAGCGCACAAGCTCTAATCTTTTCCTCATCAGCCGAGCTCAACAAATTCTGGAAGCAGAAGCCGCCATAGATTGACGTCTCTGCCGAACAGCCCAAAAGCTGACTCAGCGCGCGTTCTACCCTTAGAGAGGGACGTGTAGGAAGTCCGCGGCTGATCAAGTTGTGGAGGATAGCATAGATTGGCTCCATGTCATCACTGATGTACGCGCCGAGTTCGTAAGGCGCGTACACGTCAAAGTAAGTAAGTGCAGGAAGGTTCTTAACGAGCGAACTGACGCATTCCAAAGCATAGCCGATACGAAACTGGGATGCCGGATAATACTTGTAGGTGATAATCTGCCTTGGCTTGTTGGCTTCCAGTTTCAAGCATTGTATGTGATAAGTATAGTCATACCGACTCTCCTTCCCCGACTTGGCTACGCGATAATCCCATGCCAACGGATGCGTAAAGTATTGCAGAAAGCTATCATAGACCCGTTGCATTTGGGGGTAGCAGGGGCTGACGCAGACTACATAATTATCGAGGAGCAAATTGCCCTGAAGATTTTCGCTAATGCGCTTCAAGCTGATTCCCTGAATGTCAAGGATGTTGGAGAACAAATGGATGACCTTTCGCGGCGTACGCAGTTTGAGGTCAGCTACCGTTACTTCGTTAAGCGTCTTGTTGACAGTCGAAACGGAGATAGCAGGGTCAATGATTTCAAGGTTGAACCGAGCACGATCAAGCGAAAGCACCGATGGTTCTATGAGTACAACTTCCTGTATGCGACACGTCAGATTCTTCTTCTTCAAGTATTCACGCAGGAAAATCGTGCCCAGTCCTTGCCCGCAGGCCCAGTCGATGACGGCGATTTCGCCGCTAAAGGTATCGGAAGGCAGGTGGTCAAATGCAATGCGGAGTTTCTCCTTGTGCCAATCCGTGTAAGCAGCGGCGTAACCGTTCAGTTCGTCTTCCTGAGAAAATATCTTCGCGTAGTTCTTGTCGCCATAAGGCAATAACCAAGGACAATTTTTATACTCAACAGGAAGTAACTCCCGGCACATACGGGAGATGTCATCCAGCGTGACGCGAGGCAACTTCCTTATCTGTTCTTTATAAAGCAACATACTTCAGTCTCTAATGGTTTTCTTAACCGGCTGTTTATCTGCCCGTAATGGTTTCACATTGGAATCCTGACTCTCGAGCAACCTTGTAGTTTGCCAGAGCCGTTTCCTTATTCGTATTGGCGTAACAGTATTCACACTGGTGCGGACAGGTGTCATATTGTCCGATATCTTTGCTTACCATACAGCCACACAGGGATCTTTGTCCCTTGTCCCTATTGTTTTTCTTCTTGATGGCATAATGTATGCCGTCATCGAGCTGGATGGCATCTTCGGGAATCACTTCGGGTTCGTCAAACAAATTGAGCGTTGCATTCCTAGTTCGTATCTCCACACCCAAAAACTTCATCAGCACCTCATCACGCCATGCAAAACGAATCATCAAGTTGTCGTCTACGCAATGATTCGGCTGTATACCGTAAGCTTGATACTCTGGCTTCTCGCCACAAGTAGCCAATTCGTAGTTCCAACCTTTAGCTTGATTCAAATCGGACAATCGCTTGGCAAATTCGACCATCAGTCCCGGTGTCCACTCTTGATAGTTAATGTGGTTGCGGATAAGGTTGTACTTGACCTTCTTGTATGATTCGATATCGGCAAAGCTAAAAACCAGTTTCTCAGTATAGCCCTTGAGCTGATCGCCAATACGTTCAATCTTCTGCAACAAATCCTCCATAGAGATTTGGTCAGTAAGAATCAACGGGTCGAAACGCCAGACCACACGACCTCGACCCAGTTTGTCTACAAGCCGTTTGAAGGTGTCAATACGTCTTTCTACTGAAGGCACACCACGCTCCAACCCCTCGGCGACATAATCATTGAGGGTATACTGCACGTAGCACTTTATCTTAGGCGTATGCTGTTCTAACTTATCCAAGTGAGGGATTAACTTCTCAGGATTCTTCGACCAGAACACGATGAAGCGTGTGTTTTGATACGACACATAGCTCTTCTTGCCGTTAAACGGATTTGTCCACGCAGAGTATCCTTTCTTTAATCGATGAAAGAACCAGTCTGCATAGAAGGCAGGAATGTCCGTGCTTCTGCTTGCAGACACGATTTCGGGCACTTGAGCTTCTGCCCAAGTGCCGTTATCGAGTTGAATAGTTGCTTTTTTCCAAGCCATAATCTATAATCCTCAAAAATGCGTTATCTGTATCTAGAAAGCGATTCTTCAATATACAAAACAGTCGACTTAATGAATTCGATACCGTCTTCAACTGAATGGCGCGAATCTTGACAGAGTGTGTAGAAGTCATTGATTATTCCTGATTGACCATGAAAATTTGCCTTAGAAAAATCTGCTTTACCCATAGCATATAAATAGCCATTGGTCTTTATGCGTAAAGGCATAAAAGGAACATCCATTGGACTTGGATCTGGTATTTCTAGAGCATTAGCTATTGTATAGTAGAAAAAGCTTCTGGTATCAGCTAACAACGAAATTCTTTTTTGATAGAGATTGCTCTCAGTCGGATTGTATTCAATTGCCTTAGAAAATAGATAAAAAGCATAATCCGCAATGGCTCTTGCAATATCTTCATTTTCTCGAATTTCCTGGTGAGATAACAATAAGGAAAATGCAGAAGCTACGGTGTTGCAATATTGAAAAGGTATGTCAAGAAGTTGTCCAGAGGCACCTTGAACTACATTGTACATCTCTGCCAAATTCATCCACTCACCTTGTATATCATTTCGAACTGCGCAATGAAGGCCTGAATTGGCAAGATCAATGATTTTCTGTATGTTTGGAGCTACTCGTTCGGACTGTTTATTCAAAGTTGAACTTACCATTTCAACCTTCCGGTACTCAATATCCACATTACGGTCATACATATGCAGAACACACTTTACGACCTTACCATCTTTCAACGAAACAGTAAGTCCATAGTCTGACAGATCTATTTCCTGAAAGCCAAACGGAGTTTGGGCACTTACCATATACCCTCTAAGTGTCACTTCGTTAGTTGTAGATTTGACTACGCGCATAGGTTTGGCCGACATTTGAGGCTTCCCCGTATCACCATTAATCATACGAACGATATAGCCGTCCCCGTTCTTCAATTGATAACCGCTGCAGCCGTTGATATTCTTCTCAACTGACAGCGTACGAAGACATTCCTGCACACCAAGCACGGGGAAACCATTTTCATAGCGTTGATGCTGATTCGATTTAAATGTAAACGGTTCAAGGCACGAAGATGCCGCCCTTGAATTATTCAAGGGGTTAGAACTTACAGGCAGAGTGCTGCACCTCCCTTGAACTGGCTGCTGATTGGAAAACGTTCCTTTCTTTTTACCAAAGATAAAATCAAAGATGCTCATGATATATTGACCAATTAAGATGTAATAATCTGCGGTAGAAAACATTCAGGCACTCCTTTGGGAGTAAGGTAAAGTTTGATTTTTTACCCTGTTTCAATAGGTTCAAAATCCTATGAATGAAATACAGCTAACCTTTTTATCTCGAAATCTCGCGTAAGGTAAACGAACATAAGAGAGAATAGGATGCAACCCACAATGTTGTACTAGACGTTTTCGGAATGAAAGAAAAAAGAAAGTAAATCTAAGGTAAGAATGAACTACTCTTGCAAAGAGTGCCACCTCTTTTATCTTCGATGGCAAATATAACACTTTTCGCACCAGCAATCGGTTGACCCCCAAAAGAATACATACGAAAAAGTCATTCGTGAAGAGGAACAGACAAACTCAGCAAAAAGGCTACGACACACATAAAACCAGTTCATAAGTAGGAGGTTCTGTGAGTTTTCGGAATGCATTCTGTACGGGACAAGCAACAGAAACGAGTCGATTCAGACAAATATAGTTGGGGGCTATCTTAATCTGAGTCGACTCGTTGGTTATAGCACGAAGGAGACCGTCACACCCTACTGAAAATACACGCGCTTTACGCGGTTGCTCACCGAGGTCAGTACTTCGTAGGGGATGGTTTCGAGCAAATCAGAGAGTACTGTTACTGGAAGGTTGTCACCAAAGATTTCGACCGTGTCGCCTTCCTGGCAGTCAATGCCCGTGACGTCGATCATGCAGACATCCATGCAGATGTTGCCCATGTAGGGAGCCTTCTTGCCGTTGACCAGGCAGTAGCCGTTGCGATTGCCCAAGCGGCGGTTGAGTCCGTCGGCATAGCCAATCGGCAGGGTGGCAATGCGCGAGGGACGGTCTGTCACTGTGCGGCGTGAGTAGCCGATGCTGTCGCCTTGGGGGACATTGCGAATCTGCAGAATGGTTGTATGGAGTGAAGTCACCTGGTGCAGGCGGCGGTTGTCAATGGGGTCGATGCCGTAGAGTCCCAGTCCGAGGCGCACCATGTCGAGGTGGCGTTCGGGGAAACGCTCGATGCCCGCACTGTTGCAGATGTGGCGCAGTATCTTGTGTGAGAAAGCTGTCTGTAAGGTTCTTGAAGCTTCGTCGTAGAGTTGGAACTGACGATCGGAAAAAGCATCGAACTCGGGCGAGTCGGAACCTACGAAGTGGGAGAAAACGGAGCGCGGAATGACTGCCGTCTGGTGATGGAGCCGGTCGATGAGTTGCGGAATCTCCGTCAGCGGATTAAAGCCCAGGCGGTGCATTCCCGTGTCGAGCTTGATGTGGACGGGGAAGCCCTGTACACCTTCTTTCTCTGCCGCATGGATGAGGGCCTCGAGGAGCTTGAAGTTGTAAATCTCAGGTTCAAGGTCGTACTCGAAGAGGGTGTGGAAGGCAGACATTTCAGGGTTCATCACGATGATGCCTGTGCGGATTCCAGCGCGGCGCAGTTCGGCCCCTTCGTCAGCTACCGCTACGGCCAGGTAGTCAACACCGCGGTCTTGCAGCGTCTTGGCTATCTCGACAGCGCCAGCCCCATAGGCAGAGGCTTTGACCATGCAGGTAATCTTCGTTTCGGGACGGAGGAAGGAACGGTAGAAATTCAGATTCTCGGCAATGGCTTCGAGGTTGACATTGAGTGTCGTTTCGTGAACACGCAGGGACAACAAAGAGGTGATTTCCTCAAAGCCAAAGCTACGTGCTCCCTTAATCAGTACCATCTCGCCCTTCAGCGTGTCGAGCAAACCGCTTTGGAGCAACGCTTTCGTGGTCGGGAAGAAATGCTTCTCGTTTGTTTGGAAACAAGCCTGTTGCTGGGTGATTTCCTCACCGATGCCAATCAGGTGGTCAATGCCTCGTTGGGCGATGAGATCGGCCACCTTGGAGTAAAGTTCGTGGGAGGGAAGTCCCGTTTGCAGGATGTCAGAAAGAATCAGCGTCCTGCTGCGGCCTTCACAGTTCGGACGACGTGTTAGAAAATCCAGTGCAATGTCGAGAGAGGCCACGTCGGAGTTGTACGTGTCGTTAATCAAGGTGCAACCCTTTACACCCTGGATGACCTCCAGGCGCATGGCAACGGGTTCGAGGTGTGCCATTCGCTCTGCAATGATTTCAGTCGGCAGATGTAGGTAAAGACACACAGCGAGGCAGTGTAGGGCATTTTCGATGGAGGCAGCATCGTAGAAGGGAATACGTATTTCAGCCTGCTGCCCGAGGTACGTATATATTATATGTGTACTCTTGCTTTCTTTCTCTATACGTTTGATGAACAAAGCCCGTTCCGGGTCCTTCGTAGACCAGGCCAGAATGTCTCCGCCCAGTGGGGTCGTGCTGACACATTCGTGTATCAGTTTGTCGTCAGCGCGGTAGATAATTACATGGGCATCCTTGAAGAGTTCCAGCTTTTCGTGACATTTCTCTTCGAGGCTGCGGAAGTTTTCCTGGTGTGCCGGTCCGATATTAGTCAGAATGCCAATGGTCGGTTGAATGATGGCACGCAAGGCTTCCATTTCGTCGGGTTGCGAAATGCCCGCTTCGAATACGCCCACTTGCGTATGTTGGTCGAGGAGCCACACACTGAGTGGCACACCGATTTGAGAATTATAGGATTTGGGAGAACGGGTGACGTGAAAGGAAGGGGCGAGGAGTTGGTAGAGCCATTCCTTCACCACCGTCTTACCGTTGGAGCCTGTTACTCCGATTACCGGCAGGTCGAATGCTTCGCGATGGCGTTCTGCCAGTCGCTGTAATGCTTTGAGCGGGCTGAGTACTTGCAGAAAGTTCGCTTGCGGATAGAGCGAGGCATAATCTTGTGGCACGTCGGCAACAACAAAGTTGCGTACGCCACGGCGATACAAATCGGCAATATAGTGATGTCCGTTGCCCAGTTTGGTTTGGAGGGCGAAAAAGAGGGTCGTTTCGGGGAAGGTCAGCGAGCGACTGTCTGTGAGCAGCCAGTCGATTTCGGCAGGCTGGTTACCCTCTTGGCGTGCGCCAATGAGGGTGGTGATTTCTTCAATTGTGTAATGCATAGGAGGTATGCTTTTTTAATTGGCGGCAAAAGTACGAAGAAGGTATGGGATTAGGGCTAGGAAAGGGAGGGAAAGGTAAGGAAAGGTGAGCCGGAGGCATCACGGCGTCTCTTTTTCCTTGAAGGAAATAAGAAAAATAAGCCCGTTCCTGTTCTTGTTTCAGTAGGATTGCCTTGTCTGAAGCCTCTGTCGAGCGTCTTCCCCTTCTTTTTAGTAGCTCGCACTGTGCGGACTCCTTGTCAAGCGTCTTTTCTAGTGGTTTGCAGTGTGCGGAGCCCTTGTCGAGCGTCTTTTTTGGTGGTCCGCACAGTGCGGAGCCCTTGTCGAGCGTCTTTTTTGGTAGCCCGCACAGTGCGGAGCCCTTGTCGAGCGTCTTTTTTAGTGGTCCGCACTGTGCAACCCCCTTGTCGAGCGTCTTTTTTAGTGGTCCGCACTGTGCGAACCCCTTGTCGAGCGTCTTTTTTAGCGGTCCGCACTGTGCAAACCCCTTGTCGAGCGTCTTTTTTAGTGGTCCGCACTCTGTGAACCCTTTATCTAGCGTCTTTTTTAGTGGTCCGCACTTTGTGAACCCTTTATCTAGCGTCTTTTTTAGCGGCTCGCACTCTGTGAACCCCTTATCTAGCGTCTTTTTTAGCGGTCCGCACTCTGTGCCCCCTTTGTCGAGCGTCATTTCTAGTAGCTTGCACCGTGTATCCCCCTTGTCGAGCCTCTTTTTTAATGGTTTGCATCGTGTAAAGCCCTAAAAAATCTGCTTTTTCAATAGTCCACGCGGCGTGGATCCTTCATCTCCTACTCACTTCGGCTCATTTTTAAGGTACAAGGTAGTGACGAGCTAAAGTGTCCATGCCTGTTTGGCAGACAAGCTCTCCGTATATCTCTAAGTGGAAGAGCGAAACGTATCTTAGGATTGCTTGTTTAGGATGGGCTACAGTAAAAACTGCGTGACTACGCTATTTGAAGTCTTAGCTCTTTGTATATTTGCCTTCGCTTTTCAAAAAAGACAGTTATGAAGTCACTTATTTTAGCTTGCTTGACGCTTTCGGTGTTTTGTTTGGCATGCATCAACGAACCATCGGGTTGGGAAGATTCTGCCAAGGCCGAAAAGGTGAGGGTAGGAGACAGCCTGCCTTCCTTTCGGGTGCAGACCGTGAGCGGTGACAGCGTGTGGTCAGACCGTTTGCGGGGCAAGCCATCGGTGGTGGTCTTCTTTCATACCCGTTGCGGAGATTGTGACCGCGCGTTGCCAGTCGTACAGCGTCTGTATGACGAATATCGTTGGCAAGTAGACTTTCTTTGCCTCGGGCGCAATCAGTCGCTTCCCGAAGCAACAGCCTATTGGCAGCAAGTCGGCCTGACTTTGCCTCGGGCAACGGAAGAAGGCAGCGCGGTCTATGAATTGTTTGCCCGTGGCATCATTCCGCGGGTTTATGTGAGCGATTCAACGGGTACGGTACGGGCTGTCTTTATCGAACAGGTAGAAGAAGCACCGTTGCGTGCAGCTTTGCAACACCTGGTGCACGGCTCGCAGTCTGCTGAAACACCTTAAGGTGGGGGCGTGACCATCCCCCATCGACAGAAAAGCACAGCCTAAGGTCAGTCCTACCGATTGGAAAGCAGCTGGTAGCATGGGCATACTTCCTTCGTTGGGAAGCAAGGTCTCTGCAGTTCTTTCTTGTCCAAGAAAATTCTCAACTCACACTATCATAATGAAGTATTTAGCATTGAAGAGTCGCTTTGTAGCGATGAATTTCTTAGAGTTTGCCGTTTGGGGTGCTTATCTGACCTCTATGGGCAACTATTTGGGGTCTCACGGACTCGGCACGCAGATTGGATGGTTTTATGCCATTCAGGGTATCGTCTCCATTTTCATGCCCGGACTAATGGGTGTGGTGGCTGACCGTTGGATTCCTGCTCAGCGTTTGCTGGGACTTTGTCATTTGGTGGCGGGTCTGTTTATGGGCTGTGCCGGTTACTATGCTCTTACGGCTGGCGCCGATGTACAGATGTCCACCTTGTTCCTTCTTTACACCTTGAGTGTTGCTTTCTACATGCCCACCTTGGCATTGAGCAACTCAGTGGCATTTAACGGTCTGACCCAAGTCGGTTTAGACACCGTCAAAGCCTTTCCGCCGATACGAGTGTTCGGCACCATTGGTTTTATCTGCACCATGTTGGCAGTCAACTTCCTCGGTTTTCAGTCTACGCCCGCACAGTTCCTGCTTTCAGCCAGTTTGAGTTTGGTCTTGGCCGTTTATGCCCAGACATTGCCTCACTGCGCAGTGAGCAAGGGAGGAGAAAAGAAATCCATCGTCGAAGCTTTGGGACTCGATGCCTTCAAGTTGTTTAAGCAGCGTCGCATGGCGATGTTCTTTATCTTCTCCATGTTGCTCGGTGTGAGTCTGCAAATCACAAACGGTTATGCCAACCCTTTCATCACCAGCTTTAAGGAAATTCCCGAATATGCTTCTACCTTCGGCGCGAACAATGCCAATGCGTTGATTTCGCTTTCCCAGATTAGCGAAACGTGTTGCATCCTGCTCATCCCCTTCTTCTTGAAGCATTTTGGCATCAAGCGCGTGATGATGATCGCCATGCTGGCTTGGGTGTTCCGTTTCGGACTCTTCGGTTTGGGCGATCCCGGTTCAGGAGTTTGGATGTTTATCCTCTCCATGATTGTTTATGGTGTAGCGTTCGACTTCTTCAATATCTCTGGTGCCCTTTTCGTTGATCAAAATACCAAGCCCGAGATTCGCAGCAGTGCGCAGGGTATGTTTATGATTATGACGAACGGTTTGGGTGCCTCATTGGGTACGCTGGCCGCTCAGGAAGTAGTTAACCATTACGTATTCAGTGCCCCCGTAGCCCAGCAGATAGATGGTTGGCGCACCAGCTGGCTTATCTTCGCCGCTTACGCCTTTGTCGTTCTGTTGCTTTTTGCTTTTGCATTTAAGGAGCAGAAACAGCAAGCTGTGACCAAGGACTAAGTGACCGAATTCACCCTCTTTTTACACGAAATGCGAGCACCTCTACCCCAAAATGGGAAGTGCTCGCATTTTTTTTATAGCCCTTATTCCTATTGATACAGAACGAGGAACGTGTAGTTTGTTTAGCAAGTTGTAAAAAATATATGTAGAAAAGATTTGGTAGTTTAGTGAAAAGTCGTACCTTTGCACTCGCAAAAACGAAATGACGCACTCTTAGCTCAGTTGGTAGAGCAACTGACTCTTAATCAGTGGGTCCAGGGTT
>UQJC01000048.1 GCA_900541335.1 uncultured Prevotella sp.
TAAGAAACCTCTGCGCGTTATCCTGAACGGTCTTGGCAAGGATGCTGCACAGATCATTTCCAGAATCAACGGCTTTACTTATGTAGAGACTGAGATGAACTATTACACCGGCGAGCTGAAGGAAGTATTCCGGAAATCTTATTCCGAAGGCCTTCGTTCCAAGGTTAACTGCTACGGCGCAAACGACGTAACAGAAGGTGTTGCAATCATGTGGAAAGAGGGCGTAGACGTTTCCATTACCGGTAACTCCACCAACCCGACCAGATTCCAGCATCCTGTTGCAGGTACCTACAAGAAGGAATGTGTAGAGAAGGGCAAAAAGTACTTCTCCGTAGCTTCCGGCGGCGGTACCGGCCGTACCCTGCATCCCGATAACATGGCTGCAGGTCCCGCTTCTTATGGTATGACTGATACGTTGGGTCGTATGCACTCTGACGCTCAGTTTGCAGGTTCTTCTTCAGTTCCCGCACACGTAGAAATGATGGGCTTCCTCGGTATCGGTAACAACCCGATGGTAGGTTGCTCTGTTGCTTGTGCTGTGAAGGTTGACCTCGCTTTGAACAAGAAGTAATTCAACTCTGTAAGCAAGGTTTGGGTGTAATCCCAATGCTTTAGATATTTAGATAAGTCCTCGCAAAGGTTTTTCCTTTGTGGGGACTTGTTGCGTTATAGCGAGGGTAAAGGAACGAGTTAGTGTGTGGAGGGACATTCAATATAAAAGGGGTGGAGGGACTCTCTATGCACACAGACTATCAAAGAGAGGAAATATGATATGATACATTCGAACCAGCTCTTGGTATATTTTAATTCATTGATGTACATTCGAACCTGCTCACGTATGCATGAACCCCGGAGGAGTGATAGCGACTTAGCCCGGGGGGAAGCGGAGCGAAACCCTGGGTAACCAAACGGCCATTCAAATACATTCGAAGCCCGGAGGGGTGGCAGCAAATTACACCAAAGGGAAACAGGGAGATTTCGTTCGATGCGGATTCGTTTGGGCTGCCACCCCTCCAGGGGGGCGATGCAAATTAAAGATCGTAATCACTCTTACCTAGGGTTCCGCTTCGCTCCATCCTAGCCTAAGTCCCTTTCACCCCTTCGGGATTCTCCTCTATGAGTTGGCTATCATCGGGTGAGCCCAATGAAGGAGCATGGGGTGATTTTGTCTGCCATCCTATCAATACATTGCACATTATGCGGATAACCTGCCTAAATGCTAACTGAACATAATATAAGGCATTTTAGGGATGATATTTTTGTTCACTACATTGAAAAATGTAACTTTGCTCCCAAATCTTTCCAAGTAGAGAGGGCAAAATAACTACTTAGTAATCCTGCCAAGTTGTGTAGGACGAATGGTGCCTTATTGGTATACTTGGACATTTATCAACTCATTATGAGACATATAAGTCTACGCGTTTGTTTGATAGGAGCAGGTAATGTGGCCACCCATTTGGGTGCGGCGCTTCGTCAGGCATCGTGTCAGATTGTGGGAGTTTACAGTCGGACTTATTCCCATGCTGCGCAACTGGCGCAACAATTGGTTTGTAACTATCCGTTTGATGTGATTGAGCAACTGCCAGTGGCTGACATTTATCTCTTTGCAGTCAAAGATGATGTGTTGCCTTCGTTAGTAAAGTTGGTGGCACAATGCAAGGAATCAGCTGGTGCGTTGTTTATTCATACAGCGGGTAGTGTGCCCCTTGCTGTTCTGTCTGAGCAGGTGGGGCGTGCCGCTGTGCTTTATCCGATGCAGACATTTAGCAAACAGCGTGCTGTTTCGTTTGCGCACCTTCCGCTTTTTATCGAGGCTTCTACGACAGAGGCCTTGGCAGTGGTCAGGGAGTTAGCTTCTTCTCTTTCCGATCAGGTTACGGAACTGACTTCCGAACAGCGCAAAATGTTGCATTTGGCTGCAGTCTTTGCCTGCAATTTCAGTAACCATTGTTATGCACTGGCGGCTGAGCTGTTGGCCAAGGAACACATAAACCCCGACTGCTTGTTGTCGCTCATTGACGAAACGGCGCAGAAGGTGCATGAAATGCCTGCTGTGTCTGCTCAGACAGGGCCTGCCGTGAGGTGGGACGAGTCTGTAATGGCTCGCCATCTTGAGTTGCTTCAGGATAATCCTGCTCTTCAGCAGGTCTATCAAGTATTGAGTAAAAGTATCCATCAGCTTCATCATGATTCCATACGATCTTAAGAAAATACGAGCCATTGCGCTGGATGTAGACGGTGTGTTGAGCACGAATCTGGTATTGCTCTCAGAAGATGGTCAACCGCAGCGTACGGCGAATATTAAAGATGGCTATGCGTTACAATTGGCTGTGAAATGTGGTTTGCAACTGGCTGTCATTACCGGTGGTAAGAGTCCGGCGGTCCATACCCGCTATACGGCGTTGGGTTTGCAGGATGTTTATATGGGTGTGGCTGTCAAGATTGAGCGGTTTAACGCTTGGATGACTGAACATCAGTTGCTTCCCGAAGAAGTCATTTACATGGGTGACGACATTCCAGACTATGAAGTGATGCGCCTTTGTGGTTGCCCTTGTTGTCCGGCTGATGCCGCTGACGAAATCAAGTCTGTATCGCTTTATGTCAGTCCGCATGCGGGTGGCATGGGGTGTGTACGTGACGTGGTTGAACAGGTGTTGCGTGCCCAAGGCAAATGGATGGCTAATGCAGAGGCATTTGGCTGGTAATATTGTTATTTAGTGTGTTTGTACGCAGGCGGTGAAAGACTGTCTGCTTATGTTTTTAATAATCCCGTTCTTGAAAGTACGATGTTTCGTCAAGCTCCTGTCAACCTGTATTTGAGGGTGCTTTGCTGATCGAATGAATTTGCTTCTATTGAACCTTATCATATACCCATCAATCCTATGCTTGAAAATCTGAAAAAATACCAGGTAGTTCTTGCCAGTAATTCACCCCGTCGCAGGGAGTTGCTCCAACGCTTAGGTGTTGACTTTAAAGTGCGCACCTTGTTTGGTATCGATGAGACTTTCCCTTCTTCCTTGAAAGGGGAGGATATTGTACGCTACATTTCGCGCAATAAGGCGAAGGCGTATCGTACTTCGATGGCACCAAACGAATTACTTATAACGGCTGATACCATCGTTTATTTGGATGGTGACGTACTGGGAAAACCGCGTACGGCGGAGGAAGCAAAGAGTATGCTTCGCCGACTTTCCGGTAAGATTCATCAGGTAATTACGGGTGTGACGATTCTGACGATGGACCGTATGGAAAACTTTGCGGTGACGAGTCAGGTTACTTTCTTCCATTTGACTGATGAGGAAATCAATTACTACGTAGACAACTATTTGCCGTTTGACAAAGCTGGTTCGTATGGTATTCAAGAATGGATTGGCTTGATTGCGGTAGAAGATTTGCGTGGTAGTTACTATAACGTGATTGGCTTGCCTGTTCAACAGCTTTATCAGAAACTGAAGCAGTTTTAATTTGTTTCTAATAGGTGGAGGTAATAGTTTGTTCTGATTTTTCCCTCTAAGCCTGGTTAGAATAGGCTCGAAGTCTGTATAGTAAGCTGCTTGATATTATGGTAGCTTGCTGAATATATTTGAGGATTTCGTTATGTTGAAGCTTTTCCCGAAAAACAATCCGGTAGACCGTTTGCAAGAGGTCGTGCGTATCTTGGAAGACGGAGGTGTAGTGGTTTATCCTACGGGGACAACTTATGCTTTAGGCTGTCATGCACTCAAAGAGCGTGCCGTGGAACGTATTTGTCGATTGCGCGGTATTGACCCGGCAACACATCCGTTGTCGGTCATTTGTTATGATATGAGTGCCATCAGTGAGTATGCGCATATTTCGACGCCTGTTTATAAGGTCATGAAACGCAATCTACCGGGGGCATTTACGTTTATCTTACGCGGCAAAAATAAGTTGCCTAAGATATTCCGTACAAAAAAGAATGGTGAAATTGGTATCCGTATGCCAGAGTCTTCTATCTTGCGTGATGTGATGGACTTGCTCGGAGCTCCGTTGATGACAGCTTCTTTGCCGCAGTTAGGGGAAGGAGAAAGAGAGTTTCAGCTTGATCCGGAACTGATAGAAGAAGCCTTGGGTAACCAAGTTGACTTGGTTATCGATGGGGGTATGGGTACAGAAGGTATGTCCACTATAGTTAGTTGCCAGGACGATGAAATCGAAATCGTGCGTCAGGGTGACGGCATTTTAATCTAAGCGTAAAATCGATGAAGAAAATACTTTGGGGTGTATTGCCCTTGATGATTATGGCGGGAAGTATCGCTTCCTGTAGCGATGATGATAACGAATATCGTTCGGAGCCTCCTTTGTTGAGTGACCTTTCTGTCAAGGTTCTTCAACAACCGGCTAGCTCGGAGATTCATGTGGGTGATCGGGTGGTAGTGACGGCTGAACAAAGTAAGAAGGGACGTTTGCTGAATGCCACGACTTACGGTTGGTCTTCTACACCGACAGTTGCTCACCGTTTTACAAAGTCGGTAATTTATGATAAGCAACCGGTTAATCCGACTGATACGGTAGTCTTCGATAAGCCTGGTCAGTACACGTTGCGTTTCGAAGGAAAATACAATGCTTCGGGCAATACGCATGTATGGTCGAATAAGCATGGTGTGACGTTTACGCAGGATTTTGCGTCGGGTGATGGTCGTGTGACTTACCAGACAGGTAGCTTGATTTATTTCAAGGTTATTGCTACGAAGCAGGTGACGGTATTGCCGTAAGTGCTTTCTTTACCTCGTAAGGTTAAGAGGTGTATCATACGAAGAAGGGTAGGGCTGATACCGATACCCAACAGCAGACTGATTCCAGAATTGGGGTCAGTTGGAAAAGATAAAAGGTAGACATTCCGTGTGGGATGTCTACCTTTTATCTTTCTTGTGTAGAATGAACTTCAATGCCTTGTCCTATAAGAGACGATGCACAAGGACTGGTGCTCATCTGTCACATGGCTTTATGAATGAGAGGTGATTAGATGGAGAAGCCATAGGGATTCATGCTACGGTATCTGGCCTTCATTTCGTTTTCAACATTGGTATATTGACCGTCTAATTCCGCTGCCTTTTCTGGAGCTAATTCGAGGGAGTGTTTCAAGTCTTCAGCAGCTCCGACGTCATCCTTCAGATGATGTTTAACAGCTCCACGTGCTTTGTAGACATCAGCGAAATCTGGGCGGAGGTCGATGGCTTCATTATAGAGTGTGAGTGCTTTATCCCACAAAGAGCATTGGCAGTAAATCGCTCCCAGTAACAATACGGCTTCACCCTGGAAAGGGTTTAATTCCAGTAATTTCTCTAAGTCTTTTTGTGCTTCTTCCCATCGTTCCAAAGCTGTGCAGATTTGTGCATGGAGCAATAAGTAATCTTCATGTTCGGGTTGTGCCTGAATCAGGGCATTGGTATCCTGTAAAGCTTCATTCCATTGTCCCATGCCAGATAAGATACGAGCGCGAAGCAGTAAGGCGCGTTCGTAGTCGGGACGGAGGGTAAGACATTGCGTAAGGAAGGCGATGGCAGGGAAGGGTTGGTCTAAGCCTTGTTCTGCCTCCGCTGCTAAATAAAGTACGCGAGGTTCTTCGGGGTGTTGGGTGAGTAACGTGCGACAGGTTTGTTGCTCGTCTGCATAGAGTTTCAAGTCACCTTGAGTTTGTGCGAGTAAGAGATGAAGCTCCAAATCTGTACTTTCCTTAGTCATTTCTTCCAATAAAGGAAGAGCCTCCTTTGGGTTTTCCATACGGAGGTAGACTTCGGCGAGTAAACCGAGTACGTGTTGGTCGCGCTGTCGCTCTAATGCTGCTTGGAAACATTTGGCGGCATAAGGAAGTTCGCCCATCTGCAGGGCGCGCACGCCGTCATCGCGTAAGGTGTCGAATTTATTTTCTTCGGAAACTGTGCCGTTTCCGAAAATGGATGAAAAGATTCCCATATTCTAATCGTGTTGAATGTTTTATATGCGCAAAGGTACAAAAAAGATGGGCTTGTTGCAGTTGGTAATCTTGTGCAGTGCCCGTAAACTGCAGGTAAACAGAAGGGTAGAAGGTAAACGAAGAATGGGGGTTCGGTTTTCAATTAGCAAAATAGTATCTTTGCACATCGTTGATACATTACATTTGTATAGTGCGAGGGAGGGACGAGCTATTGTAAGTCTTCGTTTATAAATCCTTCTCTGTTCATCTACTTACATTTTCTAAAACATACATGATGACCTTTCGTTTTCTTCAATTGATTCCACCTTATTCCTTTCGTACTTTAAGCTTTGCTTTCAGTCGTATAGCTTATTTGCTTGTATTTGTTGCTTCCTTCTCTATTTTCTATTCTTGTTCAACCAGTCGGCATGCTTCGACGACTACTGATTACCGGGCTTTGGCGAAGGCAAGTCGTAAGTTAGGTGTACGGATTGATTATAAGGATAACCATCGGCTTTTCTTGGAGTGTGCACAGTGGGTTGGAGTACCTTATCGTTATGGGGGTAAATCATGTCGTGGGGTAGATTGTTCCGGGTTGACTTATTGTATTTATCGGCAGCTTTATGGTGTTTCGCTTTCTCCTAATAGTCAAATGCAGCTCGATCGGGATGTACAGGTGCGGGTTAAGAAAGGGCACGTGACACCAGGAGACTTGTTATTCTTTAGTGATCGCCGTTCGAAACGACATATCAATCATGTGGGCATTTATCTCAAAGGGGGAAAGTTTATACATGCCAGCACTTCACGGGGTGTCCGGATTGACGATTTGCAAGATGCACATTGGAAGAAACGTTGGGTAGCTGCGGGGCGAACTGCTGGTAAACGTTTCTGAAGGTCTGTTCTTAGTCACTGTAGGACGAAGAAAGGGGGTGAATGATATGGTGTAAGACTGATATGAACTGGGGACATTCCTTGGATAAAGCTTTAAATTGGTTGGCCGAGTTGTAGATTTTGTGTTGGATGTTTTGCAGCGTATTAAAAAGACTCTATATTTGCGCGGTAGATTGTTTAACCGATTTAAATTGTGATAACCATGAAGCAAGGTATTTCGATGTTATTACTGTCCGCGTTGTTACTCGTTGGATGGTTTAGTTCGTGTTCATCTGTACCCGAATATGGTAAGATGATTCCCAAGGATGCAGTGGTCGTGACCTGTATCGATGTAGAAGAAGCGGTTAAGAGCAGTGATTTGGGTGACCTTAAGCCCTTAACGGACAAGTTTAATAAGATGATTGAATCCTCTTCTCTTTCAGAGGATAAGCGAATTCAGCTTAAGCAGATGATAGAGAAGCCCTCTGAATTAGGATTTGATCTGGGAAAACCGATGTATTTCTTCCTGGCTGGTAGTATGAAAACCCATGGAGGCTTTGTGGGTGGTGTGGACAGTAAAGAGAATCTGTTGAAGTTTATCAATAGCCTTCACACCATGGGGGTATGCGGAAGCGTAAAGGAGCTTGATCAGATAAGTTACGTTGGTATCAACCAGGCCGTCTTTGCTTTTACGGAGGATTGGTTCTTTGTTACATCGCAAAGTGGGTCACAGGAAAATGAGCGTGAGGCTGTGCAAATGATTGCATCCTTGGCTTCTCAAACGAAGGAGAATTCGCTTGCATCTGCTAAGGTCTTTCAGTCGATGCATGATCGTGAGGGCTTTATTCATGTCCTTGTATTAGGTTCTGGCTATCATTCCATGATGGAAAAGTTGGGTAACACACAAGAGTTGCAGATGGTAGAGAAAATGTTGCCCAGTAATGTAAAAGTGGCAGACTTTGCCGCAGTTTATGATGGTGTGATGAAGAAAGGCGAAGGGTCGCTTGTTGTTGAGATCTTGCCGCAGACTTCGGAGGCAGAGAAGGTATTGGAAATCTATAACTTTTACAATAAGATTGACGGCACTTACGAGAAGTACATTCCTGAGGATGCCCTCTTCTATGCTTTAGGTAACTTGGACGGCAAGAAGTATTTTTCCTTTTTACGTGAGGCACTTGAAAAATCGGGTACACCTTTGGGTAACGAAGAGTTTGTATCACGTGTACAAGGGGTAGTAGAAGCTATCGACGGGGATGTTGCTTTCTGTGTGGACACGAAGAATATGAGTGGTAATTTGCCTAATATCAAGTTGTTCGTCACTTCAAAAGATAACAAATGGCTTTCTTTAGCTTCCGATTTCTATCTTGCTGGTCAGTTGGAAGAAACTGGTACCAATCAGTATAAGATGGCGTTGCGTTATGATGGTCCTTATGCTTATTTGGGGCAGCAAAATTTGATGGCCTACCTTGTAGTTAATCCTGATGGAGAACCTCTTCAGCAAGTCAAGAATAATGTTTCTGTAGACGGCGGTTTGTATGGCTATGCACGCTTTAACTTTGCTCCGTTGCTTCGAATGGATCTGCAATCTTTGTTGGGGTTGTATCAAAGCCCACAGCAGGTAAAAATGGCAGAGAATGTACTTTCTCTCTTCGATTACGTCGAGGTGAAGATAGAAAGTCGTACGAAGGGGGTAATCCGTTTGGTGATGAAAGATAAGAATCAAACGCCCGTTCAGGCACTTTACAATGAATTACTTCTTTTGCTAAAGTGGATTTGATATTCTTCTAACGGATGGGGCTTACAGATAAAACTTGTCTGTAAGCCCCTTCTTGTATTAACTGTAACTTAATGATTAAGTTGATTAGTGCCTAAAGTAATGCTTTAAATGGAACCATGAAGTTAATATCCTCTCTTAACTTGCATCCACTTGTCTGTAAGCTACTTCGTCAGCGCATGAGTGCTGGGCAGCTCATCGGTTTTTCTCTGGCCAATTTAGTGGGGCTCTCTATTGTTTTACTCAGTCTGCAATTCTATTTGGATGTCATCCCTTTCTTTTCCCGTGGTGATAGTTTTATGAAAGAAACCTATGCGGTAGTGGGGAAGCGTGTGCTTGTTTCGCAAACACTTGCAGGAGACACTCCGAGCTTTACATCAGCAGAGATTGCCGATTTTAGTAAGCAGCCTTTTGTGAGGCGTTTGGGGAAGTTTACTCCAGCTCAGTTTGATGTTTTTGCAAGCATTGGTAATGCACAAGCGGGGCTTGGATTTACCACCGATATGTTTTTTGAAGCCATTCCTGATCGTTATGTTGATGCTGATCTAAGCAAATGGAATTATCGGTTAGGGGGTGATACGATTCCGGTGATTCTTCCTAAGAACTACCTCAACCTGTATAATTTTGGTTTTGCCAGTACGAAGGGGTTGCCAGCTTTGTCTGAGGCCATGGTCGGTATGGTGCAGATACGTTTTTATTTACGTGGAACTCAACAGAATCGTCAAATGGCAGGTAGGGTTGTAGCCTTTTCTGATCGTATCAATACGATATTGGTGCCCCAAGCTTTTATGAATGAAGCGAACGCTGCTTTGTCGCCCGATCGTCATCCCCTTGCTTTGCGTTTGATTGTAGAATTGACCAATCCTGCCGATGAACGTTTTGTGAATTACCTTCGTCAGTGTGATTATGAAGAAGAGGGAAATGCAGGCGATGCGAGTCGCATTACCTTCTTCTTACGCTTGGTGACCGGTATTGTGATGGTGGTCGGATTGATAATATGTACCCTTTCCTTCTATATACTGTTGCTTAGTATTTTCTTGCTCCTACAAAAGCATACGGAAAAGATTGATAATTTGTTGCTGATAGGCTACAGTCCTTCTCAAGTGGCCTTACCTTTTCATGCTTTGATGTTGATTTTGAATGTAAGTGTGCAAGTAATATCCCTGGTCGTGGTTTATAACTTGCGTCGTTATTATACGCCGCTGTTGGAGAAGATGTTGCCCGGCTATTCCTCAGGAGCTGTATGGCCCGTTTTCATTGCTGCACTGTGTATTTTCCTTTTAATGGAAGTGCTTCATTATTTCTCCGTTCGACAAAAGATTAGGGGTATTTGGCACTTGCATGAAGGATAAATAGCATCTTGCTAGTTACTTGTTCTGCTGCTATAAAGCTCGTGGTTGGTAGTATGGCTAAGGTAAGAGTAGGGTGGAATGGAGGCAATTTCTCTATATTCTTGGTCGCATTCTCCTTTTCTTTTTCCGTAATGGAGACTTCACAAAAAATACGCACGCAAAAATTTGTTTCAAACACTTTATAGCTTATCTTTGCGGGCGTTTTTTGTAGGCATTTATATCCGCAAAAAACAGAGGACACCTAGTTCCAATCAATCTGACTTTAATCTACAAAATAAAATATCCAGCTATATCTGACAGTTATGAATGAAAATGGCTTGCTTAGCGGACGAATTTCGCAAATCATAGGTCCTGTAGTGGACGTGGCTTTCGATACGCAAGGAGAAAAAGCCGAAAAAGTGCTTCCGAAGATTCACGAAGCACTTGAGGTTACGCATCCTGATGGTCGACGTATCATTATTGAGGTCCAACAACACATTGGTGAAGATACGGTGAGAACCGTAGCTATGGATAATACCGACGGTTTGAGCCGTGGTCTTGAAGTACGCCGCATGGGTGCCCCCATCTCAATGCCTACGGGCGATCAGATTAAGGGTCGTATGATGAACGTGACGGGTGATTCGATCGACGGTTTGAAGACCTTGGATCGTTCAAGTGGTACTTATCCTATTCATCGTGAACCGCCTAAGTTTGAGGACTTAAAGACCAGTAGCGAAGTGCTCTATACGGGTATTAAGGTGATTGACTTGCTCGAGCCTTATGCCAAGGGTGGTAAGGTCGGTTTGTTTGGTGGTGCCGGTGTAGGTAAGACTGTGCTCATCATGGAATTGATTAACAACATCGCAAAGGGTCACGACGGCTTCTCTGTATTTGCCGGTGTGGGTGAACGTACCCGTGAAGGTAATGACTTGCTTCGTGAAATGATTGAGAGCGGTGTTGTACGCTACGGTAAGGAGTTCGAAGAAGCCATGGAACGTGGCGAATGGGACTTGTCAAAGGTTGATTACAATGAAGTGGCCAAGAGTCAAGCTACCTTGGTATATGGTCAGATGAATGAACCGCCTGGTGCACGTTCCTCGGTTGCCTTGTCAGGACTTTCTGTAGCAGAGAGTTTTCGTGATGCAGGAGCAGCAGAAGGTAAAACGTCTGATATTCTGTTCTTTATCGACAATATTTTCCGTTTTACGCAGGCCGGTTCTGAGGTATCAGCCCTTTTGGGACGTATGCCTTCAGCAGTAGGTTACCAACCGACGTTGGCAAGTGAGATGGGTGCGATGCAGGAACGTATTACTTCAACAAAGAATGGTTCTATTACATCTATTCAGGCTGTTTACGTGCCTGCGGATGACTTGACAGACCCTGCACCTGCTACAACCTTTACTCACTTGGATGCCACTACGGTATTAAGCCGTAAGATTACGGAATTGGGTATTTATCCTGCAGTGGATCCCTTGGATTCTACCTCACGTATTCTTGATCCGAATGTTATCGGTAAAGAGCATTATGAATGCGCACAGCGCGTGAAGCAGATTTTGCAGAAGTACAAGGAATTGCAAGATATTATTGCCATTCTTGGTATGGATGAGCTTTCTGACGAAGACCGTCAAACGGTAAATCGTGCCCGTCGTGTACAGCGTTTCTTAAGCCAGCCCTTTACAGTTGCTGAGAAGTTTACGGGTGTGCCAGGTGTCATGGTGCCTATCGAAGAGGTGATTCGTGGTTTCAACATGATTCTCGACGGTGAGGTAGACTACTTGCCGGAGCAGGCATTCTTGAATGTAGGTACGATTGACGATGCCATTGCCAAGGGTAAGAAGTTGCTCGAACAGGCATAAGGAAGCTGGTCTTCGTTTCTATCAATTTCTGATTCTTAACTATGAAAGTAACGATTGTTTCTCCTGAAAAAATCCTTTTCGACGGTGAAGCCGCTGCGGTGAAACTTCCGGGTGAAAAGGGACGCTTTGAAGTGTTGGAGCATCATGCTCCGATTATTTCAACCTTGGTTCAAGGGCGTATTTTGTGTGAAGGAGAAAATCCTTTTGAAATGGATATACAAGGCGGCTTTGTTGAAATCTCCCGCAATGTGGTATCTATTTGTGTAGAAGTGTAATCGAGTACTCGTAACAAGTGAAGAAGACTACTTGATTCCTAAAGTGGTTTTCTTCTCTTGTTCAAGCATTTGAAAGGTTTATAATGGATATATACTTGAAGCATACGGTACAGTGGCTTACCGTGAAAGCTTTAGCGTTCTGCTTGACTGGTGGGTTTTTGTTTTTTGCAGATGCCAGTTTATGGGGGCGTGAGACAGCCTTGTCTCAAGTACCTTGTATTTTATTAATCAGTATCTTGTTCTTTAGTCTTGCCGTATTGGGGCAGTTATTCTATTTGCCGATTATGCGTAAAGGCGGTAAGGGCGTTTTGGGATACTATCTTCTTTACAAGGTCGTCCGTTTGTTATTAGCCATTTCCTTGTTAGTAGGATATGCCTTTCACAATCGCGAGTTTCTTTTACCCTTTGCTTTGAATATAGTTGTGCTCTATCTTGTTGAAATGGTGATTTCCATTCTACATTCAACACGTATGGAGCGAAATAGTAAGATTAAGCAATGAATAACCTCTTAAAAGTAAAACATCTGTGGGCAGTCTGTCTCTTGACTGCTTCGCTGTTCTTGGCACCTGCTTCGGTACGTGCTTCAGAAGGTGGAAGTAGTGTAGATGTAAAAGAGATTGTACTTGGCCACTTAGGCGATGCCTATGAGTGGCACATCACTACTTGGAAGGGACATCATGTCTCCATTCCGCTGCCTGTGATTGTACGTAGTGAGAATGGAGAGTGGCACTGTTTTAGTTCTGCTCGCTTTCATGAAAGCAAAGATGGAATGTACCAAGGCTTTTATCTTAATAATGAGGCTAATGGGAAAATCTATGAGATGCAGGCCGATGGAGTCGGTGTGCGTCCCTTAGATTTGAGTATCACGAAGGATGTAGCACAGATTTGGATTGTCGTTATCCTCATGGCGATTATCTTTTTATGTTCTGCACGTTGGTATAAGGGTCGTAAGCCCGGTGATAAGGCTCCTGGCGGTTTTGTCGGTTTGGTTGAAATGTTTGTTGTCGCAATTAACGATGACTTGATTCGTCCCTCCATCGGTGAGCGACATTATCGCAAATACGCGCCTTTCTTGTTGACGGTGTTCTTCTTCATCTTCCTGACCAACCTTCTTGGTTTAATTCCGCTTTTCCCAGGTGGAGCGAATGTGACGGGTAACATCAACATCACTTTCTTCTTGGCTATGTGTACTTTATTGCTTGTCAATTTGTTTGGCAACAAGGAGTATTGGAAGGAAATCCTTTGGCCACCCGTTCCCACCATGTTGAAAGTTCCTCTTCCCATTATGCCGGTCATCGAGCTCTTCGGTATTTTCACAAAGCCTTTTGCTTTGATGGTTCGTCTCTTTGCCAATATGATGGGTGGTCACGCCATCATTCTCTCTTTGACGTGTGTGATCTTCATTACTTGGGAGATCAATACCACAGTCGGTAGTGCATTGACCCTTGTCAGCTTCCTCATGATGGTTTTCATGAACTGTCTGGAACTGTTAGTAGCCTTCATCCAAGCTTATGTGTTCACTATGTTGAGTGCAATCTTTATTGGATTCGCTCATCCCGAACACCATGAGTAGGATTTGATTCTTCGAAAAATAAATTATTAGATTTACAACAATAACCCAATAAACACTTTAAGATTATGTTATTACTCGCATTGTTAGAAGCAGCAGGTATTGCGAAGTTAGGTGCCAGCTTAGGTGCTGGTATTGCAGCCATTGGCGCAGGTCTCGGTATTGGTCGTATCGGTAGTTCAGCTATGGAGGCCATCGCTCGTCAGCCCGAATCAGCTGGTGACATCCGTACCAACATGATTATCGTGGCAGCCCTCGTCGAAGGTGTAGCACTCTTCGCAGTAATCGTTTGTTTGCTTTGCCTCTTCCTCTAATCTCTTATATAAGAGCTTACAGAAGGCAAGCGTTAGATGAATAAAGTTTTCCCCACTTCCCTCCCTACTCAAGAGGGGTGGGGACCAACTTTCAAACCGAGGAATGCATGAATGGTGTTCCTCACTGAAAAAAGAATTGAACTATGCAGTCTATAAATCTGCCATCCATATTGACTCCTGATCTTGGACTCTTGTTTTGGATGCTCTTGGCTTTTCTTACCGTATTTATCCTGGTGGCAAAGTTCGGTTTTCCCGTAATCACCAAGATGGTGGAAGAACGCAAGAACTTCATTGATGAGTCTTTGCAAAAGGCGCATGAAGCCAATGAGCGTCTGGCTGGTATCCAGCAAGAGGGTGAACGCATGCTTGATGAAGCACGCGCCCGTCAGGCTGAGATTCTGAACCAGGCAAAGGCTACGGGTGACAGCATCATCCGCGAAGCTCGCGAACGTGCACAGGAAGAAGGTCAGAAACTTCTTTTAGATGCTCGCCAACAGATTGCTGCAGAGAAAGAAAATGCCCTTCGTGACATCCGTCAGACAGTGGCTGATCTTTCTGTGGTAATAGCTGAGAAGGTAGTGCGTGAGAAATTGGCTAAAGATGCTGAACAGCAGAAGCTTATTGAGCGTATGCTCGATGAAGTCTGCAAGGCCTGAAAGAAATTTCTAAACAACTGACAATATGGATTTAGGCATCATCAGTATGCGTTACGCCAAGGCTTTGCTCACCTTCGCTCAAGAATTAAAGGAAGATGAGCAAGTCTATGCCGAAACCACTACGTTGGCAGAGGCATTTCGGTTGGTGCCCGGCTTGCAGCAAGCATTGCTGAATCCCGTTTTGACACTCGAACAGAAGGAGAAACTTTTGCTCGTAGCTGCCACCAACGGACAAAAGCCTACGCAGGCACTTGCCCGTTTTGTCAAATTGGTACTTCGCAAGCAACGTGAGGAAATGATGTTGTTCGTGGCTCATTCTTACGGTACGCTTTACCGTGAGCAGAATCACATCATTCGAGGACGTTTGGTTGTTCCTACTAAGATAGACAAAGCGGTAGTCGAAAAGTTGCGCAAAACGGTTGAAACCAAGTCAGCTAGTAAGGTTGACTTCCAAGTCGTTGAAGACCCCTCTATTCTGGGTGGATTTATCTTGGATTACGACACTTACAGCTTGGATGCAAGCGTGCGCACGCAGCTTGCAAAACTTAAACGGGAGTTGGCGCGTTAAGAAGTCGGCTCTCTGCTTTTAATACACTTAGAATTATAAAATGTCCAACAATATCAAACCCAGTGAAGTCAGCGAAATCCTGTTGCGCGAACTTCACGACATCGACACTGACGTCAAGTTCGAAGAAGTGGGTGTGGTTCTCTCCATCGGTGATGGTGTGGCACATATCTATGGTCTGACGAACGTGACTGAAAACGAACTGATCGAGTTTGACAATGGCGTGATGGCCGTTGCGATGAACCTCGAAGAGGATAACGTGGGTGCGGTGCTGCTTGGTTCGTCAGAAGGAATCAAGGAGGGACAGAGCGTGAAACGTACGGGCAAAGTGGCTTCAATCGAAGTTAGCGAACAGATGCTCGGACGTGTAATAGACCCTCTAGGCAACCCTATTGATGGTGGCAAGAGCATCGACGGTAAAAAGTATTTGATGCCGCTTGACCGTAAAGCACCTGGTGTGATTTATCGTCAACCCGTTACACAAGCATTGCAAACGGGTCTGAAGAGTGTCGACTCCATGATTCCTATCGGACGTGGTCAGCGTGAGCTTATCATTGGTGACCGTCAGACAGGTAAAACGGCTATTGCAATTGATACCATCATCAACCAGAAGCAAAATTTTGCTAATGGTGATCCTGTTTATTGTATCTATGTTGC
>UQJC01000049.1 GCA_900541335.1 uncultured Prevotella sp.
AACATGTGTACGTGTACACGATGTTTGATACCTGCTCGTTGAGCGGCTTCTTTCAGCACTTTCACTAAGGCACTTGCAGAATATGGAGTTCCAGGTGTTTCACCTTCAAACAGCCATTTTTGTGGGCGGTACTGGCGGTAGTATTGACGCAATTCCTCCAATAGTTTGGGGGATAGGAGCGAGTAGCGACATTTCTTCCCCTTGCCCATGATGCGTACAGACATGGTTTCACTATTAATATCTGTGGGGACAAGGCTTAACAATTCGCTTCGACGCAGACCGGCAGAGTAAATCAGTGAAATCATGCAATGATGCTTGATGTTAGGTAATTGAGCAAGAATTCGCTTGATTTCATTTTTGCTCAGTACCTCGGGCAATGTCTTGTATTCCTTTGCTCGGGTAATACCGCCATAGTACTGTCGCTTGCCACCTTTTACTTGTTCGTAATAGAACTTGATGGCGTTGATACGCATATTCTGCTGTGAAACAGAGATTTTCTTTTCGTTTACGAGATAGAGTATGTATTTGTTGATGTCTGCTACTTGCAGCCTGTCGATGTTATGCCCCTTGTGATATTCCATGAAGTCGCTGAAGTAGGCCCGGTAGGTTTTCACAGTCGAGGGGCTGTATCGCTTCTGTTCCAATAGTTCAAGGTATCCTTCAGGTAATGTGTAAACTCTTTTGGGCTTGGGATGGCGTACATAAACCCTACTGTAATCTATATAGGCATGGGGGGAATAGCGGTCATAGAAATCTGACAGCTTGAATGTGGCAGTTGGTATGTAGGCATAGGTATTTACAACTGCCTTTACATTGGGATCTTGTGCCAACAGCAAAGCGAGGGGTGGACTGTTTGCATAATCTACCCTTATGCAGTCTTCATTATTGTACTGGTCTTTGTACAGCACAATGTTTTCGCGTAGCTTAGATTTCTGTTCCATATATCCTTAACTTGTTTGTGATAAATGTTGGTATGGAATCAATCTTACCAGACCCAATTAGCTTCTCATGGTGGGTATTGATTGGGTCTTCTTATTAGAACGGGGCTTAAGCTTGGTATGAGTTGAAACAGGGACGGGCTGTCTGAGCAGGATGGCTCCAGAGCCTTCTTCCTGTCTATGGCTTAATTCGATCGCAATAATGGGGGCAAATATAAATATTTACATGAAATCCGCCTATTGAACGGCAAAATTGATGGAGCGTAGTTTGATTTTTTTTTAGACGGGATGTAGATGGAAGGATGACTCGTCTGATATTGGTCGGGTGAGTCGCGATTTCCTCGGGTAAGCCTACGTATGAAAGAATCATCCGCATAGGGTCAAGCTGTTTAGGCTAACCCTATGCGGATGATTGGTAGGTAATGGTTTATGTGTTTGTTTACTTCTTCTTCAAGACATAGTGTGGAGCTAATTCGCCTTGGTTCTCAGTACCCAAACTGTCGGATAGCATGATTGAGCTTTCATCTAATACTTTGTAGTACGTTTTTTCGCCAGATGAAGGAGTCACAAGCTCAATCAGTTTATCAGCCTTTTGATGGTAAACCCCACTGGTTTCAAATACCCCATCCTTTTCACCGAGGTATTGGCTGCGAAGGTCGTAAGTGCTGTCTGCGCGAAGGACAAGTTGGGTCTGAATGCCTTCGCAGTCGGCACAAGGAAGCGTTCCCTCAAACGTACCCGTAGGTAAGCTGGAGGAGGTAGTTACTGCTGTCGTTGTCGTATCTGTTTGTGAAGTTGAGGCATCAGTTGCATTGGATGAGTTACCACCGCATGCGGTGAAGGTCATGGCACAGCAAAGCGCTGTTACCTGAAAAAGCTTTTTTCTCATAGAGTGTGTATTTAGAGGGTTATTGTCGAATGGCTACTTACCAATTGAATCCCTTGTATAGGGCGTGACAAAAGTACGTTTAATTTGGAACAATGGTCTTCTACGACCGATTATTTTTCCCTTTAGAACCAGAAAGGTAGAATCAGTATACAGAAAGCGAGAGATGGAAGAATCTACCAGTCATACTGCATGACCGTACAGCTTGCTATTAAGGCTTTGTACAGTGGATTCTGATTGAGTATTTGCGGATTACCAAAGAGGAATAGCTGACGGCGGGCACGGGTTAGCGCAACGTTGAGCTTGCGGTCGACCGGGCAGTTTTCGACTTCTTGAATAGATGATAAGATGTCGAGTTGATAGGGCTCTGAGATGGTGGTGCTAAAGAGTATGTAGTCGCGCTGACTCCCTTGATAGCATTCCACCGTATCGATGGTCACTTCATCGGCCCAGCTGAATCCGTGTTGACGAAGGGCACTCCGAATGCCTGCTATCTGACTGCGGAAGGGGACAATAACTCCAATGGAGTGAGCGGGCTGAAAGTCAGTCTGCCCGTTTTTCGCATGGAGTGAGCAAAGGGCTTGGGCTAACAGGCAGACAGCTTCGGCTTCGGGGGCATTGGCACGGAGGTTTTCGGCTTGAGCGGTCTGACTAACCGGGATGAAGCCTAAACGAGTGCGGGCCACGAGTTG
This sequence comes from uncultured Prevotella sp., assembly GCA_900541335.1. Taxonomy (GTDB): domain Bacteria; phylum Bacteroidota; class Bacteroidia; order Bacteroidales; family Bacteroidaceae; genus Alloprevotella. The sequence continues at coordinate 2,517 of UQJC01000049.1, forward strand.
TTCATAGGGACCATCGGCATGCGCCCATTGCAGGGTTTCTGTCTGGTGGGGCAGGGGTACGGGGGTAAGACGCGAATCGTAAAAATAGCGATTGACAAAGGTTGCAATATCGGGGTGCATACGCCCCTGTTTGTATAGCATACCGACAAAGGCGGTGCGTCCGTGTGCCGCTTCTTGTTGGTGAAGGCGCTCGAAGAGGGAGTTGCGCAGGTCGGTCAGCCCGATGGCTCTGAGTGTTTGACTTTGTGTTTGTGTCTGACTCTCGGGGAGCATGACTACGGCTGGTAACTGTTTGTGATCGCCGATGAGAATAAATTTGCCGATGGCTTGCCGTTCCTGTTGACGGGCTGTAAGTAGCCCCATCACTTGCGGTTCAAGAAGCTGGGAGGCTTCGTCTAGAATGGCGGTGGCGAAGGTCTTGCGACGGAAGAGCATCCGGCTGTTGGTAAGTGTGATGACAGTGCCAACAATAATCGGAATGGTGTCAATCAGGTGGCGCACGTCTTCTCGGCGGGGCAAGGTGGCAGCCCGTTCGCTTAACAGGTGGGCATGATGAGCCGTGGCGCAAGTTTGCGGATTGCCGATGCGCAAGTAGTCAAATGTGAGTTCTTGGGATAAATCGTCGAGCATGCTGCATATCTCGTCGACCGCGCGGTTGGTGTAAGCAGAGAGCAAGAGTGCGTGTGACTTCAAGTAAGTGGCATCGGCAGTGTGGGTGGCCGCTTCGAGTAAGTATTCCTTGACCATAGAACGTAGGGCCAGGTTGGTTTTGCCCGTTCCCGGTGGCCCTACGAGTAGGTAGTAATCTTGTGCCTGCTTTGCCTGCAATACAATTGATTCGACTGTTTCGGGATAGGAGCCGCGCAGGGTAAGGGCGAGGTTACGCTGTGGAGAGCGTCTTCCGAGTAACAGGTTTTGACGGTCGGTAGTGGCAGTGAGCAATCCGAAGAGGTTACGGAGTTGTTGTGCTGCAGGTCCGTCGGTCGCATCGTGTTCAACGGCATAGCGTTTCTTCTTCGTAAAGAGCTGCAAGTTGCGTTGGCGATAAGCCAGTGTGATGGTCAGCGATTCAGCCGTGAGGGCTGTCACTGTGCCGCGCACCAACTGGCGGTTCGTCACGTTGGCTTCCTCGTGGCAATCGGCTTCATAGATTTGTACCATCTCGCCTTGATTAAAGTTGGGTACGAAGTCGGCATCGTAGGTTGGCAGGTGGAAGCAAACGGTGGTAATTCCGCCACGTTCGTCAGTAGTTAGTTGGGCTAATTCCAATTGATCCAGCAGGTTACCTGCCATGAGTTTGGTGCGGCGGTCGGCTGTCCACGTAGCAGCAAAGCCCCTGATGGAGTCAGGGCGGTTGTCGCTCGTCTTGCTCATGAACATTTCACGCTCGACAAAGGTCACGTATTGGGTAAAGTATTCGCGCAACAGCTCGTCGTGGTTGAGCTGTTGAAGCGGCTGGGTCACCTCCTCTATTTGGGGACGGAGGTATTGGTCGTAGAATCTTCCTTGCAGTTGGTTCGAATTGAGATAATCAGGGGTCAGTTTGGGTAGTATTCGTTCAAATTCGCCCTGTTGCAAGCAATGGATCAGTCGTAAGATGCCGTTGCGCAGGTGTAAGATTTCACGTATGGCAGATGCTGAGGGACGCTCATTGAAGAAGCGTGGATAAGCGGCATAAAAGAGAAAAGTGCGCACCTCGTTCCAATCTATGTGGAAGTTGCGGCGCAGTATCTCGCCGTAGAGTGTCATCTGGAGCAAGTGGTCAGGTTTCGGACCTTTTACCTCTCGATAGAATTCTTCGGCTTTGCCACTCTTTAACTCCAATACACGTTGGTGGTCGAGTGTCATTACGTCGAGTCGTCCGCGTAGTCCCAAGGTGGGACAGATAAAGGAGGGCTCAAGGACCACATTTTCGCGGTCGATGTCAATATCGGGTGCGGCAAACCGTTCAGCTACCGTTTGGTGTATGTGGTCAAAGAGTACTTTCGCTTGTGCAAAGAAGGCTGCTCCCACCTCTTCTGCAGGCATACAGGCAAAGTCTAAAAGGGTCTGGCTGTAGTTGGTACGGAGGGATTGCAAGTACAGTTGCGGATCGGTGAGGTCACCGTTTATGCAATCGTCCATAAACTGGTTGGCAAGGTTACCAATCAGCGTGTAACGGGTCGGCTCGTTGGGAGCTAAGGCATTGATGAGATAGTTGAGTGGCGATGTGCCATAGGGCTTGATGCAGGCTGTAAGTGAGCTGACATCAATGAGGTAATCGGGTTCGAGAATGACGAAATACACCTCGAGTGTGTCGGTTGCTCCTTCGGCCGCTACGGCATCAAGCAGCATGACGTTGGCTCCGGGGTAGAGGGGAGAGGTGAAGGGTTGAGGCTGTTTGTTGTTCCCCGATTCGGCCAAGCGTATGGTGAAGGGATGATCCTCTTCTTGATCGACGAGGCAACGGAAGCTGGTCGGCGTGAGAATTTCGGTAACTACCCCTCTGATCGTTCGCCGTTCGCGCAACACTTGCTTGCGTACCCGTAGCGGCCGAATAGCCTGTGGCAGGTCGGTGGGGATGGGGCTTTGGGTGAGCTGGTAGATGAAGTGACAAAGGTCAGCCACGTCGGCACGTTCTTCCTCAACGTTGGGTACCCGTTCTTCCTGGAGTACACGTCGCGCATTGTGTCGGAAGCGGTCGGCCGCCCGGTGGTCAATGCCTTTGGCCTGACAAACGGCAATGAGGCGGGAGAACAGGGTGGCGTAATCGCTTTGAAAGTTGGCAGATTCGGCGAGGCAAATGCGGTTGAAGAGGCTGTAAAGTCGAGCGTAGCGGCTATAGGCTGAGCCTTGGAGGTGAAGGATGTGTTGAACTTCGTGGTAGTACATGGGCATGTGGGGCGTAGAGGGGAAGATGGGGTGGGCTGTGCTGTCTGGGAAGATGGATGCGTGCACCGTTTATCCGTTTATAGGCGAAAGGGGGCTTGTGGTGTGGTGCCGAACAGGGGAACATTGAGTCCCAGGGTTCTAATAAGTAGGTGTTGAAAATGAGTTATACATAAAAATGCGGTGCAAGAACACGATTGTATGTGTAAGCAATTGGACTCTGAATGAGATAAGGTTGGTTCTATTAATGATCAGTTGATAAGTTGAAGAGTTTATGTTGAAAGTCATTGGCTTGATGAATAAACTCTTAAACTGTAATTGATAGAACATCCCATAAAATAGTTTTCAATGCCTACTTATCTCCTGTTCACTTCATGGCACCTTGTTCGGCCCTCTGACGGAGTTCTTCGGGAGTCAAGATGGTACGTTCCTTGCTGTAGCGATTGTGCTTATGTGCACGGCGTGCATTGCCTTCGGTCGCAGTAACGGGAAAGGCCGTGTTGGGAGCCGGACGAAGGTTACGCACCGTACCGCCATATTGGCGCCAGCGTTCCAGGATGCGTTGCACATAATGGTAAGTCTCAGCTCCAATCATGTAGCCGTGGCGCACCACGGGGTCGCGGTAGTAGCGTGCTTCGCTCAGGCGCAGAATGTAGGGTGCTACGTCATTCCACACATGCGGATTGCCACCATATTTTCGGGTCAGTGCCTGCGCATCGTTCACATGGCCATAGCCCCCGTTGTATGAAGCAAGTACGAACTTCACACGTTCTTCAGCATCGGCTATGTGGGCAAAGTGTCCTTGCAGTTCCCGGATGTAACGAGCCGCAGCGGCAATGTTTTCTTTAGGTGCAAAGACTTCTTGCTCCTTTATGCCGAGGTGGTGTGCCGTGGCAGGCATGAGTTGCATCAATCCCTTGGCTCCCGCCCACGAAATGGCATTGGGGTCAAAGCCCGACTCCTGGTAACATTGGGCAGCAATGAGTCGCCAGTCCCATCCCGTGTGGTGGGCGGCCTGCTTGAAGAAGGCATCGTAGGTAGAGATGATCCCCTTTTCGCGTGAGATGTAGGGAGCGCGTACCTGGCGTTTCACTTCGTGGCGTTCCTTCATGCGTGTGCGTTCGCGACGTTCGATTTGTACTTCTACTCCGTCGCCAAACCATTCGTTGAGGGCTTCAGCCAAGTCGGGTTCATCCTTACGTATGGCCCAACTGGTGTGGAGTTTCGGATTGTCTGCACCCGCTGCACAGAGTTGCTCTTGTTGGCAGCGTGCTTCGGGAAGTTGCAGAGCAATGAGGTCAACCTCCCCCTTTTTCAACTTCGCGATGAGGGCCGTCGTATCGTTGGCTACCTCGACGCGCACTGCTACACCCAGCGTAGCGGCAAAGTCTTCGGCTAAGGCGTACTGCAGACCCATGTTTACACCTTGAAAGTCGAAGTAGGTATCCGGACCGCTCAGTGTAGCAATGAGCAATTCGCCCGAATCAGCAATGCGACCCAGATTCTCACCTTGAGGTTTAGCAGCCTTGGCAAAGGCTCCGTTGACTTCTTCCTGCTTCTGCTGTTTGGACTGACAAGCGGAGAGGAGTAGGGGAAGGGAGAGAAGAAGAAGAAGGGGAAGTTTCATAGCGGAAAGAGATTATAAAGAGGTGCTGCAATGGAGGTGTATGCTACCTATAGGTTGTAGGCTTCGACTAAAAGCAATCCAATAAGTAGGTGCTGAACATGATTTGAGCGCATTCCGTCCAATTGCTTGCACCTGCCACCATGCATTTATAGGTACAACGATTTGAAGTAAACGGGGGCAATCGGCTTTATCGGGTGAGCCGATATCAGGCATCAGATTGGTTGAAGCCTCATTTGCAAAAAAATAACGTGCAACATCCTTCCGGTCGGAAGCCTTGGGGAAGGCGAACGGGGATGTTGCACGTGAAGTAGTTGTGTCTGTAGACTGATGAGGAAGTCCTTCTTCGACTGACGAAGGGTAGTCGGAAGCGCATGTAGCCTCGTCAAGGTAGCCCAAGGCAACAACTCGTATCAGCAGGCTGGTACTGTGTGGGAACGCACGGTTTACATCTCGGCTTCCTTCAAGCGTTCTGCATTTTCAGCCACAATGAGGTGGTCAATGCAGTCTTGAATTTCGCCGTCCATGAATGCCTGCAGGTTATAAATGGTGTAGTTGATGCGGTGGTCCGTGATGCGTCCTTGCGGATAGTTGTAAGTACGAATTTTGGCCGAACGGTCACCCGTAGACACGAGTGTCTTGCGTCGGTTCGCAATGTCGTCGACATACTTCTGATGTTCCTTGTCGTAGATAAAGGTACGCAGACGAGCAAGGGCACGCTCCTTATTCTTCGGCTGGTCACGCGTTTCGGTACACTCAATGAGGATTTCCTCGACTTCGCCCGTGTTGGGGTTCTTCCAGTTATAGCGCAGACGTACACCCGATTCAACCTTGTTGACGTTCTGACCACCTGCACCGCTCGAACGGAAGGTATCCCACTTGATTTCACCCTCGTTGATGACTACGTCGAAAGCTTCGGCCTCGGGCAACACGGCCACCGTAGCGGCCGAGGTGTGTACACGGCCCTGCGTTTCGGTAGCGGGTACACGTTGCACGCGGTGCACACCACTTTCATACTTCAACGTGCCGTAGACATCGGGGCCTGTTACAGAGCAAACGATTTCCTTGAAACCACCTGCTGCACCTTCGCTGGCACTCGATACTTCCATCTTCCAACCCTTGCGTTCGCAGTATTTGGCATACATGCGGAAGAGGTCGCCGGCAAAGAGAGCCGCTTCGTCACCACCCGTACCGCCACGGATTTCAAGAATGGCGTTCTTGCTGTCCTCCGGGTCTTTGGGCACCAGCATCAGCTTGATTTCCTCCTCGAGTTGCGGCATGCGTTCCTCACAAGCAGCCACTTCCTCACGTGCCATTTCCTTGAGGTCGGGGTCTTGTTCGGTGAGGAGCATGTTCTTGCTCTCTGCCAGGTTGGAAATAAGGTTGGCATATTCCTTGCGGGCAGCCATCAGGTCTTCCAAGTCTTTATATTCCTTGGTCAAGCGCACGTAGCGTTGCTGGTCAGCAATGACATTGGGGTCGGTGATGAGGGTTGATACTTCTTCGAAGCGGGCAACGAGTCCGTTGAGTTTGTCTAATAACGTATTGTTTTCTGCCATGTGGTTTGGTTTGCTTGTTAAATGTGGAATGGGGTGGGCGCAGCGTTGGTGGTTATAACGTGGGAATTAGGCACTTGCGATGGAAAGCCACCGTTCGGCTGCCCAAAATGCCGTAGCTACGATGAGAACGGCGAGAGCAAGTCGAAACCAGGTACTGGCTTCGCGTGGAATCAGGGGCTCGCCTTCCTTGCGACTGACAATGGCTCCGGCAAAAGCAGTTGCGCCAACCACGGAAACGTGTTCCAGGAAATCAGCGTCCAGCCGATGAGCCGCAATGTTCAGTGCGCAACTCGCAACAAAGGCTAAGGCTATGAGTAGTAACTTTTGATGCTTTCGGCTCATGTCTATTTCGTAACAGATTAGTCTGTTTGTGTCTTGCACTTGAAGAACAGAAGGCGCACATAATAAACGAGTACGATAACCCAGAAAAGCAGGCCAGTTCCTTTCATAAAGATGCGGTAAAAGGGCTGTTCTTGAAGGAGACAGTAGTTAACGAAGTGTTCTCCCAGATCGACCACCAGGTAAAGTGAGGAAATGGCACCGCAAAGGTTAAGCCATTGCTGTCGGCGTGACCAAGCGAGGCGCTTGCTCTCTTCTTGCATAGGGGAGGAATTTGGTTTGGGGGTTGCCATAGAGCAAATGTGGTTATCTGGTTATTGCGGTTATTCGATTTTCCGATTATCTGATTTCGCGATTATTCGGTGAATCGATTATCCCGTCATCGGGTTATGAAATTAAGTAGGTGTCGAATATTATACTAGATCATGCAGGCTTTGTAGATGATAAATATTCCACACCTACTTATAGTTGAGAAGTTTAGAAGTTGGGGGATGCGCTAACGGAACGGTGCGTGAAAGTGGATTTACAACCCCGCTTCGTACCTTTCGGCTTCGTTTCCTTCATGCTTCTAACCCTCTCCATGCTTTCGCTTCTCAGCAGCTGCGAACGGAACGGCTTTAGTAATTGAACTCACCAAATTCGCTGCGGATGGTGAGGGAGCGCGGTCCTTCTTCGATGTGACCCACAACTTGTGCGTCGATGTTGAAGCTGCGAGCAATTTCGATAACCTTGTCAGCCTGTTCGGGTGCAACGTAGACCTCCAAGCGGTGACCCATGTTGAACACCTTGTACATTTCGGCCCAGTCGGTACCGCTTTCCTGTGCAATCGCCTTGAAGAGGGGAGGAACAGGGAACATGTTGTCCTTGATGACACGGCAATTCTCGCCTACGAAGTGAAGCACCTTGGTCTGAGCACCGCCCGTGCAGTGCACCATACCGTGAATTTCGGGGCGCATTTCGTCAAGCATCTTCTTAACAACCGGTGCATACGTACGAGTGGGGGAGAGCACGAGCTTGCCTGCATTGACGGGAGCACCTTCTACGGGGTCGGTCAGCTTGTATGAACCACTGTATACCAATTCATCGGGTACGGCCTTGTCAAAGCTCTCGGGATACTTCTCTGCGAGGTATTTTGCAAAGACATCGTGACGGGCAGAGGTCAAGCCGTTGCTACCCATACCGCCGTTGTATTCCGTTTCGTAGGTGGCCTGACCGCAAGAGGAAAGACCCACGATGACGTCGCCCGGACGGATGTTGGCATTGTCAATCACATCGCTGCGCTTCATGCGGCACGTTACCGTTGAGTCGACAATGATGGTGCGTACGAGGTCACCGACATCAGCCGTTTCGCCACCGGTAGCATAGATGCCTACACCCATGTCGCGCATCTGTTGGAGCAGTTCGTCTGTACCGTTAATGATGGCAGAAATGACTTCACCGGGAATCAGCATCTTGTTACGGCCGATGGTCGAGCTGACCAGGATGTTATCTACCGCACCTACACAGAGCAAGTCGTCCGTATTCATGATCAGTGCATCCTGAGCGATGCCCTTCCAAACAGACAAGTCGCCCGTTTCCTTCCAGTACATGTAAGCAAGGCTTGACTTCGTACCGGCACCGTCTGCGTGCATGATGTTACAGTATTCGGGATCGCCGCCGAGAATGTCGGGGATAATCTTGCAGAAGGCTTGGGGGAAGATGCCTTTATCGATGTTCTTAATTGCGTTGTGAACGTCTTCTTTCATCGCGGAAACACCGCGCATCATGTAACGTTGTTTGCTGTCCATTGCGTTGAGGAGGGTTAGGAGGTTGTGATAAGCAGGTATGCCTTATGATGCCTTAGACACAGACGGAATACCTACAGAGGGTTTTGAGTTTCGGAGTTAGAGGTTGAAGAATGGTTACAGAAAGATTAGAACTCAACTTTCGGAGCCTTTTCTGCACCCGTTTCAGCTTCGAAAGGCGTGCGCTTGTCAAAGCCAAACATGCCAGCTACGAGGTTTGAAGGAAATTTGCGTACGCTGATGTTATATTCCTTCACGATTTCGTTGTACTGACGACGGCTTTCGTTGATGCGGTTTTCAGTTCCTTCCAACTGGGCACGAAGTTCGGAGAACCCCTCGTTTGCTTTCAGATCAGGGTATTTTTCCGAAATCATCATCAGTCTGCCGAGTGCCTGGGAGAGTTGTCCCTGGGCTTCCTGCATTTGCTTCATCTTTTCAGGGGTGAGGCTGTTGGCATCCACTGTGAGTTGAGTAGCTTTGGCACGTGCCGCCATGACGCTTTCAAGTGTACCTTGCTCGTGTTTGGCGTAACCTTTCACCGTATTCACAAGGTTCGGAATCAAGTCAGCGCGACGCTGGTATTGTGACTGCACATTGCTCCATGCGGTTGACACGGCTTCATCCGTAGTGACCAGTCCGTTGTACGTAGTCAGGGTCGTTCCTGTAAGAATGAGGATTACGACACCGACAATGATGAGTGTAATCGTTCCTTTAGACATAGGAGTAGAATTGATAAGTTTATAAATAGATGAATAGAGAGAGGGAGAGCTTATCAGCTGACAGTACTTTTAGAATCGGCCGCCGCTACCGCCACCTCCGAAGGAGCCTCCGCCAAAGAGACCGCCACCAAAGCCGCCGCCTCCGCCACCGCTGCGACCGCCAAACCCACCAAAAAAGATGGGGGGAACCATGCCGCCAGCTCCCAAGGTATCGTTGTCGTTGTCTTCTTCTTCGAGCTCATGTTTCTCGAAGCCACAGCGCGGACACCGGTAGGTGGAGCGAATCAGCCAGTCACGTGAATTGGCTACGCGTACTCTTTGCTTCTTGACCAAGCGCATTTGTGCTTGACGGCAGTGGGGGCACTTCTTGCGGATGTTGCTGATTCCGAAGATGAAAAGCAAACCGCCCAAAACGATGATGGAGATGAAGAACCCCACCACGGCGTTCATGCCCTCTTCAGCCTGGTTCTTCTTGTCGGGACGGAGCGATTCGTCCATTCTTACGTACGAATCAATTTGTTCGACCGTCTGGACAATGGCTGCATCCCAACGTTGGCGTTTCAGTTGGGGCACCATGACACGGTTTTGTATGCGTCGACAGATAGCATCGGGTAGGGTAGCTTCCAGGCCGCGCCCGGTGAGAATCTGGTAACTGCGATCCTCGGTAGCCAAGATGATGATAAGGCCCGAATTCTGTTTTTTGCTACCAATACCATACTTGCGGCTCAGCTCCATGCCGAACTCATAGGGGTCGTCACCTTGCAACTGTTTGACCACCACGACAACGGTTTCGACCCCTTTATCGCGTTTCAGCTGACGAAGCAACAGGTCTGTTCGGTTGACAGCTTCGGGACTCAGTACTCCGTCAGGATTACATACGAAGCGTGTGGAGTCCTGAAGATGCACCATAGGAAGTGTTTCTACCGACCATTTTTCGGCCCATCCTTGCAAGGGAATGCAAATCAGGAGGAAGAAATTGAGAAGGAGTTTGTGCATACACTGAAGTATTTTAGCGCAAAGGTAGTGCTTTCCCTATATTTAGGTAGCACACACTTTCATGAAAGATTGATTTTTATGTGGGTAAATTGCTCAGATGTTTAGCAATCTAGGTTTTGTGGGGAGTAAAGTGCGCCCCTGCCAGATAGAAACAAAAAGCGGACAAGTGCCGGCACAGCTGTGTCGTTGCGCTTGTCCGTAGAGAGGGGTGACCGACGGTCTAAATACGATCGAGCACGAGCTTAATGAGCCCGTCAATACTGTTCTTATAGTTGGGGTTTGCCTTTCCTTCTCGACGGTTGGCAATCACCATGCAGCAAGTCATGGCTTTATGTCCCATCAAGGAGGCAAGACCTGCCAAGGCACTGCTTTCCATTTCGAAGTTCGTAACCTGAGTCCCTTCATATTCGAAGTTCTCAATCTTGTGATTGGCTTCGGGGTCGGCTAACTTCAAACGGAGTTGACGACCTTGCGGGCCGTAGAATCCGCCGCAGGCAATCGTCACACCGCGCACCATGTCGTTGGCCGCCACGCGGTCAATCAATTCGGCATCGGCCTTGGCTACATAGGGATGGGCGATACATTGGTTGCCCTTCCAGCCCATGTGCTGAATGAAAGCCTGTTCGTAGGCTAAATCACAGACTTCGTCACGCCGTGCGTAGAAGTTCAGCAAACCGTCAAATCCGATGCTGCGTGCGCTGGCAATGTAGGTTCCCTCGGGCGTGTAGGGCTGCAAACCGCCGCAAGTGCCGATACGAACCAGTTGCAACTGACGGAGTTCGGGACGAATGGTTCTTGTCTCAAAATCTATGTTTGCCAACGCATCCAGTTCGTTGACTACGATGTCGATGTTGTCACACCCGATACCAGTCGAAACGACGGTGATGCGCTTTCCTTGGTAAGTACCCGTAATGGTGCGAAATTCGCGGCTTTCCACGTCACACTCCTTTGTTTCAAAATGAGAGGCTACGAGGGGGACGCGTCCCGGATCACCCACCAGGATAATCTTGTCTGCCAATTGTTCGGGACGTAAATGGAGATGAAAAATGCTGCCGTCGGAGTTGATAATCAGCTCCGATGAGGCGATAGGTTCTTGCTTCATGGGAGATTGTAGAATTTAGGGATGGATAAAAATAGGATTGAACGGAATGAAGCTTGGCTGAATGTTTAGAATCAAGTTGAAGTATTCCTTTTACAAGACTCCTTCAAACAGATTTATAATCAGTCAAAATTCCCTTCCTTATTATTTTGACTCTTCCTGTCGCATTTGCTTGCAGGTAGCGTTGTATTGCTGTTGGAGTTTGATGAGTTTCGGGTAGAGAAGTTCGAGTTGCTTGCGGGCTTCAGTGGCTGTTTGAGTAGTAGTAGTCTTCCGCATCCAGTCCTCCTGCAGAGCCGTGAGCTGCTCGATTTCTTCCTTCAGACGGTCTGATTCAGCAGCGAGGCTGCGGGCACGACTGCTCTGAAACTCTTTTAGCGAGGTGTAAACCTTTTGGTCATTGATGACGTAGCGGGTGGCAGTAGCTTGGCCGCGTTTCCGCTTGGTGTCAATGAGTTGAATGCGCTGACGCGCAGCCGCCACGAGTTTGTCACTCAGTTGCGTCGAGCGGATGGAGCGCAATTGCGTCGCGCGCACTACTTCGTCTCTGTTCTCGTCGCACAGAATGTAAGTATTTCGACTTTCGTTGGGAACAAACGTATAGACACATACCGTGTCAGCGTGTTGGTAGCGGTCGGTCACCAACCACCCGATACGGGTCGCTTCGTCAATGGCAAGCAGGTAGTCGTTGGCAGGTGAGTTGAAAGGCATTCCGAGGTTTTCAGGTTTCAGAAACTGCTTGGTGTCGGAATTATAGCGCGTAACAAAGAGGTCGTATCCACCGAGACTTTCTTCACCTTGTTGCGCAAAATAGAGGGTGGCGCCGTCGGGCATCATGAAGGGGTTGGCCTGGTTGTTGCCATTGGCCATTCCGTCGAGCGTTTCTGCCGCTCCCCAGCCCTTGCCTACATGAAAGGCCTGACTGATTGTTTGCGGTTCTCCTTTCTTTTGACTCACAGCGCAAAACATGCGGTCTTCTAATTCATTGATATAAGCATATTGACCGATGCTGGCAGGGAGTGTGCGGAGTTGGGCTTCGGGACTTTGAGTGTCCACCAAACGCCCGGCTTCGTGGGAGAGGCGGATGACAGAAAGCACCGCATTGCGATGAACCTTAAAGCTATCAACAAAGGTAATGCGCTCTGTACCACGCAGCATGTCAGCTCCTAAGTTAGCGCGTTTGATGTAAGCCTCTAACGAATCGGTAGGTTCTCCTTTTTTTTCAGCAGTTTCAAGCTGTTTTTGCAGTTGGTTGGCAGCTTCTTCAAACCGGTATTCTTGAAAGAGTTGTTCGATGGGTACTTGAGGCTCTTTCTTTACTGTTTTTCGGCGTTGAGCCTGTAAGGGAAGTGAGCAGGTAGCGGCCGTAAATAAACAAAGGGTTAGCAGAAAATATTTCATTCAGTAGGATGAGTTAGGATGAATTCTCGCCAAAAGTACGATTTTCTTTTAGATGTATGCCCTACGCTCGTGCTACATTTGTAGATAAAGAGCCATTTGCCGTTGGCTTCGTATAGTGTACTGGCAGCAATCTTTGGAGGATGAAAGGCGTATTTGTATAGAGAAGAGTTGCTTTCTTCCGGCGGGTTACTCTTCTAATCGCATAGCTTGATACAGCTTGCCCCGGCAAGGGTTCTCCTTCGTTACAGGATTTGAAAGAGTACCTACGGAATCTGTATAAGATGGTCGTCATGCTCAAGCTGTCTTCCTACCTAAGTCGTAAAAGAAGGTCTAAACACTTGGGAAATCTCACACGGGAGCCGTAAAAGAAGGTTTAAACACTGGGGATGACTCACTCGGAAGCCGTAAAAGAAGGTCTAAACACTGGGGATGACCCACACGGAAGCCGTAA
>UQJC01000050.1 GCA_900541335.1 uncultured Prevotella sp.
ACTGGGTGTCTGACCGTATCAAGTTTACCTCTAACTTCGCATTGACTTATACGAAGAACCAGCGTAACTACAGCAATGACATCTTGGGTCGCGCTTACAATGCGATGCCGAATATGTCTGTATACCGTATGCAACACCAGCCTGCTACCGCAAATGCTGCTGAGTACTGGTACAATACGGGTGAATTCTTTATTATGCCTAAGGCTGCAGGTGCACCGGGTATGGTTGCCCCCAACAGTGGCTTGACTTCTTACTATCTGAGTGACATGGTAGCTAACGGAAACCCTGTGGCCATCGCGCATGAAGCATGGAATAATCAGTCGTCCTATACAATTCAGCCGCAGTTTGCACTTGAATATAAGCTCCTCGGTAAGAGTGATGATGAAACGAAGCTCGATTATCGTGGTGAGGTGTTTATGAATGCTTACACTAACACCGAAGAGTCTTATTATCCTTCTTCCCTGACATCAGATTCTTGGTTCGTTGAGAATGATGTGACGAAGGGTATCAATAAAACTTCTAGTTTGGAAGTGAAGAACTTGACTTTCACGACGCGTCACCAGTTGACTTTCCATCCGCACTTTGCTAACAACGATCATCAGTTGCAGGTGATGGGTCGCTTTGAAATGAGCACCAGCAATGATACGCGTCAGTCAATGGCTTCTTCTGGTATCTCTGGTGGTATCACTGATCCTACGGTGCCTGGTTACTTACGCGACTCTTGGACCAGCACAGGTAAGGGTCACAGTGCAGCAGGTTTGGCTTCTATGCACTACGCTTACGGCTCAAAATATGTATTCGACTTGACGGTGCGTGCCGACGGTAGTACTCGTTTCGGTTCTGGTAACAAGTGGGGCTTCTTCCCTGGTGTTTCTGCTCGTTGGAACATTTCAGACGAAAAGTTCTTCCAACCCTTGAAGAAGGTAGTAAGCATGCTTTCTGTTGCTCCGGGTTGGGGTATCAACGGTAACATTCCGGGTAGCGAAGGTTTGATGTACAATAAGTACGCTGCTGGTGCTATCTACAATGGTACGACGGTTATCCGCCCGACTAACTTGAAGTTGACTGAGATTCGTTGGGAAAAGACACGCGCTTGGAACGTTGGTGTTAACTTGAACCTCTTCAACGATCTCTTGCAGTTCAACTTGAACGTGTATAAGAAAAAGACGACTGACTTGCTTAACCAAGGTGTTCGCATTCCTTCAACGACTGGTTTCGCTTCCTTGGAATGGGCTAACGTCGGTGACATGGAGAACGAGGGTTGGGAACTCTACGGTAGCACCCGCGAGATTCTCAAGTTCGGTAAGTTCAGCATGAAACTCCGTGGTAACATCGCTCAGAACCTCAACACCATCACGAAGATGGATCCGACCGTATTGGCTTCTAACAATGCCGACTATGGTTACGGTAACTTCGAAGTGATGAAGCGTGTACAGATTGGTAATGCCCTCGGTGCTATTTATGGTTTCCGTTTCAAGGGTATCTACGCTTACGACTACGACCATAACGGTTACTTCCTCAATCCTGAGAAGAACAACTACGTGATGACTGCCGCTAAGGAAACGGATCCGAAGCTCAAGAAGTCTACTCCGATTGTCTTCGACGCAGCTGGTAATGTCGTATATGATAAGAATGGTAACCCGCTTCCTATGACCTTCAACTATGGAGGTAAGAACTATCAGTTCCAGGGTGGTGATGCCATGTATGAAGATATCAACCACGATGGTAACATCGATGAGTTGGATATCGTTTACCTCGGTTCTTCTAACCCGAAGGTAAATGGTGGTTTCGGTATTGAATTTAAGTACGACCGTTGGGAGCTGAAGACTTCATTCAACTTCCGTATTGGTAACAAGATTATCAATATGGCTCGTATGAATGCAGAAAGTATGGTTAGCAACAAGAACCAGAGCGCAGCCGTGCTTCACCGCTGGAGAAAGAATGGTGATGCAACGACCATGCACCGCGCTATGAGTTCAAAGGTAACTCCGACGTTCAACTCGCTCGTAAGTGATCGTTATGTTGAACCGGGTGACTTCCTCCGTTTCCAATACTTCCAGCTCTCTTACAGCGTTCCTGCTGAGAAGTTGAAGAAGATTGGTATGAGTTCAATGCGTATTTCTGCTTCTGGTAACAACTTGATTTTCTGGACGAAGTATTCAGGTGTAGATCCTGAACATTCTGCAAGCGGTATGAATCCTTGTGTCGACAATTCACAAACACCGCGTTCTCGTTCATTTACCTTTAGCTTGAACTTTGGTTTCTAAAGCAATGCAAGTTTGAAGTGAAAGTAGTTCTCACTTCCTATCCAAACGCTCCAGGGCTTTGTCCTACCGATGGGCAACCCTGGAGTCGGGTAGGGGGAGCTGTGAAAACATACAGTTCGTATGGTTACAGTTTAGATACGGAACGCTTCTTCAAACGCAATAATCATCTTTCATTATGAAAAGTAGAAATTTATATACGAAGTTCCTTCTCGCTGGAAGCCTTCTGCTTATGGGCGGAACGTTCACGTCTTGTGACGACTTCTTGACGCTGACTCCCACGAATCAGATTCCAGAAGAGGAATTTTGGAAAGAAAAGGGTGACCTTGAAAACGTTCGTGCCGGTGCTTATGAGATGCTGGCGCAAAAAGGTCAGACAGAAAAGATTTTGCTCTGGGGTGAAGTCCGTTCGGATAACTTCCAGTTGAACAAAATGGATCACCAGAACATTCAGTTGCTAATGAATGCGGTATTGCAACCGCAGGAAGCCATGTTCTCTTGGGCAGGTTTCTATACGGGTATCAATTACTGCAACCTGATTTTGGAACAAGGTGCTGCAATGACCACTCCGGGTAAGGAAGTGGATCCCAGTTTTACGGCTGCTGAATTCCGTTCCATAGATGCGGAAATCAAAGCACTTCGTTCACTTTATTACTTCTATTTGGTTCGTTCCTTCCGCGATGTTCCTTTCGTAACGAAGGCTGTCCGTACGGATAAGCAGGCCATGGAAGAACGTCCCGCTACGACACCCGGTGTAGCTATTTTGGGTCAGTGCATTGATGAACTTGAGAAGACGGTCAATTTTGCTCCAGAAAATTATGGTAATTGGAACGATAATAAGGGTCGTTTCACTCGTTTGGGTGTTCATGCACTGATGGCTGACATGTACCTTTGGCGTGCTGGTCTTCTGAAAAACGCAGTCACTAAATGTAAGAAGTACGAGATTGCTGACGGACGCATCAACTTGACCGACGTTCCTAATACGAATGAAGATGGTTCTGTTGCTTCTGGTTATAAGACAGCTGATGGTCAAGCTATCACAGATGAATACTGTAACCAACTTTCTAATCAGTGTTTGCAGAAGGCCATCAGTCACGCTGACTACGTACTCGATTACATGATGAAGGAGTACAAGAAGAACCAAAAGTTGGATCCGACGGTTACTCCTGAAGAAGAGAATCAACCCTTCCCGATGTATCGTAACTCTAAGATTGGGTTAAGCATTACGGATGAGGTGTACAACGAAATTTTCGTCAACCAGAACTCGTTCGAAAGTATTCTTGAATTGCAGTATGATGGTAGCAATACCAAGAATGGTACGGCAAACGACTACTTCTACCTGTATGATGGTACGCATGGTGCACAGATCTTGGCTTGCTCTCCCAACTTGTTGGCCAATGCCTCTCAGGTGAACCCGACGTTGGGCTGGGGTAAGACTGACTTCCGTTTCTTGGAATCTTGCAATTACCATACCAGCAGTATCAATAAGCCAATTACAAAGTTTGTTCAGTCTAATGTATCTGCTAATAATGCAGAAGACATGACGGAAAAGGTTGGTTCACTTCCGAATACGACCAATACCAATAACCGTCACTGGCCTATCTACCGTTTGACTGATGTCATGCTGATTAAGGCTGAGGCAATTGCTCGTACGGGTACAACCAACGTGGAGGAACTGAAGAAGGGATTCCAACTCGTAAACGAAATCTTTAAGCGTTGCAATCCGAAGTTGGTGGGTACACCTGCTGAAGCTTCGACTAACGAGGATATGTATTGCGACCGCGTTTCTGACAAGTATGGTATTGTTGAGAAAGATGGTAAGGAGCAATTTACAAAGAAGGCCAGCGACCTCCTCAACCTTACTTACGGTGAACGTCAAATCGAGTTCTTCGCTGAAGGTAAGCGTTGGTTTGACTTGGTTCGTCAGGCAGAGTTCTCTAACGAAGTAAAAACGACACTCGGTACTTATTCTACCACGATCAAAGCGGCTGTTGTAGAAAAGTTGAAGAATAACATTTGGGGTATGTATAATCCCATCTATAGCGAGGAACTCAAAGTGAACGGGTTAGAGGTTGGCGGTAAGCTTGTCCAAAACCCCATTTGGGATCGTTACACTAAAAAATAAGCGCAACAATGAATACTAGAAAGTTGAATATGAGACATTGGGCCGCTCTTTTTGCTGCAGCTCTCTTGATTGCCTCTCCTGTTGGTATGACCAGCTGTAAGGAGGACATCAGTGAGGATGCTTATGCTGTAAAGCAAAAGGATTCTATGATGGATTACATTACGAAGAATCCAGAGCTCTCCATGATCAAGCGTATTTTTGACGAAGTAAAATTGGGCAATTCGGCTGATGCTTCTGCTTTGTCCAGTGTACTTTCTGCTCGTGGTAATTATACGGTCTTTGCGCCCGATAACCATGCCATCACAGCCTATTTGAACGCCAAGGGCTTCAATTCGTTGGAAGTGGATTCTGTAGCAGATCCTGAACGTAAAGAAGCACTTGTGGAACTGAAAAATCACATTGCGTTGAGTTGTGTGATTGATAACGGTACTACTACGGCTTACGAGTTGGCTGACTTGACTGGTTTTTCTGGTACGATTCCTACTACGAACCTTAGCAACCGTTTCTTGGATATTAAGGAAGTAGATGGTGAAATCGTAATCAACGTGGATTCACGTATTACTACTCCCAACGTGGAAGTATCGAATGGTATGTGTCACGTGGTTGACAAGGTAATTGCTCCGTCTATTCAGAATTTGGCTACTTTGATTAAGGCAGCTGATAATATGCGTACGATGGGTACCTTGTTAGAGGTAACTGGTTGGGCGGACTCTTTGCAGTTGAAGACCAAGGAAGAAATGGACTTTCAAAATAAGTACATTGAATATGCAGGTACTTCTCACTTGAATGCGTCTAATAACAAGCCTTATGAGTATCAGGCAACGCGTAAGATTGCTTATACGGCTTTTGTTGAAACTGACGAAGTTCTTTTCAACGACTGGGGTATTCCCATGCCTGAGTATGATTCGATTACTGAGAAGGTAAATAACTGGGAACCCATTATCCAGGCTCTTGAAGCAAAGTGTGCGCAAGTCTTAGGTGGTAATGATGCACCGGGTGACTACAAGAATCCGAAGAATGCTGTTAATATCTTTATGGCTTATCACTTGCTGGATGGCGGTATGGCACCTTCGCAGTTTGTTCAGCACTTTAATGAGTATGGTTATGACTTCGGTGCTGATTCAAAGAATCCTCAGCAGGCTAAGTATACGGTTAACGTGTGGGACTACTTTGTAACGAAGGGCAATCCTCGTGGTTTGCTGAAGATTACGCAGATTCCTACTACGCATGAGTATTTCATCAACCGTGTAAGTGAACACAAAAACGATTTTGGTGAAGATTATTCTGAAGTTGGTGTACTTTACGGTTATGATGGTAAGCAACTCAATGCTGTTGGCCAGCAGGGATTGAATATCAAGATCAATACCAAGAATGGTGAGAACGAGAACAATGCCTTGAATGGTTTCTACTATCCGATTGACCATGTATTGGTTTATAATGAAGCTACCCGTGATGCTTTGGCGAAGGAGCGCATCCGTATCGACATGGCTAGCTTGATGCCTGAGCTTTATTCTAACGGTCTGCGTGGTACTGCTGCTCGTTACTTCCCGAATGGTTATTTCAAGAACGTGCTTTACGAAACCAACCTTTCTGAGCTTTGCTATACGAAGGATGGTTATGACCCCGCATCAGGTGGTGCTTGGAAAGACTATCAGGGTGATGAGTTCTTGATTTGCGGTCGTTACGACTTCGTCTTCCGTCTCCCGCCTGTACCTACATCAGGTACGTACGAATTACGTATGGGTGCTTCCTTCAATACTTTGCGCGGTATGTTCCAGGTGTACATTGCTGAGGAACATCCGTTGAATCAGATTGCTATCGGTCTTCCGATTGACCAGCGTGAATCAGTTTCCATGTTCCCGGGTAATCCTTGGGTGAAGGATGGTGACGATGCAACAACTAACCGTGAGAATGACCGTAACCTTCGTAACCAAGGCTACATGAAGGCTCCTAACTATTTCGCAAGTACAAGTGCACACGGTGCAACTGGTCTCGATGACTTGGCACGTAATGCTACACCGGGTAACCCTGCCGTACGCCGTATTTTGACGACGCGTTATTTTGACAAGAACAAGGTATATTACCTGCGATTCAAGTCAGCTCTTCAAGCAACTAACAAGCAGTTCATGCTCGACTACTTCGAGTTTGTACCTAAGTCAGTTATTGACGCCGCAGTTCCTGAAGATATTTGGTAATCCTTACACATGCATCACAGATACCCGATAGGAACTTTACCTACAGCAAAGTCCTTCGGTGTATCTGTGCTGTCCACACCAAGAAGAATTATTCTTATCATGAAACGTAATATTTCAACTAAATATGTAGGTGGTATCCTGGGCGCAAGCTTGCTCTTGGGAATGCCTTCCTGCTCAGATGATCACTTCGACATCAAGCCCGGTGCGCCGGCTGCTGGCAAAACCATTTGGCAGAATGTGGAGGAGCATGCCAATCTGAAATCTATGGCTGGGATTCTGAAGCGTATCAAAGTATATGCGAAGGAGGATCACTACATGCGTGATGACAGTACGCGTGCCTTAACCTACGCAGACTTGCTTAACTCTTCGCAATCTTATACGTTATGGGCTCCCCTCGACGGTAAGTTCGATGCAGATGTTTGGAATCGTCAGCTCGATCAAGTAGACGAACTCCGTGCAGCTGGAAAGAAGGAAGAGGCGAACAAACTCGAATACCGTTTGGGTATGCAGTTTGCTCAAAACCACATGGCTCGTTTCAACTACGAGGCCAATAAGGGTACGCAGGAAGTGCGTCTCTTTAATGGTAAGTTGGCTATTTATAATGCAACCGAGGGACGCTTCAATGGCGCACCTCTTGCCACGAATGAAGCTTTGATTCCGGCTTCTAATGGTACTATTCACTTGCTCGACGGTGTTTCACCCTTTGCTTATAACGTTTTTGATTACATGCAGAACAATTCCGATGTTTTCAAACACGTTTATGGTACTTTGAGTGATCCCAAGATTGATAAAAAGGAGTTCAGTGAGGTTCTCAGTATTCCGGGCGCAATGAATGAGAACGGTCAAATGGTGTATGTAGACTCTGTCTATATTACGTCTAATGAACTTCTCAATCAATCTGGTGCACAGATTAAGAACGAAGACAGCTTGTATATCGCTGTAATTCCTACCGATCCTGCATGGGAAGTAGCTTCTGCTAATATTTCCAAGTTGTTTAAGTACAAGAACAGCTACAGTAACGAGTTTAACTATACGACGGGTAAGTTCAATCCGCAAGCTAAGTATACGTTTGACCCGAACAACACGAAGGACTGGCAGTATAAGTCACCTGACTCGCTCCAGCTTTATAATACGGAGAAGCTACTCATCACTAGCATGTATTTCTCTCCTTCAATTTTCGAAGAACGTTTCGAACGCGATGATATCGATGGTATCTTAGACTATGCTTACCATGCTGATACGCTTCGTAGCACCAACGGTTGGTACTATGCCAATCCGATGCCGAAGGATCCCGCTACAGGTAAGCGCGGCAAGAACCCGCTCTTTGGTGATGTAGAGCCCGTGAAGGCTTCCAATGGTATCGTCTTCCCCTTGACAACCTATTCATTGGATCCCGCTTACTCCTTTATCGCACGTATTGTCCAGGAACTTTCTTATGGTAACACGATCGGTGATACCGAAAATATTGAGAATGGCAGTGAAAAGGGTGAAGTATTCACTTTGGTAGCTGGTGAGAATAAGTCTGATTCGGTAGATTATTCAGATTGGAAGGATCAGAGTTTGCGTTACCGTTACTTACAGGTTACTCGTAACAAGGTAGGTATGATTCCTATTCCACTTCCCAATGTGTTGAGCGGTAAGTATCTGGTTAAGGTACAGGTGATGCCGAATCGTGCAGATATCAACCATGCGTGGTATGATCCTGAAGATCCCGAGAAGGAAATCGCACAAAACACGAAATTCACTGCGACACTGTTGGATGACGAAGGTAATATCATGGGCAAGAAATCGCAGACGTTTGAAGTCGATGAAGATTCAGTCAAGACTTACACGTTGTGGCCTGAAGGTGTAGAATTCCCTTATTGTTATCAGGGCTTGCCTACCGGTGTTTCTTCTTTCCCCTTCCTTCGTATCGACGTGCCAAGACAGAAGACGCCGACAGGTATGTCGCCTGCCTTGAGTCTCATAAAAGTGATTCTCGAACCGATTCGTGATGAAGCTGTAAAAGAATAAGCATCAAGTTTTAAGTTGCATCAGGTGAGGAAGTCTGTGAAGTAGTCGAGTACTCGTTTCTTCCTTTCTTCCTCCCTCCATGAACTTAATTCTTCACTCACTCATTTAATCCTACAGAAATGAACAACAATAAGAAAATTCACTTGATGCAAGGTGCTCTCCGGGCTGGCGTATGTCTCTTTATGCTTTCCGGTACGTGCGTACTTTCTGCACAAGCTCAGAATGAGAACGCACCTAAAGCTGACAGTGTAAAGAAATCACAGGTGGCAAAGCGTAAAGCCGCTGCTCCTCAATATAAGATGAAGGAGGTAGTAGGTTATATCTACGATGGCGCTACCAATAAGCCGCTTGCAGGTGTGAAGGTTCAGGCATTGAACAATCGTTTCTATACGGCGTTGACGGAAGAAGACGGTAAGTATGTTATCAATGTGCCTGAATTTGTTGACGTCCTCTACATCCATACGGAAGGTTTCAATCCTACCCAGGTGTCTCTGAAGTCTAACACGGCAGCTCCTGTTTACCTTACCTCGGGCATGAAAGCTGATTTCTATGCTGATGGAACGAAGTTGAACAACAACCAGTCTATGAATTTCAACGAACCCAATGCGTTGACCATGGAGCAGGAAATTGAGAACGGACTTGGCGGTGCTATCCGCACCATCAATCGTGGCGGTATGCCCGCTCAGGGTGCTGCGATGTTCATGAACGGTCTGAACTCTCTTAATACGAATGCACAGCCTCTCGTTATCGTTGATGGTGTGATGATGGACATGCAGTATGACCGTACGTCACTTCATCAGGGATTTATCAATAATGTGTTTAACATTATCGACCCCGATGATATCGAGTCTGTTGAAGCAGTTCGTAACGGAACTGCACTTTATGGTGCTAAGGGTGCCAATGGTGTTCTTCTCGTGAAGACACGTCGTGGTAAGAGCATGGTGCCCCAGATTGATTTTCGCGCCTATGCAGGTTTCGAGACTGCTCCCGAACATCTTAAGATGATGAATGCTGAGCAGTATCGTAACTATTTCAGCGAAGTGCTTGGTACGTTGCCCAATCAGGACGCCCTTGGTTCGAACAAGACGATTCCGTTCTTGAACGAAGATAAGAAGTACTTCTACTACGACCTCTATCATAATGAGACCGACTGGCAGAAGGATCTTTATCACGATGTGTTTACGCAAAACTATAAGATTAGTGTAGACGGTGGTGATGAAGTTGCCATGTATCACCTCTCACTTGGTTTTGCTCAGAGTGATGCAACGGCGCGTAACAACGACTTCAATCGTTTGAACATTCGTTTCAATACTGACGTCAACCTCTTCAAGAACTTTACATCGGGTATTGACTTTGCTTACTCTCGTAATGCCTACAACCTTCGTGATAACGGTTGGGCTGAGAGCTATGCAAACCGCAATATCTCTTCTCCCAACGTATTGGGTCTGATTCAGACTCCTTTTATCAGTCCTTATGCGCACTTCGTAAAGTATACTGAAGGTGCGGGCTTGCAGCTCATCCATACGGACAAGGTTTATTCTGGTAAGACATACGACGACCGTAATAATCCCTTCCGTTTCGCTAAGGATTTTGGTTATGACGCGTTGGTTAACCCGTTCTGGATTCTGCAGAATGGTCAAGGTGACAACAAAAACTTCCAGGAGCAGACGCAGTTTAATGTAG
The DNA here is from genome assembly GCA_900541335.1 of uncultured Prevotella sp. Taxonomy (GTDB): domain Bacteria; phylum Bacteroidota; class Bacteroidia; order Bacteroidales; family Bacteroidaceae; genus Alloprevotella. The sequence continues at coordinate 10,281 of UQJC01000050.1, forward strand.
CTATTTCTCCCAAATACCAAATCAATAAGTACCTCTCTGTACAGGATCGCTTCAGTTACATTCTCAACCGTAACAACGAGCGTTACTACATGCCTTACAATGGTACGCCTCCCAAGAGTGTAGAAGGTCTGGGCGAGGTAACCAGTGTTGTTGCCACGCAGTTTGGTAAGGAAACGACGATTTACAACGACCTGAGCATTGATTGGCATCGTGCATTTGGTGCGCACGACGTACATTTGATGGGTGGTTTCCGTTTGTCTTCTTATTCTTACGGTGCAAGCTCTATCACGGGTTATAACAATGACCAGGATAAGACGCCTAACCTCTCTTACAACCTCGATTATCTGTCTTACGGCGGTAATAACGATAAGTGGCAGAACCTGGCATACTACCTCTTTGCTGATTACAACTTTAAGAACAAGTACTTCTTGAGTGCCGGTGCTACGATGGAGTCTTCTTCACGTTTCGGTAAGGATGCTGAGGATGGTCTGAAGCTCTGCGGTGTTTCATGGGGTCTCTTCCCCTCAGTACAGGCAGCTTGGGTACTTTCTTCAGAAAAATGGTTTGATGTGAAGGGTATCGATTACTTGAAGCTGACTGCTGGTTACGACATGAGTGGTAACGATAATATCGATTACTACGCAAGCCGTACGTACTTCGAGAACTTCAAGTTCATGGATAAGTTGACAGGTCTCGTCCTTTCTAACATCCAGAACCCCAAACTCCAGTGGGAAACCACCAACCGTTTCAATGTTGGTTTGCAAGGTAGCTTCCTCAAGAATCGTTTGAATCTCGGTGTGGAATACTTCTATGCGAAGACTACTGACCTCTTGACTCGTAAATCTGTCAGCGATATCACGGGCTTGGGCTTTATGTGGACCAACGATGGTGCCATGAAGAACCAGGGTGTAGACTTCACTTTGAATGCGATGTTGGTTCAGCACAAGGATTGGCGTTGGCAGGCTGGTTTCACCATCGGTCACTATAAGAATGAGATCACGGATCTTCCTACTTCTAAGCTCAACACCATTAAGACTTATGCGCTCGACGAAAATGGCCGTCGCATTGAGTCCAGCTTGAAGGAAATCCACGGTTATACCAGCTCTGTTTATGGTAAGGACAATATCCTTACTACGGTTGGTCAAGCTGCTGGCGTATTCTATGGTTACAAGACGGCAGGTGTCTTTGCTACTGATGCCGAAGCACAGCAAGCTGGTAAGGGAACTTACCTCCGTTACCCGACCGGTATCGTAGAAAATCCCTATCGCAACTTCCAGGCAGGTGACGTTCACTTCGTAGATCAGAATGGTGACGGTTGGATTAACGAAGCTGATAAAGTGGTTATCGGTGATCCGAACCCCGATATCTATGGTAATATCTTTACTTCGTTGAGCTGGAAGAGCTTGACACTGGATGTGAACTTCAAGTACTCACTCGGTAACGATGTCTTCAACTACCAGCGTTCGATGCTCGAGTCTGCCAACAACAACTGGAACCAGACAACGGCTGTTGTTAATCGTTGGCGTTACGAAGGTCAGGTAACTGATGTTCCTCGTGCAGTCGATCCTACGAGCGACTTCTGGGTGAACAACGAACGTTTCTCTGATCGCTGGATTGAGGACGGCTCCTACCTCAAACTGAAGAAGGTACGTTTGACCTATCAGATTCCTTTGAACCTGAGCTGGTTGCGCGGTCTTTCTGTATGGGGTGAATGCAACAATGTATTTACTGTATCGAAGTACACTGGCAGTGATCCGGAATTCTCAGCCGGTAATGGTGTACTCTATCAGGGTATTGATGCAGGTTACCTTCCCCAGAACCGTAACTTCAATCTCGGTGTAACTATCAAGCTCTAATCTTCATAAGAGTCGGGAGTGGGAGTCGGGGAGTCGCTTTACGAGGCACAAGCCCTGTAGGCGTTCACTTCTCCCCAACTCTCTACTCTCTACTCTCATAATCATACGACAATGAAACACAAATCGATTTTAAGTCTCTTGTTCTTCATGATGGGAATGGGTGTCACCACGGTGAGCACTACTTCCTGCGAAGATATGTTGACGCCCGATATGGACCGTTACACGGAAGGATTCTGTGGTAAGGATACGGTGTACTTCTACAATGGTATTCTGCGTAACGTTCAGGATATGGTCGAGCAAAATGAGCTTTTGGCTGACCTCCGAAGCGACTTGGTGGCTACTACCGATTATAGTAGTGACTCTGTAGCTGATATCATCAACTATAAGCGTCAGATCGATGGTGACAAAGCGTTGCTCAACCGTGCGGCTTACTACAAGGTCATCAACCAGTGTAACTTCTACCTGGCTAAGGTTGACACCATGGCTATTAAGAATGGTATTTACTATATGCGTAAGGAATATGCGCAGGTAGTCAACATTCGTGCTTGGTCTTACTTGCAGTTGGTTCAGACCTATGGACGTGTTCCCTTCGTCACGGCTCCTGTTGACAATGCTGATACGGGATGGGAAACGAACCCTCCTGCATGGGCTGATGCCAGTAACCTCGTAGCTTTGCTTCACAAGGATCTTGAGCAGGCACAGCTTTACGAACGCCTCTATGGTTATCCCAACTATGGTGATATTTCAACGGGTGCCATTTCTGTTCCCACGAAGAAGATTCGTTTCTATGCTAACTTAGTATTGGGTGATCTCTATTTGCTTCGCGGACAAGACCGTTCGGACTACGTTAAGGCAGCTGAGTGCTATCACAAGTTCTTGTCAGACCAAGCTGAATTCAACAATCTTCATGTAGATTTCTTTAATGCTGCTACATATAATAAGTCTCAGGATTCCAATACGGGTGTGATTACTTATCTACCTCAGATTGCTGCTCGTATAGGTGGAGGCCTTGGTGCTACAGATGCGATTCATACTGACAATTTGACGGTTATACCTTCAGCAGCTAACAATAACATTGGTCGCATGTTGAGTCGTACGTCTGAAATTTATGGTTTTGTGCCTCATTCTACGACTTTTGGCTCTGGTTCTGCTACCGTGTTAGTAAGTACCCAGTGGCGTTCGCGTCAGGTTCAGCCCTCGAATGCTTACTTGCGTCTGAATGCAGCACAGCTCTATAAGGCTGTAGTGCCTGGTAATTCTGGTGGTAAGAAGGAAGTAGAGTACTACGAGTCTGTAGGCGATGCCCGTAAGTTTGCTACCATTGCTACGATTGAACAGGAAGAAGGTCGCGGTGATTACATTATGAAGTATGCTCCCGTCATGTCTGTGCTGTCGAATGGTGAAATCAATGGCAATCCGAGCTTCAAGCACTATCGTACGCTCTATCGCTTGAACCAGGTTTATCTGCGTTATGCCGAGGCGATTAACCGTGCTGGTTATCCTCGTTTGGCATTCATGGTATTGCGCGATGGTATCAATGATGAAAAGATGCCTGAACTCAAGGATTCACTCCGTGTTGATGCAGAAACGGGTAAGACTCATCGTGTTTATTACCTTGATAGTGCTGCTGTTGAAAGTGCAACCAACTATATCGGTGTGAATGAACTCCGTCGTATGAAGGCTGATCCTCAGTTTGCAACCTTCTTGGATTACAAGAAGTTTAAGAACGATGGTATTCATGAATTAGGCTGTGGTGCAAGTACCATTTACGACGACAAATATACGTATGAGAACGTCGTAGCGCAGCGTATTAAGGATGAGGCGAAGATTGCAGGTCTGGAGTCTGCTCCTGAAGTACAGCAAGCAATTCGTAAGCTCCGTGCAGGTGTTCGTGCTGATGTGGTAGAGGATGAAGAGACCCCGCAAGGTCCTCAGCCTGCCCCTGAAAATGTGGTTGAACCCCAAATCGAACCGGCAGACCCGTTGGAAATTAACGCTGTGGAATCTCTCATTGCTGACGAATGTGCATTGGAAATGGCTTATGAGGGTACGCGTATGAGTGACCTCATCCGTTTTGCACGTCACCGTAATGTAGCTGGTACTGCGGGTGTTCTCAATGGTACGAGTTGGTTAGCATGGAAGATTGCTCGTCGTAACGTAGACAAGGCTCCCTTTGAGGATGTCAAGGACTACGATGCTGCACTCTATGGTTTGCTCTTGAACGAAGCCAATTGGTATGTAAAGAGCCCTGAATACGGCAAATAATAACTTTTGACAGCGTGGATGCTTTATCATTCCTCCTGTCAATGTCTGATGATAATGAAGCGAGGAAGCATCCTAAGGGTGCTTCCTCCTTTTCATTTTATGTGGTGTTCTATTCATTACAGTTGAGGAGTTTATGAGTTAAAAGTTAATCCTTCAGGTCATTAATTTTCAGTATAAACTCTTCAACCTTCAACTTATCAACTGATCATTAATAGAACAAATCTTATGCCTTTTCTCAGCTTTACCTACTGAGTCTTTTACTCTTCCTTCCTGCATTTTCTTTCTAGGTGTATTGATAGCCACTTATGCAACTCTTTGCTTTTTGTTTGTGTTAATCCATCTATGCCATGAGACCTTTATTTGTTTCCCTTCCCGTCACCCAATTACCACAGGCACCTTTTGCTTATGCCCCTTTGTTGCGCTATGCAGTTTGTGTTTTAGCAGGTATGACGTGTGGATGGTTTTTGCGCA
>UQJC01000051.1 GCA_900541335.1 uncultured Prevotella sp.
TGTTTTGATTACCAATTATTCTACTGTTGATTTGTTGCACCTTATCGCCTTTTTTGTTGCGGTACAAATATGGTACAAATATACAATAAAAATCGTGTAATTCAAGATAGGTATTGCCAAGTGTTAAAAACGAAAAAGGTGCGAAACTCATTGAGTTTCACACCTTTTCCTATGGATATTTATCGTTGTTTATCGATACTTACTTTACTAATACTAATCAATCATGCGTAACATTACTCCTATTCTTACGTTCTGTTTGGCTACGGCTGGTGCTTATGCGCAGGAATTTAATCCCAACGATGCGTCGTTGATTTTAGACTGCAACCAAGTCAATGCCTTGAAAACTTCCACTCGCGTGGCATTAAAAAACATCTCAGGTACTAACAGAGGTTGGTTTACGGGTTTGAAAAGCGAAACTTCTCTCACGACTGAGGGTATTTTTAATCTCGTTCCGCAGTCAGGTAACCAAGGTGGATTTAAAATCAACAAAGCCTTCCCTGCAAATGCTCAAATGTCCTATTTGTCGAGCAATAACGCTACGAAGAATCAGCCGACTGCAGGAAATCAGATTACCTACGGTGCAGAGGCTGATGCTGTAGTATTCAAGGGCTTGCTTCCCAAAATTGGTGGAACAGGTAATACCGAATTGTCCAACAACAACGAGAATTGGCAAAACGGTAACATCTCAATGGATAAGGTCGTTCGCTTTGCTGTGCAGCCTAATTCAAACGTTTGGATAAACATTCAAAATCCTGCTGGCCCCTCTTTATATAATTCTGGTAAAGGTGGTTACACGGTGCAGTTCGTTTATAATCTCACCGACTATGCGAAGGTGACGATTAACGAAGATAAAAATGGTACGAAGACTACCAAGACCGTATTCTGGAAAAAAGGTACAGAAATTACTGTTCCTCAATACGAAGGTTGGGTCACATCGTACAAGCCTGTCACAAAAGACGAGACTGATAACCAAGTAATTGACGTAAGTTACACGTACGACATTAAAGATGGCGAAAACATTCTGTTAATGCAAAACAAGGTGGGCTACCCCTCAGATGCAGCCCTCTATGAAACCTTGAGGACTGCGATAGACGGATTGAAGGCCTCTTTTACTACCGAATCTTGCAATGCGTACGAGGCGGCTCTGACCGCACTCTACACGAGTACCACCATCAACCTTCCTAAGGACGGTAAGACCTATGTCTTCACGAACCATCACTTGAAGAACGATGGCACAGTAGCCAAGAACTATCTCTCGTACAACGAACAGGGTCTCACCCTGGTGGGCAAAGCTAATACGACAGCTGAAAATTATCCCCAAGCTGCTAAGTTTACTTGCCACGAAGTGGAAAAGGGTAAGTATCTCTTTGTAAACAATGATGGGAAGTACCTCGTAGTGAAGGGTGGAATTGGTGTCGGCACGAATGGCAACAAGGGCTTTGTAACAACCTATGACGCTACGTTCTGCCCGCTCTTCATACAAAAAGACAATGCAGATGCAGCGAAGACCAAGCAACAATTTGGTTTAGTTTCGTTCGGAGGTCATCGTGCAGATCACCCAGAACAGACAACCTATTTCATTATCAAGTTCGATAACAACACGTACTCTTTTGACCAAACTCAGGATCCAACCTTCTACAACACCGTAACTCACTCCACCGCCTTCAGCATCGAAGAAGTAGCTTATGCCAACACTCCCGAACTGAAAGCCATCGAAGGCGGGGCTATTCAGATTCAAGGTGCAAAGAGCATCGCCACCTTCAGTGCGCCGTTTGCCACCCTCGTGCCCGAGGGCGTAAAGGCTTATTACATTGCTGCTGATGGTTACACGAACGGCCAAACTATTGCCAAGCTGACTGCTGTAGACGCTGGCAAGGCTATCCCTGCCAACCAGGGTGTAATCTTGACGGGTACGGAGACCGGACGTGTCACGATGGTGCCTGCTGCCGCTGAAGCTGTCGCCGAACTGACGGGCAACCAACTGAGACATACTGCCGGTGCTACCAAGGTAGTAACGGAAAATCTCTATGTACTCGGCAAATCGGGTGAAAACGTAGGCTTCTTTAAGGCTAAGGTGAGCACGACACTCGGCATGAACAAGGCTTACTTGATGGGCACAACCCAAACAGCCGCTATCGAACTGCAGTTTGGTAACGAAGTGACGGGCATCGACGCGGTAGAGTCTGCCACAAACGAGGCTGACGCGCCAATCTACGACCTGACTGGTCGTCGTGTAAACGCAACCGTAAAGGGTGGCATCTACATCCAGAACGGCAAAAAGTTCATCGTAAAGTAATTCCAACCCTATCCTAACTAATTTTTGAAATACATTTCCGACAATGAAAAAGAATTATATCGCTCCCTGTACGGAGCTTGTTTGCACCCACATGGAAGGTCACATCTTGGCGGCTTCAGGGCAAGGTCAGATTGGTGTTAATGACGCCGAAATCGATGCCGGCGATGCTTATTCTTCGCGTAAAGAATTTATGTGGGACGAAGAATAATCGGACACCACAGACGAGCGTGCTGCTTGTAATAACCAAACACGCACGCCCTCAGTCGTAACAAATGAAGGAGGCTGATACCAACCAAAGGGTATCAGCCTCCTTTTACTTTACTCCTACCGACTCGAATAAACGGGAAGGGAAAACGATAGGAAACAACGTGCGGTATATCGGCGGGCAACAAAAAAGGTGTCCGGAACGAATCGGGACACCTTGAAAGGTTGGGTCGCTAAAAGCATAGCGGTTGTGCTATCCTATACCACGATAGCCAACCAACAAGCGGATAGCAAAGAAAGTGTACAGGGCTCTTCTTACCTACATCAAAGAAGAGAGGGGGTGGGTATTACCTTCTTCCCCCACCCTTACGGAAAGACTTGCCGCGCGGCGCATCTTGATTCTTCGGGGCTCGCGAAGCAGCGGAACGCTTGGAGGGGGGTCGCTGAGCCTCAGCCTTACGCGAAGAAGCGGCGGCAGAAGCAGACGAAGGAGCCGACTGACGACGAGGGGCAAAGTTCGCGCCTGGTGGGTAGAGACGGTTGATTAAATCGGGACGACCAATCTTACGTAATTCGGCCACAATGCGGCTTCGCTCTTCGGGTTTGTACCAAAAGAAGAACATGCGCTGCCGAAGTTTGTCCTGCGGACTGTGCGCGGAGAAGACGGGCTCGAGGGTGTAAGGATGGAAACCAGAGTACCAGGTCTCGGTGGCCACCGTCATCGGAGTGGGTGTAAAGTCTTGCACCTGCTCTAACTGGAAGTCCAGCTCGCGGGTTTCGGCTGCCAACTCGGCCATATCCTCTGCCGTACAACCGGGGTGAGAGGAAATGAAGTATGGAATGAGTTGCTGACGAAGTCCTGCCTCCCGATTGATCCGATCGAAGACTTGCTTGAAGGTATGGAAGAGCTTAAACGAGGGTTTACGCATCAGTTTCAGCACGCGGTCGGACGTATGCTCGGGCGCAACCTTTAAGCGACCCGACACGTGATTGACGATGAGCTCGCGGGTGTATTCGCGGGCTGCCTGGGCTAAGTGTTCGTCCTTGTAGGAATGCAAGAGCAAATCGTAACGTACGCCACTGCCAATAAAACTCTTCTTGATGCCAGGAAGGGCATCGACCGCCCGATAGATGTCTAACAACGGACGGTGGTCGGCATGGAGATTGGGGCATACGGCGGGGTGGATACACGAAGGGCGTTTGCAACGTTCGCACAACGTACGATCCTTTCCGCGCATCTGATACATATTGGCAGAAGGGCCGCCCAAGTCGGAAAGATAGCCTTTAAAGTCGGGCATCTGGATGATTTGCTTCACTTCGCGCAGAATGCTTTCCTTCGATCGGCTCATGATGAACTTTCCCTGATGGGCCGAGATGGTGCAGAAGGCGCAGCCGCCAAAACATCCACGATGGAGATTGACAGAGAACTTAATCATCTCGTACGCGGGAATGCGCTTATTCTTATACTTGGGATGGGGCAATCGGGTATAAGGAAAGTCAAACGAGCGGTCAATCTGCTCGGTCGTCATGGGCGGGTAAGGCGGATTGACTACAACATAGCGGTCGCCCAACTGTTGCAAGATGCGTTGCGGATGGAGCTTGTTACTCTCCTCCTCAATGTGGCGGAAATTGGCAGCATAGTGCGCACGGTTTTGCAAGCAGTCTTCGTGAGAATACAGCTGGATGTCGTCTGCCTGAATGCCTCCCGTAATGTCCTCCTTGCGCTGCAGGCTGACCGTTTGGCGTACGGGGTATTTCTGCATCAATGCCTGGAATTGCTCGGTGGTGCAGTAAGCATCCTCGCGGCCATGAAGGAGATGATCCTCCAACGTCTTACACAAATCGGCCGTAGGCAATTCTCCCATACCGTAAACGATCAGGTCGGCTCCGCTCTCGGCCAGAATGCAGGGCTTGAGCGCATCCTTCCAATAATCGTAGTGGGTGACGCGTCGCAGGGAGGCTTCGATGCCGCCCAACACAACGGGAACGTCGGGATAAAGCTGCTTGAGAATTTGCGTGTAAACAACCGTGGGATACTCGGGACGCATGTCGTGGCGACCGTCGGGACTGTAAGCATCCTCCGAACGCAAACGGCGGTTGGCGGTATACTTATTGACCATGGAGTCCATGCAACCCGGGGCAACCGAGAAGAAAAGACGGGGGCGACCCAGCTTCTTGAAATCACGAAAATCACCGTGCCAGTCGGGTTGTGGCACGATGCAAATGCGGTATCCTTCGGCCTCTAAGAGTCTACCGATGACGGCCGCACCAAATGATGGATGATCGACGTAAGCGTCGGCTGAGAACAGGATGATGTCGGCTTGCTCCCACCCGCGCAAGTCCATCTCCTTGCGCGTGGTGGGAAGCCAGTCGGTTAGTTGCATGGGCATGCCTCGTCTTCAGAAGGGGTAAGTGCCACCTGTTGCTTGGCCCACTCTTCATAAACCTGAATAAGGTTGCGCAGACCGTATGCTTTCATCTTGTCGTGGTAGATCACATCGATGCAAAGGTCGAGCAGGTCTTTCGTATTTTCTGTACTGGAAGCGATGAGCGCACGGATATTGAGTTTGAGTTTCTCAAGCTCGTTCTCGGTCACATAGCCCGTTGAGCTAAGCAAACCTTGGAAGAGGTTGTACTTGGCAATGGTCTTGAGGTTTTCTTCACTAATATGCATGTGGCGCGTACCACTTTCGTTGAGTTGAATATCTTTCATGATTGAGGAGGGTTTGATGATTGTCTAAAATGAATGGCTGAGCGAGAAACCGATGCTTGTGCCAAAATAATTGTAGTCAGAGAGGACAGAACGCTTCGGGTTCGTTCTTATTTGAGATTGTCCTTTACAGCCGCATAAGCCTTTTGCCAATCGGTATCGAGTGAGAAGGGAGTGATTTCTCCCCCATCATTGATAAAGGAAAGGGTGGTTTCGTGATCGGGGTCATTGAAAAGCGGATTGGAAACGGAAGCATCCATAAAAAGCAAAATGCGCTCTTTACGCTTTTCGGGTGCCAACTTTTTACTTTTCAATATTTCGTCGAAAAACAGCGTAATGTATTCTGACAGGAAATAGGCTTGTGTGTTGAGGAAGTCAGCTGATACGGTTGATGACTTCTTGAAAGCCTGTTGTTTCATGTAAACCAAAGCCGTGCGTTTGAACTGTGCAATCTGAGTCTGTGTGTAGCCACTTGTGGGAGAGTTGACTATACGTGTGGCACTTTCCAATACCATATTATAGACGTCTTGCGCTTTCCCATTGAGGCTGCTACCAGCCCAAAGCAACAGAAGAAGTATCCAATTTTTCATGATCGAACCATATTGTATATAGAAAAGTAGATTGCACGCAGAAGATTTTCGTGCAGGAAAGAGGTCTTGCCGAATAGAAAGCAAAGCGGTTAGCATGAGCCGTCGCTTCGTTCCTCAACGTCGAACCCGACTCGCATTTTGCTTGACAAAAGCTTCCCAAGAATGGGCAACCCCAGCCGTTGGCTCAGGCTTTCCGTCTTGCAGATAATGACAGTATGCTACGGCGAGGGCATCGGTCGCATCCAGATAAGGTAACATGCTTTCGGGAGCGATGCGAAGCAAGCGTTGCATCATGGCGGCTACCTGCTCCTTGCTGGCCTGCCCGTTGCCTGTAATGGCTTGCTTAATCTTGAGCGGAGCGTATTCGTGAATCGGAATCTCACGTGAGATAGCAGCCGCAATCACTACGCCCTGTGCACGCCCCAGCTTCAGCATACTCTGAACATTCTTGCCGAAGAAGGGGGCTTCGATGGCCAGCTCATCGGGATGAAAAGCATCGATGATACCCATGACCCGCGAATAAATGCGACCTAACTTGAGATAGACATCGGTACACTTGCGCAAGTCGATTACCCCCATGGCTTCCATGGTCACCTTGCGACCTTCCTGCCTAAGTACACCATACCCCAGCACGTTTGTGCCGGGGTCGATGCCAAGTATGATTCTTTCGGGCTTTGTCATGTGTGCAAAAATAGTCATTCGAATGGAATGCCCGCATTTATTTGGGTAAAATTTTAATGTTCAGAGATTATCTCGTACTTTTGCCTGCATTCCATATCGGACATACCTTTCTTCTCTTTTTCAGACAGTATCTGAACATTCCCTTACGAGGTATTCCGAACAATACGATACGATATGAAACGATTACTCACTCTGATGGCCGTTGCTCTGGTAAGCAGCGCAGCTATGGCACAAGCCGTTATTAAGTTTGAGAAAACGAACCACAACTTTGGTAGCTTTAAGAAGTCTGAGATTAAGACCTGCGAGTTCGTTTTCACCAATACGGGGGACAAGCCTTTGGTTATACAGCAGGCTTATGGTTCTTGCGGTTGCACGGTGCCTAAGTATCCGGAACAGCCCATCGCGCCGGGTGCTAAGGCGGCGATAAAGGTAGCTTTCAACGGCAAGTCACAATTCAAGGGGCCGTTTAAGAAGTCCATTACCATACGTTCGAATGCTTCAAACAACATTACGCGCGTATACATCGAAGGATCCTTGCAAGAAGAATAAGCCGGATTCGGGCTACGTGATGAGAACGCGACCAACTTTGCGGTAAGGAGTCCCAGGGAGCTTACGGCTTTGTCGCCCTGGCTCTGGCCGATGGATTGAAGTGCTTCATCAACCGATGTGTCTGCAACCTTTCAAGAACGACACACGACCCTGCCCACCGCCTTATCCTTGTTTGTTTAGATATTCCCCTCTCACCCTCACATAATACCCACAGCGTATGAAGAACAATCACCTTGTCATTCTCGCCGGAGGCGCTGGTAGCCGCTTTTGGCCCGTGAGCAGCGAAGAGTTGCCAAAGCAATTTCTCGACATTTTGGGTTGCGGACGCACCCTCATACAGCTTACGATAGATCGATTCAAAGGTATCGTACCCAGCGAGAATATATGGATCGTCACCTCCAAGAACTACGCACAACTGGTGCACGAACAACTTCCCGAAATACCGCATGAGAACATTCTCTGCGAACCTTGCCGCCGCAATACGGCTCCCTGCATCTGTTACGTCAGCTGGAAGATTAAAAAACGCAACCCTAAAGCGAATGTGGTCGTGTCTCCTGCAGACCATATCGTACCCGACACGATTGCTTTTCAGGAAGCGGTCAACGAGTCGCTTTCCTTTGCAGCTGAAACCGATGCTATCGTGACACTGGGACTGAAGCCTAATCGCCCTGAAACAGGTTACGGTTACATCAAGGCGGACATGACTTTCTCGTCCTCACGTAAGCAAAACATCTTCCGGGTGGATGAATTTAAGGAGAAACCGACGTTGGAAGTGGCAGAGGAGTATATCAAGCAGCCTAACTACTTCTGGAACTCGGGCATCTTCATCTGGAGTGTCAGCACGGTCATCAATGCATTCCGCGTTTACCAACCCGAGATTTCGGAAATCTTCGAAAAGCTCTTGCCTTACTACGACACCAAGGAGGAACAGGAACACATTGACGAGGAGTTCCCAAAATGTACGAATATCTCGGTAGACTACGCCATTATGGAGAAAGCGGAAGAGATTTTTGTGTATCCCGCCAATTTTGCTTGGAGCGACCTCGGCACGTGGAACTCACTGCGCGAACATCTGGACAAAGACAACTATGGCAACGTAAGTATCGGTGACAACATCCACTTCTTCGACACCTATAACACGATTGTGCATACTTGTGGCAAAAAGCGCGTGGTCGTTCAAGGCCTTGACGGCTATGTGGTGGCTGAGAATAATGGGGAATTGCTGATATGCAAACTCTCGGAGGAACAACGCATTAAATTGTTCCACTAACCGTTGACTATGCAGCACTTTGCTCACACGATTCTTACATGGTATGATTCTCATCGGCGGGAGTTGCCATGGCGCAATATCTCCGATGCCTATCGCATATGGGTATCGGAGATTATTTTGCAACAAACAAGGGTGGCTCAAGGGTACGATTACTACCTCCGCTTTATCGATGCCTTTCCTACGGTGGAAGCTTTAGCAGAAGCTCCAGAAGACCAGGTACTCTTGCTTTGGCAGGGTTTGGGCTACTATAGCAGGGCGCGCAACTTGCACGCGGCGGCTCGACAAATCGTGGAACAAGGAGGATTTCCTACGGACTACCCTGGCGTACGCGCACTGAAGGGTGTAGGCGACTATACGGCAGCAGCTATTTGTTCATTTGCCTATGACTTGCCTTGTGCCGTGGTTGACGGAAACGTTTATCGCGTGCTGAGCCGTTACTTCGGCATTGATACGCCCATCGATACGGGAAAGGGAAAGAAATACTTCGCGGCACTGGCAGCTGAACTCCTTCCCTCGCAACAAACGGCAGATTACAATCAGGGACTGATGGATTTCGGTGCGCTGCAGTGCGTTCCATCTTCTCCTCGCTGTGAAAACTGTCCGTTGGCAGATAGCTGTGTTGCACTCGCCTCGGGGCAGGTGAACCAATTGCCTTTTAAGTCACACCGCACGAAGGTGAGCACACGTTACTTGGTTTACCTCTTGGTCGAAACACCCAGCGGACTGTGGCTTCACCGACGCGAAGCGGGCGACATTTGGCAAGGACTGTATGAATATCCTTTGTTGGAATTTGACCATGACCCTACGCTTGAAACGGTGCAACAACACACGTTTGTGCGCAAAATGCCTCCTGACGGTACATGGAAACCGCTTCACGAACATGTTAAACATGTATTGAGTCATCGCATTCTCTACGCCAGTAGTTATCTTTTGACTTTCGACCGCGATTTACCTTTACCCGAGGGTTTTCTCTCTGTACCTGAAGCTGAGCTTGACCAATACGCCATGCCTCAATTGCTGTTGCGCATCGGTAAACGATAGCAGACGGTATTGGCTACAAAGCGTTCTCTGTCACCAAAACGGTAGGTGTTCGCCCTACTCTCCTTTTTTCCAACTTCTAAGCACTTAACTCCATAACATACCTTCATTTATCCCCCATATCAATATGGCTCGTAAAAAGAAACCCCTTCCCATTCTTGAAAATATTACCATAACGGGTGTTGCCGCTGAAGGCAAAGCCATTGCCAAGGTTGACAACTTAGTCATCTTTGTTCCTTATGCTGTACCCGGTGACGTCGTTGACTTGCAGATACGTCGCAAAAAGCATAGCTATGCTGAAGCGGAAGTTATCCGCTTTCATCAATACGCGGACAAGCGTAGCCAACCCTTCTGCCCTCACTTTGGCGTGTGCGGCGGTTGTAAGTGGCAGTGTCTGCCGTACGAGGAACAGCTTCGCTACAAGCAACAGCAAATCGTAGACAACCTGACTCGCATTGGTAAAATTGAATTGCCGGAGGTCTCTCCCATTCTCGGCAGCCGTTTGACGCGCGAATACCGTAATAAGTTAGAGTTTGGTTTCTCCAATAAGAAATGGCTGACCCAAGAGGTGATCAATTCGGGTGAGAAGGTTGAAGTGATGGATGCCGTGGGATTCCACATTCCAGGGGCATTCGACAAGATTCTCGATATCGATACCTGTTACCTCATGGACGACATCAACAACCGTTTGCGTAACGGCATCCGCAGTTATGCGCTTGAACATGGTTTGGAATTCTTTGACCTCCGCGCTCAGCACGGTTTGCTTCGTAACATGATGATTCGTACTTCGGCTACCGAAGAAATCATGTTGCTCATTCAGTTCTGCATCCGTACCGAGGAAGAACAACAGCAAGCGAATGAGGTTCTTGCCTACGTACACGAGACCTTCCCGGAAGTGACTTCGCTTCTCTGGGTTAACAACTTAAAGTGCAACGACACGATTGGCGACCTGGAAGTTCACACTTATGCAGGTACGGACTTTATCTACGAAACCATGGAGGATCTCCGTTTTAAAGTGGATCCGAAGAGTTTTTACCAAACGAATACGGAGCAAGCTTACGAACTCTATAAGGTAACCCGCAACTTTGCCGGACTTACAGGCAATGAACTTGTCTATGACCTTTATACGGGCACAGGTACAATTGCAAACTTTGTCGCTCATCAGGCACGCCAGGTCATCGGCATTGAATATGTACCCGAAGCAATTGAAGATGCGAAGGTAAACGCGGAAATTAACGGCTTAGCTAATACGCTCTTCTATGCTGGTGACATGAAGGACATCTTAAACCGTGAATTTATCGACCGTCACGGTACGCCGGATGTCATCATCACAGACCCTCCTCGTGCAGGTATGCACACGGATGTGATTGACACCATCCTTTTCGCTGCTCCGCGTCGCATTGTCTATGTAAGCTGTAATCCGGCTACACAAGCACGCGACTTGCAACTGCTTGACGGTGCTTACCGCGTCGTAGCAGTTCAACCTGTAGATATGTTCCCGCAAACTCATCACGTAGAAAACGTGGTGTTGTTGGAACGTAGATAAAATGATGGCAACCCTTATTACGGGGGAGTAGAGTTAAGTCACTCCCACTCGGAATAAAGTTCTTGCGGAGTCGATTTAAGTTGAGTTTTTTCGATTTAAATCGACTCTACATTTTATGTTCCTCCTGTTGTTTATCATCTCTTCCCGTCTCCCATTTTCTTTGCCTTCATGATAACTGTTCACCGTCATAATCCCGTTCTTCTTAACAAACTGCTGATACAAGCCCGTCAGGAAACTCCGCAGGCTCTCCTGTCGTTGCTGCAATCGCTCTCGGTTTCTGAATCACGCACGGCTGGCTATCTCTTGGCCGAACGGGTTCTCCCGACCTTCGAAGCTGAGCGCTATTGGGCTTTTTTCCTGGCAATTGTTCCCACCCATCCCCGAGCCTACTTAGGTACTTTCCTTAAAGCGGCTGTGAAACTTTATAAGGAAGACCGACTGCCACTCAATGACGAAGTGCTCACGCTCTTTGCAGCTCAAGCTTCGCCTATTGATGTACGGAAGACTCTGGAAAGTCTTTTGGGGGTGAGTCGTACAACAGCTGAAGTTGAAATGCTTATTCGCATATTCTGCCACAGCGAATTGGAAAGTGCCGCACCACACTTACTCAAGACGGGTACGCCACAGGCATACTATGTACTCTTCCAGTTGTTGAAGACGGTCGAGGCTCATCCTGAAATACTCCGACATCATGCCATTCTCTTGATTCGCAAAGGCGATACGCTTTCTTATAATTTGGCAAGCATCATTCGTCAGTATTTTGACCTCGCAGACCTTCCGGGCACTTTTTCGCTCCGCATGGAGCCTTACGAGCTTTCACGCCTGGAACAAGGGCCCGAAGTATTCCTCAAATTGCTCAAAGGAATGTAAAAAGAAGGCTTGCCTCAATAACGTACGCAATTCGCCGTTTGATGATCAATCGTGGTGAGTTTCGTTCCTTCGGCATTAACTGCCCACGTTACATTCCCGATACGTATTTCCAATACGTCTATCCTTTCATTTAGAAAACAAATCAAATTCACTCTATTATGAATACTCGTATTCCTCTCCTTCTTCTTGCGGCACTTACGCTGGCTACGCCTGCGGAAGCTCGCAAAAAGAAAAAGGCCAAAGAGCAACCCGCTGCGGCTGCTAAGACGACTCCTGAAGTAGTACGCCAAGGCCTGCTAACAGTTACCCGATCGGGTAATGACTGGTTCTTCACCGTGCCAGACTCTTTACTGAAGCGCGAAATGCTTGTCACCGTGCGCTATGCCGCTACGCCTGCCAACACGGGCAAGTTTGGTGGCGAGCAGATCAATCAACAAACGGTGTACTTCGAAAAGTCTCCGGATGGTAAAATGCTCATGCGCTCGCGTTTGCTTATCAATGCGGCTGATTCGACGAATCAGATTAACCGCGCGATACGCATCAGCAATGAAGACCCGATTATCGGTAGCTTCAAGATTGAAGGTAAGGTGAAAGAGGGAAGTAAGATTAAGGTAACTTCGTTCTTCCTTGACGACAGTCCGGCATTGGGACTCCCTGTTTATGCCAAGACTGCGATGGGGTTGCAGGGGCTCCAACGCGAAAGCTCCTACATTGAGAGTATTAAGACGTTCCCGCTCAATACGGAGGTACGTGTCTTCAAGACATGGACTTCTGCACTGAATAAGACGATTGCCGCTTCGGTGACGGGTCGCGTTACGCTCGGACTGAACATCTCTTTTGTTCTGCTACCTGAAAAGCCTATGCAACGCCGTTACTTCGACCCGCGCGTAGGTTACTTCGCTGACGACTTCACTTACTTCTCAGACGATCAACAACGAGTACAACGAAAGAACTTCATCACACGCTGGCGTCTCGAACCGAAAGACAGCGCAGACGCGGAGAAGATGAAGCGCGGCGAACTGGTTGAGCCGAAGAAGCCGATTGTTTACTACATCGACCCGGCTACGCCGAAGCAGTGGCGTCCTTATCTCATCCAGGGTGTAAACGACTGGCAAAAAGCCTTTGAAAAGGCGGGCTTTAAGAATGCAATTATCGGTAAGGAATGGCCTGAGAACGATTCGACCATGTCTATGGAAGATGCACGCTACTCTTGCATCCGTTATTTGGCTTCGCCTATAGAAAACGCATACGGTCCCAATGTACACGACCCCCGTTCGGGTGAAATCATTGAGAGCCACATCTGCTGGTATCATAACGTAATGAACTTGGTACATGACTGGTACATGATTCAGGCTGGTAGCATTGATGAAGCCGCTCGCAAAATGAAATTTGATACCGACCTCATGGGACAGCTCATCCGCTTTGTGTCTTCTCACGAAGTGGGACATACGCTGGGTTTGCGCCATAACTTTGGTTCTTCATCAACGGTTCCGGTAGATAGTCTGCGCTCTAAGTCCTTCGTTGAGAAGTATGGTCACACGCCAAGCATCATGGACTATGCTCGTTTTAACTATGTAGCTCAACCAGAGGACGGCATTACACGTGCCGGCATCTTCCCCCGCATCAATGACTACGATGAGTGGGCAATTGAATGGGGTTACCGTCCGATGTTCAATGCTTATGACGATGAGAGCGACCATTACGAACTCGACAAACTTACGACGGAACGACTCAAGAACAATCCGCGTTTGTGGTTTGGTGACGGTGAAACCAACCGCACTAACGATGCACGTTGTCAAACGGAAGACCTTGGCGATGATGCGATGAAGGCAAGTACCTACGGTGTGCTCAATCTGCAACGTATGCTGAAGGAACTTCCTGAATGGACGTATGAAGGCAACGATATTCAAAACGAAACGATGGGCAGTGTCTACAATCAAGTCTACAGTCAGTTCCTTCGTTACTGCTACCACGTCTTGGCGAACATCGGTAGTATCTATGCAAACTTCAAGACGGTCAATGAGCCGGGAGACATTTACGTAGACGAACCGCGAGAAAAACAAATGGCTGCGCTTGATTGGCTTGATAAAAATGTGCTTCAAGAACCAACTTGGTTGGTTGACCAACCGTATATGCGTCGCATTACACCCAATCCGGAATCCTTCAGCAAGCGTAACCTTGCTCAACGCGTTTGCGTGAACATGGTCTCTCGCACGGTGTTGGGAAGACTTACCTCCACTTATCCTGTGGAACAATATCTCCCCGATGTTGTTGGCCGTATCTTTAAGGAAGCCACAACGCGCACGACTCCGAGTGCTTATCGCAAGACGATACAGCGCGAAGTGGTTAACCAATTGATTTCCCACTTCAAGGGAGGCAATCAATACGACTATTACCCCATCGTACTCCAACAACTCCGTCGTCTGCAACGTCTTTGTCACACGGCTTCGTCTGATCCTCACTTTGCCGCGTTGGCTGACCAGATTGACCGTGCCTTGGTCATCAAGTAAGCAAGGGCTTAAACGAACGATGGTTCGATGGTACTTGGAAATGCTGTCAACAAAAGGTCTATTCCTGAAAAGAAACTTCGTCTGAACGCAACCAGACGCCAGTTCTCGCTATGGCCAATTGGCTTGTTTCCTATACAAAATTGTACCATACAAAAGTATCAATCGCTCGTTTAAAGACTCTGTAATACACTACAACCTCCCTCATCAGTTTTCT
>UQJC01000052.1 GCA_900541335.1 uncultured Prevotella sp.
CTTTCTACCTTAGCTTTACTTCCTTTTTTTGTTTTTATCGAAAAACGTTTAGGACAACATTGCAACATAAAAGTTTTACCGGACACCAATAAATAAATTCCAAACTTATTATATATTTGCACAGGTTGCAAGGGTAGTTGTACAGCTTACGATGGATCTGCCGTCGTTTGCAGTGGACCTCGTCACATATTGACGAAATATTGCAACGGAACTTCATCTTTGCCTAATGATCTCATCCCATTAAGGGATTACGTATGCGAGTGTGCAGTTGCAATAAGGTTACACACTCGCCTTCTTAAAACGTTTTCTGCCATGTATAAAATACTCTTTATTTTGCTAATGTCTACATTTTACTCAGTATCCTCTGCTCAGAATATAGTGTTGACGGGTGAAGTAATAAATCCAATTACCAATGAAGGATTGCATGAAGCCGTTATAAAGGTAATGAATGCAGCCAACGATAGCGTTTTGGCATCATAAGCTCAACATGATTGTGGAGGAAAGAAATGGCAACTCAACGGGATACCTCGACAAAAACAATGGTGCCATTTTTAACCTCAAAATATCTTCGACATATCAAGACGTAGTGTTAATAGTTAGTGCATCGGGCTACGATAGCATAAAGAAAAACATACATATAGATTTGGAGAAGAAACGCATCGATGTGGGAACGATAAACCTCCTTCCCGCTATGAAGCAGCGTAATCTTAACGAAGCAACAGTTACAGCCACCAAGATAAAAATGTACTATAAAGGCGATACTTTGGTGTATAATGCCGATGCCTTTAATGTGCTCAAAAACGAATCACTCCGTAAGTTAGTGTTACAGTTGCCCAATACCAAGATTGAAGAAGGGGTAATCTACGTTAATGGCAAACCTATTGAGAGTTTGCTATTCAGTGGAAAAGACTTTTTCAATGGCAACATTGATGCTGCACTCGACCGCCTGCCAGCCTACATTGTGAGTAAGGTAAAGGTCTATGATAAGCAAGGGGAACTGAGCGAACTGACAGGGCGCGATATGCACGATAAGCAATATGTGATGGACGTACATTTAAAGCGTGAATATCTTGGCACTTGGATGGCTAAACTCGAAGCTGACGTTGCTACCGAAAAGTTGTGGGGCGGACAAGGCTTCTTGATGCGTATGGATGACAGACAAATGCTTAGTATCAATGCAGACATCAATAACTTTAATGAAGAACGCAAGATGGTGAGTATTTGCAACATGGCTAATAGAAGTCCAACGGGAAGACATAAAAATAAAGTAGCGAATATTGAGTATTTTTTTGAGCCTAATAGCACGTGGCGCTTTAGTAGCAACGCCTCCGTACAACAAAAAGAGCAGAAGACCCATACGTGGACGAATACGGAAACATTCCTCACGCCCGATAACCTAATGGCGAAGAATAAAACCTTCGTTTCAGACAAAGACACGCGTATTAACGCTTATGCCGCCCTTCGCGCCAGACAAACGAAGAAGTGGCAGAGCGAACTGAAGTTTGACTTTACTTTTGACAATATGCGCAATGCACAAGATGCCCTTACACTTGCCTTTTGGAAAAGGGGAGATCAGGATTGGCATACTTGGGAGGTGGATAGCATTTGGAATAATGTAACGCGCTTGTCGTCAGACGACATGCTTTACACGCTGCTCAATCCTACACTACAAAAGCAAAAAACGTTTACTTACAAGCCCGAGTGGAAAACATCATTGGTTTTAGGTGGCAATCCCTTTAATATAGACTTGCAAGTAAATCACAACAATGTGCAAAACGACCTATACAATAATTATAAGTTAGACTATCTGAGCACACAAGACAACGACCACCGCCGCATTTATAATAATCATACGGAGCACAATACGATGGTTGATGCCACGATCGATTATGGCTACAAGTACTTTAAAAACGATAAATATGATGGTGTATTTACCCCTTACATAGCCTTTAACCATACCTACGGCAACTTATCACACCCTTACTATCGTTTGGAACGTATGCAAGAGTGGTCAGATGCATTGGATTGGACAAAAGGTTCGTTAGGCATATTGCCCGATGGCGAATGGCAAGCCATTTGTTTTGACAACGAGAACAGCTATTATAGCAAAGAAAAGAAACAAACGGGTAGTGTCGGTATGCGTCTTTCGCACAAACTGACAGGACTAAAACGTGGCAATATTCAATTCGATGCTGACCTAAGTGCAATGCTTCAATACAAGCATTTGGACTATCAACGTAACGAGCAATCCTACAATATCGAACGCCATGCCTATTCATTCCGTCCCACACTCACTATGGAGTATCGGTCGAATGGAAAACATAAGTGGTCGCCCGAACTCCGACTCAACTACACAAGTGAACACCAACTGCCCAACCTACTTAACATGCTTCAGATAGAAGACAATGCCGACCCTCTCAGCCTTTTCCGCGGCAATGCATCACTTCAGGGCGAGTACGCTCATCGGTTAGCTTTACGCTATGGCATGAGTCAACGTAAGACTCGACACAATATGTATATTTCGTTACAGTACACTCGCACGCATAACAACATCGTTGCATCTTCTATCTACAATGCAGAGAATGGTGGACGCATCTACGAAATGGTTAACACCAATCGCACTCATGCCACTAATGGTGACATTGGTTATGGTATGCCCCTCGACAAGAGACAGGACTTCTATATCACCTTCTCTGTGCGAGGCAACTATCATCAGAATGCCGACTTGTCACACATTAACGCGACAACAAAAAAGGGAGGCTTATTGCAACAATATGGAATAACGCCTAATGCACAACTTCGCGGTGCGATAGGCAATAATTTCCGATTCTCAACAAGTTGGCGCACCTCGTTCAGCACCATTAAGCAAAACAACATGGATACGCGTTATCGCGAAACAAAATTGGCTGCCGACTTTAGTTGGAATTTGCCTTGGAAATTTCAGTTAGCTTCTGACTTCTGTGCCAATATCTACAATGGTTTTGCTGATGCCTCTATTAACAAGGCTCATTGTCAGTGGAACGCTTCTTTGGCACGCCGTTTCTTGTCAGACCAATTGTCTGTTAAACTGATAGCCAATGGCATACTTACTCCGAAAAACAACATTTATTCAAGCATCAATGCCACAAGTCGTGTAGAATCTTACACAGACATTCTGCCACGCTATTTTATGCTGAGCGTTGTCTATTCTTTGGATTGGACGCAAAAGAGTAAACGAAACACGAAATGATAAATAAATTTCCACTTTATACGCAGAATGAGGCGATGGACTGTGGTCCAGCCTGTCTGCGTATGGTTGCAAAATATTATGGTCATCACTATTCACTGCAGACACTTCGAAAGAAGTGCTTTATCACGCGAGAAGGTGTTTCCTTATTAGGTATCAGTGATGCTGCGGAGAATATCGGATTTCATACGAATGGTGTAAGAATTTCGCTCCGAAAATTTGCGAGTGAGACACCTCTACCTTGTATTTTGCATTGGAATCAGAATCACTTTGTTGTATGCTATATAATGTAAGAAGAAACAGAAAAACCCGTTGGCGGAATTAATTTAGTGCATACTTAATTCTGCCAATGGGCTTATTGTTTATAAAGTTTGCGTATTGCAAAACGGTAAGTGCACTAATTTTGCCAATGATTCTGGCAAACAAACCGTTTGCAATTTTTGCATAGTTTCTGATGATTAAGAACTGCTCTGTCAGTTGTGAGAAGAGCGTTTCAATCCTCTTTCTTGCCTTTGCAAATGGAATGAATGTCGGTTTCCATGCTTTTTGATTGAATCTGTATGGGCATTCAAGTTTAATATGCGCAGTCTCAAATAGATCCAATTGTATATCGGCTCCAATATATCCCTTATCTCCATAGATACTACAATCGTAATATTGCAGTTTTACGTCCTTCATATAGTTGATGTCAGCAACGCTTGCCTTTGAACGATCATACGAATAGATTACCCCATTGTATCCACAGATTGCGTGCAGTTTATAGCCATAATAATAAGCGTTTTGAGAAGCACAAAAACCAAAATCAGAAGCTTTAGAGAATTCACCAGTACGTCCCATTTTGCAACGCTTACCTCTTGCTACACGACACACTTCAATCGGTTTGGAATCAATAAAAACTTTTATCGGACAGCCATAATTGTTTTTCTGTCAGTTCTGTGTTTTCCGTGGTTCTTTTTTATTGAGAGGAAATATCCATACAGTTGAGAGTCTATGATTGTGCGGTCGCAGTATGCCCCGTCCTACTAGTAAGCCCATCTATTTTTTAGTTTTGCAGTCCGATTTATCACAGATGGTTATAAGACAAAAGTTTCCCATCCTTATGATTGAGGATGGGAAACTTTTGTTATTTATTCTTATGTCGGTTTGCCCTTTTCTTTCGGATATCCGCCTTCATTTTGGCAGCGCCCGAACCGTGCAATCCCGTAATGTAAGTCTTCTTTTTGGCTTTAGTCTTCACCTTTTGTTCGGTAGGAGCCTTTTTCAGTTTGCTACCTTTAAAGGTAATGCCGACGGTCATAGCTTGCGTAATTTCGTCGTCGGATGCTTTACGATTGATGGTCATAGTCAGAAATCAGATAAGTCGACGCCTCCTCACAGAGTCGGGAGGAGGCATCGGGATGGGAGAATGAACGGCAATTGACGTAGCACACTGCGCTACGTAGAGCTACCGTATAAGTCTATAAAAATTAATGGTGGAACAGACGGATACCCGTGAATGCCATGGTCATGCCGTATTTGTCGCAAGTCTCGATAACATGGTCATCGCGTACACTGCCACCTGCTTGTGCAACGTACTGCACACCACTCTTGTGCGCACGTTCAATGTTGTCACCGAAGGGGAAGAATGCATCTGAACCCAAACATACGTTTGTATTCTTGGCAATCCATTCCTTCTTCTCCTCACGTGTCAGCGGTTCGGGCTTCTCCGTGAAGAACATCTGCCACGTACCTTCAGCCAACACGTCTTCGTAATCGTCTGAAATGTAGATGTCAATCGTATTGTCGCGATCTGCACGTCTGATTTTTTCTACCCAAGGCAAGTTCATCACCTTCGGGTGTTGGCGCAACCACCAAATGTCCGCCTTGTTACCAGCCAAGCGAGTGCAGTGAATGCGGCTTTGCTGACCCGCACCAATACCGATAGCCTGACCGTCTTTCGTGTAGCATACAGAGTTAGACTGCGTGTACTTCAGGGTAATCAGCGCAATCTTCAAG
Source organism: uncultured Prevotella sp. (assembly GCA_900541335.1). Classification (GTDB taxonomy): domain Bacteria; phylum Bacteroidota; class Bacteroidia; order Bacteroidales; family Bacteroidaceae; genus Alloprevotella. The sequence continues at coordinate 5,222 of UQJC01000052.1, forward strand.
TCACGCATAGCCTCTTCCGTGAAATCCTTGCTTTGCGTCGGGATGTTCTCAAAGAGTGTGTTCGAGGTAAGGTCAATCTCGTTGCGGCCCTGTTCGAAAGTCACGCCATACACTTGCTTGCGTTCGATGGGAGCCGGACGGTAATTTGTATCCATTTTGAGAATGACATACGTACCCTTGCGCTTTGAGCGAAGAATCTCGAGAGCTTCCTCCGTGTAGTCGGGAGCGATGACACCGTCACTTACCTCGCGCTTGATGAGCAATGCCGTAGCCTTGTCACAAGTATCTGAGAGTGAAATGAAGTCACCGTAAGAAGACATACGGTCAGCACCGCGTGCACGGGCATAAGCTGTAGCAATGGGGCTCAGCGGTTCCTCGATATCATCAACGAAGTAAATCTTCTTCAATGTGTCGCTCATGGGAATACCTACGGCCGCACCCGCAGGTGAAACGTGCTTAAAAGAAGCTGCTGCCGGGATGCCCGTAGCTGCATGCAGTTCGCGTACCAATTGCCAACCGTTGAGCGCGTCGAGGAAATTGATGTAACCGGGACGTCCGCCCAATACTTCGATAGGCAGTTCGCCTTCTTCCATGTAGATACGTGAAGGCTTCTGGTTGGGATTACAACCGTATTTTAATGCCAATTCGTTCATTTGTGTGTAGCGTATGAATTGAGTAATAGAGTAGTGTATTTGTCAGAAGAGCGTAGAGAGGCAGTTCTTATTCAGCAATTCCGCACTGCTTCCATTCGTCTGCAATCTTGCAGGCATCCGCGTGGGCTGTAGCCTCATCCACTTCATATTCCTTGCAGAGCAGTTGCGTCAGTGTGTCAGCATCAAATTCTTTACCAACGACAGCTTCCCACAAGTAAGCTGCACTTTCGTTGAGAGAAATCATCTGGCTGAAATCGAGATTTTCAATACCAGTTGCCATGATAACCTTTTCGCCACAGATGTCGCGCAGTTCAAAACCTTTTTTTGTTTGCATATCGAGTGAGATGTAAATATAGATGTATTCAAGTGAGTTAAAGGAAGAGCTTCTCTTTAGTGGGGCATTCTCTTTCGCATTTATCAGACCATTCCCTTTGTAAGGAAACCGTCGTTCGCACACCTGCGAAAATTAGATTCGGAAAGGAAGTCGGCGGTAAATGCCAAGAATAATGCGTCGGCAAGGAAGGAGTGCCAACCAAAGGCGTGAATAGATGCGCCATTTGCGACTGCTTACCAGGTCAGGAGTTGTGCGTCCTTTCCGGTAGAAAGCAGTAGCAATACCCACGACGTCAGTATCCTGACAAGTTTCGGTTCCCTTGATGTTTCCGTCGCCCATCAGCGTCAGCCGATTTCCCTCACGGCGAATCACGCGGTGAAGTACGTACTGATCTGGGCTGATTTCAGCCAAAACTACGTCGCGCACCCGCACAGCCTCGGGGGCAATCGGTTCAATCTTCACCTTGTCACGTTCGTTCTCAAGGAAGAGGCGCATGCTGTACCCTTTGACCAGAAAGAGTGCTGAATGTCCTTCTCGAACCGACTTCTTGATTTCACCGATTAAAATCTTGTTGGGTATAATCAGTTTCCGAGTCTCCATTAGTCTTTAACGATGTGTTGATAGCTCAAGCGAGCAGCCTCTTCGTCGGGGCGACACTTCAAGTAAAATACCGGTACGCGCTTCACGACACCTTCTACCGTACGCGTAATGCCCTGATAAGAAGGTTTGTCCCACATCATGGTCGAGCATGAAGAGAGCACCGAAGCAAAAGCCTGCAACATCGGTTCCTGTCGGATTTCATTTTGCGGATATTGTTCCAACCGGACAAAGGCACCGACGGGGAATTGTAAGTTGCGGTAGCAAGGCGTTTTGCCGCTCCAGGGTGTACCGTAGACAATGACCGATCCGTCCTCCATGACGCGCACAGCCGGGTTATCATCGTTGAGCAAATCAGCTCCTTCAATATATTTGCGCCACAGGCTCGAGTGTGTACTCTTACCCGTACCGCTTTTGCCGAGGAAGAGGTAACCCTTGTTCTGATACATCGTAACCGAAGCGTGCATCAGGAGAATGTGGTGGTGAGCTGCCGAGAAGGCAAAAGCAATCATCATTGCATTGCCCAACCCAAAGGAGCGTACCGTGTCGTCGCCCAGGAGGCTGATGGTGCACTGGCTGAAGTCTGCATTGGTCAGCATGGCCGCTGCAGGCTGATTTTCCTCGTTGCTAATCACAATCTTATAGCCATCTTCTAATTGATAGATGCCATGATTCGTACCTCCACAGTCAAATTGTCCCAGTTCCTTGCCCGTAGCCTGCGTGTCGACCGCGTTGTCAATGACTTCGGCACGAAGCATCAGTGCATCGTCAGGTTCCGGAAGATAGAAGGGAGCGTATGAAGGCAGGAGCTTCTTGAGCATCGACGCTTTATCCGCTGCGATGCTGAAAATCTTTCCTGCAACTTTAAAATGAAGTGTTTCCATTTTCAGTGATTGAGGATTTATAGGGTGATAGGATGGAGGAATTTATTTAAAACCAGCTGACAGCTTGTTTAGAAACCTACGGAAGATGGTTTTACATCTCTTCCGGAGTAACGGCTTTCAGTTCGAAGGCAGTCAAAGGGAGTTCGACCAGTTTCTTGCCTTTCTTTCGGTCTTGGTAAAGTTTACGCGCCTTGATAAACTGCTTTTCAATAGCCTTTGCGCTTGTTGCAAAGAAAACGGAGCAAGTATGTGAGGAGCCAAACTGATGATCTAAGTGTGATTTGAATTGTTCCGAATAAGCACGACGATAGGTAAGGAATCCTGTCTTACTGTCAATCTTTGCTTCGGGAACCACATTGGGCATAGACAGGTAGACCGTTGAGTCCTTCAGACTCGTGCCAAACACAAAAGCATAAACCTTTTTATCCTTGCCAGCTTCTGCCGGAAGTGTGTATGCAAAACCTGCAAGAAGAAGTGCAGGAAGAAGGTGTCTGAGTAAATTCATAGGATGGATGAATGGATTTGATGCGCAAAAGTACGAAAAAAGGGGCAGTAAACCGCGTGATTTTCCGATGGAATAGGGGAGGATTACTACTAATAGATCGAAGGAAATGATGGATTCGTTAGGGATTGCTATTCGTCCAACCTTATATATCTGTCGTAATTTGTAAATAGATTGTACTCCATTCTATATATTCTGAAGGTAGGTGATACGTGAGATTCGTTCCATAAAAATAAACGCTGTGGCGAGCCTTTGTGCGGTATAATTGCCACACGGGGGTTCGTCACAGCTAAGGTCATTCAGACAATACCTTGTTGAGGTATCCTGTTGCTACTTGGCATGAGTGCCAACTTCACTTTCTGGATTAACAGGCGTGTAGATGGGGTCCGAACTGTTTCCGTTCGTCGACGTATTATCGTCAGTCGGAGTCTTGTCCTGTTCCGTTGGTTTGTTCGAGTTCCCTTCTGACGACGGCTTGTCTTCAGTGGCGTGGTTACCCTCTGTCGGCTTATTGCCTTCAGTGGGTTTGTTACCACCCGTAGGTTGATTGTTCTCAGTGGAAGGTTTGTCACCCGTAGAGGGATGGTTCTGTCCCGAAGTTGATCCGTTTGGTTGCGTGCTGGGTTTGTTCTCGCCCGAGGCCGGTTTGTTGTCCTCTGGCGTAGTCAATTCTCCCTCTTGTTCCGCTTTCTTGCGTGCAGCAGCCATGGCTTGCTTCAGTTCCATGACGTTGCGATAACGTACCACGCGACGGTTCCATTTCTCTACCGTATCCTCAATGGTCCCCGGAAACATCATCATCATTGCCTCCATACATTTGGTAAATTTACGGTAAGCTTCGTCAGTAGCCTGACGGGCATTGTAGAGTGCAGCCTTGCCCAATTGTTTCTCCACGTCAGCGTTATCACGTAGGCTTTGGTTCTTCAAGACCTCTTCTTGTGCCTTTTGCATCTGGTCATAGATATCTTGAACAGCTAACGTCGTAATCAGTGCTTTAAATTCATCCTGATTAATGATCTCGATGATGTGATGGATGCAACTCGACATTTTGTCAATTCCCGCGTGTTTATACAGTCTGGCATTGTGTAAATGCACGTAGAGCCGTTGGGCAATTGCATGAGAGGGAGAATGAGGGCAATTTGCATGTTGATGAACGATTCCCATCAGCGCCGAAAGGCAATTGCAACGCACTTTATGTTGCTCGTTGACATCTTGTAATTCCATGCTCTTCCGCAGCAGATACATCACATTATCCTCCTTTTCGAAAGCCTGTTTCCATGCTTCAAAGATGGATTTGTACTGTTCGTTTTCTGTTTCTACTGCGCTAAAAAGCGTGATACCACTTTCCATCAAAGAGAAATGTCTGTCATTCTCCAAAGCACGCAAATTAATCGTTTTAATTTTTAACATTTTCAAATAAATTTGTGGAGAGAACTCCGTTAATAAATAGCGTTTCCTACGCATCTTCGTTTTAGAATAGATTAGTTGGGAAGTTTGGGTTCTTAGATTTTAGCGGGCACCTGTTGCTGACCAGCTTTCAATCCTACATCCATTCATTTCCTGTATATACAACATGCTACACTTCAACCGTCAATGAGTAGAGTCAGCCTAAATTGATTGCGCCGTAGATTTGACTATCACTTCCGATTCCTTGGGTATTGTCGTGAGCTTACATCTTCTTGTTGGGGCACCAGCACTTCAAGCTGGTCCGTGATAGGGGTGGGGAGAGTCAAGCTGCAATAGGTTAAGGAATGGCGGTCATTTTTCAGTGGTCGGGGGAGTGGGGCAGGGTAGGAAACGTGTAAAAACAGGGTCTCATCCTATTCAAACCTTCACAGACGTCCTTCACTGTGTCGTGGCGGCACTTTCCTCTACGAATAGAAGTGTTCGTTACATCAGGTTGGCGCAGACCTGATATTTTTTCTCAGAAGAGAATAGTTTTCGAAGTGAGGCAAGGTTTTTGCTCTTTGGATTTTTTCAAATGAATGGCATCTTTTGTTCTTTCAGAGCATGGGGAGGGCTCTTACAACAGCTGTTCGCATAGCTTTCCCTCGTTGGGATGTCTCAAACATGGATTGTTCGCATAGCTTTCCCTCGTTGGGATGTCCCAAACATGGGTTGTTCGAGTGGCTCTCCCTCGTTGAGCTGTCTCAAACATGGGTTGTTCGAGTGGCTCTCCCTCGTTGAGCTGTCTCAAACACGGGTTGCTTGCATAGCTCTCAATCATTGAGATGATTTAAACAGGGACTGTTCGCGTAGTTTTCAATCATTGAGACGGATTAGACATTAGCTGTTCGTGTCGATCTCAATTATTGGGGGTACTTACACTTGTCATGTTCGAATAGCGCAATCGAACTAAAAAGGTTTGTACATTCTTTGTTTGAACCATTCAATCTGTTGTAGAGTATCCTTTTTCCGCATGAGAGGATTTCTCCTATCCTGATTTGTTGGTGTTACATCAGGCGTCTTGCGTTTCCCTTCCTCGTTGAAAACGATGGCAAAGTTCGCAAGGGAACTTGTTCTTCTCGCCTGTTTGTTGGTTTCAGCGTTCACCTTCGTTCGAAAGTGAACATATTGGGGGTAGAGTCCCCCTCTCTATATGTTCTTGATGACCTGGCTCGTCCTGTTTTCTGATTATTGTTAACTTCGCGCTCATAAATTCTACACTAAGCCAATGATAAAAGCATTACACCTCTTTCTACGTCCTTTGGGAGGTAGGTTCGTATGGGTACTCCCGTGGGTATCACTGCCACTGAATGCTCAAGAGCAACTCTCCGTAGTGGAAAGTGATTCGGTTGCTCATACGGATTCCACAATCGTCGAAGCACCCGCTGAGATGGTCAGAGTCGTTGTACCCGCTGAGAAGCCTAAGCGCAAGAAGCGACTGTCGCATAGCGAACTGACTTACCAGCGTTACAGCGCACAACTCGATTCCTTAGTGCAGAAGTATCGTCATTGGCATTATACAGGTAACGATTTGCTTAACAATCCCTATTATGCGGCTTTGATGGGTAGTTCGACGCTTTATGGTGCGACCTTGAAACGTCGTATGGGAACCATTCAGCCCGACGAAGGACTTCCAGGTATTCATTCCGAAATACCCTCATCGCGTCACATTTATGACATTACGTATGCGACCGATCTTTGTCTTGCCGGAGTCTATGCCGAATGTCCTTGGTTTGTGTATTATGAAGAGGCACATCAAGGAACGGTCGATGTGGAAGACCAGATACGAGAAAGTGTCAAGAGTGAGGTGCCACTTACGAATCGTTTGACCCCCGAGACTGCTGGCGAAAAAATCGAATTGATACCAGAAGAGGACGACTTTCAGGTCATTGTGCGCAAGCCCAATTTCTGGTCTTTCCGCACAAACTTCTCTCTGCATTTTACTCAGAACTATGTGTCAGACAACTGGTACAAGGGTGGTAATAACAATTATAGTCTCTTGGCTGCTACTGAAATCCATGCGGACTATAATAACCAGCGAAAGGTGACCTTTGACAATACGCTTGAAATGAAGTTGGGCTTCCAACGCACGGATGACGACGATGAACACAAGTTTCGCACCAATTCCGACTTGATCCGTCTGACCAATAAATTGGGCTTGCGGGCTTTAAAACATTGGTACTACACCATTTTGCTGCAAAGTTGGACCCAGTTCTACCGTGGTTATAAGTCGAACGACCCGAAGATTTATTCAGACTTTATGTCGCCGTTCGATTCACAGCTATCTGTCGGTATGGATTACCGTTTTACGTCGAAGAACAGTCGGTTTACGGTCAATGCCACCTTGTCGCCACTTTCTTTGAAATTCCGTTATGTGAACCGTCCCAGTCTGACCCAGTCATTTGGTTTGAAGGGTACACACCATACGAAGTGGGAATACGGTTTGAGTGTGACGGCCAATTATAATTGGAAGCTGATGAAGAATGTAGACTGGTCGGGACGAGTATATTATTTCTCGGACTACAAGAAGGTGCAGATAGAATGGGAAAATACCATCAACTTGAAAATCAACGAATACTTGTCTGCGAAACTCTTCTTCTATCCGCGTTTCGATGATAGTCAGAAGAGGAAGCCCGGTAAGTCCTATTTCCAGTTCAACGAATTGTTGAGTACGGGTTTGAACGTGAATTTTTAGCTGTGTTTGATAGCCAACGTGTAGGTGAGAACCCCGGAGGAGTGGCAGCCAAAAACGAATGCATGTTGGACGGATTTTATTGACCATGTTTTTCATCTTGTTCTCCCTTTGCGTATTCAGCTTCCACCCCTCCGGGGTTCGAATGTATTTGAACAATCGTTTGTTTGTCCCATGGTTCCGCTTCGCTCCACCCTAGGCTAAGTCACTGTCACCCCTTCGGGGTTCATACACACGTGCGCAGGTTCGAATGTACATCAATGAGTTCCAATGTATAAGGGCAAGTTTAAATTTACATCCGTGAGCTAATTCCAATATACATCATATAAAAGCCCAATATGGGCGGCACAAAATCGTTATAGAAACGAGTGGTGTGCCGCCCATATTGGGCTTAATCATTTATAAAAAAGAGTTGGCCAGACGATAAGCCGGGTTCTGTACGCCTTGAAGGCGTGCCTGTCATTTATCCGCGCGTAATGTCACCATTACGCTGTATCGTTCTACCCTCCGGTGTGTCTGAAGGGAGTCCCTTCAGCACTCAGACGAGCAGCCTTCAGCCACCGGTATACATGAACTTTCAGCTTCCGACGTGTACAGCCCGTATGTCACCATACGGCTGGTGAGCTCTTACCTCACCTTCTCACCCTTACCGTCTCTTATAAAGAAAACGGCGGTTCTTTTCTTCTACACTGGTTCACCCTTACGGACGACTTCTCATTATGAAGCGGAATGCTCTGTGCTGCCCGGACTTTCCTCCTGCATTACCTCTATCCCAAAGGTCAAGGAATGCACGCGACAAGCTGTCCGACCAACTCTTTGAGCTAGCAAAAGTATGAAAAAGGCGAAAGGCGGCAAGTATGATACACTAAAAAAATACTACTTTTGCGCCGTTTTGACCTCCTTCTCGACCCTTCAACGCATGGGAAAATGCAGAGAAGAAGGTTCTGGACAATCTATAATGCCCCTTTCGACGACTCAATCCAGGCCTTTGTGTGGCTCGCGAGTCGCTTCCGCTCCTCCTTACCTTACTCTAGATGATCGGCTGAGTTCACAACTCGGAGGGTGAGGAGGTTCGGGTTGCGTAAGGGGATGTTTTCTCCACAAAAGATTCAATCTATCTATGAAACGACTTCTCTCTCTTGTACTCTGTGCAAGCACCGCATGGGGTGCAACTGCCCAATCATCGGGTGATTATGTGCCAACGGCTGAAAACTTAGCGGCCCGTCAGGAATTCTCTGACTCCCGCTTTGGTATTTTCCTTCATTGGGGTATTTACAGCATGTTCGGTCAGGGCGAATGGTATATGCAAAACGACGGCATCGACCGTCACGAGTATGCCAAGGCGGCCGATGCCTTCTATCCGCATCGTTTTGACGCGAAGCAATGGGTTTCAGCCTTCAAGGCAGCTGGTGCGCGTTACATCTGTTTCACCACGCGCCACCATGACGGATTCTCGATGTGGGACACGAAGCAGTCGGATTTCAACATTATGAATACGCCCTACGGAAAAGACATCGTGCGGCAACTTGCTGACGAATGCCACCGCCAGGGCATCGGACTCCACTTGTATTACTCCCATATAGACTGGACGCGCGACGATTATCCTACCGGCGTAACGGGAGTCAATACGGGCAAGGATCGTACAAAGGAAGATTGGAAGTCGTACTACCGCTTCATGAATGCCCAACTCACCGAGTTGTTGACACAATATGGTAAGGTAAACGGCATTTGGTTTGACGGCTGGTGGGACCACAAGGACGACCCCGTGCCCTTTAACTGGGAGTTGCCCGAACAGTATGCGCTGATTCACCGCTTGCAACCAGCCTGCATCGTGGGAAACAATCACCACCAATCGCCCAATCCGGGAGAGGACATGCAGATGTTTGAACGCGATATTCCGGGAGAAAACAAAGCCGGTATGTCGGGACAGGAGGTCGGCAATCTGCCCCTCGAAACGTGTCAGACGATGAACGGGATGTGGGGCT
>UQJC01000053.1 GCA_900541335.1 uncultured Prevotella sp.
TCTTTCATTTGAAACCGCCGCTAACCGCTTGGGCGCAAGAGTCATTGGTTTTACAGACCCCAAAGTGACTAGCTCAACGAAAGGTGAAACGCTGAAGGATACCATCATGATGGTTAGCAACTATGCTGATGTGATTGTGATGCGTCATTATTTGGAAGGAGCCGCACGTTATGCCAGTGAAGTTTCTCCCGTTCCGGTGGTCAATGCCGGCGACGGTGCCAACCAGCACCCTTCGCAGACCATGCTCGACCTTTATAGCATCTATAAAACGCAGGGTACGCTTGAGAACCTCAATATCTATATGGTCGGTGACTTGAAGTATGGTCGTACCATTCACTCGCTGATTATGGCACTTCGCCACTTTAATCCTACGCTCCACTTTATCGCACCGAAGGAGTTGGCACTCCCCGAAGAGTATAAGCTGTATTGTAAGGAACACCACATCCGTTACGAAGAGCATGAGGACTTTAATGCTGACGTAATCAGCCAGGCTGATATCCTTTACATGACACGCGTGCAGCGTGAACGCTTTACGGACTTGATGGAGTATGAACGTGTGAAAGATGTTTACATTCTCCGCGCTTCGATGCTGCAATCGGCTCGTGACAACATGAAGATTCTTCATCCGCTTCCTCGTGTCAACGAGATTGCTTACGATGTGGATGACGATCCGCATGCTTACTACTTTGAGCAAGCCCATAACGGACTTTATGCACGTCAGGCCATCATTTGCGATGTGCTCGGCATTACGCTCGACGAAATCAAGGAAAACCGTTAGTAACACACTCTGCACACATACGAATTTATGAAACGTCAAGAACTTATGGTAGCGGCTATCCAAAACGGTACCGTTATCGATCATATTCCTTCTAACAAACTTTTTCAGGTGATGCGTTTGCTTCATTTGGAGGAGATGACTTCTTCTGTCACGGTAGGCTTCAATATGCCCAGTACTAAGATGGGAACGAAGAGCATCATTAAGGTGGCAGACAAATTCTTCACTGACGATGAGCTTAACAAACTCAGTGTGGTAGCTCCCAACGTAACGCTCTGCATCATTCGTGACTATGAAGTAGTAGAAAAGAAGTGTGTGACGTTGCCGACGGACATTATTGGCTACGTGAAATGTGCGAATCCGAAGTGCATTACGAATAACGAACCGATGCGCACACGTTTCTGTGTGACCAACGCCGAGAAGGGTGTTCTTCGTTGTTGCTACTGCGAGAAGGAGCAGTTGCTTGACAATATCAAGCTCGTCTAATCGTTACAGGAAGAGTCGGGGGAATGTTTTTAGCAAGTGGTGACAGAGACTCTGTTGTTACTTGTTCGTTTAACTGCCTTCTTCCTTCTGCAACGCCTACGCTTCTTATTTATCCCTTATTCTTCAAACTATCTCTTATGAAATTAGATTGGAAACCCGGTACGATGATTTACCCCTTGCCGGCATTGTTGGTCTCGTGTGGTGAAACGCCAGAGGAATACAACCTGATTACGGTGGCTTGGGCTGGTACGTTGTGTACGAACCCTGCTATGTGTTACATCTCTGTGCGTCCTGAACGTCATTCCTATGAACTGATTAAGAAGTCCATGGAATTTGTCATCAACTTAACGACGGAAGAGATGGCACATGCTACGGACTGGTGTGGCGTGCGTTCGGGTCGTGACTACCAAAAGTTTGAAGAAACAGGACTGACGCCTGCTCCGGCAAGTTGTGTCAAGGCTCCCATTGTGGAAGAATCGCCTTTGAGCATTGAATGTCGGGTCAAGGAAATCGTGAGTCTGGGATCGCACGATATGTTTATTGCTGAGGTGCTGAATGTCAAAGCAGACGATCGCTACCTCGATGCAGAGGGTAAGTGGCACCTTGAACAAAGCAATCCGCTGGTTTATTTGCATGGCGGATACTATGGCTTGGGCAACTTTATCGGACGCTTCGGCTTCTCAGTTAAAAAAGAAGATTGATATTTTACATCACGTGGTTAGCTCTCACCTTTAGCGTGTAGGGCTAACCACGTTTGCTATTTCATCTACTAACCCTAATCTTTAACAGTCTTATGAAGAAAGATCAAGTGATTTTCGACCTTATCGAGGCTGAAAAGCAGCGTCAGCTGCGTGGTATTGAACTTATTGCTTCTGAAAACTTTGTCAGTGACGAAGTGATGCAGGCAATGGGCTCCTGGTTGACCAACAAGTATGCCGAGGGGTATCCCGGTAAACGTTACTATGGCGGTTGCGGTGTGGTTGACCAGACCGAAACGCTTGCTATCGAACGTGCCAAACAACTGTTTGGTGCTGAATATGCCAATGTCCAACCTCACTCTGGTGCGCAGGCTAATGCGGCTGTATTCTTTGCTGTATTAAAGCCTGGTGATACCTTCATGGGGTTAAATCTTGACCATGGCGGTCATCTCTCTCATGGTTCGAAGGTCAATACTTCGGGCATTCTCTACAATCCTGTAGGCTATAACCTCAATAAGGAAACGGGACGTGTAGATTATGACGAAATGGAACAATTGGCCTTGGAACACCAACCGAAATTGATTATTGGTGGTGGTTCGGCCTACAGTCGCGAATGGGATTATGCTCGTATGCGTGCCATTGCTGACCGTGTCGGTGCGCTCTTCATGGTCGACATGGCTCATCCTGCCGGATTGATTGCCGCAGGTTTGCTCGACAATCCGGTGAAGTATGCCCACATTGTGACGACAACCACGCATAAGACCTTGCGCGGTCCTCGTGGTGGTATGATTCTTATGGGTAAAGACTTCGAAAATCCTTGGGGACTCAAGACGCCTAAGGGAGCTACGAAGATGATGAGCCAGTTGCTCAACAGTGCTGTATTCCCCGGCATCCAAGGAGGTCCGTTGGAACACGTGATTGCTGCTAAGGCTGTATCCTTTGGCGAAGCTCTTCAGCCCGAGTTTAAGGAATATGCTTTGCAGGTGAAGAAGAATGCAGCTTGTTTGGCAGAGGAACTGACTCAGCGTGGCTTTACCATTGTGAGCGGAGGTACGGACAATCACTCTATGCTTGTTGACCTTCGTTCGAAGTATCCCGACCTGACGGGTAAGGTGGCAGAGAACGCTCTCGTTGCGGCTGACATTACGGTCAATAAGAATATGGTACCTTTTGATACACGTTCTGCTTTCCAGACTTCAGGCATTCGCCTTGGTACTCCCGCCATTACAACTCGTGGAGCCAAGGAGGATTTGATGGTTGAAATTGCTGAGATGATAGAAGAAGTACTCAATGCGCCCGAAGACGAAAAGGTGATTGCTTCTGTACGTCAGCGTGTAAACGAAACCATGAAGAACTATCCGCTCTTTGCGTGGTAAGGTTTTTCGTATTCACAAAAGGCTACTTCTATCTTTTGTTGACGAGATTATGCATAAGTAACCAAGAATATTCCCTTTCGTAAGGGTATTCTCCTATAAACAAGCATCGGCGACTATCTTCCCATTGTGGTGGATAGTCGCCGATTTCTTTTATTTGGACAGGTTGCTACTATTAAGTTCTAGGTAATATCCTTTGATTCCTCCTATTCTAACGCCTCTGCTGCTTGGAGTATCAATTCGCTGAGGGTGGGGTGGGCATGAATGGTATGACGCAGGTCGTTGACCGTTCCCTTGAGTCGGATGACGAGTGTGAGTTCGTGAATCAGTTCGGCAGCGTGGGTTCCGAGAATGTGAGCACCGAGTAGTTCGCCTGTAGGAGTAGCGATAAGTTTGACCAGTCCGTCACCTGCGGTATCCATGGTCAATGCACGTCCGTTGGCACGGTAATAGGCTTTGCCCACTTTAATATCAGAGTGAGCGGCGCGGGCAGCTTCTTCTGTTAAACCTACCATGGCTGCTTCGGGAGTTGTAAAGACAGCGGCAGGGATGAGATCAAGTGGGGTCGTGTCTTGTTCAACTTCTCCCAAAATGTGTGCCAAGGCATGGTAACTTTGGAAGGTGGCGGCATGAGCTAATTGGCAAATACCATTGATGTCACCTACCGCATAAATGCCAGGTTGAGAAGTCTGGAAATGTGCATCCACTGTAATGCCACGGGGTGTGAAGTCAATGCCTGCATCAACCAAGTTTAAGCTATCCAGGTTAGGACCGCGTCCTACTGCCATCAGTACCTTGTCAGCTAAAAGGTCCTTGACCGCATTGCGGTATTCGTAACTTACATGCAATTCTCCATTACGTGTTTCGTCCGCATGAATAGCCGTAACAGGAGCTCCTGTGATGAAAGTGATACCACGTTTCTTCAACGAGGTGCGCAGACGTTTTGCAATGTCCGTATCAAAGTTGGGCAGAATCTCCTTGCAGTATTCAATGACCGTAACTTCCGAACCGAAGGAGCGGAAGATGCTGGCAAATTCCAAGCCGATGACTCCCCCGCCAATAATGCATAGGCGTGCGGGTACTTCGGTCAGTTGCAAGAGTTCGGTTGAAGTAAGTACGCCTGGCGTATGTGCTCCAGGGATGGGAAGGAATTTAGGAAGCGAGCCTGTGGCAATGAAGACATAATCTGCCTGGAGTTCTTCCTCGCCCAAGTAAACCTTATGCGGATTGTTGGGAGCAAACCGAGCTTCTGCAGCATGGAAGGTAATGCCCGGAGTGGACAGCAAAGTGTGGATGCCTGTTTGTAGGGAAGCTGTAACCTGATCCTTGTGGGCCATGGCCTGTGCCAGTGAGAAGGAAGAACAATCGGCCTGAATACCTAAAGCCGTGGCAGCTCGTGCCGCTTCAAGTGTTTCGGCACTGTGGCATAAACATTTTGTTGGGATGCAACCTTCGTTGAGACAAGTTCCGCCAACGTGGTCCGCACGATCAGCTATATGTACATCGAGACCAGCCTTGGCAGCTCGTACGGCACATTCGTAACCGCCAGGACCGGCACCTATAATCAAGAGAGTTTTCATGAAGGATTGGGAGTTAATGAGTTGAAGTGTTTAGGAGTTGAGAAACAGTGTGTTTACACCTGCTTGTTGAGAGTAAGCAAGAAGAGTCGATTTAAACCGAGATTGGTGGAGAACAAACGATTTAAATCGACTCTTGCTAACTGAGAAGTATAACCTTATGCTTCAGTCGTTTCGCGGAAAGTAAAGATAGCGTCTTTGACAGCCTTCACGTCGTCCAGTCTATGAACGGGCGTAGCGTGAGGCGCATTGCGGAGTAAGGAAGGCTCCTCATGTGCTTCGTGCGCAATTTTCTTCATAACAGCAATAAATGCGTCCAGCGTTTCCTTGCTTTCTGTTTCTGTAGGTTCGATCATCATGGCTTCGTGGAAGAGAAGCGGGAAGTAGATGGTCGGTGCATGGAAGCCGTAATCTAGCAAGCGTTTGGCAACTTCGAGCGTCGTGATGTGTGAGGCATCGTTGTGTGCACCGCCGTATTTGGGTAGTAAGCCATTGAACACAAACTCATGCTTGCAGAGTCCGTCAATCGGCAATTCATAATAGGCTTTTAGACACTCCTTGATGTAGTTCGCATTGAGGACAGAGAGCTTGCCTGCCATAGGAATGTATTCGCGTCCCAAGGTGAGGAGGTAAGCATAAGCACGAATCAGAATGCCGTAGTTACCCAAATGGGGTGAAACACTGCCTAAAGCATCCTCGTGGTAACGGAGTTCGTATCGTCCCGTCGTTTCATTGCGTACCACCTGTGGGTTGGGTAAATAATCTTCCAACCCTTCGCGTACACCGACCGGACCACTACCCGGACCACCACCGCCGTGAGGCGTACTAAAGGTCTTATGCAAGTTGATATGCATCACGTCAAAGCCCATGTCTCCCGGGCGGCAAACACCCAACATCGGGTTCAGATTGGCTCCATCATAATACATTAGTCCACCGCATTCGTGAATCAAACGGGCTATTTCAGGTATCTGTGTTTCGAAGATGCCCAACGTATTCGGGTTGGTCATCATCATACCTGCAATGTCATCGCCTAAGAGTGGGCGCAAGTCTTCCACATCAACCGTACCGCGTTCCGTACTCTTGACCTGTACAATTTGCAGACCACAGACCGCTGCCGAAGCCGGATTTGTGCCGTGTGCTGAATCGGGAACAATAATCTTCGTACGTTTGGTATCACCACGCTTTAAGTGGTATTGGCGGATAACCATCAAGCCCGTCAGTTCACCATGAGCTCCTGCATAAGGATTGAGCGTAAAGCGGCTCAAGCCTGCAATTTCAGCCAGCGTCTTCTGCACTTCATCATACAGTTCGAGTGCTCCCTGTGTGTCTGCCACATCCTGTGCGGGATGGAGTTGGGTAAAGCCCGGCAGAGCTGCCAGTTCCTCGTTGATTTTCGGATTGTACTTCATGGTACAACTGCCCAGTGGGTAGAAGCCCGTGTCCACGCCAAAGTTATTGGCAGACATATTGGTGTAGTGGCGTACCACACTGAGTTCGTCCACTTCGGGCAAACGCTTGGGAGCTTCCTGTCGTAACAAGTGAGCAGGTAAATCCTGCGTATGATACTGATCAGTCCAAGGACTTTGAGGGAGAGAATATCCCGTGCGACCTGCTACGGAAAGTTCAAATATAAGGGGAGAATATACGGTGCTGTTCATGATAAGGCAAGTTTGGCAAATTCAAGGATTTCATCGGCTGTACGCTGTTCGGTCACAGAGAGTATCAGGCAATCGTCCGTACCCTCGGCCTTGACTCCGGCCAGATAACCCGCTTCTGCGAGTCGTTGACGGAGGGCATCGAGTCCTTCCTTTCCGTGATAGCGCAAGGTAAATTCGTGGAGGAAAGGTTGACCGGGGAAGGCATCTGTAAAGCATGCTTGTGCTGTGAGTAAGTCATGCAGGCGGTGTGCAGCCGCATAGGATTGTTCGTTGACTTCGCGCAAACCCTGCGGTCCCATCAACGAGAGGTACATAGCAACGTAGAGGCACATGATGCCTTGTGCTGTACAGATATTGGAAGTAGCCTTCTCGCGACGGATATGCTGTTCGCGTGCTTGGAGGGTGAGAACAAAGGCACGGCGACCCTCCGTGTCAACCGTTTGACCTACCAATCGTCCGGGCATCTTGCGTACCAAGGCTTCCTTCACACAGAGGTAACCAATGTATGGACCTCCGTATGAGAGCGGTAATCCTAAGCTCTGTGCATCACCGCAGGCAATATCGGCTCCCCATTCCCCCGGACTACGGAGTACGCTTAAGGTCGAAGCCACACTGTTGATGACTAGTAACGCTTTGTGTGCGTGACATTCTGTTGCCAGTCCGGTAAAGTCCTCAATGATACCGTAGTAATTGGGTTGTGCCACAATCACACCTGCCACATCGTCAGCTTCGAGCAAAGTGAGCAGGGCGGCCCGATCGGTCACTCCCTCCTTGGCAGGAACTTCTACCAAGTCCACACCGTGGAAGCGGGCATAGGTTTGCACCACGCGCCGCACTGCAGGAGCCAAGGTTTCCGAGAGGACAACACGATTGCGCTTCTTGGCTGCAGCCACACACATCAGCATGGCCTCTGCCGTGGCTGTTGCACCGTCATACATCGAGGCATTGGAAATGTCCATGCCCGTCAGGTCAGCCATCATCGTTTGGTACTCAAAGATATATTGGAGTGTACCCTGGGAGATTTCAGCCTGATAAGGCGTGTAAGAAGTAGAAAATTCGCTGCGTGCCGCCAAGTATGGAATAACGGCAGGAGTATAATGGTCGTAAGCTCCCGCACCGGCAAAGGGAATCAGCGGACGATTCTTGGCTGCCAGTTTAGACAAGATGCGTCTCACCTCGATTTCAGACTGTCCGGGGGGAATATTCAGCTCACGGTGTAGTTTCAATTCTTCGGGTACTTCGGCGTAGAGTTCATCCAAGCTCTTAACACCGATGACCGACAGCATCTGTTCGATGTCGTCGGGAGTATGGGGGAAGTATTTCATGGAGTATAGCGTGAATTAAGGGGGCATTGTTGATCAATTGAAAAGGTTAGGGTGAAGAGTTTAAAAGAGGAAGCGTTCGTTATTTTGCGGTAACATCCGCATCGTTAGCTTTCCACTCTTAAACTCTTCAGCTCCTAACTCATCACTCCTAACAGCCCACGAAGGAGTTGAAGGTATTTTGTATGTGGGTGTTACTGGCAAATCTTGCGGTAATCCGTGGCACTCATCAGCGAGTTCAGTTCCTCCTGATTCGTCAGTTTCACCTTGATAATCCAGTTGGCAAAAGCATCCTGATTAATCAGCTCGGGTTCGTCCTCCAAGGCCTCGTTTACTTCTACCACTTCGCCACTGACAGGAGAGATCAGGTCGCTGGCCGCTTTCACACTTTCTACGGCACCAAATTCGCCACCAGCTTCCACTTCGTCACCTTCTGCAGGAAGGTCTACATAAACGACGTTACCCAGTTGTTCCTGAGCATAGTCCGTAATACCGATATAGGCATATTCGCCTTCTACTTTTACATATTCATGACTCTCGCTGTAATAGAGTCCTTCGATAACTTTTGACATAGTGATAAATATAAAGTTGTTGAGAAATAACTAAGGGAATAGGGCCATTGTCGTGTAGACGCAAACCCTGGAGTGATGCCTTAAAAGGCTTATTTGGAAGAAGTCTTGTAATGTTTGTCATAGAAACGCTTCTTCACCACCTTACCAGCGTGGAGCTTGCGGTGAATGCGAATTTCGAGCGGTGTGTCTAACTTGGCATAGGCGATGTTGACCAAAGCCATACATACACTCTTGTCTACCGAGATGGCATGATAGCCTGTAGTCACAGTGCCGACCACTTCGTCGTTGGCTACGACCTCATAGCCGTGGCGTGGAATGGCGCGACCTTCCAATTCGATGCCGACCACCTTTCGTTCCACACCATTTTGTTTCTGTGCTACCAAAGCTTCTTTACCGTAGAAGTCTTCCTTGTCGAGTTTAACAAACATACCCAGACCTGCCATCAGCGGTGTAATCTCATCATTCAGTTCGTTACCGTAGAGTGGAAGTCCCACCTCGAAACGCAACGTGTCGCGACAACCCAAGCCGCAAGGCTTTACCTGACCGCTTTGCAGCAATGCATCCCACGCCTTGACAATGTAGGCAGCCGAACCATAAATCTCAAAACCGTCTTCTCCCGTGTAACCCGTACGGCTTACAATGAGGTCTTCATTGTCGAGGGTCGTGCGTTCGAAAGTATAAAATTCAAGTGCACTGCACGCAATGCCCAACACCTTTTCAACGATTTCTTCCGCCTGAGGTCCTTGCACTGCCAATTGTCCCCATCGGTCGCTGGCATTGTCAATCGTTACCTGCAGTTCGGGGTGTTCCTGTTGTGCCTGAAGTAACCAAGCATAATCTTTCTCAATGTTGGCCGCATTGACAACCAGTAGGAAATCATTTTCCCCCTGTTTGTAAACCAGCAAGTCATCGACCGTGCCTCCCGTGGGGTGAAGCATCATGCCGTAGAATATCTTACCTGTAGGAGCCTGACTGATATCGTTGGTAAAGACGAGTTGAACAAAGCGTTCTGCATCTTTACCCGAAACGAAGATTTCACCCATGTGGCTCACATCGAACACACCACAGGCCGTACGTACAGCTTGGTGTTCTTCAGCAATATCCGTATACTGTAGGGGCATTTCAAATCCGCCGAAAGATACCATCTTGGCACCTAATGCAACGTGGCGGTCATAGAGACAAGTTCGTTTATCTGACATGGTAGGAATGGATAGATAAAAAGTTGAGGAGTTTATAAGAGAGGAGTTTAGGAAGCTAAGAGATGAGAAGCTTAAGGAATAGAGCTTGTATGTCCTATCCTCGTAAACTCATAAACGATTTGTTTCAGGTAGTAGTAAGGAGAGTAAATCTGCGGCAGAAAGACCGCGGATACTCCGTTCAGGATGTTTTTCTGCCACCGCCTTTTCCAGGCTTTGGCGAGTATAGGGTTGATTCTCAAAGGCTAGTTGGAAAGACTCCGTAGCCGAGCCCAATTCAAAGAAGTCACCATTCAGCTGAATAGAGCCTATCAATGAACCTTGAAGGGCAAGTTGAACGGCAATCGTGCCGCATCCTTCGAAGCGTGCCTGACGGGTCAGCGTATGTCGAAGACTTTGTCCGTAGAGGTAAGCCGGGTCGTAGTACGAACGTTCGATTTCTTCAATGGCGCACACATCGTCAGCTTGAAGGGTCAAGGTCCGATTGCAGAGCAAGGGGCGCAACCTGCGGCGCAATTCGCTGACCCCAAAGGATAAATGATCCTTTAGCAAGGCAATGCGACTTCGTACACTGGCTACCCCCTTGGAAGTCAATTTGGCTTCCTCCGGATGGAGAGCTGCTTGCATTTGCGGAGGGTCTGTGTCGTACAGCATCGTGCCGTGAATGATGTTGCGGTGAGGCAAGTGATAGAATGCATTGCCGCAAATCTTTCCGCCTTGTGCCAAGGTCAAGTCGTTTCGTCCCGTCACCTTCACTTCAGCCCCTAATTGTCCGAGAGCTTCTGCCACTCGTTGGGCATAGGCTTGAAACAGCGGTTCGACAGGTCCTTCTTCCGCGATGAGGCTCCACATGATGTTCCCTTCGTCGGCAAAGATGGCACCTCCGCCACTTTTGCGGCGAACCACGTCAATACCTTCTGCCCGGCAATAATCCAAGTCAACTTCCTGATGAGCTATTTGGTGACGTCCCATGACAACTGTCGGAGCCAATTGCCAGGAAAATAGGTAATTGCCAGTCGGAAAGCGGTGAGCAATGTATTCTTCAGCCGCCAGATAGAACGGAGCGCGTCGGTGCTCCGTGGAAGCGGGCATTTCAACGAAACAGGCAGGAAAGAGTGTATTCATGGTGCTAGTGTGAAGAAGAAGTTGTCGGGCTTCCTGACTTTCTGAGCTCCTAATTGAGTAGGAGACAGAAGGCATACGTGCCTTTATTCTAGGGATTGCCAACTTGACCTTCCTTTTTTGTCGCGGGCAAATGTAGTAATCCTTCCTCATAGCCCCTACAGCAAAGCCCTCTTTTTTAAAGAAACCTGCTGTAGAGCAAAATTTTGTCGGGGGGATTGCAATAAACCAGCCGCTTCTTAGTTGTAGATGTTGTTTAGCCCATCTGTAAGAAGGGGGATTGAACAGAGCGGAGAAATACCTTGTCAAGTGGTGTTCGGACAGTGTTCGTCCTCGTATTCCCACCCCTTGTTTCTGCTCATTTAGATCTTTCATCCTTATTATCCGAAAGTGTAATCTTGTTTTGATCTCCTTAGTCTGTGGGCTTCACATCCAATAAGATTAGCTACTTAACCACTGCAGTATCGTATGTATAAACTCATCCCGTCAGCACTTTCCCTGCTTTCCCTTCTCCTTCTTGGAGGCAGTTGCAACAATGCGGAGAAAGCCATCAAGCGAGGCGATGCCGCCTTGGCCTTGGGAGAATATGCTGAGGCTGCGGGGCAATATCGCAAGGCGTATAGCCGAACGGCTCCTAAGGAGCGAACCAAGCGCGGACAGGTGGCCTATAAGATGGCCGATGCCTACCGCCGTTACGGCAATGTGGCACGGGCTACAGCGGCGTATCGCAATGCCGAACGTTACGGATTGACCGATACGTTGACTCAATACTTCTTGGGTGAAATGCTTCGGTTACAAGGTGACTATCGGAATGCCGAGAAGGCTTACACTGCTTACCTTGATTCCTTTCCGGGTTACGAGCCCGCGTTGCGTGGACTGGATGCCTGTCACACCGCTGCCCAAATTAAGCAGGAGGGTTCGCCTTATACCGTGAAGTTATTTCCCTTCTTTAGTGGCACACGTTCAGACTATGCCCCTGCCTATATGGGCCAGGAAGCTCAACAGCTTTATTTCACTTCGACCCGCCCCAAGTCGCTTGGTGACCTCAGTGGCATTACGGCGATGAAAAATGGTGATATCTACTTTTCCAAGAAAGACGAAAAGGGAAAGTGGAAGCCCGTCGAAGTCGTTGAGGGAGATGTCAATACGGAGTATGACGAAGGAGCATGTTCCTTTACGCCCGATGGGAAAACCATGTACCTTACCGTGTGTCGTACCGACCCGCAATATCCGCGTATGGCTGAGATTTGGACATCCCAGCGTTCGGATGCCAAGTGGAGCAAGCCCACCGCCCTCAAGATTACAGCCGACAGTCTTTCGTCCTATGCTCACCCAGCCGTTTCGCCCGATGGGCAATGGTTGTATTTTACCTCCGATATGCCCGGAGGCTTTGGTGGACTTGACTTATGGCGTGTATCCATGAAGGGAGGCAAAGGTTTGGGAGCCCTTGAGAACCTGGGCCCACAGATCAATACGAAGGGAAATGAATGTTTTCCTGCCTTCCGTCCTCACGGTGAACTTTATTTCTCCAGTGACGGACGTCTACCCAATTTAGGCGGTCTCGACCTGTACCGGGCTGTCGAAGATACCGCCCAGGGGGCTTGGTCTGTGGTTCACCTGCCTGCTCCGATGAACTCCAACGGCGACGACTTTGGCATCACCTTTGAGGGACTCCACAACCGAGGCTTCTTTAGTTCCACCCGTTCGACGGGAGGACGCGGTTGGGATAAAATCTATGAGTTCTCTTATCCCGAAGTCCTTCAGACCGTCAAGGGTTGGGTCTACGAGCAAGACGGTTACGAGTTGCCTGAAGCCGTAGTCTATATGGTTGGCAGTGACGGTACCAACGAGAAGTTTGGAGTACTCTCAGACGGTTCGTTTGAGAAGCCGCTCAAACCCGGTGTCAGCTACCTCTTCCTAGCTATCTGCAAGGGGTATCTCAATGTGCGCAATGCCCTTCGAGCCGATACCTTGGAAGTCGAAAAACAACACGTCTTGCAATTTCCCCTTCCCAGTATCAGTGTCCCCGTATTGGTACGTAACGTATTCTACGAGTTCGACAAGGCCGACCTCACCCCCAATTCCTGTGAGGCATTGGATCGTTTGACCCGCATGCTCAAGGAAAACCCCAATGTGACCATCGAGTTGGCAGCCCACTGTGATTACCGTGGCAACGATGAGTACAACCTTCGTTTGTCGCAGCGTCGCGCCGAGAGCGTAGTTCGTTATTTGACCGAGCATGGCATTGCAGCCGACCGTTTGACACCGAAAGGATATGGCGAACAAATGCCCAAGGTGGTCAACAAACGACTCACGGAGACCTATCCCTTCTTACACGAAGGCGATACGCTCACCATTCCATACATCCTCAAGCTCAAGCCCGAAGAGCAGGAAATCTGTAACGCGCTCAATCGTCGTACTGAGTTCCGTGTGCTCCGAACTACCTATGGTTTGTTCGACGAGCACGGCAACCTCAAAATCGAGGCACTCAAACCACAGGAATAAAGGTGTCCGACTGGTAAGTAGGTTTTGAAAATTATTTTAGATCATTCAGTCCAACTGTTTGCACATACAATCACGTTCTTACACCGCATTTTCTGCTTCTGTGTTCAGTCTCACATAGCCCGCTATGCTCCTTTGCACAGAATTAGGAACTATGGCACAACAACGCAATTCTATGTATAACCAATTTTCAACACCTACTTACGAAACGGTACGGCACCATTTTTCCTCTTCTTCCATTGCATAAACCAAACAGTATAACTCACATGTTTATTACCAAATTTCTTCACAACTTCGGTCGTTACCTCATCTTGATGGGACAGACCTTTTCGCGTCCCGACCGAATGCGTAT
>UQJC01000054.1 GCA_900541335.1 uncultured Prevotella sp.
GATGGTGTCAATACGCAGTTGCTCTACCGCGATACGGAGGACGAGGAGTTCCGTCCCGTGTTGACCACCAATTTCAAGGACGTGGTCTCTTTCATGGAATTCACGCCCGACAACAAGGAGGTTTATGCCGCTACCAATTTGGGCCGTGACAAAACCGTGTTGGTGCGTATGAATCCCGCCACTTGCGAAGAACTCGAACTGCTTTATGAGAACGAACAGTACGACATTGCCAGCATCAGCTATTCGCGTAAGCGCAAGAAACTCCTGTCGGTTTATTGCACGGGGCATAAAGAACCCGTTCGCCATTACTTCGATGCCGAGGAGCAAGCCTTCCGCGATCGGCTCAAGGCCCACTTCCCCGACCGCCGTATAGGCATTGCCGACAGCGACAAGGAGGAAACGCGCTACTTGGTTTATGCAGGCAATGACCGCACACGCGGTGCTTACTGGCTTTACGATGCCACTCGCGACGAAGTGAAACATGTGGCTGACCTGGCGCCCTGGCTCCACGAAGACGAAATGAACGAGATGCACGCCGTGACTTACACCTCGCGCGACGGTCTGACTATCGAAGCTTACTTGACACTTCCCTCGGGCTACACCTTAGACACGGCGCGCCAGTTGCCCGTAGTGATCAATCCGCACGGTGGCCCTTGGTCTCGCGATTGTTGGGGCTATTCCTCCGAAGTACAGTTCTTAAGTAACCGAGGGTATGCCGTCTTCCAGATGAACTTCCGTGGTTCCACGGGGTATGGACGCCATTTTCTCGAGGCCTCTTATAAGCAATGGGGGTTGAAGATGCAGGACGACATCACCGACGGTGTACAGTGGCTGATTGATCAAGGTATTGCCGACGAAAAACGCATCGCCATCTACGGCGGTAGTTATGGCGGCTATGCCACCTTGGCAGGGTTGGCGTTCACCCCTCATCTTTATGCTTGTGGGGTGGATTATGTCGGTGTGAGCAACCTCTTTACGTTCATGCAGACCATTCCTCCTTACTGGAAACCCATGCTCGAAATGATGTACGAACAGGTAGGCGACCCGGAGAAAGACCGTGAACAGCTGGCGGCCACTTCGCCCGCCCTTCATGCCGACGCCATCCGCGTACCGCTCTTTATTGCCCAGGGGGCGAACGACCCGCGTGTCAACAAGGCTGAGAGCGACCAGATGGTCGAAGCCCTGCGTGCCCGTGGCATTGAAGTAGAATACATGGTCAAGGACAACGAAGGCCACGGCTTCCATAACCAAGAGAATCGCTTCGACTTTTACCGCGCCATGGAGGCTTTCCTCAAGCGGTATTTGTAGGGAATCCGACAACTTTGCCTGAAGGCACTCGTTGCCATCAGACAAACACGATGGGTGGAACGAATCGCGCTGTTCCGCCATCATAAACGAAACAAGGTAGAGCTTATGCCCTACCTTGTTTTGTTTATGGGGAAGGGCTGCAAGATTACTCATGCAGCCCTTCGTTTGTTATCAAATGGTTTACAGACTTTGTTCGTCCTTAATATACCTCCACATACGAAGCCAATCGCTTGGCCTTGTCGCGCAGCGCATCGAGGTCGCCGTCGAGGGGAGCATTGCAAACCACGACCCCCATGCGTCGGTTGACGCGCGTGGTCGGTTTGCCGAAGATGCGCAGGTCGGCATCCTCCTCACAGGTTTGTTCCAAGCCTCGGTAACGCGGAGCTTCGTCCGAAGCAATGGGAGAGAGAATCACGGCACTGGCACCGATGCGCATCGGCTTGATGCACGGAATGGGGAGTCCCAACGCTGCACGGAGATGGAGTTCGAACTCGTTGAAATTCTGCGTGCCTGCTAACGTCACCATGCCCGTGTCGTGCGGACGGGGAGAGAGTTCGGAGAAATAGACCCCGTTCTCGTGGCTGAGGAAGAACTCAACGCCCCAAAGACCTGCACCCGTCAAGGCGCGCGTCACCTTTTCAGCCATATCTTCTGCTTCAGCCAAATGTTCGGGAGCGATGTGAGCCGGTTGGAAACTCTCGCGGTAGTCGCCGCCCTTCTGTACGTGACCGATGGGGGGGCAGAACAGTGTGGGACCATTCTTTTGCGTCACCGTGAGGAGTGTAATCTCGCTGTCGAAGTGAATAAATTCCTCGATGATGACCTCGGCAATGTCGCCACGGCTACCTCCTAAGGCATATTCCCAGGCGTGCGCCAAGTCGTCAGCCGACTTTACCAACGACTGTCCCTTACCCGAGGAAGACATCAAGGGCTTTACTACGCAGGGGAAACCAATCTCTGCAGCATGTGCACAGAGTTCCTCGTAGCTCTTGGCGTAGAAGTAGCGAGCAGTCTTTAAGCCCAGTTCCTTGGCAGCCAAGTCACGAATAGCCTTGCGGTTCATAGTGAAATTGACCGCGCGGGCTGACGGAGTAATCTGTATGCCCGCCTGTTCAAATTCGTAGAGGCGTTCCGTACGGATTGCTTCGATTTCCGGCACGATGAGGTCTGGTTGGTGTTTAGCGACCGCGCGTTCCAAAGCCTCTCCATCGAGCATGGAGAATACTTCGTACTCGTCAGCTACCTGCATGGCAGGCGCACCGGCATACGAATCGCAGGCAATGACGTGTTGACCTAATCGTTGGGCGGCAATGGTAAATTCTTTACCCAGTTCGCCCGAACCCAGAAGCAATATCTTTTTCATTGGAATAAGGGATTAAGGCATTTCTATCCATGTGAGGCTGAGGAAGCAGGGTGTTCAACGGTTGGGGCAGGGGGATGGTTTGCCCCTTATCAACAGCTAACGCACTGCGCTTCGGCCGCTCATTCCTAGAATATGCCATTCGTGTTTGTTGGATGATGATAAATGCAAAGGTACACTTTTGAATCAGTTCTTCCCCGTTTCAGCTGTTTAAAAAGAAAACATAAAAACGATGGAGTCGGACACTGTGCTTGCAGTGAGCCGACTCCATCGTTTGTTCAGCATTGGGGCAAAGAGGTAAAAGTAAGTGCCTGTGCCAGTTTGCGAGCTTCCTGTTCATTCTCCTGTGAGGGCGAATAAAGGCGGGCAAAGTGGCGAAGAAACTCCAGGCATTCTTTGCGCGGAGATTGTTTTTCAGAAGTAGAATGTACCATAGGCGTAGCGTTGTTACGTAGGATATAACGCACAAGCAGGGCCCTTAGTATGTAGCGCAGGGAGTTTTTTTGAGGAAAAGGGAAGGGAACGGGTGGGGCGGTATGGGAAAACGGGGCAAAAAGTCCTTTCGCTGCGAAGCCTTAGAGGCACAGAGAGATGTGATTGGCTTCTGCCATCTTGCGCATATTGAGGATAGCGTAACGCATGCGTCCCAACGAGGTGTTGATACTCACTCCGGTCAGATCGGCAATTTCCTTGAAACTCAGTTCCTGGTAAAAACGCATATAGACCACTTCGCGCTGGTTGTCGGGCAGATGATCCATGAGTTTGCGTACATCAATCAGCACTTGCTCCTTCACCAAGTCGCTTTCGCGGTAGCTGTCAGCTAGGATAGCACACTCATGCCACGCATTTTCAGCGTCTTCGTCATAGATCAGAGCCTCGTTTCGCTCCGTGCGAAACTGGTCAATCAGCAGGTTGTGGGCAATGCGGGTGAGCCAGGCAAAGAACTTGCCGCTTTCTCTGTAACGCCCTTGACGCAGGGTCACAAAGGCCTTGACGAAAGTCTCTTGAAAGAGATCGTCTGCCACGTCCTTGTTGCGGACTATATAGGAGATGTAGGAATAGAGCCTATCTTGATAGCGTTGCAAGAGTACATCAAACGCCTCGTTGCAACCCGATACAAAACGCTCCACCAACTGCTCGTCGGTGTGCAAAGTCAAATCTTCCATTACTCTTGATTTAGAATTTTGATGTGTTAGAAGTAATGTTTTGCGATAGGCAAGGGGTGTTAAGGAGTGATTAGATGCGACAAAAGTAAGGAAATGTGTGGGGGTGACCAAATCTGAAGTACAATAATCTTCGACTTTCTTCGTTTCGACGCTTTTGCCTTTACGGCTGCGTTTCGGTTGGTTGGGGCAAACGCTTCGCTCCAAGTGGCGGACTGGTGCTGACTCCCTGTTGACGGTGGTAGCGGCGGGGCGTTCAGACCGGCGCGCGAGGGACTCTGCTGCCTCGCCCGTATGGCCACAGTCGGAGGCTCTTCGCACTTCGTCAACCAGGCGGAGCTTATCGTCTTTGCTTCATCTGACGCCATGCGATGGCGGTAGGGAAAAGCTTGCCTTGGTTGCGTCCTTTCCTGTCCCACGTTGCCCCAAGGTTAAGGCTTAAGCCAAGGGAGGAGCTGGGCTGTTGGAATAGGTTTGCCGTCTTTTTTCTTGTTTTACCTGGCTGACATGCGAAGTCTGCCGTCTGTTTTACTTCTTCGCTTCGGAGAATTACAAAGTTCAGTTGCCTTATGCGTTGGCCATGCGCCAGTACTATATAAGTGCTGACTTCCCGAAGCCAGGTCGTCGCAGCGTTTTTATCAAACGACCCAGGGTGGAACGCTTATACGCATTCCGTATAAGCGTCCCACCCTGGGTCGAGGGCTTTATCAGTGAGGGTATAAGCACTCCACTGACGGTCGTAGGTCGATTACCGATGAAGGATAAGCAGTCCACTTTGGCTCGAAGTAAGCTACTTAGCCGCGTATAGCTGTCCCATCTTCGGTGAGTGTCTTAATTCCTGCGCCGTACGTGCCTTCCACTTTGCCTGGAAGTCTTTATCTTTGTAACGAACGGCTCGTTGGCTGGTTACAACTTGTGTTTCCTGAAAGAAACTATTCCTTAGCAGATGGAGCTTTGTGTTTCCTTTATAGGAGTAGTTGAGATTGCATACAAAGGTTTGGAAGTCCTTGATTCTCAACTGCAAATATACCGAATTGTCCTTGCTTGTGCAAGACGCGGCTTCACCTTGTTGGCGATGGGACCTTGTTGCTCCGACCGATACAGCCGTCTCTCGATGCGGGTACTTTGAGGTCAGCGCGAGGCTTGTGGGAGGAGCCGCGAAGTACGTTCTTGTCAGCTCTTTCTCCAATCTCATTTACCGAATCCATTTCTATTCATGCGGTAGGCGAAACGTCGTTACGTTCGTTTTGCCCCCTTTATTACTGAACATTATGGTCAAAATCGAAACCATTGATTTACGCTCTTTGCGCAACACAACTCACCTTTGTTTATACGAGGAAGGGCTGAATGTCTTTTCGGCTTATGTTTCCCCACTTCCGATTTATCAGCAGGCCTACGATGCCTGGAAGGCCGCTTGGACACATGAGAGTGACTTGCTTGCAACGAAGGCTTCGCAGGCGAACTTAAAGCAAGTCGCGCATGAGCAGCAGGTGCAATATCAATGTTGGGTGGCATTACGGCAGGCACTCCGCTTGCAGGCCACTTGTGCTGTTTCGCCCCATCAATTGGAGGCGGCACAACTCTATGAGGCTGTGAGCCAGTGTGTGGCTAAGAAGCACGAAGCGGTTTGGCGTGTCTGCGAGGCAGTAGCACATGCCTTGCTCTATATTGCCGAGGAACCTTCGGCGGCTTTGATCGATGCTTTGGGCTTGCGCGAAATTGTCCGCCAGATGGAGGCGGCGCATCGGGTGGTACACGATGCACTCTATCAAAAGATGGAACAACGCCAGGCGAAACCGGTGGGCGCGGGACTGGCAGCGCGCCGCCAAACCGATATGGCCTATCGTCACTTTATCGATGTGGTACGCTTGGAGATGCTCACCCAACCTGAGACTCTTGCTGCTTGTGTGGAGAGCTGGAATACGACTGTCAAGCATTACCGCACCTCCCTTCATATTCGCCAGGGACTTGCCTTGCGCAAGCGCAACTTACAACTTGGAAGTGCCGAACCTGCAGTGTCTGAAGGTGAGGAAAGCTAAGTTTGCGTGTATCTCTTGAGGCTTGGGGTTTATCTCTCTTTCTGTTTTAAAATCCTTTCATTTTCAATAGTTTCTAACACCCTTACGTTGGCATCTCTATGGCTGCTTCTTCTGCTTTACCTTACCGTCCTTACACCGACTTCCTCCGCACCTATTTTACTGGAAAGGTTCAAAAATTACCGGTCGATGTCGGTATGACTTGCCCCGTTCGTGACGGAACGAAGGGTCGGGGCGGGTGCGCATTCTGTAACGGACGCAGTTTTGTGCCGCGTACGTGCGCAGGCGATGTGATTACCCAGCTCGAAGCAGGCAAGCAGTTTTTCGCACGCAAGCATCGTGCGCTGGCGCAACGTGTAAACTACCTGGCGTATTTCCAGGCTGGAAGCAACACGTATGCTCCCGTTCATGTGGCCGATTCGTATTTTCGCGAGGCAATGGCAGTCGACGGAGTGGAGGGTTTGGTGATTGCCACGCGTCCCGACTGTTTAGGCGAGGAGTGGTTGGATTATTTGCAAGCACTCTGCCAGGACACTTTCGTGATGGTAGAGTTGGGTGTCGAATCACTCAATGATCGCACCTTACTGCACATGGGGCGCGGGCACGATCGGTTGACCTCCGAGCGGGCCATTCAGCAGTTGGCGGCGCGGGGTATTCCCGTAGGCGTGCACCTTATTTTAGGCTTGCCCGGTGAGTCTCGTTCCGACCTCTTGCTCCAAGCCCGTTTGTTGTCAACGCTTCCAGTCGATGTGGTCAAACTGCATCATCTGCAAATCTTGAGGGGAGCGCGTTGGGCAGCAACGTATCTTCAAAATCCGAATGCCTTCTCCCTCTTTACGGTCGATGATTACGTGTCGTTGGTCGTCGATTACTTGGAGCGTTTGCGTGCAGATATCGCCGTGGAGCGCTTGGTCTCGCAGTCGCCGAAGGGCGCTTTGCTGGCGCCGTCTTGGGGACTCAAGCCGGACGAGGTGCAAAGCCTTGTGCTCCATCATTTCGCGAAAGTATCTGGTTATCAAGGAAAAAAGGTTTTTTGGTGATTGCGGTATTTCTGCACGATTATCCGAAAATAGATTTTTTATCCACTGAGCATGCTTAGTTATTTCCTTCTATGATAATAAAAGCATTGTTACTCAATCTATTTACGATTAAAATAAGTAAGAAGTATTTACTTATCGAGAGGTATTAAAGAACGAATATTACCCCTTTTCCCTGTCTCTTTCGCTTGTTTTTAGTCCCTTCGTTCATTGCACTGATGAGGCAACCGATAAAAAGCAGCGGGTCTTCTTTGCGACTGAGAAAGAATGTGTACTTTTGTGTTGCTTTTGTAAACTCGTCTTTAAAAGTTTGGTTCTGTAGTCAGAGAGGCCTTATTTCTTCGTGCGAATCGAACTTTCTTTTTTGTTGGTAATACAGCCCCTTCGGGAGCTGTCAATGAATAGCTTGAATAATTCTATGGATCAATCCTTGTTTAGAATCTTAACTCCCGCCATCGGTCTGGACTTTGTCGGACAACTCAACGATTTGCAAGCACAGTTACAGCAGCTTGTAAGGTGTGAAGGTTACGCACTTGCTTCTTTATTGCAAGCGCGTTTTTATTTGTCCGATGCCGCCAATCAGGCTCAGGTACTCTTCGAGCATGCGCTGTATCAGTCGCTGCAGCCTACTGGCGTAGTCAGTTACATAGAGCAACCGCCCTTGGGGGGATTCAAAGTCGCACTGCTTTTGTGGTGGACGGGCGAAACCGTGACGCATCGCGAAGTGGAACGCTTAGATAACGGTGTGCTGGCTGTCATTCATACAGATAGATTGACCTATTATATGCAGTCTGTACGTTGGGGGAGCGAAGCGCAAGGATGGAATGAAGAACGGCAGACTCGTGAAGCCTTTGAGAGTCACATGGCTCAATTGCGTCAGCGTGGTTTGAATCTCAAGGAGCATTGTCAGCGTACCTGGATTTATGTGCGCGATGTCGATCGACACTATGCCGGTGTGGTGAAAGCTCGTAATGAGGTGTTTGCCGAAGAGGGTTTAACCGTTGATACACATTACATTACTTCCACCGGGATTGGTGGGGCTGCAGCTTCTGTGCATTCCCTCGTGGCCATAGACTTTTTCTCCGTGAGTGGACTCTCTGCGCAGGATGTGGTATACCTAAGTGCACCGGAATACCTCAATCGCACTTCCGACTATGGAGTAGCTTTTGAGCGCGGAACAGCCTTGCATTTGCCCAAGGGCTGTCTTTATATGTTGTCAGGCACGGCGAGCATTGACTCCAAGGGTGAATGCCTGCATCGCGGGGACGTGCTGACTCAGGCGGGACGTCTCTTTCTGAATATGGAGAAGCTGTTGGAGTCAGGAGGTGCTTCGGGACTTTCGCGTTTACGTTATCTGATTGTTTATCTGCGTGATGTCGCCGATTATGCCGCGATTCAGCGGTATTTGAAGTGTCGTTTTCCGTATGTACCCTATTTGATTACCGAGGCCCGTGTGTGTCGCCCCGAGTGGTTGATTGAAGTCGAGGCGATGGCAGAGTAGGTAGGGGAGATGGCATTTTGAGTAGGTTGGTGCTTCTAAGTACTTACAAATCCAACTGTTCTGTCTCATTTTTTGTAAACTCTATGGCTCAGAAAAGTTCCTTGTAGCGTGTGAACGAACAGAGTTCAACGACAAAATGATATTCATAGCTTACTTTTTCACCAAGAACTTCGTTTGAAGCTTTACTTTTCTGACATTTCGTCTGCTTTCATTGGTATTATGTGCTATGATTGCAATCTGCTTATAGCTATCGGTTCTTTTGAGGCAAGAAAATAATTCCAAATACCAAGAAATAAAAGTAGACGGAATGAAGCTTACACATAAAAAAACGATTAAATTTGCACGCAGTACGAGTGCTTCTCTTTGCACTTGTATAGTCAAGTTGACAAAACATGCAGCATAGTCTCGTAGCAGGTTGTTTTTCACTACAAACAAGTGTAAATATGCTTGATGAGTCTGTGCTACTTGTTTTTGCAGATTGATTACAGTGCATTTATTGTCAGTTATGAAGTGGCAGGCTGTAGGAAATAGGCGGTGAAACCTGTTTGTGTGTGCGCATCCTGTATCGTCTAACGATCAATAGAAAATACCCAACGCTAATTCTATCTCATCAAAGATTCGAAAATATAATAATAACAAAATATTTAATCGATTAAATGCGTATGAAAAACCGTTTTTGCAGAATGGGAAAGGCGCTGCTCGGTGCGGCGTGTTTGCTTTCGACATGCGGCGTTACGTATTCTTGTTCCGATGACTTCGAACTGGACGAAACCAGACCGAGTTTCTTGGGCAAGGGTATCTACGACGAATTAAAGAGTCGGGGTGATTTCAATACGGTCGTTAGACTGATTGATGATCTCGATAAGCGTGAGGACTTGTCTCGTACAGGTAGTCGAACGCTTTTTGTCGCTGATGACGACGCGTACAAGAAGTTCTTTGAGACCAATACGATCTTTAAGGACGGAAATGGCAATCCGGTAAGAAATTATGATCAGCTCTCTTTGAGCCAAAAGAAGTTGCTCCTCAATGGTTCTATGTTGAGTAGCGCTTATGTGTTGGAAATGTTGACGACGTTGAACGGTCCGATTAAGAACCAGTGTCTGCGTCGTCTGACTTATGCTTCCGTCATGGACTCTGTTCCTTATTTCAAATGGAACGAGCTTCCCGAGAACCTGAACCGTGGTGAGGTGGGTGATGACGGTGAAGTTGTTAATGCAGATAAGCGTTTCTGGGATCGTTATCGTAATCAGGCAAAGGGTGGTATCTACCTTGCACTCGATAAGACGGTGCCCATGATGACTCACTTCCTTGAAGGTCAGCTTCGTGAAAGAAAGATTAGCAATGCGGATATCGCTTTCGTGCTCAACGACACAACGTTGAAGGAAGGTGATATGCCTCAGTATGTTTACGACGCAAAGATTGTTGAAGGCGATCAGGTTTGCTTGAACGGTTATTATCACGTGCTCGACCGCGTGGTGGTTACTCCGCAGAATATGGCCGAGGTGATTCGCACGAATGGTGAGACGAATCTCTTCAGCTGTATGCTCGACCGCTTCAGCGCTCCCTATTATGACAAAACTTTGGAGCAAGAGTTTAATGTAGCCAACGGTTTGCAGCTCGACTCTATGGTGTTCCAGAAGCGATACATCTCTCAGCGTTCACAAGACGGTGCCATTACGTTGGATCCCGATGGTATGACGCTGGGTAACTTCCCCTTCTTGGGTTATGACCCGGGATGGAATACATATAATACTTCTTCTTCTGTTGCGAAGGAAATGGATATGGCTGCCATGTTCGTTCCCTCTGACGATGCGATGAAGGAGTACTTCTTGCGTGGTGGTGGTGCCATGTTGATTAAGCGCTATTGCCCGGGTCAGCCTAATGACGAGGCTCACCTCAAGGAGAATCTCTACCAGATTCCTCTCCCTGTCATTCGTTCTATGATTGCGAACTTGATGAAGGATAGTTTCAACGAAACGGTTCCCAGCAAGTATCGTTTGATTACCAATGATGCACAGGACGGTATGTTTGCTGACGCCAGTGTAGATGCTTATAAGAAGCGCTTCAAGAAGGTGATGATGGCAAACAATGGTGTGATTTACGTAATGAACGGTGTGGTTGCACCCGCTGAATACTCTTCAGTCATGGCTCCGGTTCAGAATGACGGTGGCGCTGAGGTAATGAACACGACGATTCACGCCGATGATAACTTCACGGAAACGGATAACGGTTCGGCTCCCTTGCGTAAGTACTATAAGACGTACTTGCTCGCCATGCAGTCAAACTTCAGTTTGTTCGCTCCGACTGATGAAGCATTTGCCAACCACGGTTACTTCGATGCAGCTACTACTTACTATGGTAGCGGTGTAGCGCAGAAGAAGAACTGGCGTTTCTGGACGTTTGTACCGAAGGAAATTACGGGTACGAACCACCGAAGCCGTATTGCATTGACAGCTCAGGCTTATGCGTACGATGAGAAGAAGGACATGGCTCCTAGCAAGTCTGCGATGAAGTCTACCGAAAAGAGTGATGCTAACAACGACGTGAATACGGAGTATGGTCGCAGAAAGGCTAACCTCTTGACGGAAATGATGGATCAGCACATCTTGATTCACGAAGTTGAACGTGATTTGGAAAAATCAGAACGTCAATACTTCTTATCAAGAAGCGGTGCTCCTGTCTTTGTAAAGCAGAAGGCTACGAGCTTGGCTAACAACGGTAAGGGCATGGTAGTTGAAGGTGGTCTTCAACTTCTCTTGAAGGAAGATAAGTATCCTGAGAACGATTTCTCTTGTACGGTTGTTCGTGGTAACGATATGACGCGCGAGAATGAAGGTAACGGTAACTATGGTAACGGTATGACTTACTTCATTGACCGTCCGATTCAGGCTACTTACCTCAACGTGCACCAGAAGATGGAGCTTCTGCCGCACAACACAGGTAGCAGCACAAGTATGCCCGCTGAGCAATCTTACTACAAGTTCTTCGAACTCGCGATGTCACTGAATGAAGTGGACGACATTGTGAACAAGCTTTTTATTAAGGACGATATGACGGATTCGGAGAAGATTCAGGAGCGCAACAAATACAAGATCTTTACTAACGAACGCAAGACGGCGAACGGTAAGATGTTGGTTCGTTTCTTCAATAACTACCGCTATACAATCTTCATCCCGAACGATGCAGCTGTAGATAAGGCTTACGAAAAGGGACTGCCTACTTTGCAGGAAATCCGTGAGTTCATTGGTGCGAATGTAGATAAAGAAGGCCTGTCTGAAGAACAAAAGAAAGAAGGTATGGCAAAAGCAAAAGCCATGTTGACTACTTTGGTAAACTTCGTGAAGTACCATTTTGCTGATGAATCCTTCTTTGTAGACAAGGTTACTGCTTCAACTCGTACTCAGTCTGCATGTATGGATGATCAAGACAACTTCATTCGTGTAGAAGTGGAACAGACTCCGGGCAAGATGCAAGTATATCGTGTATCTAACCTGACTGATGATAAGAGTGGTCAACCTGTAGAAGTAGACGCTGCAATGAGTAATATCTTGGCACGCGACTATGTGATTAATCAATCTCAGAAGGTTATCACTTCTTCATCTTACGTGGTGATGCACGGTCTCAAGGATTATCTCATCTTTGACGAAAAGTTGGAGAATGGCTTTAACGCAGCTTGGAAAGATGCTGCTACAGCAAAAGCTTTCGTAAAGAAGTACAGTCTTAAGAATTAAACAATCATATTATGAATAACATGAAGTTCCTATTGACGCTTGCGCTGTGCTTCTGCTGCTCACTGTCGTATGCACAAAAGCGCATTACGGGACGTGTCTGGAGTAAACTGGATGGTCCTATTGTCATGGCGTATGTTGTTGAACAGGATAAGAATAATCGTAATGTCACTGCCGCACAAACAGATGCGAACGGTAACTTCTCGATGGTAATCAAGAATCCTGCGAACACATTGCGTATCTCTTACATTGGCTATCAGACGAAGGTTTTGTCCATCGGAGGAAACTCAAAGTTCAATGTAGAGTTGATTGATAAGAATACGTTCAAGAGTGCTGAAGTTACGGTTACTCGTAAGACGCGTTCCAATGGTTTGGTGATTCCCGAACGAGAAATCTCTACGGCTCAGCAGACCTTAGATATGGACCAGATGGCGGGTCTCTCTTTCGAAACAGCTGCCGATGCACTTCAGGGTGAAATCGCAGGTCTCGATATTGTTTCGAACTCAGGTAACTTGGGTTCTGGTTCGAGCATGCGTTTGCGTGGTGTTTCTTCTATTAATGGTAGCCAGGAACCGCTGATTGTAGTGGATGGTAACATTTTGGAAGATTACAGCACCGATGACCTTGACTTGGACAACATGGAGAACGAGGAGCAGTTTGCTACCTTGCTTCAGGTGGCTCCGGAGGATATTGCTAGCATCAAGGTGTTGAAGGATGCTGCAGCTACGGCTATTTGGGGTTCACGTGGTTCTAACGGTGTAATCGAGATCACGACTCGTCGTGGTGCTCGCGGTAAGACGCGCGTTAACTTCAGCTATCGTTTCTCTGGTTCTTGGCAGCCCGAAGGCATGAAGATGTTGACGGGTGATGAGTACACGGGTATGTTGAAGGAAGCCTACAACAACCCGCAGAAGATTTCTGAAGAGCAACAGAGCATTGTCGAAATCATGTATCGCCCGGACTACAAGGCATACTATGGTAACTACAATAATAATACGGACTGGATTGACGAAGTAACGCAGTTTGGTCAAACGCACAACTTCGGTCTTTCTGTTTCGGGTGGTGGTGAACGTGCAAACTTCCGTGTATCTGGTACTTATGACCACGAAACGGGTTCAATCATCAAGCAGGCTTTGGACCGTTTGACTACCCGTTTGGCATTGGACTACTGGGTGTCTGACCG
>UQJC01000055.1 GCA_900541335.1 uncultured Prevotella sp.
TGTATCATAAGACCAAAATCTATCAACCATCAATACCTCTCATACTTTCTACAATCGAATGCAGGGCAATCCCAAGTATGGTTTTATCAAAAAGGAGACAGAGAAGGGTTAAGCGCGGAGTCCATTAAAACATTTAGAGTGACTTATCCTCCCCTCTCCGAGCAGCAAGCCATCGTCTCCTACTTAGACTCCAAAGTTTCGAAGATTGACGAATACATTTCAGCAGCTGAGAAGAAGATTGCGGCCTTGGAGGAATTAAAACAAAGCCTCATTGCCGAGGCCGTGACACGGGGAATCAATCCGAATGTGCCCATGAAGGAGTCGGGGATAAAGTGGGTTGGAAGGGTGCCGGAGCATTGGGAGGTTAAACGTATTGCCATGCTCTTTTCTGAGAATAAGAAAAAGAACTCTGATTATGAGTTCGACCACGCTTTGAAATTCAACTATGGTAGATTAGTTCCCAAAAATGAAATAGGAGACGTTTCATCTCTAAAGGATACGTACATCGGATATACTATCATCAACAAGAACGACCTTGCTATCAACTGTCTGAACTTAAATTACGACTTTATTTCTCAGAGAATTGCAATAGCACCACAAAAGGGAATTATTACATCTGCTTATCTGATTGTTACCCCCAGAAAAGGAGTTGAAGCTACATATTACAACTACTTGTTTAAAGCAATGGATAGCAAGAAGTTATTTCATGGAATGGGGACAGGCATCAGATTGACATTATCATTTGCTGAATTAAAGAAACAACAAATCCCCGTTCCTCCCCTCCCCGAGCAACAAGCCATTGTTGCCTACCTCGACACCAAACCGCCCAAATCGACCGCCTTTGTCAGTCCGAGCGTTCCCAAATTGAGAAACTCAAGGAATACAAGCAACGCCTTATCAGCGATGTCGTAACGGGCAAGGTAGATGTGAGCTAACGAAGTTGCTGATAGTGTAGTACGGTCGCGGCATGCCGCGACCGTACTACCACTGCGAACCGAAGCAGAAGAATCTTCCCTCCATAATTACTACTGCGACCCAAAATGAATTGTTCTTTTACATGGAGAAATACGAATAGTCAGACGCTCTTGCCTGGAGTGGAGGTGGCGGACTGCCTGCACGGACTGAAGAAACTTGAGATCGCGCATGATTCTTCCTTGCTGCGACTCCTTCGGGAGAGGCCCAGAAAACAATAATGAGGCTCGACACTTGTTACGGTGTCGAGCCTCATTTTTACGTAATAGGAAGCCAGAAGAGGGGGAACGGACGGTTACTTGGTGTGGTGCACGGTGTAAATCGCCTTGCCTTCTTTGTCGATAAAGTGGAAGTCGAGTGCCTGCTTGGTTACGCTGATGACACTGAAGCCGGTTGCGGGTGAACAGAACTGGGTGCCTTCGACGGGCTTCACCTTGCGGCTCAGTGCGGCAGCAGAGTTAACTACATAGTCGGTCAAATTGCCGGCAAAACGCAGGTGCTGGAAGTTGTGGATGTGGCCGCAGGCATACACGTCAACCTTGTGCTTGCGAAGGATGGGGTCGAGCAAGCGTTGCATGTCCTGACGTTCGGTCACGGTCTTGCCTGTTTCAGCAAAGACGGGATGGTGACCGATGACGACAACCCAATCTTCGTTGGCGGCGGTCAGGGTGCTGTCTATCCAAGCCAATTGGCGGTCGATGTCCTGCTTGTGTGCATCGGGATATTTCGCGATGTCCTTGCGGTAATGTTCGATGAGAGGAGCTGTGTCGATGAGGACGAAACGAATGCTCACACCGTTATCGCTGAAGGACTTGGAATAGTAGCGGGCGGGCATCATCCAGCGGCGTGACACTTGGGCATAGTCGAGAACGGCCTGCGTGTTGCCACGATATTCGTGATTGCCGAGCACGGGGTACCAGGGCAACATGAGATCGGGGTGAGAATAAACAAGCTCGTAGTTGGTCTGCCACAAGGGGTCGGTGGTGCTTTCGACACCAAAGAAGTGGTGAACATCGCCAGCGGCAAAGACGCATTCGGGGTCAATCTCTTCGGCCATGCGTCCCATGAGTTCGGCTATGGGCTTTTGGTCGTAATACCCGTTACGACCCATGTCGTTGCACAGATAGAAGTTGATGTCGCCTGTAAGTTTTGCCCAATCTGCGGGCGTTTGTGCCTGAAGGGAAAAGGCAAAGAGGAAGAGGAATAAGGAGGAAAGGATTCGCATAAATGGAATACTGAGTTGGGAGGTTTAATATAAAAAAAGGAGTTGAGGAGTTGAGAGTTTAGTGGTAGCGTAAGGCATTCATTTAGCAAAATGCGTCCTCTTAACTCCCGAACTCTTCAACTCCTAAACTGTTTTTATTCTTACTTGCTTCCGAATGCACCGAAGCGGACTACGGGAGCATCGGTCTTGTAGGTCTGACCATTGACGGTGATGCCGTTGGTGCCGAAGTAAGGCAGCATCTTCGCGTCTGTTCCGCTATAAGCACCCTGGAAGACGGGTGACGTCGTGGCTACGTGGAAGTCCCATGCAGGATGGATGGTGAAGGCGGTCAGCGAAGTGGCGTTGAGGTCGTAGTTGACAAAGAGCGGATCGGTAGCCTCATCGCCAGCCTTGGCTGAAACGATGCTGTGCACGTCGACAAACTCGGCAAAGATGTTCTTGTTCTTCTTCGTCAGACTGAGGAAGGGGTCTGTCGTACCGTCCTCGACATCCTGAGGCAGGGAGGAGGTAACCTTACCGGCAGCGTAGAAGTTGTAGTCAACGACACAGTCGGTAGAGCAACCGGCATCGATGGCAGCATTGCCCCACTTCGGGGTCATCGCCTTGAACTTGCAGTTGACCATGAGGTTGTTGAAGACCGAGGCGAGGGCATTCTTTTCCAAATAGACGGAACCACCCTTTACGCCGTCACGACGCCAACCGGCATTGACAATGGTGTTGTTGTACGCACGAACGAGTGCCTGGTGACGGCCAGCTTCGTCGTTCTGACCTGAAGAAGAAAGCTTGAGACCGTTCGTGTTGGGCGAATAGATGAGGTTGAACGCAGCGTCGACCTTGCAACCCGCCTTGATGTTGATGGCTTCACCCCCCGTTTCACCGTTACCGGCAAAGGTGTTGTGCTGGATGATGGCCTGTCCGCCCATCATGTAGATGGCATCGCTGATACCGTTGCGGAGCGTGGAGTTGGTGATGACATAACGGCCGTGGATGTTGTTGGTCGTAATCTGCGGCGCATAGTCTTCACCCGGGGTATAGATGCCCTTGAGGGCAGAGGGAGAATCTTGTGAAACTGCACCACCGGTGTACTCGATGATGGTATGATCGAAAAGCATTTCGGGACACTTCTCCGTAGCGATAATACCGCCCCAAAGTCCGGCGAAGGCATTGGCTTCCGTACGGCTGGCCTCAGCTACGGTGAAACGAATGGGAGCTTCGGCAGAACCCTTACTGTAGAGTGAACCATCGACAATCATTTCGATCGGCGTGTGGCTAGTGCCTACACCGTCGATGTCGAATTCTACGGTCACACCCGGTTCGATGGTCAAGGACTTGCCTTCGGGCACGGTGAGGTGGTGACCTTTGACCTTAATGACAGAGTTCTTGGTCCATACACCGCTGACGGTATCGCCCTGGAGCACGACCTCGGGAGAGGGCTGATTGGGCTGAGGCTGAGGATTGGGATTGCCTGCGGGTTCGTCGTCATCGCTGCAAGCGGTGAAAGTTCCTGCTGCCAGACAAAGGGCAGCCAACACGAAATGTTTGGTGTTCATTGAATGAAATGTTATGGGGTTGATGGAATTGTTTGATGAAAGAGATGGGAAAAGGTTGGTGGAGTCGCTGAGAGGCGGCGGGGACTTTTCTTTGCAATCGTGCTGTCGATGTTTCGATAGGTCTATGTTTCGAATCACCGAACTTACAGCAGCTTAAACCTTACGCCGATCAAGAAACTCTGACCATGCTTTTCCTTTCGTTCGAGCAGTCCGCCCTTGTGACGTTCCACTTCGGGACCGAGATTTTCGTTGCGGACATTGCGCTTTACGTACTGCACCAGCGGAAGGTTGAGCAAGTTGTTGGCTTTGGCAAAAAGGCTCCAACCGGTGTTGCCAAAATTCTTCTCAACCGAAGCATCCAACTGTGTGTAACCGTCTTGCCAAGAGTCGTTGTCGAGGAAGCGGGACACGATGCACAGACGCTTGCCGGTGTAGTTGAGTGCCAACTGAGCGTCCCAACCGTGAGTTGCATCTTTGTAAAGGAGCGATACGTTGGCCACGTGGGCAGCCTGACCAAAGAGCGGACGCGTCTGACTAACCGTCTGTGTGATGGTGGTCGTTTCGCCGTTGGGGTCGGGGTTCTTCAGTTCGACCGTCTTCTGCGTACGTATGCGTGAATACGTATAGGTGTAGTTGGCACGGATGCCAAAGCAACGGAAATACTTCGTCACGTCGATTTCGACACCCATGTTGTGCGCCGTACCAAAGTTGGCAGGCGTGTAGTACGTATCCTGTCCGCTGGTCTCCATGCCGTACTCGATGGGGTCGTCGATGCGCTTGTAGAATACGCCTGCCATCAACTGCTCGGAAGCAGTAGGGAACCACTCGTAGCGCAAGTCGAAGTTGTCTGCCACGGTGTGACGTACATCTGGATTACCGCGTTCGTTATAGTCCTCGCCCAGCAGTTTGTAAGGCACAATTTCGAAGAAGCTCGGGCGGTTGATAGAGCGGGCATACGAGAAGCGCAAGTTGGCATCCGTATGCACGCGATATTTGGCATGGAAGTCGGGAAGCCAGTCCCAATACTTCTGATGTCCACGGTTGCGCGCACCTTCTGTGGGGAAGAGTAGCGTGTAGCCTTGGTTCGTGTGTTCGGCACGCAGACCAGCCGTCAGTTCCCAGGCGCCAGTTTCTAATTTACCCATTGCGTAAGCCGCACCTACCTGTTCGGTCGCGTCGTAATTGAGCGGATCGCTCAGATTACCGAAGCGCGGAGCGGCAAATTGGATTTCGTCAAAGTTGAACCAGTCCTTGCCACGCACCAGGGTACGCTGTTCGGCAGTGGGCTTGAAGGTATATTCGTTGAAGAAGGAACTACGCTTTTTGTCTCGAAACATACCGCCGGCACTGATGGTAAGCGTAGTCTGTGACGACAGGTCGAGACGGTGACTAAGGTCGGCATAACCCGCCCAGTCCTCGTCGTCATTGTGTTCCCAACGGCGCACGGCACCGGGATTGATGCTGACAGTCTGTACGCCGGTTGCGGCTGTGGTGAGGAAGATTTCGGCATTATCGGGAGTGCGATTGGTTGCCTTCGAATAGACTCCACGCCAGTTCAGTCGCAACGCACCGTCGTCGAGAAAAGCATGTTCACCCAAGAGGGTCGAGTTGAAAATGCCCTGCTGATTGAGGCGCATACGAACGGCCTCCTTGCGGCTTTCGCGGGTGTCGCGCACCTGCTGGTTGCGCAGGAACATATAACCGTTGTACCACGCCAGCTTGTGGCGGTCACTATCGGCTGCAGGAAGGAAGTCGAGTTTGAGGTGAGCACCCAGTCGGGACTGCTCTTCGGAATAGTCGCGCGTAGTCAGCGTGCCGTCGAGGTTGGTCGTACCGCTTTGCGCATAGATTTTGCTTTCCTTGCCGCGATGAATATTTTGCGCACTGACTGCCAACATGAGTCCCAGTCGACGATTGAAGAAGCGGTCGCCATAGGAAAGTCCCAACGTCAGGTCGGGCACAAACTGCTTCTCCTTCAATGCCAAGTTGCGCGTGGTAAAATCGCTCATCGTGACACTGTGGTCGAGTCCGTGACGTTCGTTGGGCGAATGCTTCTGAATGCCAGAGGTGCGAAACGAGGTAAAATCGCGGTCAAAGTAGAGCGCACTGTAACCCATCGAAAAGTTACCCGTAAATTGTCGGCTGTCGGGCGCATCCTTCATGACCATATTGACTGCCCCCCCGATGCCGTCGCCTTCGAGGTCGGCCGTCAGCGACTTGCTCAC
Organism: uncultured Prevotella sp.; assembly: GCA_900541335.1. Classification (GTDB taxonomy): domain Bacteria; phylum Bacteroidota; class Bacteroidia; order Bacteroidales; family Bacteroidaceae; genus Alloprevotella. The sequence goes on from UQJC01000055.1 coordinate 5,973, forward strand.
TTCAAGCCGATCGAGCATTTCAGCCGGAAAGATGTCAAGCGGCACGAAGCGATTTTTGTTATCGGGCGAAGGAATCTTCACCCCATTGACCAACGTATAGTTGTAACGTTTGTCCATGCCGCGCAAAATGGCATACTGCCCTTCACCGCTGGCACTGCGTTCGAGCGTAATCCCCGAGATGCGTCCCAAAGCGTTGGCTACGGTGAGGTCGGGCGAAAGTTCGATGGCTTTAGCACTCATGACGTTCATCACGTTCATCGCCTTGCGCTCCATGCTGCGTGCACCCGCCTCAGTGCGTCCGGGGTTATGCGCCATGATGACCGCTTCGCCGAGGGCTACATTTTGTTCTTCGAGAGGAAGGGATAGCTCTGTGTCTGCACAATCTTCTGAAAGGACGAACTCCCCTTGCTTGTACCCGAGACTGCTGTACACGAGCGTTCCCGTCTGACCGTTCGTTTGCAGTGTAAACGAGCCGTCCAATCCCGAGATGGTAAAGATTTGTTTGTTCTCTTTGAACGAAACACGCGCCCCGATAATGTACTCGCCACTCTTGGCATCAACCACCCTACCCTTTATCACGGTAGCAGTGGGGTCTGTTTTCGTTCGTGCCACTTGTTCGGGCACATCGTGGTCAGGCCGTTCGTCAGCCTGTACACTCATAGGTAATCCTGACGCGAGCAATGCTAACGCCAAGGAATGCTTAATAATCTGCATTGAGTATGTTATGTCTTGTTTCCGGGTGCAAAAGTACAAGGAGGCTGTGTCGGGGCTGTGTCGGAATTTTGAAGAAAGGGTTAAGGTTGAAAGGTTGCCTCCCGCTTCATATCACCAACGGGATGCAACCCTCCTTAAAGACACCGAGAGCGACACCGCGAAAGGGGAGAAATAGGTATCTTTGCGGTGTCAAACCTAGAAATACTCAAAGCCATGACTCTTCATACGATTTTCATTTTGATTTTTATCGGAGAAGGTGCTCTTCTCGCCGCTTCTGTGTATGTTGCCATACGTTCTGCAATCGACAAGGAATACGATGAAAAATGCCGGAAATTCGTTGATGATTTCGATTTCAAACAAAAAGCTAGGCAAAAGCAAAAACTCGAAGAGAAAAGACAGAAATGGATGCGCAATGAGTACGAAATATTCAGAGCCGGCCAGCGGATGGGAACCATACCCTCTGACATGACATTCCAAGACTGGCTGAGATGACAAAAGGCTGGAGCGAGGTTACTACTCGTCCCAGCCTTTTGTCTTTTATCATCCGTCACGCTTGAAATACCTTTGCTCCATAATTTTTAAAGCACGAATTATGGATAAGGACACCAGAATCATCAAAATCATACTCGACGCGAACCAGGCAACGCAGACTCGCAAAAAGTACGATGAACAACGGATTAAAGCTCATCAGAATTACCTCGACGCACTACGCAGAGGAGACCAGGAAGGCATGCGACGCGCCAAAGCCGAAGAAGCACGCGCCAAGCAGGCACTCGACCGCATGATGTCGCGCACGCAAATCATCGACCGCGCCCTGCGCAACCTGGACAAGGCCACACCCAAGGAACTGAAAAAGGTCATCAAGGAAATCAATGCCGCGCTCAACAGCGGCAACGTGGAACGCAACTCACAGGAATGGCAGGAACTCACTGCCAAACTGCGCGACGCCCGACAGGAACTCCGGCAAATAAACAATGAGAGCCGCGCAGCAGCAGAAACCCAACCTTCAGAGAAAAAGAGGCGATGAAGCCCCACGTGACGGCCATCGGTGCGACGCAGTTTGTAGCGCAAATGAAGCAGGGTGCGACCGCGCTCCAGGCGGCGATGCTCCAGCGTAACGAGGAACGCGCTGCGCTCACGCCCGAAGCATTGGCTAACGCGCGCCTCAAGACGGACGAGGCGTTGAAGGAGTTGCTCTTTGTGGCCGACGCGGTGATTACGATGTTTGGCGAAGAGACGCTCCCCGCGCTGGCGGCGAAGGTGAACGAACTGGTGCGCTACACGAAGCAGCACATGGTCAGCCAACCGAAGCCCGGCGAAGGCGACGACAAGAATCCTGCACCTGCGCCCGAAGGCGGCGAAGGCGGCGGGGCGGACAAGAACCCTGCACCCGGTGACGGCGGCGAAGGCTCGGGCTCGACGGGCGGCGGTGTGGTGACACCCGTGCAGCCTGCTTAACGCGGACGGCGGAAACTGAACCACGGAATGGCACGGAAAGTCACGGAAAAATTCCGTGATTTCCGTGTATTCCGTGGTTGAAGAAAAAAGGCGGCATGGCGCCCCCATTTCTATTCTTTGAATCCTAACTAACAATTTCATACCTACCTATGGCACACGGAGAAACCTACGAAGAGTTTGTCGACAAATTCAAACCCAAAAAGACCACCGACGACTGTTACACCCCGCCCGAAGTCTACGAAGCGGTACGGCAGTGGGTGGGCGACAATATCATGCCCCTGGCGGAAGGCGTGGAAATCGTCCGCCCCTTCCGCCCGGGCGGCGACTATCAGGCCGAAGCCTACCCCGAGGGCTGCCTGGTGCTGGACAACCCGCCGTTCTCGATCCTTGCCAGCATCGTGGACTGGTACATCCTGCACGGCATCCGCTTCTTCCTCTTCGCGCCGCAGCTGACCCTCTTCAATTATTGTAACCGCGAAGAGGTGACGGGCATCGTGTGCAACGCCCGCGTCACGTACGCGAATGGGGCGAAGGTCAGCACCTCGTTTATTACAAACTGCTACCCGGGCGCGCCCGCCTTCGTCGTGGCAGGCGATTTGTGTAAGCTCATCGAAGAGGCCGACAGAGAAGCATTGGCGGAGAAGAAACCGAAAGCGCGTCCGCTGCTGGGCTATCCTGCCCATGTCGCAGTGGCATCCGTCCTCGGGAAGCTCGCGACGCGTGGCATTGAATGGAAGGCTCCGCGCTGTGAAACGATGTTTGCCCGAAAGCTGGACTGCGGAAAAGGATTGTTCGGCTCGGGCTTCCTGCTCTCTGAACGGCTGGCGGCTGAACGGCGGGCGGCTGAACGGCTGGCGGCTGAACGGCTGGCGGCTCGTGAAATACAGGTGCTCCCACTCTCGGAGCGCGAACGGGAGATTGTCGCCTCGCTGTCGGGCGAATGACCGACGCACGCGCCCCGCGCCGCAAAAACTGGGAACGAAAAAGACACCGAGAGCGACACCGCGAAAGAGGGGAAATAAGTATCTTTGCGGTGTCAAACCTATAAAAGAGCCTGTTATGTTTTCTTTCATCATTGCTTTTATCCTCATTTTTGGAGGTGCCGGGTTCGTCACTTCCTTCCTTTTTTATGCTTTCCATAAAGACTTTAGAGAGTGGAGCGATAAAAAGGCCGAAGAATATCGGCGCGAAGCTGCACTCAAGAAAAGACCGAGGGGAACCTTCCGCCCTAAGTCATGGCGCTACTACGGATACTAAAAAATGTCCTTTCTCTACGCAAACAGCGTGTGTACCTTTGGAGCAAATCCAAACTACACACGCTGTTTTTTTATGAACTCAAAAGAAATCAAAGAAGTAGTCCTGCTCCTTAACACCTCACAAGCGAGCAAGAACATTGACAACCTCAAAAATAAACTGGAGGAAACCCGGCGACTGAAAGAGGAAGCGTTTAACAAAGGAGACGACAAAGCCTTTAAGAAGCTGGGGCAGGAGGAACAAAAATCGAACGCCAGTAAAGCCAGACTACATCGAAGTATTCTACCTGCCCCCTACGGTCGATTCTCAATCGAAACACACTTGCACAACTACACCCCCACGTCCGATTCTAAATCGAACGGCATTGCACCACTGCACCCTACGGTCGATTCTCAATCGAAACCTACTTGCAGACCTGCACCCCACGTCCGATTCGAAATCGAACGGCATTACACCACTGCACCCTACGGTCGATTCTCAATCGAAACCTATTTGCAGACCTGCACCCCACGTCCGATTCGAAATCGAACGGCATGGCACACGGAGATGACCCAGGCCAGAAATCACAGAAGGGATGGAAAGAATACTTTGGGGACTATGGGGAGACTCGATTAGCATCTGCTTTCCACAAAAACACTTACAAACTGTCCTTTATACAATAAAGTAAGCCTCTTGTTGGTTTCTGTATTAGTAAAGGGAAGAACGGCTGCGAGTTCGGCTCTTCCCATTTGATTCATCTCCAACTCATCTTATTTCTATGTTAGCATATACTTACATCCGTCAAGGCGTATTTGAAATGACGGAAAAACCTAAGCCACAACTCATTGATCCGAAGGATGCCCTTGTCCGTGTCACTTTGAGCAGCATCTGCAGCAGTGACCTACATATAAAGCACGGCAGTGTACCCCGCGCTGTGCCGGGCATTACGGTAGGCCACGAAATGGTAGGTGTGGTCGAGGAGGTGGGCGAAGCGGTGAAGACCGTGAAACCTGGTGACCGCGTGACGGTGAACGTGGAAACTTTCTGTGGCGAATGCTTCTTCTGCCAACACGGCTATGTCAATAACTGTACCGACCCGCACGGCGGTTGGGCTTTGGGATGCCGCATTGACGGCGGACAGACAGAATATGTACGCGTGCCCTATGCAGACCAGGGATTAAACCGCATTCCCGACACGGTGAGCAACGAACAAGCTCTCTTGGTGGGCGATGTGTTGGCCACGGGATTTTGGGCAACACGCATTTCTGAAATAACACCCGAAGACACGGTGCTGATTATCGGTGCCGGACCGACGGGCATCTGTACCCTACTCTGCACATTGCTTCAAAAGCCGCGCCGCATCATCGTCTGCGAAGCGTCTGCCGAACGCCGCCGCTTTGTCAACGAACACTACCCGTCGGTGTTGACGGTAACACCCGATGACTGTCGTGACTTTGTCTGCAAGCACAGCGACCACGGTGGAGCAGACGTGGTCATTGAGGTGGCAGGTGCCCCCACGACATTCCGTCTGGCCTGGGAATGCGCCCGCCCCAATGCCCTCGTCACGGTTGTGGCACTTTATGACCAGCCTCAACAATTACCCCTGCCCGATATGTACGGAAAAAATCTGACCTTTAAGACAGGCGGTGTAGACGGTTGCGACTGTGCCGAAATACTCCAACTGATTGCTGAAGGTAAGATTGACACTACGCCACTCATCACCCATCGCTTTCCCCTCGACCGCATCGAAGAAGCCTACCGCTTGTTTGAAGCCAAGGAAGACGGCGTGATTAAGGTGGCCATTACGCCACGACAATAAATAAGTGTTGAGGAGTTGAAGGCTAAAAAGCTTAAGTAGGTGTTGAAAGTCCTTGCTTGATGGATAAACTCTTTACTCCTAAACTATAATTCATAGCTCCCTTTAGATACTTATGTTTCCCAAACGATACGCATTGCTGGCTTTATCGGCTGCGCTTTCACTCAGCCTTGCCGCTCTGTCATACGAACGCCCCACCATGGGATGGAGTTCTTGGAATACCTATCGCGTCAATATTCATGCCGACCTCATTCTGAAACAGGCCGAGGCGATGGTCAGCCAAGGCCTTAAGGAGGTGGGCTACCAATACATCAACATAGACGATGGATTCTTTGGTGGACGTGATGCGCAAGGCAAACTGCGTGTGCATCCCGAACGCTTCCCCCAAGGACTCCAGCCCCTCATTGACCGCATTCACCACTTAGGGTTGAAAGCGGGCATTTATTCCGATGCCGGACGAAACACTTGCGGGCATTATTGGGATCAAGACAAACTGGGGAGGGATGTTGGCTTTTACGGTCACGACCAACAGGACGCTGACTTTTTCTTCAAACAACATGATTTTGACTTTATCAAAATAGACTTCTGCGGTGGCGATGCGCGTCAAAACGCCGAGCACTTGGATTTGGACGAACGCGAACGGTACACGGCGATTCGCAAAGCCATCGACCAAACGGGGCGCAAGGATGTGCGCGTCAACGTGTGTCGATGGAATTTCCCGGGTACCTGGGTACACCAAATCGGTTCGTCCTGGCGAATTGATGCGGACATTACAGCCGATTGGGATGCCGTGAAACGCATCATCAGCAAGAACCGTTACCTCTCGGCCTATGCTACCGAAGGGCATTACAACGATATGGACATGTTGGAGATCGGACGTGGACTATCGGAAGCTGAAGAACGCACTCACCTGGGAATGTGGTGCATACAAAGTTCGCCGTTGCTGATTGGCTGTGACTTGACAACAATTGCTCCCTCCTCTTTGGCATTACTCAAAAACCGCGAGCTCATCGCCATCAACCAAGACCCGTTGGCCTTACAAGCGTATGTGGTGAAGGTCGTAGGAGGCGTATATCTATACGTAAAAGATGTACAGACGCTGCAAGGTACCCGACGCGCCGTAGCCATCTACAATCCAACGGAACAATCCCGGTCGTTTATGCTGAACATGGCTGATGTTGACCTAACGGGAAATGTCACTGTGCGCGATGTCTTTGCCCAAAAGAATCTGCAGGAAGTCACTACGGGAAAACTTACGGTCGAAGTTCCCAAACATGACACACGTATTTTCATTCTTCAGGCAGAGGGACGCCAGGAACGCACCGTCTACGAGGCTGAAACGGCCTGGTTGGAACGTTTTCAGTGTTTAGGCATCAATCATCGACTGGGGCATGCCGCCTACCAGGATGCACCCAACTGTTCGGGTGGCGGCAAAGTGAGCTGGTTGGGCAATCACCCTGACAATTACTTGGAATGGCGCAATGTATATAGCCTAAAAGGCGGTTCGTACACGATGACCTTGGACTATCTGACGGAAGAAGCGGGAGAGGTCTACTGCCGTATCAACGATGGGAAAGAGTTTCCCATCCAGGTAACGGGTGGTGCCAAAGGGCAAATACAGTCGGTCAAGGTGCCGATTGTACTGAAAAAAGGAAAGAATGTCATCCGCCTTAGCAACGCAGCTGCCTGGTGTCCCGAAATCGACCGAATGACGCTCGAACCTGAACGTTCTAAATAAGGTTGGAAGTCCGACCGGAGTGACTCCCCAACCTTCCCCTACTCCCTCCTCC
>UQJC01000056.1 GCA_900541335.1 uncultured Prevotella sp.
GTGCAAAGCCGTATCAAGCAACTGGAAAAGATTGTTCCCATTGAAGTTGATGAGGTAGACACGTCTTGCCTGCACCTGAAGTTTCCACCCTGTTCGCGTTCGGGAGATTACCCTGTGATCTGTGACGACTTACGCAAAGACTATGGTGCACACTGTGTCTTTCACGATGTCAACCTGACTATCAAACGCGGTGAGAAGGTGGCCTTTGTCGGCAAAAACGGTGAGGGTAAATCGACTCTCGTGAAATGTATCATGAACGAGATACCTTACACGGGTACGCTCAAGGTGGGGCATAATGTGGAGATTGGTTATTACGCACAAAATCAAGCGCAATTGCTTGATGGCGAATTGACTGTATTCGACACGATTGACCGTGTGGCCAAAGGTGACATTCGCCTCAAGATACGCGACATTCTCGGTGCCTTCATGTTTGGCGGTGAGGCTTCAGACAAAAAGGTTAAGGTGCTCTCAGGTGGTGAACGTTCACGCCTGGCAATGATTCGCCTCTTGCTCGAACCGGTTAATTTCCTCATTCTGGACGAACCGACGAACCACCTCGATATGCGCACGAAGGATGTGTTGAAGGAGGCTATTCTTGCTTTCGACGGTACGGTGGTAGTAGTCAGTCACGATCGTGATTTCCTCGATGGATTGGTGACGAAGGTTTACGAATTTGGCGGTGGACAAGTGCGCGAGCACATTGGCGGCATCTATGATTTCCTGCAAAAGAAGGAAATGGATACGCTTGACGAACTTCACACGGCGGGTTCTCCCTCGGCTACTTCGGCAACACCCCCTGCGAAAACGACGGAACCTTCAGCAGGAAAGCTCTCCTACGAGGAACGCAAGGAACAGGCTAAACTGCGCAAGAAGGCGGAACGTGAGGTCGAGGCCTGCGAGAAACAAGTGATGAAACTTGAGGAGGAGAAAGCGGCACTCGAAGCACAACTTGCCACACCTGAAGGAGCAGCTGACACCAAACTTTTCGAACAATACGGAAAACTTCAACAAGCACTTGCAGAGGCAGAAACGGCTTGGGAAACGGCAATTGAAGCACTCGAAGCGTTTGAGTAATGCAATCCAAGTACAACGCAACTCTCAGTGAAGGTGATGTACGGTCGCGGCATGCCGCGACCCATTAGCTTGCCATCGCAATAACTTCCTAAAGGAAATCCGATAAAGGTAATTTCGCATTCCCCAAGGACATTACGTTCTACCCTATGCTAAGTTCCTATCATCCCTTTAGGCTTATGCCCCCACCACTTTCACAAAGTAGAAAGTCTAGAAACACCTCATCTCACACACTATGAATATGTTCAAATCCCTACTCTCAACCTTGGCCTTTGCTGCTACGACAGCTATGGCACAGCCCGCACTGACTTCGGGCATAGACAAGGCAAACATGAACCTCAAGGCTAAGCCTGGTACCGACTTCTTCGAATATGCTGCGGGCGGCTGGAATGCAGCTCATCCGCTTACGCCGGAGTTTTCTAGGTACTCACAGTTTGAGGCTCTGGGTGAAACCAACAACCGCCAGCTACGCGAACTCATTGAAGAACTGGCTGTCGGTAAGTTTGCCCAAGGCTCACTCGAACAAAAAATCGGTGCGTATTACCGTTTGTATATGGACAGTGTACGCCGTAACCGCGAGGACTATGAACCCATCCGTCCCTTGCTCAACGAGATTGAATCAATCCGTACCCGTCAGGATGTGCAACACGCACAGGCTCGCCTGCATGCACTTAACATTGAGAACTTCTTTGGCATCGGATGTGATGCTGACTTGAAGGATGCCCGTTGGAACTTGATGCAAGTAAACCAGGGTGGACTCTCGATGGGCGAAAGTGATTATTACTTGCGCGATGACGAACCGACTCGCCTTATTCGCGAAGCTTACCGCGAATATGTCAAGAAGCTCTTCCTTATGACAGGAAAAGACGAAGCGACCGCCCAACAACAAATGGAGGCTGTGTTGGCTATCGAAACACAGATTGCCAAGGCTTCGTACTCTCCGACTAAACTGCGCGATGTGGAAGGCAACTACCATAAGATGAGTTACAGACAGTTGCTCTCTGACTTCCCGGGTATTGACTGGAGTACGCTCTTCCTGCTCAATGGTATTCCGGCTTTCGACAGTATCACGGTGAACCAACCCGAACCGATTCACGAAGTGGAGCGCATCCTCGCTGAATGTCCTATTGACCAACTCAAAGCTTACCTGTACTTTAAGGTGGTGGACGATGCAGGTAGCTCATTGAGTGACCGATTCCGCCAGGAAGTATTCGACTTCTATAACCACACGATGGGAGGGGCTGAAACCGACCGTCCGCGTTGGAAGCGTGCCATCAGTGCCGTGGAAAGTGCGTTGGGTATGGCGGTAGGTAAACTTTATGTAGAAAAGCACTTCCCTGAATCGTCTAAGCTGCGCATGACGCAATTGGTCAAGAACCTGCAAACGGCACTGGGTGAACGCATTGACCAACAGGAATGGATGAGCGAGGAAACCAAGAAGATGGCGCATGAAAAGCTCAACAGTTTCTATGTCAAAATTGGCTATCCTGACGAATGGATGGACTACACGGGCCTTGACATCGACGAGAAATTGAGCTTCTACGAGAACCGCACACGCGCCATGCAATTTTTGAGCCGCAAGTTTACGGACAAGCGTGTCAATAAACGCACGGACCGCACGGAGTGGCTCTTGACTCCGCAGACGATCAATGCTTACTACAACCCGACGACCAACGAAATTTGCTTCCCTGCCGGCATTCTGCAACCTCCTTTCTTTAATGCTGAGGCTGACGATGCTTGCAACTACGGAGCTATCGGTGTGGTAATTGGTCACGAGATGACGCACGGATTCGACGATCAAGGGGCTCAGTTTGACAAGTATGGTAATCTGAAGAACTGGTGGACGGAGCAAGATGCGGCTCAATTCAAGAAGCGTACAGACGTGATGCGTAACTTCTTTGACAAAATCGAGGTATTACCTGGACTTCACGCCAATGGTCAACTCACCCTGGGCGAAAATATTGCTGACCACGGTGGACTGAACATTGCTTACCAAGCACTGAAAAATGCCATGAAGACGCAGCCGCTGACGGTGAAAGAGGGCTTTACACCCGAACAGCGTTTCTTCTTGAGCTACGGACTCATTTGGGCTAGCAATGCACGTGAACAAATGATTCGTCAACTTGTGATGACTGACCCGCACTCGCCTTCACGCTGGCGCGTCAACGGAGCTTTACCTCACATCGATGCATGGTATGATGCTTTCCACATCACAAAGAAGGATCCGCTCTTTGTACCTAAGAAGCAGCGTGTAAACATCTGGTAAAGACTTCCATGAAAGGGGAGTTGGTACGGCTTGGGAATCCCGGTGTGTAACTTTTCGTTGCACTGGGTTCTGTGTTCTGAGTAAACTCCTTACGGATAGACCACTCCCCTCCCCTTCTGCGAAAACACCTAATCAATTAACTCACATACATTTTATTCGAATGAAAGAAGAAGTATCCCTTCCCGAAAACGCTTTTCGTCCGCTAAAGGAAGGCGAAGAGTATGAACCGCTGATGAAACCCACTCAGACTTATCGCGAGGTCACTCCGTGGTCGATTACCTGGGGTATTCTGATGGCGATTATCTTCTCTGCCGCCACGGCATACCTGGGCTTGAAAGTCGGCCAGGTATTTGAAGCTGCTATTCCTATTACTATCATTGCTGTCGGCGTGAGTGGGGCAACCCATCGCAAAGACCCGTTGGGCGAGAACATCATTATCCAAAGTATCGGTGCCTGCTCGGGCATGATTGTGGCAGGTGCCATCTTTACCTTGCCTGCCTTGTACATCTTGCAACACAAGTATCCCGAACTGACGGTGAACTTTATGCAGGTATTCCTCTCTTCACTGTTGGGTGGTGTGTTGGGTATTCTGTTCCTGATTCCCTTCCGCAAATAGACACTGATTCTTTCTTCAATTATCATGGTGCTCGTGGGACTGAAAGGAACGGGTGGCATGGTAGCCGCGCTGATTATGGGAGGTGTAGTTTGCACGGCCTTGGCTTCAGCCGGTGCTTTTATTACCGACTTGAAGATTGGTTACTGGCTCGGTGCTACTCCGCAGAAGCAGGAGACGTTTAAGTTCATCGGCATCCTTGTTTCAGCCGCAACAGTAGGCGGTGTAATCATGATTTTGAACAAGGCTTACGGCTTTACGCCCGACAATGCAGATGTGATGGCTGCTCCTCAGGCACGTGCCATGGCTGCTGTAATCGAACCGCTGATGAGTGGACAGGGGGCTCCCTGGTTGCTCTATGGTATCGGTGCGCTCATCTCTATCGTACTGACATTCTTCGGTGTTTCTGCTCTGGCCTTTGCACTGGGTATGTTTATTCCCCTCCAGCTGAACTTACCACTTATCGTGGGTGGCTTTGTCAACTGGTACATCAATAGCCGTTCAACTGACGTAGAACTCAACCGTCGCCGTAACGAAAAAGGTACTCTCCTCGCTTCTGGCTTCATTGCTGGTGGTGCACTGATGGGTGTCGTCAGTGCCGGTATGCAATTTGGCGGTTTTAACTTTGCCAATGCAGAGTACCTCAGCGCTCCGATTTCGCAGATTGTTTCACTCGCAGCCTACACAGCACTCATTATTTACCTTACGAAGGCTAGCCTTAAGGCTTAACGATACCCCTATCTGTTCATTGATAACAGACTTTGATTAATGCTCCTATGAGCATGAACAAAGGCAACAAAACAAAACGGGAAGCCCCTCAAGCTTCCCGTTTTTGTTGTATATCAGTCTTTATCATGCAAAAAAGTATGGGGAATGTCTTGCTAAAAAGGGAAAATGTCGTACTTTTGCACCGCCGTTACGGGTTAGCGGCATAATTCAAACCTATTAAATATCAAACAAAAAAATGGCAACTAAAATGAGATTGCAGCGTCACGGCCGTAAGGGCTATGCCTTCTACAGCATCGTGATCGCAGACGTAAGAGCACCACGTGATGGTAAGTTTACTGAAAAGATTGGTACGTACAACCCTAACACCAATCCTGCCACAGTAGATTTGAATTTTGAACGCGCACTTTATTGGGTTGAAACGGGTGCTCAGTTGACTGACACCGTGCGCAACATCCTTTCTCGCGAAGGCGTTATGATGATGCATCACCTCAACGGCGGTGTAAAGCGCGGCGCATTCGACGAAGCTACTGCTAAGGCTAAGTTTGAAGCTTGGAAGCAGGAAAAGGAAAACAAGGCTAACGCAGCTGCTGAGAAGAAGGCTGCTGAGAAGAAGGCTGCTGTTGAAGCTCGCCTCGAAGCCGAGAAGAAGGTTAACGAAAAGATCGCTGAGAAGGTTGCAGAAAAGAAGGCTGCTGCCGCTGCTGCTAAGGCTGAGGCCGAAGCTGCTGCCGCTGCCGCTGCTGCCGAAGCTGAAGCTCCTGCTGAAGAAGCACCCGCTGAAGCTTAATAAGCATCCATTCGCACAAGCTTTTAAAGACAAAGGAAGCACCTCCGCAAGGAAGTGCTTCCTTTTTTGTATTCCTGCTACAATAGTCGTAGCGATAAAATCTAATTATACAAAAGACAACCTACGACTCACCCGATAAATCAGAAGGAGCCGAGAAAATTACACACGGCCTGCATACAAAGACTGCACTCCATTTCGCGGAAGAATGGAGTGCAGTTCGTTTGTTTAGATTATTAGACTTAAATACCAAGCCTACTTCATGTCGTGCGGTTGTTTCATGGAAATTTCTTCACCATCCATACCATAGAATGCGTATTGCAGATAAGCTAAATTTTGACTGGGAATAATCTTTACACCCAAGCCATACTTCATCTGCCAACGACGTTTGATGGAGAAGATTCCCTGATTGATGTACGCTGCCACAAACGGATGTACATGCAATCGGAATTGTTTGATACCAATGTGATTGACCAACGTGTCAATCTTCGTTTCGAGCGAATCAGTAAAAAGAATACTGGGCCTAATCTTTCCGGTGCCTCCACAAGTGGGACAAGTCTCATCTACATTGACATCCATTACCGGACGCACACGCTGACGAGTAATCTGCATTAAGCCAAATTTTGATAGAGGAAGGATGGCGTGACGGGCGCGATCCTTGCGCATATTCTCAACCATGCGCTCATATAGTTTCTGACGGTTCTCAGGCTCCTTCATATCAATGAAGTCCACTACGATAATACCGCCCATATCGCGCAAACGTAACTGGCGCGCCAGTTCATCAGCAGCTCCCAAATTAACATCCAAGGCATTTACTTCCTGTCCTTCTGGACTCTTGGAACGATTACCGCTATTGACATCAACCACATGAAGTGCCTCCGTCTGTTCGATAATTAAATAAGCTCCATGCTTATAGGTTACAGCACGTCCTAAAGATGTCTTAATCTGCTTCGTCACTGAGAAGTTATCAAAGATGGGCACAGCTCCTTTATAGAGCTTGACAATCTCCTTGCGTTCAGGAGCAATGAGTGAAACGTAATCACGCACCTCATTAAATACAGCCGAATCATTGACGTAAATATTCTCGTAAGAAGGATTAAAGAGATCACGTAATAACGCTACGGTGCGACTAGTTTCTTCATAAGCTATTTGTGGAAGCTTATAAGATTGCACGTGGGTCTGTCTAACCTTTTCAATTACTTTCTCCCAACGAGAAATCAAGATGCGAAGCTCAGCATCTAATTCTGCTACGCGCTTCTTCTCAGCAACTGTTCGCACGATGACGCCAAATCCCTTCGGCTTAATGCTCTGAATCAATTGCTTTAAGCGAGCACGCTCTGCACTTGATTTTATTTTAGAGGAAACTGAAATCTTATCACCAAAAGGTTCAAGTACAAGATAACGACCAGCAAAAGTAAGCTCTGCCGTCAATCGAGGACCTTTTGTGTTAATGGGTTCTTTGACAATCTGAACAAGTATCTCCTGCCCTACTTTCAAGGTATTTTGGATACTTCCGTCCTTATCCAGATCAGGTTGCCGTTGCACTTTGTCAAGCGGCACATTTTTCTTGCCGTCACCAGCAAGTTGAAGGTATTTTTCAACCGCATGATAGCGTGTGCCTAAGTCCAAATAATGCAAGAAAGCATCACGCTCATGTCCGACATTCACGAAGCAAGCATTCAGTCCCGGCATCAGCTTCTTTACTTTCGCCAGATAAATGTTTCCTACTGAAAAATGTTCAGTTCTTCCCTCTCGCTGATACTCTACAAGACGTTTGTCTTCGAGTAACGCAATCGAGATTTCCTTTGGAGAAACATCTACGATAACTTCGCTTGTCATGGTTTGATGTTTGTATTTGAATATAAACACAGTCAGAACAGATATTCCAACTGCATAATTTAAAGAAAACGAGCAAACGAGAATTTGCCCCTTCCGGAACAATTTGCGACTCGTTTACTCGTCTTTTCATGACTCTAAAAAATCGTCAGCTTACTTGCTCTTATGACGATTCTTACGCAGTCTTTTCTTACGCTTGTGGGTAGACATCTTGTGTCTTTTCTTTTTCTTTCCGTTAGGCATACCTATTACGTTTTATGGTTAATTATGTTAGTTGAATTCTTTTGTAATGAAAAATCAGAAGTACAACTTCAAGGAATTCTTATTTCTGATCGGCTTCCAGAATAGCATCTGCCAATTCTCTAGCAGGCTTGAATGCTGCAATGTTATGCTCCGGAATAATCATCGTTGTATTCTTTGCAATATTGCGCGCAGTCTTGGCAGCACGATGCTTAAGATAGAAGGTACCGAAATTGCGGAAGTTGACATTTTCACCACGAATGAGTGAATCTTTCACGGTCTCCACATACATATCGATAACCCTTGAAACTGTTTCTTTGTCAACGCCCGTTTGTTTGGCTACGGACTTGATAATTTCTAATTTAGTCATTCCAGCTTTTGATGATTTTGTAGTTACTCAATTTCAATTTGAGCCACTCAGACTGATTTTAGCTACCGTTCCCCTGCGGTTCTTGCAGGTTCAGCACCATTCTTCCAAGTACCTCTTTGCATAAAGCGGCTGCAAAGATATAATTTTCAGATGATTAAGAGAAACAATCGGTTGTTAAAGTTGATGAGAATGATAGTTTCTAAGCACTTTAGAAAGCTTTTCAGCCTTCGCTTGTAACTCGCTAATCTTCATTCTTTACTCAACAAACACTGTACTGCATTTCTCACTTCCTTTCTTCTGAAAAAAAGAATACATCTTTGCCTTTAGATACTAGGTAGCTCTATTTACAACCAGGTATAACAAAATCAAAGAGGAATCTTCTCTACGCGGCGAATATGACGTCCGCCTTCAAAAGCTGTCTGGAAAAACTCATCCATAATCTGGCGAGCTGTATCCGTATCTATATAACGACCTGGCATAACAAGTACATTCGCATCATTATGCAAGCGCGTCATGTGCGCAATTTCGGGAATCCAAACCAAAGCAGCACGTACGTGTTGATGCTTATTCAGCGTCATCGAAATGCCTTCTCCGCTACCGCAGATAGCGATACCTTGTTCCACTTCACCAGCTTCCATCCCGCGAGCCAAAGCATGAGCGAAATCAGGATAATCACAGCTATCGGTTGTATAGGTACCATAATCGTGGAAAGGCATTCCCTTTTCCTCCAAATACTGCTTTACAAATTGCTTGAGTTCAAAACCAGCATGATCACTGGCAAGACCTATCTTGTGCATATATTATTCTTTGAATATTTATTATTGTACAGCCTATGCCTGGAGATATTCGAGCACCTCACGATAGATATTCTCCGGAGTATAACCCAACTTTTCGTCCAGAACCTTATAAGGAGCGCTAAAGCCAAAGCTTTCCAAACCATGTACCTTACCATTGCTACCTACCAATCCTTCGAAAAGAACGGGCAAACCAGCCGTAAGACCAAATATTTTCTTATCCTTCGGAAGCAAAGCATCCTGATATTCCTTCGGTTGGCGACGGAAGAGGCCTTCACTCGGACAACTTACTACACGTGCCTTAATGCCATCAGCCTTCAACATCGTTGCTGTACTTGCCAAAGTACTCACCTCTGAACCTGATGCAACCAAAATTACATCAGGATTTGTTTCTGGAAGCACTTCATAAGCACCACGAGTTACACCATTGACATAATCCGTACCTGCAGGTAAATCATTTACATTCTGACGGCTGAAGATCAAAGCGGTCGGAGTATCCATATTCTCCATAGCCATCTTCCAGCAAGCTGTTACAGCATGTACATCGCAAGGACGAAGTACGCGCACACTGTCGAGGCCACTATGATTCTTCAATTTTTCCATGAGGCGAATCTGCGCTTCTTGTTCCACAGGTTCATGCGTAGGACCATCTTCACCTACACGGAATGCATCGTGCGTCCAAACGAACTTCACAGGTACTTCCATTAAGGCAGCCATACGAATAGCAGGCTTCATGTAATCAGAGAAGACGAAGAATGTACCCATAGCAGTAATCATACCACCATGGAGCATGATACCAATACATACACAAGCCATTGTCAACTCAGAAACACCAGCTTGCAAGAAACCACCTGCAAAGTTAGTACGGGTAATTTCGGTCGTATGCTTCAAGAAACCATCTGTCTTGTCTGAATTACACAAGTCAGCAGACGAAACAATCATATTGGGAACGTACTCAGACAGCAAAGACAAGCAAACAGCTGAACCGTTACGCGTCGGAGAATTAGGTTTCTGTTCTACAGTTTCCCAAGGAATTGCGGGGAGCTTACCTGCCATCCAATCATTCAGGAGTGCAGCCTTTTCAGGATTAGCTTCTTCCCATGCCTGCTCTTCAGCCTTGCGTTCAGCAACAATCTTACGAAGTTCTTCCTTGCGTGCTTCATACATTTGAGCTACTTCCGGACGAATTACAAAAGGATTCTCAGGATCAGCACCCAAATTCTTGACCGTATTTACATAAGCATCGCCACCCAACGGAGCACCGTGCGTTTTACAATCATGCTCATAAGAAGTATTGTCTGCCTTGCGACAACCTTTACCCATCACGCAGTGACCGATAATCAAAGTAGGACGACTTTCTTCCTCCTGTGCGGCCTGCAGTGCGGCACGAATTTGTTCACAGTCATTACCATCAACTTCCAAGACGTTCCAGTTCCAAGCACGATACTTCATTCCCGTATCCTCAGAAATAACGGCAGCTGTTTCCGTTGAAAGCTGAATTTCATTGGCATCGAAGAACATAATCAGGTTATTCAGACCTAAGTGTCCAGCCATGCGACCTGCACCTTGTGAGATTTCTTCCTGTACACCACCGTCAGAGATGTAAGCATAAATCTTCTCTTTCAAGAAACCAGGGTTACCTGTGCGTGCATAAAGAGCCTTTGCTGCGATAGCTGCTCCGACAGCATACGTATGTCCCTGTCCTAAGGGGCCACTCGTGTTTTCAATACCACGTTCAGGACATACTTCGGGATGCCCCGGTGTCGGAGAACCCCATTGACGGAATTGTTTCAATTCGTCAATCGTATAATTGCCGATAAGCGCCAATTGTGAATATAGCATCGGCGACATATGACCCGGATCGAGGAAGAAGCGGTCTCTGCAACGCCAAGTAGGTGCATCAGGGTCATAATTGAGAAATTCTGAATAGAGCACATTAATAAAATCAGCACCACCCATAGCACCGCCGGGATGACCTGATTTTGCGCGTTCTACCATACTTACAGCCAAGACACGAATGTTGTCAGCTGCAAGATTCATGAGTTCTTTTGAATGTTCCATTAGTTTGCTATATTCGATGTTGTCAAATACAAAGTAGGGGGAAGATTGGTATAGGACGTTGCCTTGAATCTATTCAGATAAATTGCAACACTGGACTACCAAGATTTGGCAAAGATACAAAAAATCTTGTTGCCTTAAGGTGTTTGGGAGAGAGTCTACTCAAAATCACCTTTCTTGTAAGTCCTTTTCTCTTAACTTCATCACAATGGCATTGCCAACAGTTTTCATCGAAGAGCAACGCTTTCCTTACTTAGAAACACCGCAATAGCAAGCCTGTATGAAACAGAGAATACAGAAAAGTCGGAAATAGAAAGCTTCGTTAAATGCTCAATTCATCAAGCACCTTGATCAACTTCTTATCCATCGGTTTGCGCTTTCCTACAGCGTCAATAAAGGGCACATACACCACTTCATTGTTCCGAACGCCGACCATTACATTGCGTTGTCCCTGTACCAAAGCTTCGATGGCACCAACGCCTACTTGCGAGGCCAAGATACGATCACGGGCAGAAGGACGTCCGCCACGTTGCAAGTGTCCCAAGATAGACACACGTACATCAAAGTTTGGATATTCCTTGTTCACACGTTCCGCATAGTACATTGCACCACATTTAGGGCTTTCGCTTACAATCACGATGCAACTTTTCTTACTCTTACGGATACCGCGCTCCATAAATTCAATCAACTGGTCACTACCTGTAGAATCTTCGGGAATAATGGCCGCCTCAGCTCCTACTGCAATCGCACTATTCTGTGCCAAGAAGCCCGCATCTCGTCCCATTACTTCAACAAAGAAGATTCGTTCATGCGAAGTCGCCGTATCACGAATTTTATCTACACACTCAACGATAGTATTGAGAGTGGTATCGTAACCAATCGTATTATCCGTACCATACAAGTCATTGTCAATGGTTCCGGGCAAGCCAATGCATGGAAAATCGTATTCCTCAGCCAATTTCATGGCACCTGTCA
>UQJC01000057.1 GCA_900541335.1 uncultured Prevotella sp.
GGGTCGCGGCATGCCGCGACCGTACAACACCTGCTCCTCATAGCAATAGTAACTTCCGCCGCGCGTTCTATAATGGCAAATCAATGGGTCGCGGCATGCCGCGACCGTACAACACCTGCTCCTCATAGCAACAGTAACTTCCGCCGCGCGTTCTATAATGGCAGATTAATGGGTCGCGGCATGCCGCGACCGTACAACACCTGCTCCTCATAGCAATAGTAACTTTCTTCGCGCGTTCTATAATGGCAGATCAATGGATCGCGGCATGCCGCGACAAAAACTCTGAGAAAGGAGAAACGAATACCTATCCCTGTTCACCTTCCCCCTCATTTATCGTCGAAAATGGTAAAATAGCGCAGTCTAACAGAAGAAGAATCTGTAAAATAACGCAGTTTGAAAGAAGAAAACTGGTAAAATAGCGCAGTTTAAGAGAGTACTTTTAGTCAAATAAGGCAATTTGATTTAGACGAATCAGTATATTTGCATTCACTATCAATAAATTCGAACAAAGAATTCATATCGAAAGAAGAACAACCCTCAGTGGTTGCTATATTCTCCCCCTTTCAATTCCATCTCCCTTCAAAAATGTGCTTATGATTGATATACGTACCTTGGAAAACATCCTTTCTGACCAAGCAGAAGAAATTGCAAGCAAACAACAACTTACTTTTTGCCAACGAAAAGAGGAAGAACTCGTTGACCTCGATAGTCCACAAGCACAAGTAATCATTGGCGTGCGTCGAAGCGGAAAATCTACACTCTGCTACAATGTGTTGCAACGAGCAGGAGTGAAATATGCTTACGTCAACTTCGATGACGAGCGACTAGCCACACTTTCAGTAGAGGAACTAAACAATGTATTGGAAGCACTCTACAAAATCTATGGGAAATTCAACTACCTATTTATTGACGAAATACAAAACATACCTGGCTGGTACCTCTTTGTCAACCGATTACTCCGACAAAACCTCCACATCCTTATTACGGGATCTAATGCAAAGTTACTCAGCGGCGAATTGGCTACCCATCTCACGGGACGACACCATGCCATCACACTTTATCCCTTCTCTTTTTCAGAATATTGTGAGCTGAAGCAAATCGACAAGCAAGGCAGATCTACACAGGCTATTGCCTTACGACGAGCGGCTTTTGATGACTATATACGCCAAGGCGGTTTCCCCGAACTACAATTTTTACGCTACGATCGCGACTACGTAGACACGTTGGTAGACAATATACTCAAACGAGACATTGAGCAACGCTTCCGAATTACTCATCAAGCCAGTTTTGAGCACCTTGCCCAACACTTAATGAACGTTGCACCCGCTATCATCACTGCTAAATCACTGGCTGATACCTTTGCCATCGGTTCAGAACATACAGTCAAGAACTACATCAGCTATCTGATGCAAGCCTACCTGTTGATTGAACTGACCAAGTATTCTCCGAAAAGCAGACTACGCGTAACAGGTAAGAAAGTTTACCCCATTGACGTAGCACTGATGAACAAACGTAGGGATGCACTGGTAGGTGACAATTGGGGATGGCGACTAGAGTCTGTGGTGTTTATCGAGTTACTTCGACGAAGCAGACACAACGGGTGGAACCTTTTCTATTACAACGAACGAGCCGGAGAATGTGACTTCCTTGTGTGTTGCGGCAATGAAGTATTGCAAGCCATCCAGGTTTCTTACGACATCCAGCAACCGCGAACCCGTAAACGGGAGTTGGCAGGGCTTCAAATTGTAGCCCGCAAATTACGCTGCACCAATTTGCTCCTGCTGACTGACCATCACTACGAAGACGTTACCACCGAGGAAGGTAACATTGCCATACGTCCCGTCTACGACAAACCCCATGCGCCCCGCCTGAAGTATACTTCGGGCGGGGCGCAAGTGTTATCAAGTCAAGAAAACAAGACTACTGTGCGGGAGCAGCCTGCTGTTGTTCAGGAGCCTCATCAATGAGATCCATGAACTGATCAAGTTTCGGAGTAATAATAATCTGTGTACGGCGGTTACGCTGCTTTCCCTTCGGCGTAGCATTGCTTGCAACGGGATTGTACTCACCACGGCCAGCTGCAGTCAAACGCTTCGGGTCAACACCATATTGATTTTGGAGTGCCTGAACCACTGAAGAAGCACGGAGCGTAGAAAGGTCCCAGTTATTACGGATGTTCTTCTGTGAGATAGGCACATTGTCCGTATTACCTTCGACCAGCACGTCGTAATCCTTATAATCGGCAATAATTTTAGCAATCTTCTCGAGTGTTTCGCCTGCGCGGTCACCAATCTCGTAGCTGCCGCTCTTGTAGAGCATGTTATCAGCCAATGAGATGTATACGACGCCCTTCAACACCTGTACGTCCACGTCGTTCATTTCCTCGCGCGTCAGCGAACGGGTCAATTTGTTCGTCAGGGCCTGGTTCAACGAGTCACTCTTTGACTTAGCGTCAACGAGTTGCTTAATGAACTTGTTCGAAGCGTTGATTTCGTCCACCAACTTCGAGATGTTCACGTTACCAGCCTGTACATTGTCCTGGTAGGAGGATTGCAGTTTGCTATAAGACTCGCGCATCTCTTGGTTACGACGCTGTTCGTCAGCCAAACGGTCGGCGAGGCTCTTAGAGTTAGCGTTGCACTCTGCCAAGCTAAGGCGATTCTCGTTAAACTTCGTCTGCAAGTCGGCATGTTCCGTCTTCAGGTTGTCATAATTGGCCTGAAGTTCTGCCACCTTTTTCTTGCTCACGCAACTTCCCATCAGCACGGTGAGAGCGAGAGGAAGAACTAAACTGATACGTTTCATAATACGATAAGATATGAATAGGTTGTGTTGATTTTTGCGGCGCAAGTTAGGCATATCGTGTCTTCTTGCCAAAAATCCCCCTGCTCTTTTAGACATCTGTAAAGAGAAAAAGCTGAAAAAGGAAGGTCGGGATTACAAGAAACAGTCAACGGGGACAGATAGCCTTCTGTCGCCCCGCTATCGTGGGTATGACAAACAGCTACCTGTCCCCGTTCATTTTCAACCGATGGCAACGGGCTTCATGCAGCCTCGTGCTCACCAGTCAATCAAACTAAATGCTCACCTTCACCCCTGCGAAGAACGTGCGAGGCATACCCGGGCCGTACATGTAGCCAGAGTCACGCGTTGCACCGCGATCGAAATCTTTCTGGTAAGAGTTGAAGATGTTCTGAACGCCTGCATTGAACTGCAAGCAGACATTGCGCACGTCGAGATCGTAAGCAATCTTCGCTCCCAACTCAAAGAAGGACGGCGTATGTACCAAGCGGTCGGCTGAACCGTCTATTTCAGAGAACAAGTGGGGCACGTACATCTTGCCCGTGAAGTTTCCGTTGAGCGCAAGGCTCAGCGGCTTGATGGGAGTGTAGGTTGCACTGAAATAACCGTAGGCACTCGGTGTACGAAGGATTCGCTTGCTCATCCGTTCCGACTCCGTGAGGTTTTCCTCGTCTGCACTCCACTCCATGGGCTCGTCGTAGCGACTGCTTTGCAAGGTGAAGCCCGCCTGAAGCTGCGCTTTGTCGCGGTATGCCAGTCGGAACTCCAACGTACCCCCGTAAACCTTCGCACCCGGTCCGTTCACACGCGTCTGAATCAAGTAACCGCTGCCGGCAGGGTCGAGTTTGGGCGACGTCAGTACGAAGGGGTCGGTCAGGCTGGTAAAGAAACCTTCGAGAAGGACGTTAGCCTGGAAGCCACCGAAGCTCTTATACCAGTCAATCGAAGCATTGACGCTGCGCGAGTGTTCCTCCTTCAGATTCTTGTCACGCGCAATCGAAATGAGCTGTCCGCCCACGTGATTAATGTGTAAATCTTCGTCGAAGGCCTGAGGGGTACGGAAACCCTCGGCATAACTCAAGCGCAAGTTGATATCGTCCGTCGGATTATAGCGAATGTTGGCACGCGGGCTGAAGATGGCCTTGTTCATAATGCTATTCTTGTCCATGCGCGCACCGATGAGGAAGCTCCACTGCTTGTTCTTCCACTCATTTTGCAGGTAGGCAGAGTAGATATTGATGGTTTGGTTGAGCGGATCGGGGGTGTACTTGTCAATAAGCTGTTGCAGCTCGTCGCCAGTAGCGTCGGGATTCTCTTCCAAGGCCGCATCGCGGTATTTTTCCAAGTCCGTAGCGCGGTCCTTGAGGTCATCGTGGTTAAATTCGACACCTGCCGTGAGATCAGAAGGCATAAAGAGGAACTTATCAAACTTATAGATGTATTGTCCTCCCGCTACCGCCGTGAGGTTCTTCGTTCGTCCGTATGCGCTGTAATAACTTTCGCGATGAATGTGCTGTGCCGAAGCGTAGAGATTGAAAAAGTGCTTTTGGTTAGGTGAGTTAGTCAAGAACTTGATGCCCCCCGTGTTGATTGAGTGTCTTGTTTGTTCTACAAGGCCGTCTGCGCCCAAACCGTTAAGCTCTGCATTCTCTGCGATGTGAGGCGGCAGGTCGAGCGAGTTTCCGCCCCGGCGAAATTCTTCGATGTGGTGATATTCCAAGCCTATTTTCGAGTACGTACCCAACTTATAGTAAGCATTCATACCCACCATTTGGTTCTTCATCTTCGAAAGTTCGGTAAAGCCGTCTCCGTTGGCGTCCCAAGCCGAGCGATGTCGGTTTTGGCCGTAAATGTAAGCGCCCGCACGGTTATCCGAAGAGACTAACGAGAGGTTCATCGTCGTGTTATTGTCGTACGCTCCCGAACCGTCGATGTTGGTCAGCGTGTGGGCAAACGATCCGCTGTTTGCACGCGGTTCTTTCGTGATGATATTGATTGTTCCGGCAATGGCAGACGATCCGAACAGGGCGGAACCGCCTCCTCGTACCACTTCTACACGGTCTATCATGTTTGCAGGAATCTGTTCGAGTCCATAAACACCTGCCAGCGAAGAAAAGATAGGACGTGAGTCGATGAGAATTTGGGTATACTTACCTTCCAAACCATTTATACGCACTTGTGTAAAGCCGCAATTCTGACAATTGTTTTCCACGCGCACGCCGGGCTGAAAGACAAGCCCCTGAGAGAGATTCTGCGAGCAAGTGTTCTCAAAGAGCTTCGAATCGATTACCTTCACGAGCGTGGGAGCCATTCGTCGCTTCGTCTCACTGCGGTTGGCCGACACGACCACGCCATCGAGCTGGTTCGCATCTTCCTCAATCTCAAAGTTTTCCTCCAGTGTCACGCCCTTCTTAAGCACAACTTCGCGGCGTTGCGATTCGTAGCCCAACATGCTTACTTCGAGCGTAAAACTACCTTCCGGCAGGTTTTTGAGAAAATAATGTCCGGTTTTATCGGTCACCGTACTCAGTACAGTACCTTTCAGAGCCACCGTTACAAAGGGCATGTGTTCGCCCGTATGCTTGTCAACGACATGACCTATGATGTTAGCATCTGACTTATCGAGTTCGTCTGCCGCATCTGTGGGCAGCGCATAAGTTGCCAGCGATGTGAGCCAAAAGAGCAAGCTCGCCATCGCGTAAAGAGTATATTTCATTGGGATAAAGTGTTGTCAGTAGGGATGCACTCCGTGTGCATCGTGAGAGAATAAAGGGGGTAGCTGATTACATCAACCGATGTAGCCAGCCTCTCCGTGTTGTTTGGTCATCAAGACCTATGTAGTGTTTAGGGGGAATACACCGTAAGGTGTACATGCTACTGACAAGGCGGAGCACGTGCCGCCAAATGGCGCAGCCAGGTCTTCACGACCGCCACGTCCATCGCTTGATAGTGGCACACATACCAGTGGAATACGGGGAGCGGCAACAGTTGCTCCAACACCGTCAATTCGGGCAGCAAATAATGGGAGAGAAACAGAATCGTTTCAAACTGCTTAGGGGTATGTGTGTGGTGTTTTTGTTTGTAAGGGTGGGCATGCACAATGACTCCCTGCTCCACCCGGTGCACGTGCGAAAGCCACGTTTGCCCACCGACATACGTGATGAATATCAGTGGGAGCAACAGGCGTATAAAGGTCTGAAAATGCTTAGTCATGTGTTGTGTCCTGTCCTACAGGATATTGTTTTCTCGTAAGACAGTGCAAAAATACGCATTCTCCACTCGGTGACCAATACCTATAAATGGGGAAGGATCTTTGATAAAGCGGAAAGTGCTGCAAAGGCGTCAATATCTGAATCTCCAGGTTACGAAACGGCTAAAAAACGAACAAAAAGCGCACGCGCAACCTTCGCTCACAGGACAGGCTGTCAAGGCGGGTTCTATTCGTTACAAGTGGATCAGTGGAAGGTAGAAGAGTGTAGGTTGAAAGTCGTTGACTTGATGAAGAAACTTTAAACTCCTAAACTTCGAAACTGTGATGGATAGCACCTCCCCTCAATGAAAAGCCGAATGGCCTCCCATTGCCTTCCCCTCTCCTTATTTTTCACCCAAGCACCAGGAGGACGCGTTACCAAGGGCTTAAAAACGGACTGAATCGGTTCTGCTACAGCATGGAAGGCTTATTTCCGCTGGAAATAGGGATTGTATTCAGAATAGAAGGTAAATTCCCTATGGAAACAGGTATTCTATTCTGAATAGAAATAGATTTTCGACAAGGGAATCGAGTTCTATTCCAAATATCACTTTATTTTCCATAGGGAAACGCACTTATATTCTGAATACAACAGCTATCCCCATCGGAAAATAAAGTTTCATTTTAAAACAGACACTGAAAAACGAGCTTGGAAAGCCTTTGAAACAGATACAGGGAAAGGTGAACGGGGACAGATAGCCATTCCCCTTCTCTCTGAACAATAAAAAGGGGAACGGGGACTGTCCCCGTTCCCTACAAAGGGACGCAAAAGGAAAAGGAAAGTACCCGAAGGAGGGACAAAAGGCGGTGAACGGGGACAGGGGCCGTTCACCTCTTTTTCAATCGTTTGAGGAAGAAGGGTCACCTGTCCCCGTTCACCGTCGACCACTTGAGGGAGCAACGAATCCTTGTCCCCGCTCACTTGCAAGCGTTCGAAAAACGAAAAAACGTCTGCTTAGGCCTGCTTCAATTCGTTGATGTCCACCAACTTGTTGACAATGGCATAAATGGTCAGCCCCGCCACAGAGTGAATGTCGAGCTTGCGGGCAATGTTCTTGCGATGCGTCAGCACCGTGTTGAGCGAGATGAAGAGCTGAGCCGCAATTTCCTTGTTGGACAGGCCGCAAACCACCCAGCGCACGATTTCGCGCTCTCGGTCAGAGAGGGCATCCTTTCCTTTCTCCACTCCGTTGGCTTCAGCGGCTTCTGTTTCGTCTGAAATGGCAATTCGTTCTTCTAATATCTCGACTGCAGGCACAAAAAGGTCGTCCTCCACCTTACAGTGGATGTAGAGGTCCTTCTCACACGTAAAAATATCGTAGAGTACGTTGTGCAAAAGTTCCACCTGCTCGGTCGGCGCGTAGTATTTGATGATAATGTTCTTCAACTCCTGCAATTTCGTGTCGATGCTGTGATGTCCGCGCGCAAACTGCGCAATGGCGTATTCTCCCGTACGTCTGCCTTGCAACAATTCCTCCACATAGGCAAAGACCTTGCGGTTTTCGTGTTCCATGTGCTTGCGCACCTCGCTCATGTAGTCATCGTAAAACTTAAGAATGAGGTAAGCCACCTCGCCAGTGCTGGAACAATCGAGTGCTTCGAGTAATTTGCGGCGAATAGCGGGCAATTGAAAGTCGAGGAAATACGTATGGGCTTGCTTCAGATAGTTTGTCATGCATGCCACCGATATATGACCCAAACTTTCGGCTGCCCCACGCGCTCCCTGCTTTATAAAATTGGCCACAGCCAGGAAGGTGGGCGTGTCAACCCCGTTTGCTTCACAAATTTCTCTTACTGTATGCTCACCCACACCGAGTGGCACACCAAAACGCGACATCATTTGCAGTAGAGACGGTTCGTCACAGATTACATCGCAAATGCGGTCGCTCTCCTTGTAGCTTGTTGTAGAATACACCATATCGGCTGCAAAAATACCACGCATCAGCCAAAACTTCTCTACCTATTTGTGGTGATTTTTGTCAATCGGCTTCCCTTCCCTGCCTTGGCACTCCCTGCCCTCCTTCTCTCCATGCGCCGCGCTGGGCTTGCTGGCGGTGCCTTCGTCACCTCCTCAAATAAACGTACTTTTGCTCCCTCTACCCATCCTCAGTATATCAACCTATGTCGCTTCCTTTTTCCCTTCCCATGTGGCTCCGTCGGCTTGCCTTTGTGCTGCTCCTCGTACTGGCCCTTGTGCTGGCCTTGACCACCTGGGTCGAACAGACGCAAGGCACATCCTACGTCGTCCGCCACGTCTATCACGCTCCGTGGTTTACCCTCCTTTGGGTCTTGCTCGCCCTGTGTGGCAGTCTGAGTCTGGTCGGCGACCGCGCGGCCGGTCAGTCCGGGTCGCGCCTACTGCTTTGGCTGCTTCACGGAGCCTTGGTACTCATACTCATCGGTGCCGGGGTGTCCGCCCTCACCTCGCGCAACGGACACATCCACCTGCGCCAAGGCGTGACCGAACAGGCCTACACGCCCGAGGGAGAAAATCAGCGGTTGGTGCGTCTGCCCTTCCGCATTCGTCTCGACCACTTCCACATCAGCCACCACGCGGGCACCGACGAGGCAAGCGGCTACACCAGTGAGGTCTGCATCGACCACAAACGCTACACCGTCGGGATGAATCGCGTTGTTTCGGTTGCAGGCTATCGTCTGTTCCAATATGCTTATGATGCCGACCGACAAGGGTCCGTTTTGCTCGTTCGCTACGATCCGTGGGGCCGACCGTTGACCTACGCGGGCTATGCCTTGCTCCTGTTTGCCTTCGGACTCCAGCTTTTCACGCCCCTGGGCGGCATGCGTCGCAACCTGCGTGCCTTGCGCCGGCTGAGTGTCTTCTGTTTGGCGGGGGGACTCACTTTTTCTCCACTAACGGCGCGTGAAGCCTCCTCCCGCCCCGTACTTTCACCCGAAGCGGCAACCGCCTTCGGTACACTCTATACTTCCTGCGGCGGACGCATTTGTCCCGTACAAACAGTGGCACAAGACTTCTGCCGAAAGCTTTGCGGCACGACACACTACGAGGATTTTTCAGCCGAACAGGTCTTGACGGGTTTCCTCTTTTGGCCCGAAGCGTGGGCAGACGTTCCGCTCATCCGCCTTCCGTCACCCACCCTGCGCCAAACGCTCGGGTTGGACAGTCCGACGTCCTACCGTTTGCTGCAAATGGCATTGGCCAAGTCGTCATCAGCCCCTTGGTCGGCCGTGAGTGAGGGGCATCAACTGTGCGGACTGGTCGAAGCCCTGCACGAGGGGACTTTGTTGCGCCTCTACCCCGTGGTGCACAACGGCCGCACGCGGTGGTTGTCGCGTCGGGAGTTGGAGGCTGACACGACCTGGTGTTTGCGCTATCCACACTGGTCAGAAAAGGCGAATGAGTCGGAACTGATGGGCAACATAGTCTCCCTCCGCGCCGCACAACTCAAGGGGGGCGGCAACACCCTGCCCTCCGCCTTTACCTTGCGGGCCGAGCGGCTATACAATGCCTTCGACCTGCCGTTTTACCTCAGTCGGTTGCTCCTCGTGTGCGGACTGGTGGCCATGGGGTTGTCCTTGCGCAAGCCACACTACCCCCGCCGCGCCGTTGCCCCCACCTTGTGGATAATCGGGGGCAGTGGATGGGCGTTGACCGCCTTTCTCATCCTGCGCAGCCTCGTCAGCGGCCGTTTGCCTTTGGGCAACGGTTACGAAACGATGCTCACAGCGGCTTGGTTTTCCCTGCTGATTGGCTTTCCCTGGTCATTCCGTTTGCGCCGCGCCCCCTTGTTGCCCGCCATCCCCTTACTGGCTTCGGGCTTTTTCCTCCTGGTCGCTTCGCTCACCCGTTCGGGCGCAGAAATCTCACAATTGGTGCCCGTGCTCGACTCTCCCTGGCTACAGTTACACGTCAGTCTCGTCATGTGGGCCTACGCCCTGCTCACCTTCACCTTCCTGCTCTCCCTGCTGAGCCTGTTGCGAGGAGCTCCCGACTGGCTGTCCGTGTTACAATCGCGTCTGCTCCTCTATCCAGCCCTTGCCCTCCTGGCAGCAGGCATCTTTACCGGTGCCGTATGGGCCGATTTCTCTTGGGGCAGATATTGGGGATGGGACCCGAAGGAGGTTTGGGCACTCATCACCCTCTTGATATACGCGTTGCCGCTCCACCCCACGAGTTTGCGTCCCTTCCGTTCCCCCCGTTTCTACCATCTTTACTTACTCTTTGCCTTCTCAACCGTCCTCATGACGTATTTCGGTGTCAACTACCTTCTGGGCGGACTGCATGGGTATGTGGGGTAAGGAGGACAAAGGGAAGATGAGGGGAAGAAGGGACGGCTGCAAGGGAGACTAGGGGACTGATGATTCGAGGCAAAGGGGGTGTACGGTCGCGGCATGCCGCGACCGTACAACAACTGCGCGACCCTTGCAAACCAAAAGATGAATGCGCAAAGAAAGGTACTACTGCTACGAGTCGCGACATATCGCGCCCATACAATACCAGCCCCCTCCTTTTCCCTCCTCCCAGTTCCCCAGTCAATCACAAGAAAAATTTCCTCCCCAAACTTTAACGCTTCGGCCTGACCTTCCGACCGCATTCTTTCGTACTTTTGCCCCGTTTTCTAATCTCAGACAAACGTCGGCTCAGGCGTTGTCTGGTCTATAAAATTCAGATAGTATGCTCAACTCAAAGATCGAAGAGGCGCTCAATGCGCAAATCAATGCCGAAATGTGGTCGGCTTACTTTTACCTTTCTATGTCTGCCTGGTGTGCACAAGCCGGTAAGCCGGGCATGGCTAACTGGTTTGAAGTACAGTTCCGTGAGGAACAGGATCACGCACGTATCTTCTTCAACTATGTGCTTCAGCGCGGCGGTAAGGTCACACTTCAGCCCATTGATGCAGTTCCTACGGAGTGGCAATCGGAACTCGATGTATTTGAATCGACGCTGGAACACGAACAGAAGGTTACCAGCCTCATCAACAACCTCTTTGCACTCACCACACAGGAGAACGACTACGCTACGCAAAGTATGTTGAAGTGGTTTATCGATGAACAGGTGGAAGAGGAAGAAAATGTGCGCAACATTATCGACAATTTGCGCATGTTAAACGGTAACGGCTACGGCCTCTTTATGATTGACAAAGAGTTAGCCGCCCGCGTCTATACACAAGCTGCTCCCCTCGCTGGTAATGCGTAAGTTGGGGCTGCGAATCATACTCGGTTATTTAGTACTCACCGCGACGCTCTGCGTTGCGGTGTGGTTTATCGTAAAGTCTGCCCGTGCGGTTTCTGAAGTCTCAGATGTCGCACGGGTTGTTGCATCGCAACGAAAAGCCTCGAATAAACTCTTTGCCCAACTCTTTGAAAGCAATACATTGGGCGAAACGGCTACGTTACAATATGCCAGCGACCGTGCATTGCGACGTTATCTGGAAAGTGTGGCACACACAGAGCGTGCACTCGAAACACTTCAGAGCATGACGGTGAATGAAGCCCAACTGGCACGACTCGACACGCTCAGCTGGCTTCTGAACAAGAAATGTAAGGGAGTCATGAACCTGGTGCAGACTTTGCGACACGA
>UQJC01000058.1 GCA_900541335.1 uncultured Prevotella sp.
TGCAGAAGTGCAATGCCCTTTCCCAAAGTTGCGGAACCACATTGCAGAAGTGCAATGCCCTTTCCCAAAGTTGCGGAACCACATTGCAGAAGTGCAACGCCGATTTCCAAAGCCGCGGAACCACATTGCAGGAGTGCAACGCCGATTTCCAAAGTCGCGAAACCACATTGCAGCAGTGCAACGCTGATTTCCAAATATTGCGGTCCGATAAAAGTCCAATACAGCAATAAAGTATAGTTCGAACGCTTAATTTTCAGTGTTCGAGTCCTCTTCTTATCGGACAGCCATATTTCAGGTATGCAAAGCGGATTCGCACTTTCGCGTCTCTATTTCACAAAGAAGCGAAGCCGTTGAGCGCAGCTCGCGCGATGACACATTCCAACAACCTACACCCCGACATATCGACTGACTGCGCCTACATTTCAACCGAGTGGTGACAGATTGACAACTTAAGTACACCGAATCTGCACATTCTGATTCCGCTTGACTGAAAAACAGCGGCTGTGCTTTTCATTATGCATCATTTACACTACCTTTGCGTACTCAAAAAATGAGAAGACAGACCGTGTGTACACATTATATATATAAAAGGACGGCCTGGCAAGCCATTCGGTGCGAATGAGCAAGTGGCAAAAGAAAAAAACTTGCTGCAAACTTCGTCCCCTAAATGCTGACTCGACAATCCACGAAAACGAGCAGAGAATTAAGCCAAATTTGGCAAATAAAATTTGTGTGCACCGATTGAGGTAAACTAAAATAGCAACAAATATGAACTACGAAATACCTGCGGGAACGGCCCGCTTAATCAAACACGGAGGAAGAATAGCCTTACGCTATCACTTACTCAAAACAACGACCCTCTGCCTTTTGCTGAGTATCCTGGAAGACGGCATGGCTGCGGTTCAGGCACTCAAGCAAATCGGCATCGACACAGAGGCTTTAATCAGACAAATTGAGGAAACGCTCACTCAATCACAAGCTACAGAAGGTGCACCAGCCGAAACAACTAACGAACAACCGGCTGAAGGCGCGGCCGAAACGCTGCCCGAACTGGACGTAGTCTGTCTGCGTATTGTCAAACTGCTGGTTTTGGAAGACCGACTGGCTAACGGCAAACGCGAGGGTGACCTCTTACTTATGCTCGCCATGTTACACGACCGCAACAACGAGGCTAAGACTCTCCTGCAATCACTGGGGGTAACCTACGAAAGCCTCATCAACACCCAACGTACGGAACCTATCAAGAGTGACTTCAGCTTCCCTGATGAAGACGATTCGCCCTACCCCAACGACGAGGGACCGAAAAGCGAAAAGCCAACTCGACAGAAAGATCAGGCTGCAAAGAGTCACAGCGACACGCCCATCACGGACAACTTTGGTACAGACCTGACCGCCGTGGCATTGAAGGGCGGACTGGATCCCGTGGTAGGACGCGAGACGGAAATACAGCGCGTGATTCAGATTATGTGTCGCCGCAAAAAGAATAACCCCATCATCATTGGTGAACCGGGTGTGGGCAAGAGTGCGATTGTCGAAGGACTGGCTGACCGCATTGCACACCGCCGCGTGCCTCACCTCTTGCTGGGAAAGCGCGTGGTGGCACTTGACATGGCTTCGGTCGTAGCTGGTACGCAATACCGCGGTCAGTTTGAAGAAAGACTTCGCCGACTCATTCAAGAACTGAAGAGCCATCCGGAGATTATTCTCTTCATCGACGAAATCCATACCATTATCGGAGCAGGCTCTGCCCCGGGCAGTCTGGATGCCGCCAACATTTTAAAGCCGGCTTTGGCTCGCGGAGAAGTACAGTGCATCGGTGCAACGACTACGGGTGAGTTTAAGAAGACCATCGAAAAAGATGGAGCCTTAGACCGCCGTTTCCAAAAGGTCATGCTCGAACCGACAACTGCCGAGGAGTCGCTCCTCATCCTGCAAAACATCAAGGGACGCTACGAGGCACACCACAACGTAACCTTTACAGACGATGCACTGAAGGCTTGTGTTGACCTTACGACCCGCTATGTAACAGACCGTGCCCTCCCCGACAAAGCGATTGACGCGTTGGACGAAGCGGGCGCACGCACCCACTTGGCGGGAACGGAAACTCCCAAAATGCTGGAAGAAAAAGAGAAGGAAATCGACCAGTTACGCGAAGCAAAAGTGCAGGCGGCTCAGAATCAGAATTATGAGCTGGCCGCTAACTTACGCGACCAGGTGCAACAACTTACCATCGAACTGGAGAACCTCACGACGCAATGGCAACACGAACAGAAGGAACACCCCTCGACGGTGGACGAAAACGCCGTGGCAGAGGTTGTCTCGATGATGAGTGGCGTACCCGTAACCCGTGTTGCAGCAAAGGAAGGTGAACGACTGAAGGGTATGCGTCAGGCTTTGGCCAGTCGCGTCATTGCACAAGACAAGGCGGTGGAACGATTGACCCGTGCCATTACGCGTAGCCGCATCGGCTTGAAGGGAACGGATCGTCCCATCGGTACCTTCCTCTTTGTCGGTCCGACGGGTGTGGGCAAAACGCACTTGGTCAAGTGTCTTGCCGAATGGATGTTTGGTTCGAAGGATGCACTCATCCGCATCGACATGAGCGAATACGGAGAGAAGTACAGCGTGAGCCGTCTGCTCGGTGCCCCTCCGGGATACGTGGGCTACGAAGAAGGCGGACAACTGACCGAACGGGTGCGCCGTCATCCTTATTCGGTCATTCTGCTCGACGAAATCGAAAAGGCGCATCCCGATGTGTTCAATACGCTGTTGCAAGTAATGGACGAAGGCCGACTGACGGATGGTAACGGTACGACCGTGGACTTCCGCAATACGATTATCATCCTAACCTCAAACAGCGGTACCCGACAGCTCCGTGAATTCGGACGTGGACTGGGCTTCGACCGCATCGAAGGCGACATCACGGGCGAGGAAGCGGAACACATTATATTAAAGGTACTCCGCAAACAGTTTGCTCCCGAATTCCTCAACCGCGTGGACGACATCATCATGTTCAACCCGCTGACGAAGGAAAATGCCTACGACATTGCCAGACTGGAGTTCAACGACCTGCTTCGCCGTATGCAACTCAACGGCTTCGAACTGACCCTCAGCGAGGCGGCCCGTCAGCTGGTTGTCGACAAGGGATTCGACGCGCAGTATGGTGCCCGTTCGCTGAAACGCTCCATCCAACACCACATTGAGGATCCGCTCTGTGATTTCATCATGGAACATCCCGAGGCACGAAGTTTCACGGCGCAAGTAGTGGACGGTAAGGTGACCATCGAGGCACAAGCTTAAAGTAAAACTGGTTGTTCTCAAGTCAGAACAACCAGTTCTATCCATCGAATTCTTTCAACTTCCTATATAATCAATGAATTACATTGCTACTTCCATACCCGATGTATGGATTCTCGAACCCCGCGTATTTGAAGATGCACGCGGATATTTTATGGAAACTTGGCGCGAAGAGGACTTCAACCGCGCCATGGGACACGAGGTACACTTTGTACAAGACAACCAGTCAATGTCTTCTCGCGGTGTGCTCCGTGGTTTGCACTACCAGAAGGGAGACGCTTCGCAGGCGAAACTCGTTCGTGTATTGCAGGGTGCCGTGGTAGACGTAGCAGTCGACCTCCGTCAAGACTCACCTACTTTCGGCCAGCACGTATTGGTTGAACTTTCTGCCGAAAACAAGCGTCAGCTCTTTATTCCCCGTGGCTTTGCGCACGGTTTCCAGGTTTTGAGCGAAACGGCTGTGTTCACTTACAAGGTGGACAACCGCTACGCTCCCGAAACGGAATGTTCCATCCGCTACGACGACCCGACCATCGGCATTCAATGGCCCATCCTCGGCGACGAAGTATTACTTAGCGAAAAGGACCTTAACAAGGCGGTCAGCTTTGCTGACGCGGAGAAGTTCTAAACGACCTCTGCACGCTATGCGGGGGGAACTGGTTAGAGGTACAGGTTTAAGTTTTCAGATTATGAGGTTATCCCTATAACCCCATAACTCCAGAACCAGCACCTCATAACCACAGCCCCCATAACTACATAACCTCATTCCCTCATAACTCTCCCTTCCCACAGATGAATCACATACGCAATTTCTGCATTATCGCCCATATTGACCACGGTAAAAGTACCTTGGCTGACCGTCTGCTCGAACGTACCCAAACGATTCAGGTTACGCAAGGACAGATGCTCGACGATATGGACCTTGAAAAGGAACGTGGCATCACCATCAAGAGCCATGCAATCCAAATGGATTACACACTCGACGACGAGAAATACCGACTGAACCTGATTGACACGCCGGGTCACGTGGACTTCTCCTATGAAGTGTCTCGAAGCATTGCGGCCTGCGAAGGTTGTCTCCTGTTGGTCGACTCGACGCAAGGTGTACAGGCACAGACGATTTCGAACCTTTACATGGCGATTGAGCACAACCTCGAAATCATTCCCGTGTTGAGCAAATGTGACATGGTCAACTCAATGCCCGAGGAGGTTGAGGATGAAATCATCGACTTGCTGGGTTGCAAGCGCGAAGACATCATCCGCGCTTCGGGACGTACGGGCGAGGGTGTTGACGACATTCTTCGTGCCGTCATCGAACGCATTCCGGCTCCCGTGGGCGATGAGAACGCACCGCTTCAGGCCTTGATCTTCGACTCGGTGTTCAATCCCTTCCGAGGTATCATTGCGTACTACAAGATTGTCAACGGTTCGATTCACAAGGACCAGGAGGTGCTCTTTGTCAATACCCGCAAACGCTATCATGCAGACGAAGTGGGTGTGCTCAAGATGAACCTCGCTCCGCGTCAATCCCTTCACTGCGGCGACGTGGGTTACATCGTCAGTGGTATCAAGACAGCCACCGAAGTTAAGGTGGGTGATACGCTGACCTCAGTCGAAAATCCCTGTGACAAGGCGATTGCGGGTTTTGAGGAAGTGAAGCCGATGGTCTTCGCCGGTATCTACCCCATCGAAACGGAGGACTTCGAGCAACTGCGTGCCAGCCTCGAAAAACTGCAGCTCAACGATGCTTCGTTGACCTTCCAACCTGAATCGTCGGTAGCCCTTGGCTTTGGTTTCCGCTGTGGCTTTCTCGGACTGCTTCACATGGAAATCGTACAGGAACGCCTCGACCGTGAGTTTAATATGAATGTCATCACGACTGTGCCTAACGTAAGCTATAACATCTACGACAAGCACGGCAACATGATGGAGGTACACAACCCGGCAGGCATGCCCGACCAAACGGAGATTGACCACATTGAGGAACCGTACATCCGCGCTTCCATCATTACCCGCACGGACTACATCGGCAACATCATGACGCTCTGTCTGGGTAAACGAGGCGAGCTCATCAAACAGGAATACGTGTCGGGCGACCGCGTAGAACTTTATTACGACATGCCGTTGGCTGAAATCGTGATTGACTTTTACGACAAACTCAAGAGTATTTCGAAGGGATACGCTTCGTTTGACTACCACCCCATCGGGTTCCGTCCGTCAAAGCTCGTGAAACTCGACATTCTGCTCAACGGCGAACCAGTCGATGCCCTCTCTACCCTGACGCACGTAGACAACTCGGTGTACTTTGGTCGCCGTATGTGCGAAAAACTAAAGGAACTCCTGCCGCGCCAGCAGTTTGACATTGCGATTCAGGCAGCCATCGGTGCGAAGAT
The DNA here is from genome assembly GCA_900541335.1 of uncultured Prevotella sp. Lineage (GTDB taxonomy): Bacteria > Bacteroidota > Bacteroidia > Bacteroidales > Bacteroidaceae > Alloprevotella. Next base: position 5,691 of record UQJC01000058.1, read on the forward strand.
TATTGCCCGCGAAACGGTGAAGCAGGTGCGCAAGGACGTGACCGCCAAATGTTACGGTGGTGACATCAGCCGTAAGCGTAAGTTGCTCGAAAAGCAGAAGCGAGGCAAAAAGCGCATGAAGGAAATCGGTAACGTACAGGTGCCGCAGAAGGCTTTCCTCGCGGTGCTGAAATTAGACTAAAAGGTGAACGGCCCAAGTGCCCAACGCCCTACGTAGTCAGGCCACACGCATATATAGTACCATACATATATAGTATATACTAAAGAATGGCATACTAACGGGTCGCGGCATGCCGCGACCCTACACAGCCCCCTTCGCTCGCTATTCGTTTGTGTCGTAGAATGGATGTTGCAATTAGCCCCTACCTTTGGATTCCTCCAAGTTGACGATAGGGCAACCTGATTCTCTCCTTCTGCTTCGGTGAGTGTCTGTCTTTATGCACTCCCCGATTCTCCCAAATCCAAGTTCTATCATCATGCTCATTCAACTTCAAGACGTAGAGCTGTATCAAGACGATGAGAAAGTGCTCGAACACGTCAACTTCTGCGTCAACGAAAACGACTTTATCTATATTGTCGGTAAGGTGGGTAGCGGTAAAAGTTCGCTGCTCAAATCGCTCTACGGCGAACTGCCTCTGGAAAGCGGCGAAGCCGAAGTGCTAGGGTTCAATATGAGCCGCCTGCGCAACCGACATATCCCCCAATTGCGCCGCCAATTGGGCATCGTCTTCCAGGATTTCCAACTCCTCCACGAACTCACGGTTCGAAACAACCTGGACTTTGTACTCCGCGCTACGGGGTGGAAGAAGAAACTGCGTCCGGCACGCATTCAGGAGGTATTGGCCTTGGTCGGATTGGAAGACAAGGCCGACAAATACCCGCATGAACTTTCGGGCGGTGAACAACAACGTGTCTGCATAGCCCGAGCCCTGCTCAACCACCCGAAGGTGATTCTCGCTGACGAACCCATCGGTAACCTCGACCCGGAGACCAGCCGCCACATCATGCACATCCTTCAGGCGGCACGCGAACAGGGTACGGCCATCGTCATGGTGACACACAACCTGCATTTGCTCAATGAATTTCCGGGCATTGTCTATCGCTGTGCCGACGGAACGATGAGCGAAGTAACGCAGGAATACCAGGCACCCATTGAAATCAATGCGTAAAGATGAGAAGACACCAAGCGAATCCCGCCCCAATAACCGGGCATTCGCTCACGTTCCTTCCCGACACGCACTGTTTCTCCCCACATTCCCACTCACATCCAAAAACTTTCAAATAAACAACGCCCTATGAAAATCCTCAAGTTTGGCGGAACCTCGGTAGGTTCACCCCAAAGAATGAAAGACGTTTGCCAACTCATCACAGACGGCGACCGCAAAATTGTAGTACTCTCTGCCATGTCGGGCACGACCAACTCGCTCGTAGAAATTGCAGACTACATCAATAAACGCAACCCCGAAGCGGCCAACAACGTCATCAACAAGCTGCGCAACGTCTACCTTCAGCATATCGAAGAACTCTACGTGAAGGAAGAAAACCTGCTCGCTACCCGCGAGTTGCTCTTGGGTCTCTTCAAGCACTTGCACCAGCTCACGACCGAGGAGTACAGCTTGAAACTCGAAAAGGAAATCTTGGCGCAAGGTGAATTGATGAGCACCAACATGGTGACCAACTACCTCAAGGAACAAGGCGTGAAAGTATGCCTCATTCCCGCCCTCGACTACATGAAGACGGACGATAAGGGAGAACCCGACATGCCCTTTATCAAGACCCACCTCAACGACTTCCTCAAGAAGAATGGTGGCTACGACCTCTACATCACGCAGGGATTCATCTGCCGCAACCAGCTGGGCGACATCGACAACCTGCAACGCGGTGGTTCGGACTACACGGCGTGCCTCATCGGTGCAGTACTCAGTGCAGAGGAAATCCAGATTTGGACGGACATTGACGGTATGCACAACAACGACCCGCGCATCGTACCCAACACGACCCCCGTGCGCCAGCTCAACTTTGAGGAAGCAGCCGAATTGGCTTACTTTGGTGCGAAGATCCTTCACCCCACCTGCATCCAGCCTGCCCGCTATGCCGGTGTACCCGTGAAGTTGCTCAACACGATGGAACCGACGGCTCCGGGTACCATCATCAACAACCAAATGCAACGCGGCACCATCAAGGCTGTAGCTGCGAAGGACAACATCACGGCTATCAAGATTGTTTCCTCACGCATGCTGCTCGCTACGGGCTTCCTGCGCAAGGTGTTCGAAATCTTCGAAAACTACCAGACGCCCGTTGACATGGTGACAACAAGCGAAGTAGGCATCACGCTGACCATTGACAACAATGCACACCTCGCCGCCATCACCGAAGAATTGAAGAAGTACGGTACGGTCGACATTGACGAGAACATGTGTATTATCTGCGTCGTAGGTGACCTCCGCAGCGAAAACGTGGGCTTCGAAAACCGCGTGGCTGAAGCCATCAGCCAGGTGCCCATCCGCATGATTTCTTACGGTGGCAGCAACCACAACATCTCCTTCCTCATCCGCGCTGAAGACAAGAAGACTGCTCTCTGCGCCCTGAGCGAAAAGTTGTTTAGCTAAATAAACAGGCAAATAGAAACGAGTCGACTTATCTCATGGTAAGTCGACTTTGTTCTATTTAATTCGTTTCGCATCCATTGAAACCTTTACTCCTCACTCTGCCTGCAAAGCATAATCTCATATCCTCCCCTAGGTGAAGAGGTAACCTCATAACCCCATTCCACGAAGATGTTCCCCATCCAACTATTCCAACAAACCGATACTCCCTTTTATTACTACGACCTGGACCTGCTCAACGAAACGCTCCGCACCATTCGCGAGGCGGTCAGTGCGCACCCCCACTTTCACGTACACTATGCCGTTAAGGCCAATGCCAATCCGCGCATTCTCCAAACCATTGCCCAGGCGGGTTTGGGAGCCGACTGCGTGTCGGGCGGTGAAGTAGAAGCCGCCGCTGCGGCGGGCTTCCCTGCCGAAGGCATTGTCTATGCCGGTGTAGGCAAAAGCGACCGCGAAATCAAGGCGGCACTCCGCGTAGGCATCAGTTGCTTCAACGTGGAGAGCCTTCCTGAACTGGATGTCATCAACGAACTGGCACAGGCAGCCGGTCAACGCGTGCGCATTGCCTTCCGTGTCAATCCGAATGTCGATGCACATACCCACGCCAAGATTACGACGGGCCTCAACGAGAATAAGTTTGGCATCAATCCCGAACAGCTTGTCGGTGCCATCCGCCACGCACAGAGCTTGCCTGCTGTGGAATATGCCGGACTGCATTTCCACATCGGCAGTCAGATTACGGAACTCGCGCCCTTCGCCGAACTCTGTCACCGCGTGAATGAGATTCAAGACGCTCTCGAAGCCGAAGGCATCCAGACCCCTTCCATCAACGTGGGCGGTGGTCTCGGCATTGACTACGATGCCCCCGACGTCCACCCCATCCCCGACTTTCAAGCCTACTTCCAAACCTTCGCTGACCACCTGCGTCTGCGCGAGGGTCAGCCCCTTCACTTCGAATTGGGCCGTAGCGTAGTGGCACAGTGCGGTTCGCTCATTGCCCGTGTGCTTTACGTGAAGGAAGGCATCACGAAGCGTTTCCTCATTGTCGATGCGGGCTTTACGGAACTCATCCGCCCGGCCCTGTACGATGCCCACCACTTCACCCAAAATCTCAGTGCCGCTGCCGATTCGCCGCAGCAGAAGTACGACGTGGTAGGTCCCATCTGCGAGAGCAGCGACGTGTTCAGCACCGACGAACTCCTCCCCCTCTCCCGCCGTGGCGACCTCATTGCCTTCCGCTCCGCCGGTGCCTACGGTGAAGTCATGGCTTCGACCTATAACTGCCGCACATTGCCCAAGGCAGTGTTTGGCGGAAAGGGTTGCAAGGAATAACGCGCAGGAATGAGGTTCAAGCTACGACAGTGTATGACGATGTAACTGTAGTATGAACACAGCATGCCGCAACTCTCAGCAGAAGTCATCGTTTCCCCGCCTGAAAAAAATGTTTGGCATACTAATGGGTCGCGGCATGCCGCGACCCTACCTCCTCTTCTCTCCTTACATTAGCCCATTTTCCTCCACCCCCCTCTCTTTACATAAAAATCCCCTCTCCATGAATTACCCTTTACTTTCCGAATATTGTGAAGCAGTAAAATACGCTGCCGACAACTTCAACGAGTTGAGCCACCTGACTCCTGTATTAGACACGAATGGCAATCCCGTCATGAGTAGCGGCAACTTTGCCGTGGTGTTCCGGATGCACGATGCCAAGGCCAACAAAGATGTAGCGGTGAAGTGTTTCCTTCGTGAACAGGAAGGACGGGCCGAAGGCTACCGCCTCATCGCCCAGGAACTGGCCTATACTCCGAGTCCCTTTCTCACCCCCATCCGCTATCTCGACCAGGAGCTTTTCGTCAGTTCGCAGTCTACCACCGACGAAGAATTTCCGGCAGTCGTGATGGACTGGATAGCGGGTGATACGCTCGACCGCTATGTGCAGGCACACCTTAGTGACCCGAACGCTCTGCGCCTGCTCACCTTCCAGTTCAGCCGACTGGCCTCCTGGCTCCTCTCGCAACCCTTTGCCCACGGCGACTTGAAGCCCGACAACATTCTGGTACGTCCCGACGGAACTTTAGCTCTCGTAGATTACGACGGCATGTTTGTGCCTGCCATGAAGGGAACATCCGCCCGCGAATTGGGTAGCCCCGATTTCCGCCACCCGCTTCGCACGCCCGAATGCTTCAACGACCACATCGACGACTTCCCCCTTGTCTCCATCCTGCTTTCCCTCAAAGCCCTTAGCCTTTCTCCCTCGCTGTGGCAAACCTACGGTGCCGCCGACCGTCTGCTCTTCTCTGCCACCGACTACTGCGACCTTGCCTCCTGCCCCCTCCTCCGCGAACTCCCCACCCTCTTCGCAGACCCTGAACTTCCCCGCCTCTACGCCCTCTTCCTTTTGGCTTACACCGAAGGGGAACTGAACAACGCGTCTATCAATCTGATAAATTTGAGCGTGCCAGAAGTGGTAGAAGTGGTAGAATTGTCAACAGAAGTGACGCAGAAAGAACTAAAAGAAGGAGTGAAGGATGAGTATGGCGTAACCTATAGTAAGGATGGACTGAGATTGCTGAAAGGAAATCGCAAATTGGAAACATACACGGTGCGGAAAGGAACGAGGGTGATTTGTGACGAAGCATTTTACGAATGCAAAGCCTTAACAAGCATCACACTGCCACAAGGAATAAAGAGCATTGGAGACGAAGCATTTGCAGGGTGTAAAGCCTTAACAAGCATCACACTGCCACAAGGAGTAGAGCGCATTGGAGACAGAGCATTTCAAGAATGCAAAGCCTTAAGAAGCATCACACTGCCACAAGGAGTGGAGAGCATTGGAGACGAAGCATTTTACGAATGCAAAGCCTTAACAAGCATCACACTGCCACAAGGAGTAAAGAGCATTGGAGACAGAGCATTTGAAGGCTGCTATGCCTTACCAAGCATTACACTGCCACAAGGAGTAAAGAGCATTGGAGACAAAGCATTTTCATGCTGCAAATCCTTAACAAGCATCACACTACCACAAGGAGTGGAGAATATTGGACATAATCCATTTATGGGCTGCAACAACCTTTC
>UQJC01000059.1 GCA_900541335.1 uncultured Prevotella sp.
TAACGTTTTACACGGTTAGGCAGGTGTTTTGCCAATTCTTCGCCATTCCATACCGTGTTCAGCAAGAATGTACCGTTCTCACGCAAACCGCGAGTCACATCGTACATACGCAGGTAAGCCTGAACGTGGCAAGCCACAAAATTCGGTGTGTTTACCAAATAGGTAGAGCGGATCGGATGATCACCGAAACGCAGGTGAGAACAAGTGAAACCGCCGGATTTCTTAGAGTCGTAAGAGAAATAAGCCTGGCAATATTTATTTGTATTGTCACCGATGATCTTGACTGAATTCTTGTTGGCACCGACAGTACCGTCTGCACCCAAACCGTAGAACTTAGCTTCGAACATGCCTTCGCCACCCATGGTACAATAGAGGGTGGTAACGACTGCCATGAGTACGATGCAGATATAGATGTCGATACCTGTTACCGCCGTCAGTGCGAGGGAAGGAAGATACAGCACCAGCGCCATGCGCGCCACCATAAAGATGATAAAGAGTGCCGAAGCCATGAGCCGCGTAGGTGCGTTGAAACGAAGTTCCAGGTATTCATAGGCACTTGTCACGTTGAGACGACGGAAGAACGGCAGATAATATTTGATAACCGGGAAGGAGACAAACAAAATCGTCACCAACATCGGGTAATACGTCCAGTCGGTTGCGTATGCCTTGGCGGGGTACGCCATATAAGTGATGGCACTCAGCATCGTAGCATAGATACTGATACCTGCCGCCCACCAGGGTATGCGTCCTCCGCCCTTAAAGAAGTCGTCGGCATCGCCCTCTCGGCGCATAAAGTAGTAACCCAATGCTACCATGGCAAGGAGGTAAGCAATCAGTACCGACCAGTTCAGCCAACCGAAGGTGGGGCGCATCGTCATCTTGACCGCCGTCACGTCTTTCGAGCGGATACCTGGCTTGGTCTCTCCGTTGACCACAATCCACTCATTACCAGCCTGAATGAGTCCAGCGCCGGCACGAGCCAAGAGCGGCGAACGGCTTTCGGTCACCCAGGTATCGGTAATCGTATGGTAGATGAGCAATTCGTCCTGAAAGCGATACCAGCCCTCAGGGTGTGTGAGGTAGGCTTGTTGTTCAGCCTTCAGCACCTTCAAGCGTTCAGCCTTGAGCGAATCGGGCTGACGTTTCAGCTCCGCCTCCAGCAGCTTGATGTCTGTCGGCAGATTGAGTGCCCTTTCAAAGATTTGGCGGTTGACACCACCGATACAAACAATGTGTGCACAGCCCGAGCTAACCGCTTGCGCACCGACCAGAGCCAAGGTGTCGCGTGTACCATGGGGAATCATGGGAGCCACGCGTTGCCAACGTTCGCGCTTCAAGTCGTAACACCAGCCATCGCTGTGCACTTTGGCCCGGCTGCTTGTTGTTGCGGGCGCATAGCCGCCCAATACGTACAGACTGTTTCCTGTTGCCGTCTTTTGTACAGCCACAGCGGGTTGCAGTCTGGCTTCTCCCGGGAAATCAGGGATACGTTCCCACTCTTCTCCTTTCGGGTACGGCAGGCGGAACACCGCATTACTGGGTTCACCGTCAGTTTGACCACCGGCTACATAGATATAATTGTCCGCGTAGTAGCCCGACATATTGTCAAGTGCCACGGGAAGAGAAGGCAAGTATTCAAATTCAATTTCGTTTTGGCTGTTCAGTCGCATGACGAGTCCGTCCGAACAGCTGGTATAACCGTCTGTACCGCCTACACAAGCCACGCCGTCAGGCACTGAAACGCTGACTCCATAGCCTACAGCGTCGGGAAACTCCCCTTTCTTCACCCATTGGGCATTCGCCTGGTTGTAAGGAGACAAGATATAAATGTCCCGGTAAAACTTTTTGGTTCCCCCTTCTGCGGCGGGACGGTTGGGAAAGTTGCAGCCACCTGACACCCACAGCGCACCATTGGCATAGCCCACATAGGGAGCCGAAACGCCCTGTTGAGTGTTTCCTGCCTTTAGAGCAGGAAGGGAACGAAAGGTGACAGAGTTAAAGGGGTTGTCGTTGGCTGGAGCCTGTTGTGCATGTGCCAGGGTTGCTACAAGAAATGCAATCAGACAGAGCAATTGTTTCATAGACATAAATGAGGATGAAAGCGGTCAGCAAAAAAGAGACAGAGGAGGGATGTTCACGGGAGATTTTCCTCGGATAACCGGGTGAAACGTGCTCCCTCCTCTGTCTATAATCTGGAACTAACGTTCCTAACAATAAAACCTCTTATCGGTTACAACGCTCGAAGAAGCCGATAGCTTCGAGTTCCTCCTTCATGCGGACTTCTTCTTCGTCCGTCATATTTTGGAACGGCGTGCGGTTCTTACCCATGTCCAAACCAATCAGCTTCATGATGCGCTTACCGCCTACGATGTTACCGCGGAAGTGGCAGATCACGTCAATGACATCCTGGGCAAACTCCTGCAATTCGCGAGCCTTTTCGAGGTCACCCTCCTTCCAGGCTTCGATAATGCCAGTCAGCACCTTGCCGTTGTAGTTGGTCGTGCCGCCGATGCCACCCTGTGCACCGCCCATAGCCAAACAGGGCAGGATAGTTTCGTCCTGTCCGTGGAGCATATCGTACTTACCGTTCTTATAGCGGCGGCAACGGTTGTATTCGTACAAACTTTCAAAGGTATACTTGATACCCGCAAAGTTGGGGATGCGACCGTCGACAGCCTGAAGGAAGTCGAGCATGGAGAGGTAGGCATTGTTAAAGGCGGGAATGTGGTAGTAGTAGAAGGGAAGTTCCGGAGCCCCCGAGGCAATCTCTTCGCAATACTTCACGAGCTCTTCCACACGGTTGATACGGGGGAAGGGAGTTGCCATTGCACCGATACCCCAAGCACCAATCTGCTGTGCGTGAGCGGCGAGGCGCTTGCTACTCTTCACGCAAGTGCTACCTACGTGAACAATCACCTTAAAGTCCTTCGGGGCAGCAGCTACCCAAGCTTCGGCAAGCTGCATACGTTCCTCTTCGGTCAGCATGTAACCTTCGCCAGAGGAACCGTTGATAAACACACCTTTCAGTCCGTTGCGTGCCAAGAGTGCAGCGTAAGCGGGGATGATGTCGAGGTTGATTTCGCCTTGCTCGTTAAACGGAGTAAAAGGCGCATCAATTAAGCCATAAATTTTTTCCATTATTGTGCTGAAGATTTGTTCGCTTGACGCGAATTGTTTGAATATGCTGGTTTAATCCTGGTCTTTTTAATTCATGCCAGTATCGTTGTGCAGTTGAGTGACGAAGTCATGTAAGTAGCCCCATGAAGTCACCCTGCAACCTTTCACTTCGATGCTTTCACACGCTAATCATCTATAGAAAGACCTTTTATTTATAGGTCAGAGGAAACTGTCCCCCTGCCGCGTTTATATCTCATTTTGCTGTCAATCAATCAGGGTTGTCAAGGCCTTCAGTTTGTATGTTGCAAAAGTAGTCATTTTGCAAAGAGCGCAAATCATTTCGATGAATATTTTTATTTATTCATCCATCTCAAAACTTAGAGTAATCGCTTCGCCAACTTACTTCTGGTGGTTCTCACCTTTAAGTTCGCAGGCATAGCAGGTCTGTTTTACAGGGCATCGCTGTCAGGTTACACACCTTACAGGTGGTTTTGCCGTAGCCCTTATTTCTCCGTCAGTTCCGGTTGCTTCGTCGTTTCCTCTGGATGCAATTGGTTGTACTGTTCGATAAATTCCACCAACCCCTTGCCCTCGTAGCGTTCGAAACTCGTGATGGCCGTCTGATTGTGGCGGAAGCCCACCTGCGTGTGTTGCTTCACGTCCGTAATGATGCCTTGTTCGATGCGGCGGCGCAATTCAGCCACACGGTAACGGCTGATGTATTCATGGATGTCGTTGTAGCCTTGCGAGCGAATGGTTTGCAAGGCAACGTGACGGTTGAAACCCACCAGCCTGCAAAGACGTTCGCGATTGAAAAGCGGGTCGAGAAAGGGTTTATCATGTTGCATGATGTACTCCATCACCTCAAAGCGTTGCAAGTTCGCCTCATTGAAGTCGTCTGCTTCCGACTGAGTAATCTGTTCCTTCGTCGGGGGCGTTTGTACCTCGCGGAAGGTAGGGTAGGATATGGATTCGACCGTAGGCCGGAGGATGCGGAAGAAGAGGAACATGTTGACCAACGTGAAGAGCAACATGTAAATGGTCAATAAAACCGGGTTAAAGCGCACCGTGATGCAGACAAAGAACACACTGACCAGTCCCAGTGCCGACCCGTAGGCTATCAGGTCGCGCGGATACTCCATCTTGCGTGCCAGGCGGTGGGGCAGGCGGAAGATGTTGACAATATAATAGCCCGATAACAGCAGTGCGGCCAGGCGGAGCACCACGTCGCCCGAAAGGAAATAGTCGCGGAAGTCGTCGACCGTGTAGACACGCGAAAGTTCACTACCCACAGCCGCGCCCAGTCCGTAGAGAAAAATCAGCAGAATGGCAGGACTGGCATACGCCCACATACGTCCCCACTGCAAATAGCCCGGCAAGCATAACCCCAACGGGTAGACACTCTGCAGGTACGAGCAGACAAGCAAATAAATTAAGAGAACGGGATGAAGGATACCCAGTGTAGGGATGACGGGATGCGTAGCAAAATAAAAGAGGGCTACACAATACATCAGGCAGATTAACAACATAATCCAGGCCTGGGAAAGAAACTGTACGCTGCGACGTGCCAAATAAAAAAGCACCAGACTCATCATGAGGTGAGCAGCCGCCGCAAATTCAGTAGTGACAAGTATCAGAGTATGCATAGAAAAACCGAGGAGAGAACCTCTCCTCGCAAAAGTCAAGATAGAAAAGAGAAAAGTGACAGGGGTATGAAGGGCCTCAAACGCTTTCGTGAAGAGCGAAATGAGGAGTTGAGCAAAAGTATAAAACTTTTCCGAAAGGAATCGGACAGGTAAAATTTATTTGTATTTTTGCATCACTTTTGACCATCCTTAGGCTCTGTTCCCAAAGCCTTTTGTAAAGGGTGATTATCGACCTTTCAGCTCCTTCGGCTTCGCTTTCTCGGAGGGAAGGAACTGACCCAAACCCCACAACATCTCGTGAAGAACCAGGTATTTAAAATAGACATCGACCAAATACTCCATGCCAAGGCGGGTAAAAAGGCCCGTTACGTGCCGCGCTTCGTTACTTCTTGGCTCAAACGCATAGCTCACCAGGAAGAGATCAACCAATTCTTAGAGCAGGTAGGAGATACGCAAGGCGTACCTTGGTTGGATGCCGTGATGAACTTTCTGGATGTCAAGTTGGAAGTTCATGGCTTGGAGAATTTGCCGGATGATAGCCAGGGAGCTCGCTATACCTTTGTGAGCAACCACCCTTTAGGCGGTCCAGACGGCATTGCCATTGGTCAGATTTTAGGTCATCACTACGACGGTCGCATTCGTTACCTTGTCAATGACTTGCTGATGAACCTGCACGGACTGGCTCCCCTCTGCATTCCGATCAACAAGACGGGAAAGCAAAGCCGAGACTTCCCCCGTTTGGTAGAAGCCGTCTTCAGCAGTGATGCCCACATCATTATGTTCCCAGCCGGACTCTGTTCGCGACGCGAAAAAGGCATTGTACGTGACCTTCCGTGGAACAAAACCTTCATTACGAAAAGCATCGAAACCCGTCGTGACGTTGTGCCCATCTACTTTGGAGGCTGCAACTCCGACCGTTTTTATCGCTGGGCTGGATTTGGCAAGCGGTTAGGATTGAAGTTTAACATCGCTATGCTCTTTCTAGCTGACGAAACATTCCGTCACCGACACAAAACATTCCAGGTATACATCGGACGTCCCATTCCCTGGCAAACGTTTGATGCGTCCCGCAAGCCTGCCCAATGGGCTCAGTATGTACAAGACGAAGTTTATCGACTAAACACAGGTAAGTAAATCACCATGCAACCCATCATACCTCCCGTAGACAAAGCACTCCTCAAGCAGGAGCTAACCCCCGAACGCCGCTTACGCGCCACCAATAAGGCGGGTAACGAAATCTATATCATCACCTATCAGCAGGCACCCAACGTCATGCGTGAAATTGGCCGCCTGCGCGAAATCGCTTTCCGTGCTGCCGGTGGCGGTACAGGGATGGAGTTAGATTGGGACGAGTTTGATACCTGCGAACATCCCTATTACCAACTCATTGTCTGGGACCCTGAGGAAGAATTGATTCTGGGCGGATACCGCTTTCTTCCGGGTAAGGAAATCGAATACGATGAGAAGGGACAGCCTCGTTTGGCGACAGGTCACATGTTCCACTTCTCCGAGAAGTTCCTCGACACGTACATGGCCGATACCGTGGAGTTGGGACGTTCCTTTGTCACGTTAGAGTATCAAAGTACCCGTGCCATGAGCAAGGGTATCTTTGCACTGGACAATTTGTGGGACGGACTGGGTGCCTTGACCGTCATCATCCCCAATCTGAAGTACTTCTTTGGTAAGATGACCATGTATCCCTCCTTCAATCGCCAGGCACGCGACATGATTCTCTACTTCCTCAAAAAACATTTTGGCGATACCGAGAAGCTCGTCACCCCGATCACTCCCCTCCACATCGAGACACCCGAAGAAGAACTGCGTCAACTCTTTACCTGCGACGACTTCAAGTCCGACTATCGCATCCTCAACAAGGAAGTGCGCAAGTTAGGTTACAACATTCCGCCCCTTGTCAATGCTTATATGGGGCTCAGTCCCACAATGCGTGTGTTTGGAACTGCTGTCAACCACGAGTTTGGCGAAGTCGAAGAGACGGGCATCTTCATTGCCGTCGACGAAATTTTAGCCGAGAAGCGTATGCGTCACATTGACACCTTCGCTACGGAACATCCCGACAGCCTCAACCTCTTCGAGGAAGTCTTTCAAAAGAAGCAGTAAGGGATGGGGGTAGGCCCGTGAACCGGCTTCCCATCCCTCGAACGTGCATCCGGTGGGTAGAATATTGATTTTAGTTTTGCCCCCTCCCTTCTTTATCATCGTTTCCCATGAAGTTTGGTGCAGTGAGTCACGCACCAGGCTTCATGGAGCAAACGAATCTTTTCTCCCTTTCTTCAGAACTTATCTTTTGCCGAAGCCGTTTCGGTCCGTCCCAAGGCAAGCGAGCTTCTTAGTGTAGCGGACGGTTGCGCAGGGTAGTGCCTGTTAATTACCTTTTGTCTCAATCCCTAAGCAGGTCGAGCAACCTACTTAAGGTGGTTTTTGATATTTTTACTCGTCTATTTGTTGGTTATCTTACTAATTATTTATAACCACAAGCCGTTCTATTTGCTTTCTACTTTATAAAACTCTACTTTTGCAATTCATTTCGGCTAATAGGGTTTTATGAACAACCATTCAGGGTTATATTCGTTCAAATGTCTGCTGGCAAATTGATGTTGCCGGGCAGACCTTTTCTGCGTTTATCCCCCTTTACCTAAAGCTGAGGAACAGCCAACCCACTGAAATGTACTTGATTTTTCCCGTTAGGGCCAAGCTTGAGCTCCGGCGGGCAATATTCCAAACCCTGTGAGACATTCTTAGAATATGCGTCAACTTAAAATCAATAAGAGTATCACCAACCGCTCGAGTGCAGCGTTGGATAAGTATCTGGTAGAAATCGGTCGCGAAGAGCTCATCTCTACGGATGAGGAAGTGGAACTCGCACAGCGCATCCACAAAGGTGACCAGGAAGCTTTGGATCGCCTGACTCGCGCCAACTTACGTTTCGTTGTCAGTGTGGCAAAGCAATACCAGAACCAGGGACTTGCCCTTAACGACTTGATTGACGAAGGCAACCTCGGTCTGATCAAGGCTGCTCAGAAGTTTGACGAGACCCGTGGCTTTAAATTCATCTCGTATGCTGTGTGGTGGATTCGTCAAAGCATCCTGCAAGCTATTTCTGAACAGAGTCGTATCGTACGTATGCCGCTCAACCAGGTGGGTTTCCAAAGTAAATTGACGAAGGCAATTGTCAGCTTCGAACAGGAGTACGAGCGTCGTCCCTCGGTCGGCGAGTTGGCAGAAATCCTCGATACCGATGTAAGCAAGGTGCAGGAAGCACTGGGTACGAATGGTAAGAAGGTCAGTGTCGATGCTCCCTTCCAGGATGACGATTCAAACTGTCTCATTGACATCATGACCGACGATTCAGCTCCGGGTACGGACAATCAGATGGAGAAGGAGTCGCTTTCGTCTGACCTTGAAGCTGCGTTGACCACACTCTCTGACCGTGAACGTCAGGTGTTGAAGATGCTCTTTGGTATCGGTCGCAACGAAATGACGGCTGAAGAAGTAGCTAACACTTTGAGCTTGACTCGTGAACGTGTTCGTCAGATTAAGGAACGCGCACTTCGCCGTCTGCGCGAAGCAGATAACATCAATATTTTGACAAAGTATTTGGGCTAATAGCTCATTCGATTTTTTAGGTTACAGGAATCGGAGGTATGACCTTTAGAGGTTGTGCCTCCGATTTTTTTGTTTCCGTAGTTGAAAGGCTACGTGGAGCGTGGGTTTTACGAAGGATTTTTGCCCCAGGGCTTCGTAGGTCGATGTGAACTGAAGTCGTTGCGGCCTTTTGAGTTTGCCGTGATGCGTAGAAGGAACCCGGGTGATGCAGCGTGGAGGACTGTCATTGAACTGACAAACTGACAGCTGTCAGTGACAAACTGTCTTGTTTTGGCAGTCAAATCCTATGAAATGGCGCATTATCTCGATTATTTAAGTTGATTTAGGGGTTTGGCACGCAGTTTGCTTGTAGAGTGAATGGGAAAACAACTATTTTGATTAAAGTAGACTCCACTAAGTTCTCCTGTTGTTGGGGAGATTTGGAATCAGAGATGCTTTACAGCTATTTTCTTCTCTCGGTATCATCCCGAGTTAGCACGAAGCCCTTTGTTGTAGGAAGGATCGTGGGGAAAAACGCGAAATAGAGACGAGCCTGTCGCGAAGGGCTCATTATTAAAAAGGCTGGCGACTCCCTGGTCGCAATCCCTCCCAAGATTACATAAAGTACATTGTAGCGAAGCATGGCTCTTTCCGCTTCTTGCTCCCAGTCTGGCATTCCCCGAGTCAAAGCACTATGCAAGGACTTGAAGGCACGTTGTGGAAGAGGCTGTGTGAGGCCATCCGCCGAGCAGACTCACGGTTTCCGCTGGTTTCGGGTTGTTTGTATTGCATACGCCAGGAATTGCCCCCATGTTGTGGCTTTCCTTCGGTTGGGTACATTCCCGGTTTTCGCCTGTCGCTCCTTCCTCTCGTTTCGATGGGCAGGAAGTGTTGGACAGAAAGAGCAAGCTGATCGACCGTAAAGCCGATTTTATCTTTGCGACTGCGCAGGTCTTCCCCTTGGAAGCCTCGTTCGTTTGCATGGAAAGAAGGAACTTACAGTCCGTTCGTTGGATTTTTCGGTGGGGCAAAAGAAGCTTTGTGTGAGGAAAGCTTGCATTGCCGAGCGTAAAAAAGACCTTGCACGCGAATCACCTCCCATTTTCCGCCGAAAAAATCAGGCTCCCGCCGATTCCATCCATTTTTTTCACGAAAAAAACGGTGGTCTCGTCGGTTAGCTTCGATTTTCCACGGAAAAAAGGAGGCTCCCGCCGATTCAACTGATTTTTCCAGCGAAAAAAAGTGCTCACCCGTCGGAGAGCTTCGTTTTTCCAAGGATAAAAGACCGCTCCATTCGGTTTAGTCGGTTTTTCCGTGAGAAAATGAGTTGCTCCTTGGGTGTAATCGGCTATTTCCGTGTGAAAAAAGAGCCGACTCATTGCCAAGCGTTCGTTTGCTTCGCTTCAAAAAAGGCAGTCTCACTGCTTCCAGTCCATTGTTTTGTGACGGGGTAACTGTGTCTGTTGCTGCGAAGACCAGGTTTACCTACCTAAAAAAGGAAGTGTTCGAATGTGCGAACAGGGCTTCTCCCGATGCCAATAGAAGTTTCGCCGCTTCCGACCCTCAAACCCTCCGTCTGAAGGGTGGACTGTGTCCGTGAGCTACCCGTCGTAGTTGTCTACTCTGTTTGCCTTGTGACAGCTTCGACTCCGCCTTTCCGCAAGGGGTACTTTGCTCCGTAATCAACAGGTCGTTTTGCATAACCTGGCGCGGTGTCCCTCCGTTGTTCCCGAACTGATCAATCGGGGTGATGCGGGACGCGCGTGAATGGTGCAAATGTGTTTGTTAAATTAGGAGTTTGCTCCTTGATCAAATTAATTTATTGTATGAAGATCGATTCAATTAAACTTCAGGCGT
The DNA here is from genome assembly GCA_900541335.1 of uncultured Prevotella sp. Taxonomy (GTDB): domain Bacteria; phylum Bacteroidota; class Bacteroidia; order Bacteroidales; family Bacteroidaceae; genus Alloprevotella. The sequence continues at coordinate 10,224 of UQJC01000059.1, forward strand.
TGGAGAACGATACACACTTCTCCTTTCACGAGGCTGGAACCACCTTATTTTCAGCCATCGAGTGCGAAAACGAGACTTTTAAGTCTAAATTGGCGGCATGGCTTACGGCTACGCAGCACGAAGACCAAGTGTTGAAACTTTTGCAGAAGAGTTTGGAACTCAAAACGGTGGTCAAGCACAATGACATCCGCCGCGAATGTCTCAGCGCCATCTTCCAAATCGTCAAGATGCACGCCCAATGTCCGCATTCGCCTCATCAGGCTATCGCTGAAACAGCGTATGAGTATTTGCAAAACAGCCGCGTCAAGACGCATAGCGGTAAAGACCGCCTCACCAGTGCCATTCACCACATTTTGGATGACCTCAATCAGGAGGAGTTTCAGACGCTCCTTACGTCAATCGGCCTGAAAGAGGTGTTTGAGAAGATGAAGGCTTCGAATGAAGCGGTGAAGAAGGCACAGCTGGCGCGCGACAAAGAGAATGCCAAGAAGGGGGCGGGAACGGTAACGACAGCACGCCAGGAAACCGACAAGGCATATCGAGCATTTGTGTCGTTTGCCAACTCTTTGCTGGAGGTTTTTCCGGGCATGATTGACGAAGCTGTCAGTGAGTGGAACGCCACGGTGATTCGCTACCGCCGTAACCTGGAGTTTAAACAGTCCTTGGCGGCGATTGCCCGTAAGAA
>UQJC01000060.1 GCA_900541335.1 uncultured Prevotella sp.
GCGATAGACTTGATGAGTTCCGTCGTAACGATGGTCTTCACGATAAATTCGTTGCCCTCCATCTTACCTTGAGCCTTGCGGTTCATGATGATGTAGTAGAGGAAGAGCATGCAAGTCTGGTTACCGTCGATGAGAATCCACTCACCCTTATCGTTCTTGCAAGCCATGCCCACGCGGTCAGCGTCGGGGTCAGAAGCCATCACGATGTCTGCGTCCAGCTTCTTGGCCAAGTCAAGTGCCATGGTCAGTGCTTCGCCGTTTTCAGGGTTCGGGCTCTTCACCGTGGGGAAGTTACCGTCCTTCACCATTTGCTCAGGCACCGTGTGTACATTCTCGAATCCCCACAGCTTGAGTGAATCGGGAATCAACATCATACCCGTACCGTGCAACGGAGTGTAAACAATCTTGAGGTCCTTCTGACGTTCGATGCAAGCAGGGTCAATGCTCAAGGTGTGTACTTTCTCCAAGTATACCTGGTCGATTTCCTTGCCCAACACCTCGATGAGGGCAGGATTGCCTTCAAACTTAATGTCAGCAACACTAACCTTGTTTACCTCGTCGATGATGCCTTTATCGTGCGGAGCCAGAACCTGAGCACCGTCGTCCCAGTAAGCCTTATAGCCGTTGTATTCCTTCGGGTTGTGGCTGGCGGTCAAGATAATACCGCTTTGGCAACCCAGGTGACGGATGGCAAATGACATTTCGGGAGTGGGGCGCATATCCTCAAAGAGGTATACCTTAATACCATTGGCCGTAAAGATGTTGGCAGCCGTTTCAGCGAAGAGGCGGCTGTTGTTACGACAGTCGTGACCTACCACTACGCTGATTTGTTCCAAGTCCTTGAAGCTCTTGTTCAAGTAGTTTGAAAGTCCTTGGGTTGCCGCGCCTACGGTGTAGATGTTCATACGGTTCGTACCGGGCCCCATGATACCGCGCAAACCGCCCGTACCAAATTCGAGCGTGCGATAGAAGGAGTCGATCAATTCCGTCTTATCTGTATTTTCCACCATAGCCTTGACAGCCTGTTGGGTTTCAGCGTCATAGCGGTCAGAGGTCATCCACTCTTTCGCTACTTGCTCACATTGAGCAATCAGTGCTTCTTGATTTTCCATAATGATGAGTTGTTATGATGAGTTTTTGTTGTCTAATCAATGCAGGCATAGGTGCCTGTTGCTGGAGTTGAGTACAATCGTTTCGAGCATAGTTGAAGTACTGGCTCCCATGCTTTCCTTCACTTTACGCTTCGGTTTCCTCCCATCTCCTTGATTGAGGATTTTATTCTGCCGGTAAGATTTCAATCCAGTATCCGTCCGGGTCGTTGATGAAGTAAAGCCCCATTTCCTGATTTTCGTAGCAGACGTAGCCCATTTCTTTGTGATAAGCGCGTACCGCATCGTAGTCACCGGGCACACGGAGACAGATATGAAACTCGTTCTCGCCGAGATTATACGGTTCCGTGCGGTCACGAAGCCAGGTAAGTTCGAGTTTGAAGTCGCTTTCTTCATTTTTCAGATAGATAATCTTGAATGCGCCTTCCGGACCATTAATTTCTCCGCTGGGAGTCAATCCCAGTGCTTCTTTATAGAAAGCGATGCTTCGGTCGAGGTCAAGTACGTTGATGTTGAAGTGGTCAAACTTGGCTGATATTTCCATGTGTGATAATGTTAGGAGGAACAGTGTCCTCAGTCATGTAGTCGAAGGCAAAGTTAGTGCAATCCCAATACAGAATCATGAAGGATTTCGTTTTTCCTTCGCAATGTCGGGCATCCTTTGGCTTTGCCAAGCAAAGTTAGAGAAATCTTTGTAATTTCGCGACTCTATAGGAAACTCTGTATAAAAGGGCTTTTCTATTTTTTTGATCAACGGGAAACGCCGTATGGTTTCCCCCTCATGCTTTCCGACTTATGATTCGAACAGTTGTATTCGATTTAGATGGCACCTTGCTCGATACCCTCGGCGACTTGGTAGCCAGTGTAAACTTTGCGCTTCGTCAGCACCAGCTCCCGTTGCGTACCGTGGCCGAGATTCGTTTGTTTTTGGGCAATGGCATCCGCACCTTGATGCGTAAAAGTGTGGGTGATGCGTTGGGTGAAGAAGAATTTGAAGCGGTCTTTCAAACCTTTCGTACCCATTACGTAGCCCATTGTTTAGATACCACCGCCCCTTACCCAGGCATTCTTTCCCTTTTGGACGAATTGCAACGTCGCGGCATACAGATGGCCATTGTTTCCAACAAGCTTCATCCGGCAGTGCATGAACTCAACGAACGCTTCTTCTCCCATTACATTCATTCAGCTGTGGGCGAGAGTGCCACCGTACGCCGTAAGCCCAATCCCGATGCCGTCTTGGCCGCTTTAAAAGAATTGGGCAGTAGTCCTGCAGAAGCCATTTATGTCGGCGACTCCGAAGTCGATTGGGAAACGGCTCAGCGTGCCGGCCTACCTTGTGCCCTGGTGCTCTGGGGATTCCGCGATGAAGACTATTTGCGCCAATTGCCCGGCGCAGCGTGCTTCCTTCGTCAACCTGCCGACCTGTTGTCTTACCTTTAGTCGGGAGTCGTGCGAAAGGGGAGAGGGGTAACCCAGGGAATCCCTGTCTGTAATCCTCTCTTGTTACTCCTTCCGCTTAGTTTCCGTAATCATCTTTATGTTAACCTGTTATGAAGCGACCTCCTTGTCTCCTTTTCCAGCTTTTTTTGTTCCTCCTCTTCTGTAGTCTTCCTTTCAGCGTTTCCGCCCAATCAACTGAACACAGTCGTCCTCGAGTCGGCGTTGTGTTGAGTGGCGGTGGAGCCAAAGGGGTGGCACACATCGGCGTACTCCGTGCCTTGGAGGAAGCCCATGTCCCGATTGATTACATAGCCGGCACGAGCATGGGAGCCATTGTCGGCGGATTGTACGCCATGGGCTATACGACAGCTGAGTTGGATACGCTGGTGCGCACGCAAGACTGGGAGTTCCTGTTGAGTGATAAAACGCCCCGCCGTCAGCTTTCGCCCGTTCAGCGCGAACGGGCCGAACGTTACGTGTTGAGCATTCCGCTTTCCCGCAGTGCCCGTCCCGAATTGACAGGTTTAGTGCGTGGAAGAAACTTAGGCAATCTGTTGGCACGGTTGACGGTAGGCTATCATGACAGTATCTCCTTCGACCAGCTACCCATTCCCTTTGCCTGTGTCGCTACGAATTTGGCCAATGGCGATGAAATCGTGTTTCGCAACGGTATACCCGCTACTGCCATTCGGGCAAGTATGGCGATTCCGGGAGCCTTCACCCCGGTGATTTGGCAGGGCAAGACCTTGGTTGATGGAGGCATGGTCAACAACTTCCCGGTCGACGTCGCGCGAAAGATGGGGGCTGACATCGTGATTGGTTCCACGGTGCAACGCACCTTTGCCGATACGATGGAGACGGGTGGCTTGCAGGCCGTTATTCATCAGCTCATCAGCATTGCCAGTCGAAGAAAATTTGAAGATAACATACGCAACTGTGACATCCACATTCGGGTCAATCCCAAGGGAGTCTCTACGATGGATTTCACTGCCGCTTCCATCGACACCATGCTCCGCCGAGGCTATCAGGCAGCCCTTCAGCAACAACCAGCGTTGCGCCAGCTCATGCAGCGACTTTATCCCGATACGGCCGACGCGTCGCAACAGATGCGTCCTTATGTTCCGGCACACGGTTTACCCGCCGTCTTTCCCATTGCTCGCATCCGTTTTGATCAAGTCACTCCCGCTGAGGAGCGAGCCATCCGTCGGGCAACGGGTTTGTGTGATTCGACCGATGTAACCCAAGCTCAGATAGAGCAGGCTGTGTTGTTGCTCAACGAGCGTTTCTTGTACCTCGATGCCAATTATTCACTCAATGAGAACGACAACTGTTACGACCTGGTCTTTCATGCTCATCGCCGTTTGGCCAGTCAAGTCGGTGTGGGAGCTCGTTTCGACACGGAGGAACTTGCTTCGCTTTTGCTCGATGCCGATGTGGTCTTCAAGACGCGCGTTCCTTCTGAATTAGAGGTCTCAGCTCGTTTGAGTGAGCAATATGCCGTGCGTGCCTCTTATACGATAGAGCCGCTTCTCAATCGTCAGCTCAATTTCTATTACGATTTCCGCCATCGTGACATGGATGTTTATCAGAAGGGAAACCGTGCTTACAATCTGGTTTACCAACAGCAGCAAGCCGGACTCTCCTTTGCCTATCGTCAGACACGAAACTTCGATGCCGAATTGGGTGTGCAGGTTGTCCGCCACGATTTCAACGATATCCTGTTAGATGAAGCCGCTGCCGACACGGCTGCCGGACTTCGTTCGGATACTTATTTTACTGGTTTCCTCCGTTTGCGATACAATTCGCAGGATCGTAGCCATTACCCTACTATCGGTTCAAAGTTTTTCGCAGAGTATGCTTTTACCACCGACAATCTCACTCATTTACGTCGGCCCCATTCTTTCTCGTCGGTGCTCGCTTCTTGGGAAACCGTATTCCCGCTTACTTCCCGTTGGGCATTGTTGCCGCGTTTCAGCACCCGCATGCTCTTAGCTCCCAAGGTTCCCTTCCTCTTCCGCAACGCAATTGGCGGGTATACCGCAGGGAAGTACGTCGAACAGCAATTACCCTTTGTCGGTCTCAGTCATTGGGAAGCCGTGCGTAATGTGTTCGTGATGGCCGATTTCCGTTTGCGTTACCATTTTCTCCAGCGTCATTATGCCACTTGTTTGGGAGCTTTGCTCGCCGAACACCGTGACTTCCGTCATCTTCGCCGTGCCGCCTACCATTACGGAGTCGGTTTGCAGTACGGTTATGATTCCAAGTTTGGTCCGGTTGAGGCTGGCATTGCCTATTCGGGGCGTTGTCGCAAACCGAAGTTTTATCTGTCCGTAGGTTTTGACTTTTAGGGAAAACGTCGGTTGGGGTGCGTTAGCATAGCCCCACACGAATTGGTCTTAGCTGAGGGAAATCCCAGGAAAGGGTTCAGCCTATCTGTAAGGATTGGCTGAACCCTTGTGCTGTCAATGGGAGCCTGTTTCAATCTCATATTCTTCTGATCGTTCAGCTTCGTACCTATTCAAACAACGGCGGCTTGTCATGAGGGTGACAAGTCGCCGTAAGTAATCATAATCAACTATGGCATTCGTTTAACGTGCACGGTGATTTACTTGTAGTTTTAACTTGTAAGCAAAACTATTTTGTACACGATATTGAATGTATGAAACATCTGTCTGTTTCTATTTTGAAGTGAATCCGAGCGCGTGTTAGCTGTCGCTCGGATTCAACTTCCCCTGTTTTACAATGCAAATGTAAAGCATTTTGAGAACGTGGGGAAATAAAATACAAGTAAAAACGAAGTATTGCTGTCTTTTTGCTTAGTTAGCCTCATGGTCTTTGTCGAAATGTACGATCAAACTACGCATGGAGGACAAAATGGGTTAGCCCCAATTGGGAGCTAACCCATTTTTGAACTGTGTTATGTGTGCTTTCTAGTTGGGCACAGTAACTTACGGAGAAGTAAGGTATAAGCGGCTCCGTTTCTTTTCTTTTCTTTTCGTAGTGGATTTTTGGGCAACTCCGTGTCGCCCTTGAGCCGATTCTGCCCCCTTCTTTACCCCATGGCACTTTTGCAGACCTCACGCAGACCGCAGGTTGCACACTTAGGACTGCGGGCTGTACAGGTATAGCGTCCATGGAGTAAGAGCCAGTAGTGAGAAGCGGCAACCAAGTGCTCGGGAATATACTTTTTCAGTTCCATTTCTACACTGTAAGGCGTAGTACATCGTTTTGGAACCAATCCGAGGCGGTGACTGACCCGAAACACGTGTGTATCGACCGCCAGTGCCGCTTTGCCAAAAGCCACAGCTTGAATCACGTTGGCTGTTTTGCGTCCCACGCCAGGAAGTTGGGTCAGCTCTTCGAGCGTTGAGGGAACTTCTCCCTGGAATTTCTCCACCAGCATTTTTGCCAGACCCACCAAGTGCTTCGCCTTGTTGTTGGGGTAGCTGACCGACTTGATATATTCAAAGATAACCTCGGGAGTCGTGACCGCCATCGCTTCGGGAGTAGGGAAGTCGGCAAACAGGCGCGGAGTCACCTGGTTAATGCGTTTGTCTGTGCATTGCGCAGACAATACCACGGCCACCAGCAACTCAAACGGGGTCGTATAGTTCAATTCCGTTTCAGTGGCATCCATGATGCTGCCCAGGTAACCGAGTACATGGTCATAAAGTGCTTGTTTTCTCATAGGGCTAATTGTTGTAATGTGCTATCAGACGGGGAAGAAAGTAACCACAGGCGGTACATCCGATGCCGGCAACGAGTGACACGAAGAGGTAGAGGAAGGCCAGGCTGTGTTGACCTTGGCGCAACAAGGTCAGCGTTTCGTGCGAGAAAGTCGAGAAGGTTGTAAATCCTCCACAAAAGCCCGTGACGAGCATGAGTTGCATCCAGCTCGTTTGCCGCCGTTCCAAACATCCCCATAAGAGTCCGATGAGCAGACAACCAATAAGATTGGCTACCAACGTACTCCAAGGGAAAGCTTCCTGCGAAGGACGGGGTAACCACTGTCCCAAAGTGTAACGGCAGAGACTGCCCGCACCACCGCCTATAAAGACATAGAGTAGTTCGTACATGCTGTAATCTTAAAGTCAGAAGCAGTAAAAAAGGGAAGTTGAAGAGCTGAACCTCGGAAGGTTAGCCGATAGTTAGCACGACTTTCCTCTAAGGATTCAATTCTTCAACTTGCCTCAAGTTTCCTTCGGAAAGATGCTTCCGTAGAAATCCGTTTTATTTCGTAAGCGATTGCAACCGGCTGATGTATTTGCCCAAAATGTCAAACTCAATGTTGACACGGCTGCCTACTTCAATTGCATGGAAATTGGTGTGTTCGTATGTAAAGGGAATGATACATACTTTGAAAGAGTTGGCAGTCGGTTCACACACCGTCAAGCTCACACCGTTGACCGTCACCGACCCCTTGTCTACCGTAAAGTAGCCGCGTTGCACCATTTCCTCATTCGTCTCGTATTCAAACGTATAGATAAAGCTACCGTCCGCATCTTCTTTAGCAATGCAAGTTGCCGTTTGGTCTACATGACCCTGTACGATATGACCGTCCAATCTGCCATTCATCAGCATGGAACGTTCCACATTGACCTCGTCACCGACCTCAAGCAGTCCGAGATTCGAACGCTTCAGCGTTTCGTCCATGGCCGTAACCGTGTATTGGTTTCCGTCGAGCTTCACTACCGTCAGGCACACCCCGTTGTGTGCCACACTTTGGTCAATTTTGAGTTCGTGTCCAAAGTCACATTCCAATGTGAAGTGTTTATTCTCGCGGTCTTGTTCGATGGCAACAACCCGTGCCATCGTTTCTACGATGCCTGAAAACATGTAATTCGTAAGTAGTTTAAGTGGCAATCCATCCGTTGCCCTTTAAGAGTATATAGAAGTTTATCAGTTGATGGAAACCGTATCCTTAAGTAAGTGAAGGTCACATCGTGCTTCGTGAACCTTGGCCTCAAGTACGACTAAAGTTTCTTATTTCGTCTTCAGTTCCTTGTCCGTCAGTTTCTCAATCTCCACCGTGTCACCGTGCAGAATGAGTTGTCCGTTGCATACCTTGTAATCCTTCGTATGTTTTTCGAGTTGGGTGAGATTAATCAGCACGCCGATAGCTTCGCGGTTGTCACGAGTCGTCAAAGCATAGCGTTCCCCTTCTTTAAGGTCGCCATAGATTTTGCCGTCCGTTCCATCCTCCGCTGTGCGTGTGAGGAAGAGCGTATCGCCCTCGTCTGCTATCAGTGTAAACGTACTCATGCCAAATTCGTCCGAAGTACCGTAAATAGTAGAGTCCGTCACCTGTTCAGTGAGGGTCGAATCGATGTCAGCCTTTTCGGCCGTAGCTTGTACGGGTTTATTTCCGCCCTTGCAGGCTGTGAGCACGAGCAGTATGGCAGTCACGCCAATCCAAAATTGCTTCATATAGCTTTTGGTTTAGATGGTTTAGTAGGGTGCGAAGATACGAAAACTTGGGGAATCGCTGGAAGACGAAGAGGGAATGTTGCGAGGAAGGGGAGTGAATCCAAGGGTTCTATGCCATAGCGTAGGGTGATTACTGAGTCACTTCAAGTGCTTTCGTTCTGAAGCAAACCATTCGTGGCTCCTTCTATTTTGTCGGTGAGTTTTCTTTAGGGTGACTTCGTCTTCCAACTTTGCTATTCTCCTTTTTCATCCTGCAAGCTTTAAATGCAAAAAAGGGCAGAAGTCACTATTTCGCGAGTTTGTCGCGTTGTAGAACTTCTGTCCTTTATTTTTATGTAGTCCATCACATCCTTAGCGATTACAGCGGGACGAATCCCTTAGTATGCTGACGGAGTGAGGACGTGAAGAGGAGTGGGGAAGATTATTCGCCCTTCTCCATCTTAGCCTTGAGAGCTGCGAGAGCGTCGTTCTCACCGAGAGAAGTCGTAGCAGCCTGGTTCTGGATAGCGGGGATGTCGTTACCACGGTTGCCACCCTTGTTTGCACGGGGAGCCTTGCGTTCAGCACGAGCTTCGCTGCGCTGAGCATCTTCGAACGTACGGCTGTGAGAGAGGATGATGCGCTTGCTGTCCTTGTTGAACTCGATTACCTTGAAAGCGAGCTTCTCGCCTTCCTTAGCGTGAGAGCCGTCTTCCTTAGCGAGGTGCTTGGGAGTAGCGAAACCTTCAACGCCATATTCGAGCTGTACAACAGCACCCTTGTCCATCAACTCAGTGATCGTACCTTCGTGAACGCTACCTTCAGTGAATACACCTTCGAATACGTCCCAAGGATTCTCTTCGAGTTGCTTGTGACCGAGAGAGAGGCGACGGTTGTCCGTGTCGATTTCGAGAACGATAACTTCGATATCAGCACCGATCTGAGTGAATTCAGAAGGATGCTTAACCTTCTTCGTCCAAGAGAGGTCAGAGATGTGGATGAGACCATCTACACCCTCTTCGAGCTCTACGAACACACCGAAGTTCGTGAAGTTACGTACCTTAGCGTGGTGACGTGAACCAACGGGGTACTTCGTTTCGATATCCTTCCAAGGATCGTCCTTGAGCTGCTTGATGCCGAGAGACATCTTGCGGTCCTGACGGTCGAGCGTAAGGATCACAGCTTCTACCTCGTCGCCTACCTTCAGGAAGTCCTGAGCAGAACGGAGGTGCTGGCTCCAGCTCATTTCGCTAACGTGGATGAGACCTTCAACGCCCGGAGCGATTTCAACGAAAGCACCGTAGTCAGCCATCACAACTACCTTACCCTTAACCTTGTCGCCAACCTTGAGTTCAGCGTCAAGAGCATCCCAAGGATGCGGAGTGAGTTGCTTCAGACCGAGAGCGATACGCTTCTTCTCCTCATCGAAGTCGAGGATAACCACGTTGAGCTTCTGGTCGAGCTGTACGATTTCGTGCGGATCGTTTACGCGACCCCAAGAGAGATCCGTGATGTGGATGAGACCGTCCACACCGCCGAGGTCGATAAATACACCGTAAGACGTGATGTTCTTAACTGTACCTTCGAGTACCTGACCCTTTTCGAGCTTAGAGATGATCTCTTGCTTCTGAGCTTCGAGTTCAGCTTCAATAAGAGCCTTGTGAGAAACAACCACGTTCTTGTATTCCTGGTTGATCTTAACAACCTGGAACTCCATAGTCTTGCCAACGAATACATCGTAGTCGCGGATAGGCTTCACGTCGATCTGAGAACCGGGGAGGAAAGCTTCGATGCCGAAGATGTCTACAATCATACCACCCTTCGTGCGGCACTTGATGTAGCCCTTGATGATTTCCTTGTTCTCGAGAGCAGCGTTAACACGTTCCCAAGACTTGCTTGCACGAGCCTTCTTGTGCGAGAGCACGAGCTGGCCACGCTTGTCTTCCTGATTTTCGATGTACACTTCAACCGTGTCACCTACCTTCAGATCCGGATTGTAACGGAACTCGCTGGTGGGGATGATACCGTCGCTCTTGTAGCCGATGTTAACTACAACTTCGCGCTTACCGATAGCGATGATCGTACCGTCAACCACTTCGTTTTCGTTTACACGACCGAGGGTGTTGTCGTAAGCCTTTTCTTGTTCTTCGTGGCTCTGAGAAACCTCAGTTGTGCCGTTTTCGAATGCGTTCCAGTCAAAGTCCGCAAGCGGTGCAATGTTCTTTAAATTCTCCATTTAATGAGTTAATAATTAGTGAATAATAAAAGCTTTGACTTCAGCCTTACCTTTTCCGCCAAGGGCGAGGTTGGGCGCACGGCCCAGGTTGGAGAGGTTGCCGGTGGGGGCAGATAGGGATCCATCAAAACTGGGCGCAAAATTACGCATTCTTTTTTAGATGTAGCAAATACAAACGCGTTTTATTTTGTGGTTCGTGAAGAATCGGGGGTGGAGGAAGCTGGGAATGTAAGGGGAGGAAGGGGGGAGTAGCTGCTCCTTGGGTGGGTGAATTTGCTGCTGTAATGGGGTGCAGTTGTTTCTTTTGTTGGTTGAAGTTGTTGTTGCTATGGGGTGCAGTTGTTCTTCGTCGGTTGAAGTTGCTGTTGCTATGGGGTGCAATTGTTCTTCGTCGGTTGAAGTCACTTCTGCTATGGGGTCGCAGTTGTTGTACGGTCGCGGCATGCCGCGACCCATTAGTATACCATTCTTCTTTTCGCGCATG
>UQJC01000061.1 GCA_900541335.1 uncultured Prevotella sp.
CCAATAGATAGCAATGCCATACTTCCAGTAACGAGCGCGTTCACGCAATTCCTTCCGCACTTCCTGACAAACCTTCTTATCTTCTCCGAAACCCAAGGGGATGGCCATCAAGGCTATAGCCAGTCCGGTAGAAGCATAAAATAAGACTTGCTGGAATAGGGTCATACTATCACTATGCATATAACCATCTTCTCCCCTTGCTGCAAATAAAGTGCCGTATAACAGGACGAATTCGGGAAGAATACTCAGTGCATAAATGCCTTGGGATAAGGCTTTCCGCTTCCGCTTATTGTTCCATTCCGTGAAGTACGCATAGGGTATCTTGTGTAGCATCACCAGCATACGAAAGAAGCGAACGAAGGCATTCCTTCTTCCACTCAATTGATTCTTTTGAAGATCCATATCTCAATGAATTATCGACACATTTCGCTGCGAAAGTTGCTTATGCCGTAAGAAAATAAAGAACGACTAAAGCTGCCAAAGCTATCACCAGCAACAAGCCTACGCCTATACGCATCATTCCCTCACCAAAGGTTTCGCGTATCCAATTTTCCTTCCAGGTACTTGACTCATAGGTCCACTTCCAACCACAAATAACCCCTATCAGCCAAAAAAGCAGAAGACTGCCTGCTACGAAATATCCATAACGAGGATTGGCAGCTATACGTTCGATGTACGGATGAATTAATTCTTCCATATAGTCATATCAATACAATCGTAGCGAACAGCATCCTGCGCCTGTAAACACTAGGACGCTATCCACTACGAAGCTACATTTATTCTGTCTGATAACTTGCACGCCAAATCACGTTCTTGCAACGCACTTCGATGTACAACTATAACTCATTAGTCCCACCAGAAATACCATATTTTGGATTGGCGTAAGGTGTCGGCCAAGGAGCCTACGTGCTCGAAATTCTGATCCATATCTGGACAGAAGGCATATTGCTCTAATGCAACTTGGCTTGCACTGGTCTCGGGGACAGGTGCCGGCAATTCAAACTCCAATTCATCGTGGGTCATGACGCATGGAACAGTCCCATAGGTTTCATACCAATACTTCGAGACAGCCATCAGTTCGGGAGTTGCTGGACAGTCATTCCAGTCGCCAAAAGGCAGGTAGGCAAAGATTTTCCATGGTTCACGCACAGGAATTCTCGCAAGAATCAACGGATACGTCATGTCGGTCTCCGTATCCCAATAGCTTGCGAAGCGATGGTTGTTGTATCCTCCTTCGAGGGCTTCATTCTGCTCCTGAAGGTCTTTGTCAACCAAATCGTCAAGAACAGATTTCCCCTCCCGAACAGGAGTTTCCAACATTTCCTTACGATAGGCTTCTACTTCCTCCCAATTGAAGTTGTACGCTTCCGCATTTTCACTGCTCGGGTCCGAATTTAGAATCAAGCATTCCCATAAAACTTCATCAACCTTTATCAAGACAGGCACATAACCTTCGCGTACACCCAGGCGTTTGGCGTAAGTATAAGCGGACATAATGGGATCATCGTCACTCATCGAGGGAAAGTAGGTACACTCACAATCCAGGTAGTCCATAAAGGCAACGGCCAACTCTGAGGGTTTTGCCGTTGTTGAGTCTATCCGTTGACCGTGCCAATTGGCAAACCGTCGGTCCATCAGCTGCGCCATCTGCTGGTAATACTCGTTGTCAAATGGGATAAACAGGTAGGCTTCCTCCTTGAACTCGTCGGAATGATACCTTTCTGGCCCGAAATATTCCAACGCATAGTTGTCTATGTCTCCCGGGAAGAAGGGGTGCTCATTCGCCCCGTAATACCAGCCATAGTAGTAATCAGCAAAGGCCCTACCCTCTTTATTAAACAGCCTTCTGTTCAGACTTCCGTGCAACTTTTCCTTGATAAACAGCCGCAGGTCTACAGTTGCAGCATCGTCTTTAACGCTACGAACCACTTCGCCGTACTGCTCCAGAAACTCCTCGCTCATGAGGTCGTTTTCGATGCACCAACGCAGATAGATGGCTACATGATTGTAAGCCGTCATAGGGTCTACTGCCAATTCCTTTTCTTCTATTTTCTGCACGTCACATTCCACATTATCCATCACTTGGTCTGTATCGTCGTCTGATGTCTCGGATGCTTCTGCTGCCTCGTTTACGTTTCCGTATGAGATTTTCAGCGTCATCTTGTCAGGCAAAGCGACCCCGTTATTCCGGATAATGGAATGTTTATCGTCAGCAGAGAAGCCAATGGTTTCACCGTCGTTGAGCACCACATCATATTCCAGAACATATCCCACCATGCTCGCCAAGAAGTCTCTCACTTCAGAGGGTTCAGCGTCGACATCGAGCACTTCCATTTCGTCCTTGCCGAAACATTCCATGCCGTATGTATAACCACTTACCCCTTTCTCGGTGCGATAAAGCCCGAACCAAATCCAGTTGAAGATAGGCAAACTGCCTTCCTTCATCATACCAGCAAAGCCCTCATAAAGACGAGGCTGGAAGACGACACCGCTGGTATAGATACCCGTGACATTCTCTTGCAAGCAGCAGACAGACAGCAGTTTCACATACAGCTTGCCCCGCTCAATCAGATTTTCCTCGTTGCCAAGTACAGCCACCATCAAATGCGCCCGATGTGCCAGGGCTACTTGCTCCGCCTCGGGCCACATGTAATTGTTCTTGGCAGATTCTGCTGCTTCTCCATGAGGCACGGGATAAGACATCAAGCTCACTGCCGCCATCATCTCACCTACATTAAATACCAAAGCGTCATCTGGTTGCGATTCACCTTCCTCTTCACAAGCTTCTATATCCCATTGCTCTTTGAGGTCGTGAATAAACTTTTCCCTGTTCCAATTTTCATCAGCCAAGAGCGCAAATCCGACAAAGGTTCCCGGCTTTTGTTCCTCACTATCGTCGATAGATTCTTGCGCTGAACAGCTACACTCCTCAATCACCTGTCGGGCGTCTTCGTCTTCCGGATCGAGTTCAGCCCATTTCCTGGCATAAGCTACGGCTTGCTCTTTTTGTCCCGGAAGGTATTGATAGGCATAAGCCATGCGCATATTCCATGCTGCTTGGTTTTCACCAGCTTCGCGAACAGACTCCAGCAATTCCAATGCCTTAGTCAGTGCCTTCTCTTGCTTCTCAGTTTCTGGTTCCTGACTGTGGTCACCCAAGATGGCATAGTTCTCATAACTCCGCACCAAGCGCATGATGACTTCATAGTTGCGGTCTGCTTCGGGAATACGCTCCAGGATTCGGATACACTTGGAAAAGCAATCGCGCTCGTTCCATTGGTCGATGGCGGTGAAGAACTCCTCTGCGTCGTCTGGAGTATAAGGCACCATCTCGCTATCAGCTTCCGTCAACTTGCGAAGATCTCCGTTACGGATGAAGTCGGCTGCGTAGAACGAATAATCTGCGTACTCTTCCAGAAGCGGACGAACCTTTTGAAGGAAGGCAAAAATATCAAAGACAAAGAGGTCGATGTAGCTATAGTCAGAACCTGTAGCACCACCGATAACCTGTCCCAAATTGTTAGGCTTCAGTATTTCGTCTGCAATGCGATCTTCCAGGTCATGGCGGAAATTCAATATCGGCTGCCCATCCTGACTGTTGCGGAATACGAAGAAGATAGCTTGCGCACCGAAACTATTGGCGTGGTCGAAGAGTTCAGTAGATTGACTGTAGTATTCAGCGACCAGCGATTCCATACAAGTCGTTCCGATCATTACGTCGGCACGTAACTCCTTGCTATCCTCGGGCGTTAAGTGGTAAGCCGTATAGACATCCTTGGGATTCTCAAAGAACTCTTTACCGTGAGTTTGCAGTGCCTTTTCGATGTGCGTCCTCAATTGAGACAAAGCCATCATGCCTTTCTCGCACTTCTCGCTCTTCTCCACCGTACGGATGTACTTCACTGCTACGCCCTCGCCTAACATGAGATCGAGCATCACGCGGAATGCACCCTCTGCCTGTTCATCAGACAACTTGACAAATCCCGGATCGTAGTACTTGATATGGAAATCGCCGCTTTCTTCAAGATAAGATGGCAACACCTGAATGTTGCCCAACTCGAAATCGGTATCAAACATCTTGAAACCAAACGAGGCATCTGTTCCCTGATTGAACGGGAAAAACTTCCATTTACCCTTCAAGCATTCGGGCATACGCGATAGGACGTAGGGGTAGATGATAAAGAGGTCGGGCCAACCCTCTACCGAGAAAGTAAATTCGTGGTCACCACCGATATTGAATTGCACACGTTCCGAAATCAACCGAGTTCCCTCACTGATAAACGCCATAAACGCATCGGCATCTTCACTGGACTTCGGTTGCATCATGCCCGAGAGTTTTTCCTCGTTTTCGACAAACCAATTCCAAAACTCCTCCACGCGCTTCGCCAAGGGCTGATAGAGATTGCACCAACGGATAAAGGTGGGCGCGTCCGGATCTTCCGGGTCAAGCGCAGCCGCCTTAGTAAAATAGGGCAACGCCTCTCGTTCGCGATCTTGATAAAACAGCGCATAGCCCATTCTGAAATTCCAAAGTGCATCGTCCTCGCCCTCTTGGCGAATAGACTCCAACAAGGCTTCTGCCTTGACATAATCACTCTGGTTGTTGTAGGCTCTCGCCAAAAGACTGATTGCTTCAGCATCGCGCTCCGCTTCGGGGAGCTGTTCTAAAGCATTTATAATTGCCTGATGCTCTTCTGCATCATGCCATTTGCTTACCAGTTTGATTAAATCTGCATTCATACGCATAGATATTAGGGATGGATGTAGTTAGTACATATAAAACAACGCAGCGACTTCTGCCACACACCATGAGGCTGTGACGGAAGTCGCTGTTACGCATCGTTAAGTAGTAAATGGTTGCGCTGATTCGGCACCCCGCAGGCGGCACTACAGCATGGTTTCATCCGATTGCCTTGCGCAATCAGACTGTATGGGGTAGAAATGCCCCAAAGGAAAAGCAGGAGTACAACGGGCCAAAGCACCGCCAGAAGAATCGGTATTGCCATTAGTTTTTCATTGAATTGGTAACACGGATAAATCATTGATTGGCTCTACACCACTTACACGAGTTGAACTCAACTATCAGAGCGAAGTACACAACCAGGGATTGTCGTATTCCGCACTGCGATACAACGCTTGCATTGGTGTTTTTTCCGCGTCAAATATACGAATGATTTCGTTTACCCCCCCGTTAAACATTTGTTAAAACTGCGAAGGATGGCGATTTTTTTTCGGACCATAGTCCTCTTCTCCTTTCAGCTTATGCCATCAAGTCACTGATAATCGTGTCACTGATGAAGATGCCTTTCCGAGTCAAACGGTATACCCCGTTTTCTTCCTCCAGATTTCCAACTGCCAATTGCCGTTCTGCCTGCCTACGCAGATAGTCCAGGCGATGGATGCCAAAACGATCGGCTACGGTTTGTAACGACAAGCCACGACGGGTGCGCAGGGCGGTAAAGAGCAAATCGTCATACTGTTCGTCGACAGACAATGTCTCCACTTCCTGAGGAGGAGTACCGGGCGATTGCAGGTAATTGGCCAAATGCGGCAGGTTGTACCACCGTCGGTCTTTCCCATTATAGGAGTGAGCTCCGGGACCACATCCTAGGTAAGGCGTACCATCCCAATAAGCTGTGTTATGGCGCGAATGGTAACCTTCGCAGGCAAAATTCGAAATCTCGTAGTGCGTAAACCCTGCTTGTGAAGCAGCATCCATTAAGGCTTCGTAGCAGGCCAAACAAAGTTCATCGTCGGCAGGAGTCAGCTCTCCACGGGCTACCATCCGGCTCAAAGGCGTACCATCCTCTACGCTCAAGGCATAGGAAGACAGATGGGTAATCGGGAGAGCAAAGGCTTCGGCCAAGTCTTGCGTAAAGCGTGCCAATGATTGAAGAGGCAAACCGTAAATCAAGTCGATGCTGACATTGGTCAGCCCGCCCTCAGTTAAGGCACGAACTGCCTCACGCGCCTGTGCAGCTGTGTGGCGACGACGCAAAACGGTAAGCAAGTCGTCGTCGAAGGTCTGTACCCCAAGACTCACACGATTGATGCCCAGTTGTTGCCACGCTCCTACCCTTTCGTTTGTCACGTCGTCAGGATTGGCCTCGAAGGTGATTTCTGCCTGCGGATTAACTGTATAGTGCAACCTGATGGTTTGAAAGATTTGTGCCAATTCTTCGATAGAGAGTTGCGAAGGTGTTCCACCACCGAAGTAAATGCTCTTCACCTCGCCCGCTCCCATAAGCTCGCGCTGTGTGATGAGTTCACGACAAAGTGCCTCAACGTAGCGTTGGCGCACTTCGCTACCTGAGGTCGTAGAGTAAAAGTCACAATAGATACAACGCTTCTCGCAGAAGGGTACATGGATATAGAGGGCAAAGGAGGGGGACATAGGGAGAAGGGGGAATTTATTTAGAAGTTGAATCGTGAATGATTAGAAGAAAGCAACTCTTTCTGGCTCTTGTCAGTCGACATCTTGCAGACCTGAGAATTGTCCGAGGGAGCGAAGAAGGACAAAGGATAGTTCACCCGTTATTTCTGATCAGACGAATGAAAAAAAGAAGGTGCATCGTGTAGGACGACACACCTCTACCACCATATTCCTTCAGTATCGGAACATTTCGCATCCGGGATTCTTTTACCAGAAGCAGGCTTATCTTAGTCTTCCCGCTTGAGTACGGGCAATTGCAAGCTGTAACGAACTGCCAAAAAGCGGGCAATCATGACACTGGCACCACAAATCAAGCCGCACGCCACATTGTCCATGCCGAGTCGCTGACAGAAATAATATACGCAACCGCCAATGACACAAGCCAAGGCGTAGATTTCCTTACGGAAAATCAAGGGCACTTCGTTGATAAACACATCGCGCAACACACCACCGCCTGCTCCGGTCATGGCACCCATAATGATGGCCGTCCAAAAGGGGAAACCGGCACCCAGCGTTTTCTCAATGCCCGTGACGGTGAAGAGTGCCAAACCGATGGTGTCGAAGATAAACCACGTGTTGTTCTGATGAACCAACCATTTGCGGAAAATGATGACCCACAATAAGGCCAAAGCAGAACAGAACAAGTAAAAGGAGTTGGTCATCCAAAAGGGCGGCAAATCAAGCATAAGATCGCGCAACGTACCGCCTCCGATGGCGGTCGTCACACCTACTACGTAAGCACCAAAGAGATCGAACTGCTTGGCAGAGGCCAAACGGATGCCGGAGATGGCGAATGCCAACGTTCCGATAAAGTCAAGAATTTGTACGAACATCTGTCGTTTGAGGATGAAGAATAAGGAAATTATACGAAGAGAGAACCCGACAGGATTGAACAGCGAGCGGCCGAGCGAGGGGACTGTGACATCCATCCCACTGCTCACCAAGCGTGCTGCTGATTGCGTCCTGTCTTAATTAACTACGCTCTTGGGCGTTCCGTTAAGGAAACCCTCGATGTTATCCTTCAGTATGGCCAAAATACGCTGACGCGCTTCGGGAGTATTCCAGCCAATATGAGGAGTAACCCATGCACGCGGTGCCTGGAACAGGGGACAATCAGCCTGCGGGGGTTCCTGTTGCAACACGTCTGTACAGTATGCACCCAACTTACCTGCTTGCAAAGCCTGTGCTACATCAGCTTCGTTGATCAAGGCACCACGCGCCGTATTGATTAAGATGAGGTGAGGGTTGGACTGTGCAAGTAACTCGGCATTGACAAAGCCTCGATTAGCCTCATTGAGCGGACAGTTCAGACTCACAACGTCACAAGTTGCGAAAGCCTCAGCCAAACTCAACTTTGTCACATCTGCGGGAAGTTCCTCCTGCGACTTGCTGCTCACGGCATAAAGCTTCATACCCAAGGCACGAAGTATGTCGGCTATAGCTTGTCCGATGTTGCCAAATCCGACAATGGCTGCCCGCTTACCGACCAATTCGAGTCGGGGATGCAACGTGTAGCAAAAGTCACTGCGACGTGCCCATTCTCCCTGGCGGTTGAGTTCTGCATAGGTGCCGACACTGTCGGCTACTTCCAATAGCAACGAGACCGCCATTTGTGCCACCGCACGGCTTGAATAGCCGGCACAGTTACACACGGTAACTCCGTGAGCGCGGGCGGCCTGAATGTCTACACGGTCATAGCCCGTAGCTGCCACACAGACTAACTTCAACTGAGGCAGGGCTTCAAAGTGTGCCGCAGTCAGTGGCGTCTTATTGACGATAATAACCTCGGCATCGCGTGCGCGGTCTATGACTTCGTCGGCATCTGTACGGTCGTAAACAGTCAGTTTACCTAATGCTTCCAGACTATCCCAAGTGAGGTCGCCCGGATTGATGGTATAGCCATCGAGAAATGCTATATTCATGAGATGAGAAGTTTTGAAGTTGATGAATTCAGAAGTTGACAAGTTAAGCGGTCACGTTGGGACATCGCCTCAACTCGCGTTACTCACTGCTTACGGTAGATAGGCGAAACACAGCCGACCAAC
The DNA here is from genome assembly GCA_900541335.1 of uncultured Prevotella sp. Lineage (GTDB taxonomy): Bacteria > Bacteroidota > Bacteroidia > Bacteroidales > Bacteroidaceae > Alloprevotella. The sequence continues at coordinate 8,479 of UQJC01000061.1, forward strand.
TGCCAATAGCGGCCCCCCGAGGGACAATAGTATACGAGCACTCCGTATTCATTCTCCGTTTGGTAGAAATCGCCTTCTACAGGTGCCGTCTGCCCTAAGTCGGGTTGCGACTCGTCGGTTGCCAAATAGAGGTAATTATAATATCCCTGCTTCATCAGTACCGACAGCTCGTAAACATTGTTTTCTGGATTGAACTTCATGCGGTATCCTGGCGCGAGCCCCTGGGTTGCCCACCGCCCGTTGACATAACATGCTCTGCCCTGCTGAGGCAAGACGTCGAGCGTAAAATGTGTCACGACATAATCGGCCTCTGTATCGGGATTGCCCGCTCCTTCACAACGCACAAGGCTCAATCCGTCGCGGTCTTCGTCGTAGAGGTAGTTGCGACGTTTCGTGTCGGGTACGAGCGTATAGTGATAATATGGGTCGAACCAACGCATGCTCAGTCCGTGCATACCGGGATAACGCGTCGAGAGCATTTCCATCTTACGGTACTCGTTGCCTGCTTTAAATATCAGCTGACGGCAATGTTCCCACTTCAGGAGGTTACCGTCCTGTGCCGTAAAGGGCGGATTGATTACCGCGTTGTCCCATCGGCGGTTTTGCATCACGAGTGTTTTCACTTCGCTGCCCGCATCGCGCAACAGGAGGTTACCACAATCTACTTCGAGCGACAGTTGCTGGTGCGCCCCGTTCCAGTCCACCTCTGTATTGGTGGAACACGTCGGGCGGATGCCTACTTTCTTCTCGACTACGCCGAAGTATGTCTGCAACACATCGACCTCATCACCATCCTCGTTTTCGGTGCGGACAGTCAGGCGGTAGTTACCCGAGAGCAAGGGACGCATCTGCGCATTGGGCAAGGTGAAACGATAGTGCGTATATTGCACCGTGGTGTTGAAGCTGGGTTCATAGTCCTCGATGACTCCTTCTTCGGCGGCCGCACTTACGTAATCGCTCTCAAAGAGACTCTCTGTAGGCTTTCCCTCGAAGTCACAATGCTCAATGCGGTACGTGTAACGTCGATACTCGTGCGTAAGTTCGTCAAACGACACCTCCAGTTGCTCCCCACTGTTCAGCTGAATGATGGGCATGCGTTCCGCATCACCGTCAACCCGCATACGCAGGGTATGCAGGCTGGGATCCAAGTAAGTGGTTTTACCTGGCTGTGCGGTTAGGGAGAGGCCGTAGAACAAACTCCCCAGAAGGATGGTCAATCTTGGATACATAAATGTGTGCTTGTAGATAACAGGCGGTTAGGGTTGAACCTTGATTACATAATCCACCTCGTCAGCTTTCATATCAGGAATGGAAATCGTAAGTGTGCCCGCCTTCTTGTTGCGCTTGTAGTCGAGCTTCAAGCCACTGGTCAATGAGCTCACTGATTTTACTTTTCCCTTCCAGGAAACAGTGACAGATTGTTGCGGAGTCTGTGTCAGCAAGTGCAAATAGAGCGCATCGGTCTTGCGGCTGCGCGTGCTGACAATGCTGTCACCTTGCGCCACTTCACCTGCAACAGTTGCATAGATACTTTCACCCGCTGGACCATTGAGCCACTTACCCATTTCGGCCAAACGCTCCATGGCAAGGGCTGGGAGCTCACCGTTGGGTTGCGGACCGATGTTGAGCAAGAGGTTGGCTCCCTTGCCCGAAGTACGTACCAAGAGGCGAAGCAAGTCACGAGTAGACTTATAGTTTTGGTCTTTCACCCGATA
>UQJC01000062.1 GCA_900541335.1 uncultured Prevotella sp.
GGACGACAAACACGGAACCCGTAAAAGGTGAGAGAAAGACTTGGAAACAATGGGGAAGGAGGTTGTTGGAAGTAATCCGAGCAAACAGAAGAACGGAAACGAAGGCACAGGGAGAACACATCGCTACTTACAAAGAATTCGTTATCTTTGCAGGCGATTGTAAAACACGGATTCGACCCTGCGATAGAAGACGAACCCGAATACTGAACCTACCGAGGCGGTCGGGATGGGCTGTCGTAGCGTAGCTCCCAACCGCTCCCGAGAACGAACCACCCCTACGATGGGTTGACGTAAACGGGCAGTACCCACACCTTATATATAAAAGGCGCACCGCTCTCGGATGTCCTCATAGAGGGTTCGTGAATACGCCAGAACGTCAGGCAATCAGTTAAACTACAACCACCCACCATTCTCCCACACAGCCCGCCTTAGGCAAGGACTTGAAGCCGAATGGTTCCCCTGCATTCATACACACAACAATGATACAAGAAAAGATTCAATCCTTACTCAGCGAGGTTGCCGGACTGCAAGCCTCCGACGCCAAAGCCCTCGAAGAACTCCGTATTAAGTACCTGAGCAAAAAGGGTATTGTTAACGAACTCATGGGCGAATTTCGCAATGTGGCTCCGGAACAGAAGCGTGAAATCGGTATGAAGCTCAATGAGCTCAAGACTGCGCTGCAAGACAAGTTGAACGAACTCCGCGAGAGCTTGGCTACGCAAGAAGACGATCATTCTGACATCGACTTGACCCGTACGCCCTACCCCATTGCATTGGGTACGCGTCACCCGCTCTCGATTGTGAAGAATGAAATCATCGACATCTTCTCTCGCCTTGGCTTCTCTATGGCTGATGGTCCCGAAGTGGAAGACGACTGGCATGTGTTCTCTTCTATGAACTTTGCCGAAGATCATCCCGCCCGCGACATGCAGGATACTTTCTTCGTAGAACAGCATCCCGACATTGTGCTCCGCACGCATACCAGCTCCGTACAAAGCCGTGTGATGGAACACACCCAACCGCCTATCCGTGTGATCTGCCCGGGACGTGTGTACCGTAACGAGGCTATCTCGGCACGCGCTCACTGCTTCTTCCACCAGGTTGAAGGTCTGTACATTGACAAGGACGTTAGCTTCACCGACTTGAAGCAGGTATTGCTCACCTTCGCTCGCGAAATGTTTGGTGCCGATACGAAGATTCGTTTGCGTCCCTCTTACTTCCCCTTCACCGAACCGAGTGCCGAAATGGACATCTCTTGCAACATCTGCGGCGGCGAAGGTTGTTCCTTCTGCAAGCAGACGGGTTGGGTAGAAATCCTGGGGTGCGGTATGGTTGACCCCAATGTATTGGAGGCTAACGGCATCGACAGCAAGGTGTATAAGGGCTATGCCTTCGGTATGGGTGTAGAACGTATCACAAACCTCAAGTACCAGGTGAAGGACCTCCGTCTCTTCTCTGAGAACGATGTGCGCTTCCTCGACGAATTCATGTCGGCCAACTAAATAAATCAGTGAAAGAGGGAATAAGCGAAGCGTGTAGGAAGTCGTCAACGTAAGAGTAGCTAAGAAAAAAGCCGCAACGACCACACGGTGGCGTAAGCTCGCTGCACGCCCCTACACTGCTCAACTCGCAAACTCTGAAGGGAGGTTCTATCAATTACAGTTTAGAAGTTTATGAGTTTAATGTTTATTCATTAAGCCAATGACTTTCAACAGCAACTCTTCTCACTTCAACTTAGCAAGTTGAGCATTCATAGCACCAGCCTTGCACTTACATTCTGAGAGATTCCCTTTCACACAAAGAACATAAGAACATTCAGACTCCTTTGGTCCGGCTGTTCTTATGTTCTTTTTCTCACTTCTACATACTTTCTTGCACCAACGGTTCTGTTGTATTACCTGTTTGTGCTACCCCCTCTGAATTATCACCCACATCAAGCGCAACCTTAATCTGAATCTGCAACTTATGCTCTAATGAGTTTGCGTCGAGACTTCTTGGAGTGTTGGTATTTCCATATTCTGTTGATTTTGTTAGATTTATAGTGTATGGTCCCCAAAGGAAATGTACACGCCCAAGTCATACCCAACACATCAAAGAAGCCCTTGCAAGGCATTATTGATGAGTTGGCACAAGCAGGCATAAGCAGCATATCCGACTGCTGGGGAGTGTACAATGACGTACACAAAAACTACCTCCATGAAACCGTTGCTCACCACATAGATCAGTATGTCAACGAGCGAGGCTTCCACACCAACACGCTAGAGGGATTTTGAAACATACTCAAAGTTTCTCAACAAATCAGTAACTTTGCCATGCAGAACATTTCCCACGTAGAATTATGTTATGCAGCATCCATTTTAATGGTTTGTAGGTATTTGGAAAGCTCCCTTATAACGTTTTATCAATCCGTATATTATTCATAACCTTGCGATATGATTACATCATTAGACGAAACAATCCCATATAGTCGTAGACATCCAAAAGAAACAATTCGGCAAATTTTAAGATATGATTCAGGTTATCTCAAAGATTTGTTTGTTAAAAACGAAAAGTTGTATTTTACCCCTGAATGTTTTTCTGAAATTTGTCGGCTAACCAAAGGACACAATGATAATTGGGAAAAACCAATAGAAACAACATCTTCTATCTTTTCTTATTGTAAACCTTATGCCACACCATATCTTTATGATTTTAATGATGAATCACTAATCTTGTTAAATAATCAACGAATTCTATATCATGGAAACCATTGACTTAGGTCTACCATCAGGCACTCTATGGGGCATATGCAATTTGGGGGCAAACCATCCGACTGAATGTGGAGATTACTTTGCATGGGGTGATACATCGCCAAAAACTAATTACATAGGACGAACATGTGATACCTATGATTTAGATATTGCAAAATTAAAGTCTGAGAATTACGTTAACAGGGGTGGCGTATTATCATCTGATTATGATGCAGCATCACTCATCTTAGGCTATGATTGGAATATTCCGTCTGGCGATCAAGCTCAAGAACTCATAGATAATTGTATATGGGCGTGGGTTAGCAGCTATGATGGTGTGCAAGTTGGTGGTATGCTCGGAACAAGCAAAATAAATGGAGCAAGAATTTTCTTGCCTGCTGCGGGGTATCGTAATAATGAACAACTTATTATGATTGGGCGATGTGGTGGTTATTGGACAGGTTCTCCTAATTTTGTGGCAGCCAACCGATCTTGGTCTATAGCTTTCGAAGGTAACCTGATAAACGTATTTAACCATGGGTTAAGATATAACGGTTATTCAATACGTCCTGTAACACACAAGATTGAGTCCTAAAATAAGCGTTTTTAGCCACAAGTTGTAGACTCATGAAATTAGAGGTTGTCGGAGTATTTTGTTCTGTAGAAAGAAATAACTACCACAAAGACATCAAAAGCATGTTATGGCAACATAATACATGTTTGCTGTTTGTAAGAATACTAATCAAGAGAGGTTGGTGTGTGGATAAACCATACATTATACAGAACCGTTAGTGCAAGAAAGCATACAGACGCGCTTTTTCTTTCTCAGCAGGTGCTGAAACTGAGTAGTACTAGCACGCCATGACAGGTATAACTAAATTTCAACACCTACTTATATAAATAAATATCGGCACCTATTTTCCCTCCTAAAAAAAATGAGCTTAACGATGCGTCCCAAACTATTTACCCCATCCTACTGCTGCATCCTGGCAGCTAACTTTCTGCTCTTCTTCGGGTTTTGGATGCTGGTTCCCCTGCTCCCCTTCTACCTCAAGGAGAACTACGGAGTCGGCGAAAGTGCCATCGGCATGATTTTGGCGTGTTACACGCTCTCAGCCTTGACCGTCCGCCCCTTCTCGGGCTACCTGCTCGACAGCTTTGCCCGCAAACCGCTCTACCTCTTGGCCTATGGACTGTTTACCACCTTGTTCCTTGGCTATATAGTGGGAGGTAGCCTCTTCTTCTTTGTCCTCATCCGAGTATTGCATGGTTTTGCCTTTGGCACGGTTACGGTCGGAGGCAATACCGTGGTGGTAGACATTATGCCCTCTGCCCGCCGTGGCGAAGGATTGGGCTATTACGGCCTGACAAACAACACGGCAATGAGCATCGGCCCGATGACGGGACTCTTCCTGCACGGCGTGCTGAGCTACGAAATGATATTTGGCATCAGCCTGACCGCCTGTCTGATTGGTCTGCTCCTGGCTTCGTGTATCCGAACGCCTCACAAAGAGAAGGTGGCACGTCCGCCCTTCTCACTCGACCGTTTCATCTTGCTGAAAGGCATTCCGGCTGGTATCGCCCTTTTGCTCCTCTCCATTCCTTACGGAGCAACGACCAACTTTGTTGCCATGTATGTCGAGGAAATGGGACTGCCCGTGACTTCGGGTTTCTTCTTTGTGCTGATGGCCATTGGCATGGGTATTTCACGCATCTTCTCGGGTCGCTTTGTTGATAAAGGCTACATCACGGAGTGCATCCATTACGGACTTTACCTTGTTATCGTGGCCTTTGTTCTCCTGGGATGTTGCGAAACGCTGATGCAGTGGAGCGAATCAGTGGCTACGGTTGCCTTCTTCGCGGTTCCGATGTTACAAGGCATTGGCTTTGGCATTATCTTTCCTGCCTACAACTCGCTGTACATCAACCTGGCTCCCAACAACCGCCGTGCCACAGCGACCAGTACTTATCTGACATCCTGGGATGTAGGCATCGGGGTGGGCATGGTGACAGGAGGCATGATTGCCGAAACCTTTAACTTTGCAACGGTTTATCTGACAGGGGGCGCACTCAGCCTGATCTCGATGGTTTACTTTAACCGTGTCGTCACTCCTCATTACCGGAAAAACCGATTGCGATAGGCTACGACATCGGCTCTGCTCTTGCCTAAACACAGGAACTGCGAGTTGCGCTCGGCACGCGCGGTATGCGGTAGGGACAGACGCCCCTTGCTGAAGGAAGGACTTCGGGTCTCCCTTCGTTTCCTTTCATCTCTCAACGACTTAAACTTATGATTTACGACTTCCGGATCTACATCGAAGAGATTCTCACCCATTGGAACCTAACCGAACTCCAAGCGGAAGAACTGGCAGCCTTTACCGCATTGACCTCAGTGGTGTTGATGTCGCTGCTCCTGGCCTACATCTGCCAACGCTTCCTGGTGCCCCTCATCCTCAAATTGGTGGCCCACACGGAAACCAAGTGGGACGATTACCTGGTAAACCGTCCGGTTTTGCGGGGTACGTGTATGCTCCTTCCGGCACTGCTTATCTATTACGCCCTGCCCTACTGTTTTGACCACCACACGACGACCCTATACGTCTTGCTCGAACGGCTGTCACAGGTATACATCGCCTTCAGCAGCATGATGCTGGTCTCTGCGTTTCTGAAGAATATTACCAAAGTAGCGATTCACGAGCTGGAAGAACACCACCTGGTGGGCATCCTTCAGTTTCTGCGCCTGTTGACCTTCTGCCTGGGAGCCATCATCATGGTCTCTTTGTTGCTGGGCAACAATCCGTTGCGGGTCATTGCCGGCCTGGGTGCTGCCGCCACGGTGCTGATGTTGGTATTCAAGGACAGCATCTTGGGACTGGTTGCCGGCATTCAACTCTCGATGAACAACATGCTGAAGGTGGGCGACTGGGTGACGATTCAGAAACTGGGCATTGACGGTACGGTGGAGGAAGTGTCGCTGACGACGATCAAAGTGCGCAACTTTGACAATACCATCTCTACGGTTCCACCCTACACCTTGGTAAGCGATTCGTTTCAGAACTGGAATGCCATGTTTACCAAAGGTTACCGCCGGGTCAAACGGGCTCTCTACATGGACATTCAGTCTGTCCGCTTTGTGACGGAGGAGGAGAAGGAAACGCTCCGACATAAGAAACTGATTTCGAAAACAGATGCGGAACAACCTCGCATCACCAACCTCACCTTGTTCCGACACTTTGTGGTAAACACCTTGCGCGAGGATAAGAAAATCAGTGACGAGCAATGGGTACTTGCCCGACAATTGGCACCTACGCCTACAGGGCTTCCCCTTGAGATTTGGTTTTACTCTGCTGAAACTTCGTTTGTCCGCTATGAGGACTTTGCCTCTGACTATATGGAACTCTTTATCGCTTCGCTCTCCGAATTTGGACTGCGCCACTACCAAGCCCCCTCGAGTGCAGACTTCCGCTTCCTCGCAACGGGGAAAGGCGAACACCCTGCACGATTCATCTAATCGCGACGAGTCTCGGCACATCAAAGTGCGGAACAAGCTGACGAACCCGAAAGGGATGACAGCATGAAGGAGGAGCTGTGAGGACGACCTTACTCAGTATCCGTTTTTTAAGACGATTCAAGCCCTGTAAGGACAACACCCCTATTCGTAATGAAGAGGGTTAGGTGTTGTCCTTACAGGGCTTAAACGGTTGTATGGGAAGGAGTCGTGTATGCGATTCTGCCCGCGGTGGCTTGCTTCTCATTCGTCTGCCGCGTGTTCCGCTACGGCAGCCATCGGTACAGGAGTCACTTCGCCGTCGACCACTGTAAAGAGGCGGTAATCGCGACGGGTAGAAGCAAGCACTTGGTCTAAATGTTCCCGCCGTGTATCGGTAATGAAGATCTGACCAAAATCATTGCCCGACACATATTCGATGATACGTTCTACTCGGTGGGCATCGAGTTTGTCGAAGATATCATCCAGCAAAAGGAGGGGGACACGCTCTTCGCCCCGATTCTTCAAGAAGAGGTATTGCGCCAGCTTCATGGCTATGAAGTAGGTCTTCTGCTGTCCTTGAGAGGCTTCACGTTTCACCGCAAAACCGTTTAAGGTCAGTTCGAGTTCGTCCTTATGCATGCCATGCAGGGAATAGCCCACTATTCGCTCCTTGGCTCGCCAATCGCGTAACTGCGGACGCAAATCGCCCCGATCACCGTGACTGACATACTTCAGCCCGACTTGCTCGGCTACCTGCCCCGAAAGGGAACGGTAAAGCTCCAGGAAGATGGGCTCAAAAGCTTCGACAAAGGCTTTGCGCTCACGGTAGATCGCCCCACCGGTATAAGCCATCATGTCTTCGATGACATCGAGCACAGCCGCATCGGGCTCTTCTTCCTGCTTCAAGAGGGCATTGCGTTGCTTCAAAGCTTGCTCATAACGTATCAAGGCGTCAAGATAGGGAGCGGAATACTGCATGATGACGGTGTCCATGAACCGACGACGCTCTTCGCTTCCCCCTGTAATCAAGGCACTGTCGGCCGGAGCTATCATGACCAACGGAATGCGCCCCACGTGTTCGGATATGCGCTTGACGTCCTTTCCGTCTACCTTCAAACGCTTACGGCAACCTCGCTTTAACGAGCAACAGACGGGTTGCACGGTACCCACTTCGGTTTCATACACTCCTTCCAAAATAAAATAATCGGATTCGTGATAAAGATTGAGCACGTCCTGAGCAGAAGAGAAACCCCGACAAAAGGACAAGTAATAAATGGCATCAAGCACATTCGACTTTCCCATGCCATTTCGGCCGACAAAACAATTGACATTGGGAGAGAAGTCTAAACTAGCTTGGAGCAAGTTACGGTAATTGGTAACAGTGAGGCGATTCAGTTTCATAGATTGACGTACAACAAAAAGGGCTTGAAAAGAATGAGCCGACAAAAATACACTTTTCCCAACCAGTGCCCTTGACCCAAGTCTACAAATATCCCACACGGACAAAAAAACAAAACCTTTACTTCCTCACTTAGAGGAAAAATAGTACTTTTGCGCTGTTTTTTCTGAACACTTCATTAGCTCTTCATCAGAAGTCTCAGAAGTAAGAGTACCTTACTTATAAGAACAGAAAAAGCCACGAACCTTACTTTCCAAGCCTGCAACCCCTCTCGTTACCGCCTTAAAGTAGAGTGTTCACCCCCTACCTTTGAAAATAAAAAGCATAACATAATATGAGCAATCAAAACAACAACCCCACTTTGGACGTTAACGAATCACTGATTAAGTCTGAAGCGTTCGTGATTAAGTACAAGAAACAAATCATTGCGGCCCTCGTGGCTGTCATCGTCGTTGTAGGTGGTACTTTTGCCTACATCTATGGTTACGCAAAGCCTCGTGAAGACAAGGCTCAGGAACTTCTCGGCATCGTAATGCAGAAATATGTCATGGCTCAGGACTACGAGAAGGCTCTTAAAGGCGAAGGCAAAACGCTCGGTCTGGAAGCTATCGCGAGCAAATATAGTTCAACCGACGCTGGTAACATTGCTAAATATGAAGCTGGTATCATGAAGATGCAGCTCGGCAAGACGAAGGAAGCTATCAAATACTTGGAAGACTTCGACGCTCAAAACGACGAAACCATCACCCCCCAAGCGCTCTTCGCGCTGGCTAACTGCTACGCTACAGACAAGCAATTGGATAAGGCTGTAGATACGTTCAAGAAGGCTGCCGCTGCAACGGACGTTCCCGCACTCTGCGCAGAATACCTTCTCCAGGCTGGTATAGTTCTCGAAAGCCAGAAGAAGAACGACGAGGCACTCCAGATCTATCAGGACATCAAGAAGAACTACCCCACGGCTCCTATCTGTGCTCAGCAACAGCAAAACGGTGCTGTACTTGATGCCATCATCGACAAGTACATCGAACGTCTTAGCAAGTAAGATATACCCTACGGGGTGAAACACTCCGTACCATACACAACATAACAAAGTGTGCAGAAGATTAAGCTACACGTTAGCCCACCTCTTCTGCACATTTATATTTTTCCTCCTCTATCCTTTATTTCAACCCTTCCCCTCTCATCCTACTACTATGTCATCCTCAACTTACTCTTATACAGAAGACCAGACACTCCCTATTCCTGACGCAAGCGAAATGCGCTTTGGTGTCATTGTTACCGAATGGAACAATCACATCACGGACAAACTCCTGCAAGGCACTATCGAAGAACTGGAGAAAAACGGTGTGGAAGAAAACAACATCACCGTAAAGCGCGTACCGGGTAGCTTTGAACTGGTTTATGCCGCTTCCCAGCTCGCCAAATTCGGCCATGTCAACGGTATTATCATCCTCGGATGTGTCATTCGAGGCGATACTCCCCACTTTGACTACATTTGTCAAGGCGTTACGCAAGGAATTACGGAATTAAATGTACGTGGTGATATTCCTGTGATATTTGGACTCTTAACCGTTAATAATCAGGAGCAAGCAGAAGAGCGAGCAGGTGGTAAGTTAGGCAACAAAGGAAAAGAATTTGCACTTACTGCAATAAAAATGGTCGATTACGCTTGGAAGTTACAAAAGTAATTCCTACCTTTGCACTCGCAAACAAGAAACAAACACATCGGGCAAATACCAGAGTGGACAAATGGGGCAGACTGTAAATCTGCTGGCTTTCGCCTTCGGTGGTTCGAATCCATCTTTGCCC
>UQJC01000063.1 GCA_900541335.1 uncultured Prevotella sp.
GTAGCCGCCTTCTTTATTCCAGCCTCCTTCAGAGAAATCTGAGGGAGGCTTTTTTTGTTTGTTTCGTGCGAAAGGGAAGGCGCAGATATAGAACGAGCGGGACGCAATCGTTGGATGTTGCTCCCCAATCGGCAGTAAATCATACCGAAGGGAATATTCCGTTTCCTGCAGGTTTTTGGGGGCTTCCACCCCTCTGGGGTTCGATACATTTTAAAGATCGTAATCGTTTACCTAGGGTTCCGCTTCGCTTCATCCTAGGCTAAGTCCCTATCACCCCTCCGGAGTTCTCCTCTTTGCGCAGAATCCCAAAGAGGGTTCGTTACTTCTGCTTTGGGTCGCGGCATGCCGCGACCGTACAACATTACAGCGGTGTGCCCAACCAAGTTTTCCCGGAGCAAGGGATTAATCAGTCTTTCTTCTATTTTCCAAATGAATCGCGTGCCATTGGTAGAGATGAGCGAATTCTTTTGAGAAGTTGTTGCAATATTGTGAAGATTAGCTGTTTTATTTACATTGTAACGATTATCTTTGTAATCGTCTTAGATAGAATGCAGAAAGGGAGATGCCAAGGGGTACTCCCTCTTTTTGTAGTAGCCCCTTTATAGGGGATTCTCCTTTTCTTTTGCGGTGATTCTTACAAAGCTACTTTAGGGGCTTTCATTATAGGGTTTTGCCTGTTTTCTTCTATGACTTGTTATCTCCTGATCTCTATGGTATGTCTAACGACCACCCATCTCCTAATGCTATGAATCCAAGTGATCTCAGTATAGATTCCTTAGTTACTGCTCTTCCACCCATTACATTGGAGGAAATGAAGTCGATACGGTTGATGAACCGTACCGACCAAAAGTACTTGGCAAATGTGGAAACCTTGAAGAAATTGCTTCGTGCGGTCCAAGGATTGTATTATGCTCAAGAAGTAGACGGATTACGCATCAGTCCCTATGCTACAACCTATTGGGACGATGCTTCACGCGGTATGTATTATTCGCATCAAACAGGGCATGTGCCGCGTACCAAGGTGCGTGTACGTACCTATTTAAGTTCGCACCAGACCTTCCTCGAAGTGAAGAATAAGGATAACCATGGTAAGACTTTTAAGAGTCGGGTGTCGGTCCCTTCGTTGGATGCTGTGATTGAACAAGGCGCAGGGGGTGACTTTCTGCAAGAAGTGACGGGACTGCGTTTGGACAGTTTGGTGCCCACTCTCTCAAACCGTTTCAGTCGGATTACCCTGGTAAACTATGAAAAGACCGAGCGATTGACGATCGATTTTAATATCCACTTTTACAATCATGCGACGCAAGCACAGCAACTCATGGATAACATTGTGGTTATTGAGTTGAAACGCGACGGTCGTGTGCCTTCTCCCATCTTGCCCATCCTGCGTGAGTTGCGTATTAAGCCAGCAGGCTTCAGCAAGTATTGCATTGGTGCGACGGTGACCAATCCCCACCTGCGCATTAACCGTTTCAAAAAGCGACTGATACGCATCCGCAAGGTGGCTGAGTCTCGTTAAGCCTTTTATTGAATAGCTTCTCTCCCTTTCTTTTATAAACCCGTAAGTATGTTCTCTTATTTATCTTATTTCTTTTCAGCTCATAATTTTGAATTTACCCCCTTTATTGTTAGTCTTTTCGGCAACCTGTTACTTAATACGTTTGTAACCTGGTTTGTGGTACACTTCTTCTATTATCCCAAGGGGCGTCGTCGTGATTACTATTTCACGTTTGTCTTATTAAGTGTCAGCATCTTTATGCTCATTGCCCTTTTGCTTCGTGACACCCACGACATGGGCATTGGAGCAGCCTTGGGACTTTTTGCCATCTTCGGTATCATCCGTTACCGTACGGAGAGTGTGCCCATCCGTGAGATGACTTACCTTTTCTTCCTTGTTGCACTCAGTGTGCTCAACGGGAAGTGTGACAGTATCAACTTCTTGGAACAGTTGGCAGTGAATGCCATCTTCATTCTGTGCGTATGGTTCTGCGAACGCTTCCTCGCCACGAAGGATGAAGGTTGTAAGTATGTACGCTACGATAACATAGACCTGATTCAACCTGAGCGTTATGAAGAGCTGAAGGCAGACTTGGAGAAGCGTTTGGGATTGAAGATCAATCGCGTGGAAGTCGGAGCGGTCGATTTCCTGACGGATATGACCATGCTTCGCGTCTTTTATTACGATCCGGAAAAGCGTATCAAGTCCATTGACCGTATGTTTAAGATTCCTACAGAGTAAATATTATAAGTAGCTGCTGCAAATTATTTTATATCATTCAGTCCAATATACATCATCTTCTCATGAAATCACCTCTCCTTTTCTGCTGCTTAGCTTGTGCTGCGGTCACTCCAGCCTTGGCTGATTCAGGTGACGATTTCGGTTTGTGGACCGAAGCTACGGTACAGAAAGCATTTTCTAAGTCCTTCTCCATTGACGGTGGATTGGAATTCCGACTCGACGACAAGTTCAGTCAACCTTCGCGTTGGGCGGTTTCGGCCGGTGCATCCTATAAGCCCTTGAAATATCTTTCTTTGGGTGCCAGTTACGTCTTTATCCACGACTATAAGTCGGAAGAAGTGAAGGCAAAATACGAGACCGACGAGACGGGAGCACCCGAATTAGACGATGCAGGTCGTCCCATCTTGGATGGATACAATGTCGAACAGGGTTATTGGCGCAATCGTCACCGGGCTTTGTTGGAAGTAACGGGTAAGGTCGAAGCCGGCCGTTTCACCTTCTCGTTGCGCGAACGTTACCAGTACACCCGTTATGTGGGCGAAACGATTCAGCAACATAAGTTCCGTAACCCCATTTCTGAAGCTTTGTTGCCTGGATTTACTGGGGAAAAGTATGAATATGCCGGTACTACCTTTAGTGAACACAGTGTGGGCCCCGATGTCAAGGAAAGCAAGGACAAGCATTATCTGCGTTCGCGTCTGCAAGTAGAGTATAATATCAACCATTGCCACTGGACCCCCTATGTATCCTATGAACTGGTGAATGATTTGCAGGATAAATTCGACTTAGAGAAGGGACGTTTGAAGGTCGGTGCTGAATGGAAGATCACCAAGAAGCACCGTTTGGATGTCGCTTATCTGTGGGATAAAGATGCAGATGACGAATCGAACAGTAATCATCATGTCATCTCATTGGGATATAAATTTAAATTTTGACGGCAAAAGCTGAAAAAGTTTGGCATTTTGTTCGTTTGTCCCAAAATGTAGCTTTATCTTTGCGCAGTACTTTTAGACTATACTGCCTATGAAATCGTTATTATTTACACTGATGTTAGCCATGGGAGCTACAGCTGCCCAGGCACAGGATTACAAGTATGTCACTCTTCAGCAAGCCAATGGCGTAGAGAAGAGTTTGGCTATTGATGGTTTGGTTTTCACGTTTAGCGAAGGCAAGCTCGTAGCCAAGAACACGGCAGAAACGGCTACGTTTGATTTGAGTGCGCTCAGCAAGTTCTTCTTTGCAGAGAAATCTACGACTGCTATTGAAAGCGTGTCAAAAGATGCTCCTCAAATTGATGTAGCGATTCGTGATGGTAAATTGCAGCTCACCGCTCCTGAGGGTAGCCAAGTTCGTGTATACAGTATGGACGGCCGTCAGGTTCCCGCTACGCAACAGCTGACCAAGGGTGCTTACATTGTTAGCGTAAACGGCAAGAGCTTCAAGGTACTTGCACAGTAAGCTGTAGCATCCACGTAGTTATATAAATATTTTGAATGAAACAGATTCGTCTAATCATCGCGGCTCTGAGTTTGTCGCTGCCTCAAGTGGCAACGGCGCAAACCATGAAGATTTATCAAGGTCAGGTGATTACCGCTATACCCGCCGCCACGGCAGCCGATGTGGTTTTTGCCGAGGGCGGCGGCTCTTTTTCGGTCATGGGAACCACCTATCCTGTGACGAAAGTAGACCGCATTACTTTTGACCATACCACCGTTGCGCCTCGCACCGTTCGAGTGGCTTACGATGATGCACAGACTTGGGTCACCGTGTCGGCTGACATCGCACCCTATCTGACCGTTCGCGCACAAGGCGGACATGTCAGCGTCGTGGCAAATCCCGAACTCCAGCAAGAGGTAACCTATGAACTGGCTGGTGAGGCAAGTCAGGGTTCCTTCTATATGGATGGAGAATATAAGGCTACGCTTCTCTTGAGCGATCTGATCCTTACCAATCCCGACAGTGCCGCTATTAACATCGCTAACGGAAAGCGTATCAAGGTAAAAATTCCAGCACAGACCGTCACTACCCTGACCGATGGTGTGGCAGGCACTCAAGATGCCTGCTTCTTTATCAACGGTCATGCGGAATTTGAAGGGGGCGGTTCGCTCCAGTTGGTTGGAAACACGAAGCATGCCTATGCTTCGGATGAATATACCCAGTTTAAGTCCGATTTCGGAACCTTCCGAGTGACCAAGGCGGTTTCAGACGCGATGCACATTGAGCAATACCTGCAGTTGGAGGGCGGAACCTTCTATCTTTCTGGTCAGCAAGGTGATGGCATCGACGTGGGTATTACCAAGGATCCTACCGACGAATGGAATGGACAGGCCTTTATCCGTGGTGGAAAGATTGTGGTAGATGTAGCCGCCGATGATGTCAAGGGCTTGAAGACCGACAGTGCCTTGACCTTTACGGGAGGTACTATCGAAGCAACCGTTTCGGGTCTCGGTACCAAGGGCATCAGTGTCGGCACCGACTTGCTCATCCAACAGGCTCCCGATACGCCCGTTCTGATTAAAATGAATGTAACGGGAACAACTTACAAGCCCCAAGACCCCGTGCTTGAGTCGAAGTGTCGCGGCATGAAAATCAAGCGTGACTTCACCTTCGACGGCGGCACCATCGACATGACTGTTACGGGTGTCAAGGCCAAAGGCATTTCGTGTGACGGACAGTTTATCTATGTCAGCGGTCAGACGAATGTGATGCCTTCTTAAATACGACTTTCTCTCTAAAAAACAATTCAGCCCTGTAAGAACCATACCTTCTCTCCTAAACAAGGAGAGGGTGTGGTTCTTACAGGGCTGAATCGTTTTTGAACCCCATGGAGAGAGGAAGGAGTGAATCGAGCTCACGCTCTTTTGCCGTGAGGTGGTTTACCCTCACTTAATCAGTCTGCTGACCGCTTCGTCTTCTCCTACAATCCACATGGCATCTCCGCGTTCGATGGTGCGGTCTGCTGTGGCAGGAATAATATTGCCCGAAGCGTCCTCGAAGCCTACTACCATGCAATGGTACTGGGAGCGGATGCCGCTGTCGCGCAGGCGTTGACCGATAAAGCGATTGCCTTCGCGAATGATGACGCGGCGCAACTGAAGCGTACTTGTAGCCAAAGGAAGTTGGTGGTGTTCCTGGTTCATGCGTTGGGCGAAAGTTTGCAGGCTCTCATCGTCACCAATCGCTTCGATGCGGTCACCCGGGAAAATCATGGCTTCGCCACCCGGTACGTTCAATCGGTGCGCCCCGCGTACAATGGCCGCAATCATAACCCCATCGCGGTGACTAAAGTCCAGTTCGTAGAGGCGTTTGCCCGCCCAGGCCGAGTGTTCCGGTACTTCGAGTTCCGCCAAGTGGATGTTGCGGTTGTTGAGTCGGCCCGCATAGCCGGGTTCGCCACTTTTCGCCCGTACCTCACGCGAGCGGAGGTTTTGGATGAATGTACGTTCCAGTTTGATGCTGACCCACTTCACTCCACGCAGGGCAATAAAGAGTCCGACGAGTAATACCGAAGTGCCTACGTGCCAGGGCCACCAGAACGGAGAGAGAAAGTTGATGACATAGTAGACCGCAGCCGCAGCCAGTGCATAGCGCAGTCCGAAGGTCAGCCAAAGGCCCATGCGGTCCAGGCGGCTACGACGGCTCAGCAGTTTCCATTCTTCCGAATGATTCTTACGCATCACGATGGCACGCAGGAAGGGAGAAGCCGTGGCAAGTGTCAGCAGTCCACAGGTAATGTTGCCCGGCCAGTGACCGAATGCCCCGCGACACAGTGGCAACAAGGCCGCAAACGAAATCAGTATAACCGCTACGCTCAGGGTGAAGTAGGCTCCCACCTGACTAATGAGTGCGGTGAGCAGGCTGCGCCACGGGTTCTTACGGAGCGGAGTGGCGGTCTGACGCTGGTGTTGGCGGTTCTCGAAATGCGCCAGCATGTTGTCAGGCACGATGCGTTCAACCCAGCCTGCTACGGGGTGAGCCGCGCGAATCATGTAGGGGGTGAAGAAGGTCGTAATGATGCTCACTGCCACGACAACGGGATAGAGAAAGTCGTCGGTCACGTGGAGCGAAATGCCGAGTGAGGCAATGATAAAGGCAAACTCACCAATCTGAGCCATGGAGAAACCGCTCTGAATCGCCGTGCGCAGCGGTTGTCCTGAGATGAGAAAGCTGGAGGTGCCAAACACGGCTTGTCCCAACATAATCGCCAGACAGAGTACGAGAATCGGCAGACCGTATTCCACCAGTACGGCGGGGTCGACCAGCATACCTACGGAGACAAAGAAGATGGCGCCAAAGAGGTCCTTGACGGGCGACACGACACGCTCAATGCTCTCGGCTTCGACCGTTTCGGCGAGGATACTGCCCATCATAAAGGCTCCGAAGGCCGAACTGTAGCCTGCCTTGTTGGCCATGACTACGAGAAGGAAGCAGAGCCCGATGCTGACCACGAGCAGGGTTTCCTTATTCATCCAGCGATGGGCTTTACGCAAAAAAATCGGCACCATGTAGATGCCCACGACAAACCAGAGGATGAGGAAGAAACCTAGCTTGAACAGGCTGCCGACCAGCTCCATGCCTTCAAACTGACGCGACACCGCCAAGGCACTCAGCACGACCATGAGCAAAATGCCGAGTATGTCCTCCAGGATTAGTACGCTCAACACTTCGCCGGCAAACTTCTTTTGCCGCAGCCCAAGGTCGTCGAAGGCTTTGTAGATAATCGTCGTACTCGACATGGCAAGCATACCGCCCAGGAATAGGCTGTTCATGGTGCCCCAGTGGAAGAAATGTCCGACCGCGCTGCCCACACTCATCATGCAGAACATGATGCTACAGGCGGCGATGATGGGGCCGACCCCCATTTTGACAATCTTCTTAAAGGAGAATTCGAGTCCGAGGGTGAACATCAGGAAGATGACGCCAATGTCGGCCCACGTATGGATGCTTTCCATGTTGCTGACCGAAGGCGTATAGGGCATGTGTGGACCGGCAATGAAGCCTGCCACAATGTACCCCAATACTAAGGGTTGTTTGAGGCGTTTGAATAGGAGGGTGACAATGCCCGCACTGATGAGGATGAGGGCGAGGTCGGTGATGAAACTTTCCATAGAAGGGGGTTGCGCTCTTGTGAGGGGAGGTTATGTGATAAGAGGTTGTGCGACGAGAGGTGGTGCTTTTGCGGTGGGGTGAAATAACGAAATATCGAAATATCGCTATAACGGCATTCCGATATAACGATATTTCGATATAACGATCTTTCGACGAATCTTTAGCCTCGGTTAGCAGTCAGTTCTACAATCTTGACTACCAAGTCAGACGCTTTGCGAAGCGAAGGAATGGGGAGGAACTCGTGCGGTCCGTGGAAGTTGAGTCCGCCCGCAAAGATGTTGGGGCAAGGGAGTCCCATGAACGAGAGTTGCGCACCGTCTGTACCGCCACGGATGGCGCGTACCTTCGGGGTAATCTCGCAGGCCTTCATTGCGTCGAGTACAATGTCGATCACGTGGGGCACCGGTTCAATCATTTCGCGCATGTTGTAATACTGGTCGTGAAGTTCAGCCTTCACGATGCCTTCGCCGTAGCGTTCGTTGGCCCATTCCACCGCCTTCTCAATAAAGCGTTTGCGGCGTTCGAAGCGCGCGCGGTCGTGGTCGCGGATGATGTAGGTCAACGAGGCACGTTCTACATTGCCCTCGATGCCCAGCAGGTGGAAGAATCCCTCGTACGAAGTCGTCTGTTCAGGCGTTTCGTGCGTCGGCATTTGGGCAGCAAATTCAGCAGCTACGCGCGCTGCATTGATCATCTTGTTTTTAGCATAACCCGGGTGCACGCTTACGCCCTTCACCTCGATGTGGGCACTTGCTGCATTGAAGTTTTCATATTCCAGTTCGCCCAGTTCGCCGCCGTCCATCGTGTAGGCCCATTCGCAACCAAACTTCTTCACGTCAAACTTGTGCGCCCCCAGTCCGATTTCCTCGTCGGGGTTGAAGCCCACGCGAATCTTGCCGTGCTTGATTTCGGGGTGGGCGATGAGGTACTCCATGGCACTCACGATTTCGGCAATACCCGCCTTATCGTCTGCACCGAGCAGGGTGTGCCCGTTGGTTACGATGAGGTCTTCGCCCACGTGGTCCAAGAGTTCGGGAAACTTCTTCGGTGAAGTCACCAGTCCCGCCGCAGCATCCAATACGATGTCGCCGCCGTCATAGTTTTCCACTATGCGCGGTTGTACATTTTCGCCTGAGCAGTCGGGGCTTGTGTCCATGTGGGCAATAAAGCCGATGGTCGGCACGTCCTTGTCCGTGTTAGCGGGCAGGGTAGCATACACATAGCCGTTATCGTCGAGTTCCACCTCGGTAAGTCCGAGTGTGGTGAGTTCTTCTTTCAGATATTCCGCCAGTTTCCACTGCTTATCCGTGCTGGGGGTCTTGCCTGTATCTTCAGCCGACTGAGTGTCGAAGGCTACATACTTTAAAAATCTTTCTACGATGTCCATTTTGTTTGATTTTAATGGTTTTGCTGCGCGCAAAATTACGGATAAAAAGCGAGTGCCGTGCCAGTTCACCGTCGGTCAGTGAGCCGATTGGCATAAAAAAACCGCCACACCCGATTGGGTGAGGCGGTTAAGCAGAGTGGTGTGCACTGTCCCTTGCGGGGAGCGTGCTTTATTCTTCGCTATCGTTCCAGCTTTCGCTGCTCCAAGAATCGTGGCCGGCAGAGAAGAGGTTGTCTGCATGGTCAATGGTAGGAAGTTTGTCGTGAGTTGCCGGATTACTTGCCGTCAGCACAGCACTTTCTACGTTTAAAGCGAGCGTTTCAACTTGCGGTTGGATATAATTGCGTTTCATTGTCTATGGATAGTTTAGGAGTGAATATACAGTTTCGAGATTACTTAACGAGCACCTTCTTGCCGTTGATAATGTAGAGACCCTTAGCCCAACTTCAACATTTCCTCCCCAAAACTTCCCTGTAATTCAACATCTTCAGTTT
>UQJC01000064.1 GCA_900541335.1 uncultured Prevotella sp.
TGGACTGGCTTTTGCCAGCCAACAGGTGATAGGTTTGTGGCAATCAGTGTGATTGTTTATTTTCTGTTGTTGCGTGTCGCTTCACGCATTTTCATAAGTTCCTCCTGTTGCTTTTGGAGAGCTTCGAGGCGTGCAGCCAACCCACTGGCTTTCTTGTTGGGGTTGTTCTTGTTGGCTTCGTAGTTAGCTTCCAGTTTGGCAAGGAGCTTCTTGTCGTCCGTCGTGCGGCGCAGGAACCACATGGTCAATGCGCTGAAGAGGAGCGAAATGAAGTAGTAGTAGTTCAGACCAGCAGAGTACTTGTTGAACATGAAGAAGAAGAAGAGCGGCATGAGCATCATCATCCATTGCATCATCTTCATTTGTTGTGCTTGTTCGCCCGACATCGTTTCACGTTGCTGACGCATGGTCATGTAGCTGTAGAGCAAGTTGGTGGCACAGAAGAGGAGGCAGAAGAGGCTGATGTGGTTGCCCAAGCCCCAGATTTCGTAGTCCCAACTGAGCAGGCTGTCGTAAGTAGAGAGGTCTTCAGCCCAAAGGAAACTTTGCTGGCGAAGTTCGATAGCATTCGGCACAAAGTTGAACATGGCAATCCAGATCGGCATTTGAATCAACATCGGCAGACAGCCACCCATCGGGCTTACACCATATTGCGAATAAAGCGACATCATTTCCTGCTGACGCTTCATGGCATCTTCCTGCTTTGGATACTTGGCAGCGATTTCGTCAACTTTCGGTTTGAGAACGCGCATCTTCGCACTGCTCAAGTAGCTCTTCTTGGTCGGCGCGTACACGATGACGCGGAGCAAGAGGGTGATGAGCAAGAGGACGATGCCCATAGGCAATCCCATGCGAGTGAAGAAGTCGAATACGTAGAGTGTGAAGTAACGGTTGATCCACTTCACAATCGGCCAACCGAGGTAAACTAACTCTTGCAGGTCGTTGTCGAAGCTGGAAACTTTGTAGTCATCCATCGACTGAAGCAGACGGTAGTTGTTGGGACCGAAGTAGAACTGGAACTGGCTGGCCTTGGCACCCGTAGGGTCGAAGTTGGCTGTAGCCTGTGCGGTGTATTTCTTGAGGTAACCGCAGTTCTCAGCGAGTTGTTCGCTCTTGAGGTCTACATTGGTCAATGACTCGGCACCCATCAGCACGGCACTGAAGTATTGGTTCTTGAAAGCAATCCAATCAACATTGCCCGTGATGCTTTCCTGTTCCGTTTCAGCTTCAGAGAGGTGCTCGGCATCATCGTCATGAAGCTTATAGGTCAGCGTAGAGTACATGTTTTCGAAGTAGAAACCCTTCTCATGCTGGGCTACGCGATCGTGCCAATTGATTTGAATGCTCTTGGTAGCTGCAGGAATGTACTTCTGCATGCCTTGGGTGCGGATGGCGAAGTTGACCAAATAGTTGTCTGCAAGCAATTTATACTCCAGGTCAATCGTTTCACCGCCTTTGCCGGTAAGGCGCATCGTCACCGTGCTGTCGGTAGCGTGGACGGGGGTGAAGTAGTAATCCTTAAATGACAACGGATTTTCCTTCGTGTCGAGCGTGAAGTTCATGCCAGCATCCTTCGCGTTGTAAAGGAGCAGCGGGTTCTCGCGGTTTTCAGAGAAGTCCTTGTAGCTTTTGTACTCGTTGAGGCGTACTTCGCTGATGGCACCACCCTTGGTGTCAATCTTGATGTTCACCTTGTTGTTGCGCAACACAACTTGCGTGTTCTTACCTTGGGTGGCAGCAAAGAAAATGTCTGCGCTGTCGGCAGCCGCCTTTTGTGCCAATGCTTCTCGGGCAGAAATCTGTTGTTCCTGGTCAGTTTGCTGCGTGGCAGCAGACTGGGTAGACTCGATTTGTTGAAGCTCGCGCTGTTGGTTAGTATTATACCAACTAAAACCAATCAGCGTTGCCGCCATCAACACCAGTCCGATAATGGTGTTTTTGTCCATGATGTAAAGGCCTTAGGCAGGAGTTAGTCCCTCTGTTCTTCAAAAGCAGAATGAGAGCCTGTTGCCAACCCCTTCTATTAAAAAAGGGAAGCAAACTGCGAGCCACTGGTTCGAAGGAAATCGTTTGCTCGTTTGCCGTAAGGCGAATTAGTAGTTATTGGATAATGAGTATTTATTTCGAAACATACCCTCTCCTCCTGAATCGTAAAAGACAGAAGGAGAGGGAGTATAGAGATATAGAAGAATGTGTAAGCTTTCTTCTATCAGATGAAAGGTTGACTGTTGAAACCTGTATAGAGTTCATTGTTGGCTGCATCCACTTTGTAAGTGGCATCGCCTGAACTTTTATACGCATTCCCATTCAAACTTCCATTTCGGCGAATGCTTATTCGTTTTCTCCTGCTTCGATACAAGCCTTGACGAAGTCGAGGAAGAGCGCATGGGGTTTGAGTACCGTGCTGGAGTATTCAGGATGGAACTGCGTACCGATATACCAATGGAGGTTGGGAATTTCTACAATTTCAACCAAATCAGTATCGGGGTTTGTACCTACACAGAGCATACCAGCCTGTTCGTACTCGTTGCGGAAATCGTTGTTGAACTCGTAGCGGTGACGGTGGCGTTCGCGAATGACTTCCTGACCATAAATGGCGCGTACGCGGCTACCAGCAGCCAAGTTACATTCGTAACCGCCGAGACGCATCGTACCGCCCATGTTGGTGATATTCTTCTGATCCTCCATGAGGTCGATGACGTTGTGAGTCGTCTTCGGTTCCATTTCAACAGAGTTGGCATCAGCATAGCCTAACACGTTGCGACCGAATTCGATAACCATCATCTGCATACCGAGGCAGATACCGAAGGTAGGCTTGTTGTGTTCGCGGCAATACTGAGCGGCAATGATCTTACCCTCAATACCGCGCTGACCAAAGCCCGGACAAATCACGTAGCCATCCATGCCAGCGAGCATGTCTGCCACCGTGTCTTGGTTGATCTTCTCACTATTGATGAAGTGGCACTTCACCTTGCGGTCGTTGTAGGTACCTGCCTGTGAGAGTGCTTCAAGGATACTCTTGTAAGCATCTTGCAAGTCATACTTACCTACCAAACCCACGTTGATGACTTCCGTAGCTTTGTGACGACGATCTAAGAAAGAGCGCCAGGGACCGAGTTCCGGAGTTTCTCCAACGGGCATACCGAGTTTGCGGAGAATGGTTGCGTCGAGTTCCTGTTCCTGCATGCGGAGGGGAACTTCGTAGATGGTCGGCATATCGAGGCTCTGTACGACAGCATCGGGTGATACGTTGCAGAAGTTAGCAATCTTGCGACGCAAACCGCTACCCAGTTCGTGTTCAGCACGGAGCACGAGGATGTCGGGTTGGATACCGATGCTTTGCAGTTCCTTTACAGAGTGTTGCGTGGGCTTAGTCTTCAACTCACCCGCAGCTGCGAGGTAGGGCACGTAGGTAAGGTGTACGCAAACAGCGTTTTTACCCAATTCCCATTTGAGCTGACGGATGGCTTCGAGGAAGGGTTGGCTTTCGATGTCACCTACCGTACCACCGATTTCAGTGATGACGAAGTCGTACTTGTGCTTCTTGCCCAAGTAGAGCATGTCGCGCTTGATTTCGTCCGTAATGTGGGGGATAACCTGAATCGTCTTACCCAAGTAGTCACCACGACGTTCCTTATCGATGACGCTTTGATAGATACGGCCAGTCGTAAAGTTGTTGAAGCGCGTGGTTTGAATGCCCGTGAAACGTTCGTAGTGTCCGAGGTCCAAGTCAGTTTCTTGTCCGTCGTCGGTCACATAGCATTCCCCGTGTTCATAGGGGTTGAGCGTTCCAGGGTCGATGTTAATGTACGGATCGAATTTCTGGATGGTGATGTTGAATCCACGGGCTTGCAAAAGTTTGCCGATGGATGCTGCAATAATGCCTTTACCTAAGGAGGATGCTACGCCTCCGGTAACGAAAATGTACTTAGTTTCAGACACGATAAATCTTTATTTAGAGAGGAACTTATGTTTTCTTGGCGTGCAAAGATAGTGCAAATCATGCGCAAAGGAGCAAAAGTTGGTAGCTTATTTACCCGTGCGCACAGGTATAAGCAGGTAAGTACCGCTTTGTTTGGCAGACTGTTGATGGAAGCTGTATCTTTGCCAACCCAATTGAAAATGACAATGAAAGTAGATCAGATATTCCAGTATTTCCCAGATTTGACCGACCTTCAGCGGTCTCAGTTTGAACAGCTCGATGCGCTTTACCGCGAATGGAATGCCAAAATAAATGTCATCTCGCGTAAGGACATCGATAATCTTTATTCCCATCATGTGCTCCATTCGCTGGGCATTGCGAAGGTCATCAGTTTCCGTCCCGGAACTCGGGTGATGGACATTGGTACCGGTGGCGGATTTCCAGGTATTCCCCTTGCGATTCTTTTCCCTGAATGCCGTTTCAAGTTGGTCGACAGTATCGGCAAAAAAATCAAGGTGGCACAAGCGGTTGCTGAGGCCATCGGCTTAAAGAATGTAGAGATACTCCACCGCAATGTGATTGAAGAAAAGGAAAAGTTTGATTTTGTTGTAAGTCGTGCTGTGATGAATGCTTCCGATTTGGTGAAACTCATCCGCAAGAATGTGCACCATGAGCAGCAGAATGCCTTGCCCAATGGCTTGATTTGCTTGAAAGGCGGTGATGTTACAGAGGAGATGGCTCCCTTTGCCCATTGCTCTGAAGTATGGAACTTGAGCCAGTATTTTGAGGACGAGTTCTTTGAAACAAAGAAGGTTACCTATATTCAGTTGTAAGGTTAGCAGACTCTTTTTTCAGGACTGCAAGATTCTCCTTATTAGATGGGCTGACGGATTATGACCTTGAGTCTCGAGCTAAGCCACCTAACAAGAAGTAAGGTCGCCGTGGTTGATGGTTCATTCATGAGGAGAATTGCTATTGCATCATCTTCAATCCTTTTTTCTTCCTAATTATAATTTCTATTTCATTATGCTTCAGATAACTCGTTTTGTAGTCAATATGATTGAGGAGAATACGTACCTCCTCTACGATGAAACAGGTGAGGCTGTCCTCATAGACTGTGGTGCATTTTATCCAGAGGAGCAGCAAGCCATTCGTAATTTTCTCACCGAGCATCGTCTACGTTTGACTCATCTCTATAATACGCACGGTCATTTTGACCATATTTTTGGCGCAGGCTTTATCCATAAGGACTACGGTGTGCAAATCGAGCTTTGTGCTGATGAGCAATCTGTGTACGAAGCAGCAGCTGAACAAATGCGCATGTTCATTCATCGCGACCTTCCGCTAGAGCTTCCTCCTGTTGGTCGTTATTTTAAAGATGGAGACATCTTGGCTTTTGGTAATCAAAAGTTACAGGTCATTGCAACTCCTGGCCATACGCCTGGTGGTGTATGTTTTTATCATGTCGAGAGTGGTGTTTTGTTGAGTGGTGACAGTCTGTTCCAAGGAGCTATTGGTCGCTGTGATCTTCCGGGTGGAAATGAACCTCAGTTGATTCAAGCCCTCCAAACGCGCATCCTCACTCTTCCCGATGAAGTCAAGGTGTTGCCCGGACACGGAGATGCCAGTACTATTGGGGAGGAACGTCGAAGTAATCCCTACCTGTAAGGGCAATATAGCATAGGATTTACGCCTTCATCTTAATCATATCTCCTCGTTATTATACTAATTCGCAATGTTGTCCTAAACTATTTTCGGGGAAAACAAAAAAAGGAAGCTAAACCAAGGCAGAATAAACTCTCTTGGCAAAGAGTCCCCCTCTTTTACTTCCTATGCAAGCCAGTCCGAATCCTTTCCTGAATGGGAAAGCTCTTTCACAAGCGTGTAAAAGCGGATTCCCGAACGGGAAAGCTCCTTCACAAGCGTGCAAAAGCGGATTCCCGAATGGGAAAGCTCCTTCACAAGCGTGTAAAAGCGGATTCCCGAATGGGAAAGCTCCTTCACAAGCGTGCAAAAGCGGATTCCCGAACGGGAAAGCTCCTTCACAAGCGTGTAAAAGCGGATTCCTGAACGGGAAAGCTCCTTCACAAGCGTGTAAAAGCGGATTCCCGAACGGGAAACTTCCATAACACTTGTGTGAAAGCTATTTTCCGAACGGGATTCTACCAATAAAGCCTTGAAGGGAGTGATATCTATAACAATCTCCTGTTCATCGGGTCTATCAATCGTTTAGAACAACATTGACTAATTCAGGAACCAGTATAATTTTCATCCTTTGTTATTATGAATTAATTCTCAACATCTACTTAGAATGAATTGCGGCGGTCATCTTTTCCAGAAAGAAAATGACCGCCGCAAAATGTTTGTAATATCAATCCGCCACTGGTATCATTTTGTATTTACTTTTATCCCTATCGTGCTATGGGGATAAGCAATGGAATGGCTTGTTCTACCTCATGGAGGTAGAAACTTTTACTTTATCGGACTGTATGTTCTGATTCCGATGGAGATGCTTGTTCTCTATGCCAAGCTTTGACATCCTTGAAGAAGCTGCATACGATGGTGATGAGCAGAATACCAACAGGGAAGGCTGCAATGATGGTAACAGATTGCAGACTATAGAGGGAGTTTTCAGCAAAGAGCAGGGCTATAGGCAGGAGGATGAGCATGATGCTGACAAAAGCGCGAATCTTGCGTGAGGGAGTCTCATCTGCTGAAAGGTTGTGGTAAGTGTACGAGCTGACTACATAGGTGATGCCATCAAGCGTGGTGCTATAAAAAGCAATCATGGTGACGACAAGTAGGATGAGAGCCAAGGCGGGCAGGGGAAGGGTATCGAAAATTTGCAGAATCGCTTCGTGCATAGCCCCTCCACGGGCGATGTAACCTGTAACATCAAGACCATGTTTGAGTTGTTGGGCTAAGCCATAGTTTCCTAATATAATAAAGGAAAGGTAGGTTCCCGCAATGCCCCAGCCGTAAGCTCCGACCACAGTGTTGCGAATGGTTCGTCCCTTTGAAATCAATGCAATAAAAAAGGGTGAAGCGATGCACCATACGAGCCAATAGGCCCAGTAGTATATAGTCCAGTTTTGAGCAAATCCATTTTCGCGGAGAGGATCAAGGTAGGTGGATAGACCGATAAAGTTTTGTACAAGATTGCCCATCGACTGGACGCCTGTCTCAATTATATAGCGTGTTTCATTGCCAAGGAAAAGGAAATAGAAAAGGAGGGCAAAAAAGAGATAGGAACAAAAGGTAGCTAACCGCGAGATGCCCCCTACACCATAAAGTACGGCTGTAGTGTAAGTAACACAGATGAGAAGTAGCACACCGATTGTGATAGCTGTTGTTGTGGGAAATCCTAAGACGCTTCCTAAGGCAGCAGTAAGCAAGGGAGTGGCCAATGAAAAAGTGGTGGCTGTGGCACAGACAATGGCAAATATGGCAATGATGTCGATCAGTTTACCCAGTCCTCCGTCAACTTGTTTGCCTAACAACGGACGGCAGGCTTCGGAGAAACGCTGGCGACGGCGTTTGCGTACGTGCATCATAAAGCCAAAGCAAACGGCAAGAACCACATAAAAAGACCAAGCTATCGGTCCCCAGTGGAAAAGAGTAAACGTAGGTGCCCACATTTGCATAGTACCGAGTTCGCTTACGTGAGGTTCCGCACCGTAGAGTGCCCATTCGCAGAGGGAGTAGAACATGATATCGGCCGCCATTGTAGAAGTGAAAATCATTGTTCCCCAAGCAAAGTTGCCATAGGCCGGACGATCGGTCTTGCCGAGACGTATGTGAGCATATTTTGCATTACAGGCTAAGAAGAGGGTGACGGCTAAGCTGCCAGTGCCGAGTAATACGTAATAAAGTCCAATGGTGTCTCCAAAGAAGCTACGTAATTGGTCTACATATGCTTTAGAACTTTCAGGATAAATCATGAAAACTGCCATGAGTCCTAATACAATAAAGAATGGGATGAGCGTTGTAGCCCAATCAATCTTTTTGGAAGATATGGTTGACATGAGTAGAAATTAGATAGATGAAGTAGAAGATATTAGTGGAAGAAATAATTGAGATTGAATCAGGAACAATAGGCTAAAGCTCCTCTTTTCGGTATGAGTTTTCGTTTAATATAGGTGAGTAAGCCATTATTACGTTTTGCATGTATAGTCACATTGCTCGCTATGCTTCTTCACATAGAATCAGACACTACAGCACAATAACGCAATTTTATGTATAACTAATTTTCAACACCTACTTATTTTATTAGTTTCAAGTTACGGCGGGCGCGTTCGAAACGGTCAATGCCATACGAGCCAAAGTCGTCTCCCTTGGCTTCCTTAATGACAGTCCACTGTGACCAGAGGCAGTCCCACAGTACTTGATAGCAGAGTATTTTTTCGCGTGCCATTGTGGGAATATTTCCTTCGAAGTAACGGGCGAGCAGAAAGTCTTTACTCTCTTCGCTGAAGTCAGATTCTATAAAAAGAGCAGCAAGGTCAGCCATCGGGTCGTTCATACCACTATATTCCCAGTCAATCAGATAAAGTTTTCCTTCGGGCGATTTAATGAAGTTTTCGGGGACAGCATCATTATGACAGGGCTTGAGGTCAACACCGATAGTGTTGAGATGGGCTTCGAGTTCCATAACCTGAGGTTTGAGTTCGTCCCATCCTTTATACATTTGGGCATGAGCTTTGATGATAAGTCGGTCGTATTTCTCAATTTCTTGGAATACATTGAACTCATTTTTCAAGCGAATGCGTGAGTGGTGGAGAGTACGATAGATGCGGGCTATGGCACTGAGGTTATCGGGACGTTGTATTGTTGCAGCATTAAGTGTTTCTGCATTTTCGATGAAGTCAGCAAGTTTGATTCCCGTCTGGGCATTGAAGTAGCGGATGGTGGGATTGATTCCCATGCGACAACCTTCAATTGCATTAAACTCTTCATTACTACGTTCTACCATACCTTCAGCTCCATTGCCGGGCACGCGCAAAACATATTCGCCGTGTGTTGTTTCAACAAGAAAGTTCTTGTTGCTCATTCCGCCCATTTTCGTCAGATTGATTGTATGTGGGTCAAGTCCAGGAAAGATGGATTGGAGGTGTGCCAATAGATTGTCACGGTCGAATGGGTTTTCTTTGCGGCAGAGGCGGCGGTAGGTAT
>UQJC01000065.1 GCA_900541335.1 uncultured Prevotella sp.
AGTGCGGAGGTGTAAAAAGTGCGCTTTCTTAAAGGTTTACACGGTCATACCCCTAAACAATCTGCTTTTTTAATAGTCCGCACAGTGCGGAGGCGCAAAAAATGCGCTTTTTCAATGGTCCGCACTGTCATAACCCCTAAACAATCTGCTTTTTTGATAGTCCGCACAGTGCGGAGGTGCAAAAAATGCGCTTTTTCAATGGTCCGCACTGTCATAACCCCTAATCAATCTGCTTTTTTGATAGCCCGCACTGTGCGGAGCTCTACAAAAACCGCTTTTTCGATAGTTTGCACACTGCGTAAGCATGATTTCAGTACCAGGAGGTTCTATTGGGAGTCTGAATGCGGAAGAAAAAGGGAGATTTTGTTCGGTTGTTCTAATCATCGCTATAGTATAGAACAAAAAAGGATTCCTCGAAGGATTCAGATGTTACTACATGAAACAATTCCGAATCTTTACTTCGAGGAATCCAGTAAGGAGAACCGATTTATTGCACAATCAAGTTACGCAACTTCTCATTGAATGCAGTTGAGAGAACCAACTGTTCTAGGGTAAGATGCATTCGGTAGCGCCAATATTGGTCAGGGTTTGCAGGTACATTGATTTGTTCCCGTTCAGGATGCTTGCTACGCAGGGTAGGAGAGATGGCCAACAAGTCTTGGAGAGCCAAGAGACAGAGCATGGACGGACTCTCTATGTGACGACGAACTATCTCCTCGCAGACTTCAGGCGTAGCTTCTTGCGGAGCTTCACCTTTATGCCCCAAAGCTTCTCGCCAAAAGGCTTGGGTCTGTTCACGGTTTTCCTGCCACCAAAGGCGGAGAGGAGGCATGTCGTGTGTCGCAATGGTAGCCACGCTGAGGTAGGGATTGTGGCTGAGGTCTGCAAAACGGTAGCCATATTCCTTGGGCATGCGTTGGATTTCAAGTGACAAAATCTGTAAGCGTTCAAGTACGCCCTTGACTGAAGCAGGTACCATTCCCAGGTCTTCTGCACAAGCCAACATGCCACTACCTTGTAACGGGTAGAGTCTTAAGGTAGGATGAAGCGTATCGGCACTGTGTGTGACAGCGGGAATCTTCTTCATGGCTTCGTCGGCCCAGAATTGGTTGTGGCGTGTATAGAAGAAGTGGTCATGCAGGTGGTTGAAAGCCGCTTGGTTGGCTGGTGAGAGTTCGTGGAAGCAACGGGTTGTTTGAGCACCGACACGGGGATGATAGCGTCCGGCTTCGTCAGCATCGGCAAGGAAGAGCACTTCGGTGGCAATGTCCATGAGTTTGCGGCATATCGCAGGGTCGGCAATCCTTGCTTGAAGCTCCTTTTGCGTACGGAAGCCTTCACGGAACTCATAACGTCCGTCTGATGCTTGTTCCATGACTTGTGTAAGGAGCGTACCTCCTATTTCGGCTTGCCACTCGTGGAAAGCCTCTGCCGAGAGTGAAGGAACAACGTAGCGTTGTACATCTTCAGTAAAACCAAATTGACGAATCTCGTCTAAGGTGTATGGGAGAGCCGGACGGAAGCGACCTAATAATCCATCAACCTGATAAGAAGGGATTTCCCAAATACGGAAGAAGCCCAACACGTGGTCGATGCGGTAAGCATCGAAGTAGCGTTCCATGTGGAGCAGGCGACGTTGCCACCAACGGTAGCCGTCTTTTGCCATCTCGTCCCAATTGTAAGTAGGGAAACCCCAATTTTGTCCGTGAACGGCAAAGCCATCAGGGGGCGCACCCGCTTGTCCGTCGAAGTGGAACAAGCGGTTGTCTATCCAGGCCGGCACGCTGTCGGGACAGATACCGATTGGAATATCCCCCTTGAGAATAATGCCCAACTGGCGCGCTTCTTCATGGACGGCACGCATTTGTCGGTCAAGCAGAAATTGCAAGAACTTATAGAAGGTCTGTGACTCAATCAGTGCTTCGTCTTCATTTTTCCCATGTTGGGCTTCTACCGGCCAGTGGCGGAAGTTTGCCGTGCGGTATCGGTCGCGGTTGGCACAGAAGCGCGCATAAGGCAACAACCACTCCTCGTGGTCACTGACAAAGTTTTTATAGTCTGCGCTTCGCAAGACCGTACCACCCAATTCTTGGAAGAGATCACGGGCAAAATACATCTTGAGCTTGAGCACCTCTTCATAGTCGACCTCGTCTAACAGGTTGAGTGCCTGGGCAGCACTTCGATGGTGGGCAAAAGCACGGGAATGCTTCCACTCGCGCGGGTCGAGGTAGATGGGATGAAGGGCAAAAACCGAGATGCCGTTGTAGGGATAGGAATCACGCCAGGTAAACGAACGCGTGGTGTCGTTGATGGGCAACAATTGAACGGCTTGTAAGCCCGTGTCGGCTGCCCAACGTACAAAGAAACGTAAGTCACCAAAATCACCGATACCAAAGCTACCCTCACTACGCAGTGAGAAGACTGGTATCACGCATCCTACTCCCTTCCACTGTGGGAGTGAGATGGCGGGTGCTTCGTCTTGACGTATGGCAGAGGCGGTTGAGGGTATGGCGGTGGGGAGCAATTCACGGTCATTCCCTTCTTCCCAAATGGCAAAATCAGGGTCGAGTGGGTCAATCAATACATATTTATAATGTACTCCCGCTTCGAAGTCGGATTTTTGGAGGGGCAAGTTCCATTCATAGGTTCCGGAACGTTGCAATATACGCGCCTTTTTAATTTGCCAAGCTCCCCACTCGGGCGTATTGCCTACAACCGCCCATCGTTTACCGTCAGTAGGTGGAAGGGCGTGAAGCAAGAGCAGGTAAGGCTCTGTTAAGTGCTCCAAGTGTAGTTGGTCACCGCCTCGTGGCAACATGACGCATTGATTAAAGGCAGAACGCTGATAAAGTGGAGGCAGGCATTCGTTGGCCCACACATCGGCAAATACGACTTCAGTCCGATGATTGAAGTAAAACATACGCCAACTGTTAGCCTCGATACGAACGGCTTTTCCAGCTTCGTTACATACCTGATAAGCGTGGCGTAAATGGCGGGCATCGTCGGGTGCATGAAGTGTTACTTCCCATTGTGTGCCGTTGGTCGTATGCAGACGTGCAGTTTGACAGGTTGCTCCATCAATGGAATAAACGACTTCCAGGCTTTCGCCCCAATGGGTACAATAATCTATTCGAAAATGGATGGTTTTCATGATAAGTGTAGAAAGGATATGTTATTTTCAAGGTAAATCCATAGGTTGGGGGACATCAACGATAGCGGAGTAGGAGTGCGCGTAGCAACACACGTTTCCAACAGATAGAGCAAGATGGAAATATCCGCTATTCTTTATGTAGACATGGAATAAAGAAGGGTAGGACATCCCCTCTATTATTCAACCCCAAACCCGGGTAAAAGTAATAATAAATTAAAGTTCGGGCGAATGTTCGGCTGAATTCTATAGCTAAACCTATCTTTCGTGAAAAAATCCGAGGTTTTGCTTGGGAGTAAATAGTGGAGGCTGTATATTTGCACCATCATTTTTGGCTGTACCGGTTAGATTGGGATACTCATCAATAGTTACTTGAAAACCGAGATCAGTTGTATTGTTAATGGCGTGCCGATATGCGCTTGCGTAGGGTCGGATTACAGAGGCAGTATAACACTCAAATCTTTCTTTCGCTCGGAGTTTCATCACATCACTGGTACAGCCTTTTTTGTATCTATGAAGGCATACCTTTTCGGCCGATAGGCTAAGGGGTATGTCTATTGTTTTTAAAAACGTATATCCTAATATGCAAAACGGATTCATTAAAGTCGCTGCAGGTATTCCTGCCGTGCGTGTGGCTGATTGCGCCTTCAATATTCAACAAATAGAGAACATGATTGCAACAGCTGACGGGCAAGGAGCCGAGATCATCTGTTTGCCTGAACTGTCGGTAACAGCGTATACTTGTCAGGACCTTTTCTTGCAGCAACTTTTGCTTGATCAGGCAGAGTCGTCGTTGCTCAAGCTGATGGAATTTAGCTTGAATGTAGCCATTACGGCATTGGTTGGTGTTCCTGTGGTTTACGGTAACAAACTATTCAATTGTGCCGCTGTCATTCAGCGCGGTAAGATCTGTGGTTTGGTGCCTAAGACCTACATTCCTAATTATAAGGAGTTTAGCGAACAGCGATGGTTTGCTTCTGCTTTGGCGTTAGAGGATCAAAATGTAGAATTGCGTATTTGTGGACAAACAGTGCCGATGGGTCGCAATCTGCTTTTTACGACTTCTCATTGCACCTTTGGTGTAGAAATCTGTGAGGACCTTTGGTCTCCGATGCCGCCCAGCAACCGTTTGGCATTGGCAGGTGCTGACATCATTTTCAATCTGAGTGCCAGCAACGACTTGATTGGCAAGGCCGATTATGTGCGCCGTTTGGTAGAAAGCCAGAGTGCTCGTTTGGTTGCAGGATATGTGTATGCCAGCTGTGGTTATGGTGAAAGTTCGCAAGACTTGGTGTTTAGTGGCCGTGCCTTCATTTGCGAGAGTGGCAATGTCATTGCTGAAGCGCAGCGTTTCTCCATGCAGGAGCAAATAGTTTATGGCGAAATCGATGTCGAGCGGTTGCGTGCTGACCGACGAGGTAATACGACTTTCGCTGCAGCGGCTTTTGCGGAAGGCGTGTTGCCTGGAAAGGAAGTCGAATTGGAACCCTATGTGACCAATGTCCCCTTTGTTCTGACCCGTCAGGTTGATGCCCATCCGTTCATTCCCAGTGATTCCACTTTGCTTGATGAGCGTTGCGAGGAAATCCTCTGTATGCAGAGTGAAGCCCTGGCGCGTCGCATCGAACATACGCAGGCGCGTACCGTAGTGGTTGGCATCAGTGGAGGTTTGGATTCTACGCTCGCCTTGCTGGTTGCCGTTCATGCTTTCGATTGCCTCAAGCGCGATCGCCGAGGCATTATCGGTGTGACCATGCCCGGCTTTGGTACAACCGATCGTACTTATACCAATGCGTTGGACTTGATGAAAGAATTGGGTGTCACCATCCGTGAAATCAGTATCAAGGAGGCTGTGACCTTGCATTTCTCAGACATCGGTCACGACATTGCAGTACACGACTTGACTTACGAAAATGCCCAGGCTCGCGAACGTACCCAAATTCTCATGGATATTGCCGGACAAATGGGCGGATTTGTAGTTGGAACGGGCGATTTGAGTGAGTTGGCCTTAGGATGGGCTACTTACAACGGTGACCACATGAGTATGTATGGAGTCAATGCCTCTATACCCAAGACCTTGGTGCGTCACCTCGTACGTTGGGCTGCACGCAATATGGCTGATGAAGCCAGTCGCCTCACTCTGCTTGACATCGTAGATACTCCCATCAGTCCGGAGTTGATTCCCGCCGACGAGGATGGCAATATTAGTCAGGTAACAGAGGATTTGGTCGGACCGTACGAGTTGCATGATTTCTTCCTCTATTATGTATTACGTTATGGCTTTACGCCGCAAAAGATCTATTACTTGGCATGTAAGGCTTTCGACGGAACGGGAAACGGCACGGCTTATACCGAAGAAACGATTCGTAAGTGGTTACATACCTTCTATCGCCGCTTCTTCGCTCAGCAGTTTAAGCGTTCGTGTATGCCCGATGGTCCTAAGGTGGGAAGCTGCTCGTTAAGTCCTCGTGGTGACTGGCGTATGCCTTCAGATGCAAGTGCGACTGCTTGGCTGCAAAGTCTGGAGGTAGAAAACGAAGGATAAGCTGTGGCAAGTTGCCAATCGTTCGCCTCTTACTTTAGTGTTAGTCCTTGTAATCATATTTGCTTGGAAATCTATAAAAATGAAATTACTGATATACTCTCTATTTTTCTGCTGCTTACAGGCTGTCCTTCCTTTGAAGGCACAGTCCGCAGCAGGCTTCTTTGTGCGTGTACATCCCGAACGTGAAACACTTTATGTGGGAGACAGCATGCTGGTGTCAGTTGTTATCTACAGCACAGACCCTATTTCGAAAGCTACGACCAAGGACAAACTGGAAATCAAAGGCAATTGTTCTATTCGCCGTATTCCCATCAACCGCGAAGCTTCGGCAGGTCGGATTCGTGAAGGCGGCAAACTTTTCCACACCCTCGTGTGGGCACAGTATATGGTGGCTCCTGCCAAGAAGGGACGCTACGAGATTAAGCCGATGAAGTTTAAAGCGAACCTTCAGCATGTAGTAAGCATGCCGGATTGGTTTGACCAAATGATGGGTGCTCAACCTGAATATCGTTACTATAAGGCAGAAGGATCTTCTGAAGTATTCAAGTTCGAGGTTAAAGAGAAGCCCTTGCGCAACACGCGTGAGATGATGAAGAGTGGAAGGGTGTTCTGATTAATGTCTAACAGCATCGCCTTACCTCCAACTTTTAAGTAGACTATAAGCCTTTTCGATTTCTTGTGTAGATAGGTTTTTTGCTCATGCAAAATAATATTCAAGCCTCGCCTTGCTTTTTCAATATTTGTTATACCTTTGCTTGAGTGAAAGAAATGGGTGATACTTATCCCCGTTGTTTTTATTTATCTTTGGCTGGTTCTATTTATTCTGACATCACCATCGGATTCTTGAAGTGAATGCCTGCATCAGCTTATTCATTTTGCAGATCAACGTATTCGGCTCACCTTGCTATGATTACCGATACGGGTAGAAAGCCCGATAAGCCTGTGAAGTGTGTTCTTTCAATCAGAATGAGTAAATCAACTTCTAACCTCTACGCAATTCAGAAAAGCTATGAAGGAAGACCTGTTCTTAAAGGAAGCTCTCAAAGAGCACTTTGGATTTGATACGTTTAAGAGCAATCAAGAAGCGATTATCCGGTCCTTGCTCGATGGACATAATGTGTTTGTACTGATGCCTACGGGCGGCGGCAAATCGTTGTGTTATCAACTTCCGGCCCTCTTGATGGAGGGCACAGCTGTTGTCGTTTCTCCTTTGATTGCTTTGATGAAGAATCAAGTCGATGCGATTCGTCACACCAGTCAAGACGATGGAGTTGCTCATTTTATCAATTCCTCACTCAGCCGAAGCCAAGTCGAGAAGGTTAAAAAGGACATCCGTGACGGAGTTACTAAGTTGCTCTATGTTGCTCCCGAGTCCTTAACCAAAGAGGATAACGTGGAGTTTCTGCGTTCTATCAAGATTTCATTCTATGCCATTGACGAAGCCCACTGTATTTCGGAATGGGGTCACGATTTCCGACCGGAATACCGTAAGCTCCGCTCCATTATCAGCGAGATAGGCGTTGCACCCGTTATTGCACTGACGGCTACTGCTACGGACAAGGTGAGAATTGATATTAAAAAGAATTTGGGCATATTAGATGCAGATGAATACAAAAGCTCATTCAATCGTCCCAACCTTTACTACGAAGTTCGCCCGAAAACCAAGGATATTGATCGGGACATTATCAAGTTTATCAAGCAACAACCCGTATGCAGTGGTATTATTTATTGTTTGAGCCGTAAAAAGGTCGAGGAACTTGCTGAAGTGTTGCGGACGAACGATATCAAGGCAGAGGCTTACCATGCCGGTATGGACTCAGCAGTTCGTTCGCAGACGCAAGATGACTTCTTGATGGAACGAATTGATGTCATCGTGGCTACCATCGCCTTTGGCATGGGCATTGATAAACCCGACGTGCGCTTTGTTATTCACTACGACATTCCCAAAAGTCTTGAAGGCTATTATCAAGAAACAGGGCGTGCCGGTCGTGATGGCGGAGAAGGTAAATGTATTGCCTTCTACTCAAGAAAAGACTTACAAAAACTCGAGAAATTTATGGAGGGAAAGCCCGTTGCTGAACAAGACATCGGGCGTCAACTCCTCAAGGAAACCGCAGCCTATGCTGAAAGTTCGGTGTGTCGCCGTAGATTGTTGCTACACTATTTTGGCGAGAGCTATGAGCCGGACAACTGCGGTAACTGTGATAACTGCAAACATCCCAAACAACAAGTGGAAGCTCAGACTTACTTAACACAACTATTGGAAGTGATTATTGCAACCAAAGAACACTTCCGCGATGACTACATTAAAAATATATTGCTCGGACAAGAAACTGAAGAAATCTTGGCCCATCATCATGATGAGCTCGAAGTCTTCGGTTGTGGTGAAGAGTCGAGCGAGCAAATGTGGAATGCCGTAATCAAGCAAGCGCTTATTGCCGGTTATTTGGATAAGGACGTTGACAATTACGGTGTGCTCAAGGTGACGAAAGAAGGAAAGAAATTCTTGAAGAAGCCCACCTCATTTATGGTAACGGAAGACCGCAATTACGAAGACGAGGAGGGTGAGGTTGAACCCGACGATGCGGCTTCATGTGCTGTCGACCCGGTGCTCTTCCAGATGCTCAAGGATTTGCGTAAGAAGTTGTCAAAGGAACTGGATGTTCCTCCTTACGTAATCTTCCAGGATCCTTCTTTGGAAGCGATGTCTACCGTTTACCCGCAGACACTCGACGAGTTGCAAAACATTCCAGGTGTAGGTTCGGGTAAGGCCAAACGATACGGTTCGGAATTCTGCAAATTGATTAAGCGTCATTGCGAGGAAAACGAAATCGAACGTCCGGAAGACTTGCGCATTCGTACGGTGGCCAACAAATCAAAGATTAAGGTCAGCATTATCCAAAGCATTGACCGCAAGGTTGCACTTGATGACATTGCAGTAGTCAAGGGTATCGAGTTTGATGAACTTCTCACTGAAATCGAAGCCATCGTTTATTCAGGTACCAAACTCAACATTGATTACTTTATCTATGAAGTCATGGATGAAGATCACATCGACGACATTTACCAATACTTCAAGGAAAGCGATACGGATGACCTCGATGTTGCGCTTGATGAATTGGGCGATGACTACAGTGAAGACGAGATACGCTTAGTACGTATTAAGTTTATCTCTGAAATGGCAAACTAAAAACAGCATCTCAACGATATGACAGAAGCAATCAACA
>UQJC01000066.1 GCA_900541335.1 uncultured Prevotella sp.
TGGATGTGAAGAATACGGGAAAGGTGGCAGGCAAGGAGAGTGTCCTCCTGTTCAGCAGCGATCTCATCGCCAGTATAGTGCCTGATGGTCGTCGCCTCCGTGCCTTCGACAAGATAGAGCTTCAGCCAGGTGAGACCAAGACCGTTACCTTCGATTTGAATGCCGATGATCTTGCCTTCGTAGGTTATGATGGCAAATGGAGATTGGAAGAAGGTGATTTCAAGTTGATGATTGCCGACCAGAGTGCTGATATCCATTGTACTGATACTTATCTATGGAAATCTGCTAACCGATAAAGTATATATAAAAGAAGAGTTTTAGAAAAGAGCGTACCAATAGTGGTGCGCTCTTTTTGTTTGCTGTATGCTCGGCATGAGCATTGTCTAATGGGTGCAAGTCCCGAGTAAGCCCTAATAGCGGGAATTACATAGCCAAAGGCAAGGTCGTTTTCCTCCTACTCGATTCTGGGCATTTATTTTGAAACAACTATCCAATGCCCTGTTTTAAGGCTGCCGACACGCTCCAAATAGCCAGTCTTTTTGAGAATAAGTAAATTAACTCGGCAATTTCATAAAAGCAAAATCCGTAAACAGCCATATATCAACTGTTTACGGATTACCTCAAGTGCGCCTGATAGGACTCGAACCTACACGTATCGCTACACCAGATCCTAAGTCTGGCGCGTCTACCAATTTCGCCACAGGCGCTTTGCGAGTGCAAAGATAAGGTTTGAAGTGGAAAAGACCAAACAATTTAGGAAAAGGGTTCCACTAAGTGTAAGAGTACAAGAGCGCAACGCTTCCCCAATGAAAGAGATGAAGGCTTTCCCCTACAACCACCCGTTCTTGATTCGCCAAAAGTACAGCCACAGGCGAAAGAAGGGATCGCGAAGGACTTCGTAGGGATAGTGACGAAGGAAGGCGGCATTGTGCTTGAAAGAATAAAAGAAACGATGAACGGCACTTTTGGACAGCTGCTTGCGCGGTATACGCGAGTCGTACTTACCGAAATTGCCCGATTGCAGGATTTCTATCAACAGGGACTTGCCTTCGTATGCGTCGGGCGGCAATAACAAATAGCGGTCGGGCATGCCGAAGAGGTATTTCATCAAGAACATCATGGCGGCGGTGAAACGCGTCATGTGCATCTGGTCTATCAACTTCAACGTACGCTGTCTGCTCTCTTCGGTTGCGGGTTGAATCAGTACAAAGTAATAGTCCATCAACTGCCTCATCCCGATGCCTTCACCAAAGAGGTGACGGTAAATATGAAGCAGAATATAGAAGCGGTTAAACTCTATCGTAGGCGACATCACCTCCTGCGCTCCTTCCTTTGTCAACGAAATCGCGTGGGAAAACTGCGTCTGACTTTCCTCCAGAAAATAGGCTTGCAAACGGCGGTTGTCCAACGGATCGTTCATCCACGAAGGTGTAAAATGCAGTTCCACCTCGGTCTCCTGAAAGTAAGGGAAGTGGATGTGGCAATACGTAATACTCCTTTTTGCCCCGTGGGATACAGCAAAATCGATTACCCGACGACGCACCTCGGCAAGCGACTTGTGCTGCAAGTCGCGCGGATGCAACCACACATCGATGTCACCTGGCGTGCGCAACTGCGGCTGGGGATAAAGCGAAGCCAAACTCTGACCCTTGAGTATGGCATAGTCATATCCCTGTTGCGTCAAGTAGCGGGCCACCTCTACACACTCGGCATTGAGCTGCTCGTTGCACTGCTCGATTTGCCGGGCCATGGCATACCATTTCAACAACAAATCCTGCGGAGGCAACTGCTCTTTGGGCAAATGCTTGTTGACTGGCTAACTGGTAAATGGTATGCCATGCCTCAGCCGTCGGCACAACGGGCAGTTGATCCCGGTTACCGGTTGTCACCTTCAGAAGATCAAAGAATAACTTCCATACCGGTCGCTCTTTCTGCTGTTTCATAATAAAGGTGTATAAGGGTCGATTCTATTACTTATCTCGTTTTCCTGGATGGCGCAGATTACTCCTCCTGATCATCCAGCCCGTCAAAGAGGCTGGGTTCTGGCGAAGCATCCACCTCCACAAGCTGTCTTTCGTCCGTTTCCTCCGCTACCTCTTCCGGTTCCGGGAAGCGTTGCGGTTCCAGCTCCTCGATGAGCTTCACCTCGCAAGTGGTCAGTCGTTTGCCCTTGGCCTTGTAGCTCTTGACACCGATAAACTGCTCCACGTCTACTTCCAAGGGGTCACGGAAGCTATCTGCCCCGCCGTAGGTGAGGCGCAAACGGGGATAAACCTGATCGGTCAGCAAGACGAAACGGGACTGCGGATTGTCGCCCAAGAAACTTTGGGGACGCGCCTGCGTCACACGCTCCAGGGTGAAACGCTTCACATAAGGGAATCCCTGTTGGTCAGCGTCAAAGAGAACGGCTGTCCACACTTTATTCTCGTCATACTTCTCCACACGGAGCAGTCCCGTCGGCTCATAGTGGTTGTTGATGTCGAAGGTCGTCGTATAGAACTGACCGTTTTCGAGCATCACGAGTACCCGGTCGTCGGAATGGAATTCACCCAAGTAAGCACCGCGCTCATCGTAATTGAGTCGTTGCACATCGTAGTCAAACCATACCTTCCGGCCTCCCAATGTGGATGCACCATGCGCCTTGAGCGTCACCTTGTGAACGTCTACACGCGTCAGCAGGTTGCCTCGGCTCTGACGGCCCTTGACCAGAATCTCGCCAAAGTCCTTATCAAAGCTGATGCGTTTCAGTTTCGGATTGGGGCGGAAGGTCACCTTGATGACCTCGGCCTCACCATTCGGGTTGGCACTGAAGTAAAGAATGCGACTGCCGGGCGTACCCGTAGTTACGTCGTATTCCCGGTCGTGCGTGATGGAGGTTACATTAAATCGCTTGATGTAGCAGGAGTTGGTGGCTGCATCGCGATAAACGGCATTGTAGATGGTACGCTTATCTCCCTTCTTGAACACAGCAATGTGGATAATCTCCACCTTCTTTTTCTTCTCCGCCTTCATGCGTTCGGTTTCGCCGATAAATACCTTCTCCTGCACGCGCGTCACCTTATACGTACCGTCGCGGTAGAAGATAATGACATCGTCAATCGGCGAACAGTTTTCCACAAACTCGTCCTTCTTCAAGCTGGTACCCATAAATCCGTCTTCCCGGTTGATGTAGAGCTTTTCGTTGGCTTCGATCACCTTGGTCGCTTCGATGTTGTCAAACGAACGGATTTCTGTACGGCGCGGATGCTCCGCTGCATATTTATCCCGAATCAGCGCAAACCAATTGGCAGTCACCTCGACCATATTCTTCAAGTCACGGTCTATGCGTGCCACCTCCTCGCGCATGCGGTTCATGAGTTCATCGGCCTTATCCTTATTAAACTTCAAGATGCGTGCCATCTTGATTTCCATCAGGCGCAGGATGTCATCGCGCGTCACCTCGCGATAGAAGCCTTCCTTAAAGGGTTCCAGGCGCGACTCGATGTGTGCCACTGCCGTGTCCATGTCCTTCGCTTGCTCAAAGGCACGGTCTTTATAAATGCGCTCCTCAATAAAGATGCGTTCCAGCGAGGCGAAATGCAAACTTTCCATCAGTTCCCCCCGACGAATGAGCAATTCTTTCTCCAACAACGAGCGGGTACTGTCTACCGAACGGCGCAACACGTCACTCACGGCCAAAAACTTCGGTTTCTTATCGTCAATGACGCAACAATTGGGCGAAATCGATATTTCGCAGTCGGTAAAGGCATAGAGCGCATCGATGGCCTTGTCCGAGGAGGTACCTGGGGCAAGATGTACCAGAATTTCTACCTCAGCGGCAGTATTGTCATCCACCTTGCGAATCTTGATCTTGCCCTTTTCATTGGCCTTGAGAATGGAGTCAATCAGCGAGGAAGTGGTCTTGCCGTAGGGAATCTCGCGAATGACCAGCGTCTTGTTGTCGAGTTTCTCAATCTTGGCACGCACCTTCACCGCTCCGCCTCGTAATCCGTCGTTGTAGCGCGACACATCGATTGAGCCACCGGTGAAAAAATCAGGATAGAGCGCAAATTTCTCCCCGTGCAGGTAGTGGATGGCGGCATCACAGAGTTCCCCAAAATTATGGGGCAATATCTTGGCAGAAAGGCCTACGGCAATACCCTCTGCGCCCTGCGCCAACAACAGGGGAAACTTTACAGGGAGCGAGATGGGTTCTTTGTTACGTCCGTCGTAAGACAGCTTCCACTCCGTCGTCTTAGGGTTGAACAGCACATCGAGGGCAAACTTCGAAAGTCGAGCCTCGATGTAACGGGGCGCGGCGGCTCCGTCGCCTGTAAGGATGTTACCCCAGTTACCCTGGCAGTCTACGAGGAGATTTTTCTGTCCCAACTGCACCAAAGCATCGCCAATCGAAGCATCGCCATGGGGGTGAAACTGCATGGTATGACCCACGATGTTGGCCACTTTGTTATATCGGCCATCGTCCAACCGCTTCATCGAGTGCATGATGCGACGCTGTACGGGTTTCAGGCCGTCGCCCAAATGGGGGACGGCACGTTCCAGAATCACATACGAGGCATAATCCAAGAACCAGTTCTGATACATCCCCGTCAGTTGTAAATTTCCCTGCGGGTCCTTTACATCCTGCGGTTTGTAGTCCGTATGGTTCTCGGTTTGTTCCTCCTGTGCTTCCGTTTCCAGGTCCGTACGGAGGGTATCCTCTGAATCGGTCGGATGGGAAGAAGTCTTGTCTTTCGTTTCGTTACTCATCGTGGGAATAGTTGGGATTTCGTTTATGCCCGGCAAAGTTTAAACTGGCAAGCAGAACGAATCCACTTGTAAACGTTTAGCAGAAAAGGGGGGATGGGGTAAACTTTGCGATAGGCAAGCAAATATAGTGATTTAGCGGCAGACCATCTGCGCTGCTCCCGCTTTTCAGCCATAAAATCCCCCTTTCCCGCTCACTGAAACCTGATTTTCATCCTGTCTCAACGCCAGGAAACCAATTCCTCCCATTCTTTGCGCTGCTTGGGCTTGGCTTCAGCCTCGGGTGCAACGTGTCCTACGGGCAACAGCACAACGGCCTCTTCGTTAGCGGGCAATTGCAACACTTCTTGGCAACGTGCTCCATCGAAATTGCACACCCAGCAGGTTCCCAGTCCCCGTTCGGTTGCAGCC
This sequence comes from uncultured Prevotella sp., assembly GCA_900541335.1. Taxonomy (GTDB): domain Bacteria; phylum Bacteroidota; class Bacteroidia; order Bacteroidales; family Bacteroidaceae; genus Alloprevotella. The sequence goes on from UQJC01000066.1 coordinate 5,158, forward strand.
AGACAAATGTGTTCGGCGGCAATGGCCACATCGATGTCTCCATGGTCTTTTCCGTCGCTCTTGCGTTTCCAGGAGAGGTCACGCCGCACCGTGCAGACGATGTAAAGGGGGGCTGTGCGAAACCACTCTCGGTCATAACAGGCTCGCAGCCCTTCCTTTGCTTCTTCGGAACGGACGACATAGAAATGCCACGGCTGAAAGTTTACGGCTGAAGGGGCCAGACGGGCACAGGATAACAAATACTGAATATCGTCTTCACTTACCGCTTCGGCGGTATAACTGCGCACGGAATAACGTTGCGCTACCAGGGATTGAAAGTTCATACTTTATAGTTGTGATTGTTACGTATTCTACTCAACGTTTTCCACACGGTTTTATTACGATGAATGGGGTTAAACGATACCCAGACTCTCCAAAAAGGACACGGAAAAACACGGAAGCAACCTTTTTCCGTCTGCTCCGTGTATTCCGTGGTTCATCTCTTTTACTACCACGGAAGAAACGGAAAAACACGGAAGCAACCTTTTTTCCGTCTATTCCGTGTGTTCCGTGGTTATCCTTATCACCTAAGAGAGGAACGAAGAACTCATCTGAAAACACGCAACCAAGTAAAGATTTGCACTCACTCAGCCTTCCTTGTTGACAATCCGAGTCTGACAATCCATCGATTGACATCAGTTCTCCAACCAACCTCTTCCGCGTGCCCCACGAAAAACTTATGCAGTACAACCAGTTATTAGCAATTATCCCGCGATGGCCTTCTGCACACGTGCATTCTACTTCCGATTTTCAAACAATGGTATTTCGCACGCTGCGGATTATCTCTGTTTACCAAACAATGGTGTTTCGCGCTCTGCGGATTATCTCTGTTTCGCAAACAATGGTGTTTCGCACTCAGCGGATTATCTCTGTTTACCAAACAATGGTATTCCGCGCTCAGCGGATTATCTCTGTTTACCAAACAATGGTATTTCGCACTCTGCGGATTATATCTGTTTCCCAAACAATGGTATTTCGCGCTCTGCGGATTATCTCTGTTTACCAAACAAGGGTATTTCGCACGCTGCGGATTATATCTGTTTCCCAAACAATGGTATTTCGCGCTCTGCGGATTATATCTGTTTGCCAAACAATGGTATTTCGCACGCTGCGGATTATCTCTGTTTGCCAAACAATGGTATTCCGCGCACAGCGGATTATCTCTGTTTCCCAAACAATGGTATTCCGCACGCTGCGGATCGTATATGTTTGAAAATCCCTCCCTAGTGCGCAACCTACCTAACGGAAGGGAGAGCAGAGAAAAAGGAATCGCCAGCTGTCCGAACCGTTCCGAACAACAGGCGAAATAAACTATCCACACTACCGAAGCCCCAAGCTGGAGATGCCTCAGCAGTTCGAAGCAGTACAGAAAGGATGCTACGCCCCGTCCTTATCTACTTGTGGATAAACCTAAGCGTAGGAAGCCCATGAACAGGGACAGGTAGCCGTTCACCCACGCACCAGCGAAAGAAGGTGAACGGTACCTGTCCCCTGTTCACCCAATCGCCGCATAGCAAAGCTCCAATCAACTACGACTACAAGATTACAAAAAAGACAGAAGTATTATTCAATTAGTACAATATAAACCCTATTAATCTTTTTTACCCCCCCCTATTTGAATATCCTACTATATATAAGTAGTTTTGCCCACAAGTTATAAATAATTCCACCCAATACCTGACAACTTCAGAGAACAATATTCTCATTCCAAAGTTCAAAGAGAACGAGCATACGCAAATAGAGAGTGGCCATCATTGCAACTTCTACCCGCAACATTCACCCAATGGCATGCTCGCATTGCCCATCATCCTTTATTAGAGACTCTATCACATTTACTCATCCTCGTCAATCATTTTCTCCACTCTCCCATTGACCATTACCCTCACAAGGAGGGACAGAGAATTTGGTGGCACACAAAATCACTATTATTATGTCAAATCACAATTTACTCCACAAGACCCTGCTATTTGCAGTCTGCCTCATGACCCACGTTGCCGTTTGGGGACAAAAGGTTGAGAGAACATTTACCGTGGGCGACATTGACTACAAGCTTCTAAATGCATACGAGGTGGAAGTCATTGGTGCTTCATTTTATGTATCTCAACTTCAGATTCCGACTACTGTTACAGCCACGAATTGGAATAACAAGACCTATACGGTCACGGCGATAGGCAACGAAGCCTTCTATGGTTGCGGCAGTCTAACAAGCATCAATATAGGTGATTCCGTTACAACAATTGATATCGGTGCTTTCACGAGCTGTAGCAAACTTACACGTATCACGGTCTCTTCAAACAACACAAATTATTCATCTTTGAATGGTGTACTTTTTGACAAAACACAACAAAGATTAATTCTATACCCTGAAGGAAAAATAGGAGAATATCAAATACCCAATTCAGTCACTACGATAGGAGACTATGCTTTTTCAGACTGCAATAAACTGACAAGCATCAACTTTCCCAATTCAGTCAAGACGATTAGGAACGGTGCTTTTATGTACTGTTTCGGACTAACAAACATCAACTTATCCAATTCCGTTACAACGATTGGAGACCAGGCTTTCTATCACTGCAGCGGACTGACAAACATCAACATACCCAATTCAGTCACAACGATTGGAAACGAGGCCTTCTATCAATGCAGCAGACTGACAAACATCGACATACCCAATTCAGTCACAACGATTAGAGAGGGTTCTTTTCAGAACTGCACCGAACTAACAAACATCAACATACCCAATTCAGTCACAACGATTGGAAACGAGGCCTTCTGGGGTTGCAGCGGACTGACAAACATCGACATTCCCAATTCAGTCACGACGATTGGAGACGAGGCCTTCTGGGGTTGCAGCGGACTGACAAACATCAACATAGGAAAATCCGTAACAACAATTGGATACGAGGCATTCAATGAATGCAGTAATTTAAGAACCCTGCATTTCTATCCTATCTATCCACCCACTATCAACTTCGGCTTTGGTAATTGCCCTAATCTCCAAACTATCTATGTTCCACAAGGAGCGTTTTATGTTTATTGGTCTACTCCACCTTTCTCTAACCATTTCTTGTACGATATTCAAGAAATGGACGAACCAGCAGGTATCGGCGAGGTAGAAACAACGGAGGCGCCGCAAAGCGGCAACATCTATGACCTCAACGGTCGCCTCGTTCGCACGGACGGCAACTTGCAGGCACTGCCCAAGGGCATTTACATCCTTAACGGCAAGAAGGTGGTACGCTAAGTATCCCCTTCTTCCCTTCTCATTATTCATTGCTAATCTTTTATACTCACAATGAAGAAAAAGAAAATGTATAACCATCCCCGCTGCCAGTGCATCTGCCTGGCAGCCGAGAACAGCCTCATGGCCATTTCTAACATTCCCGTAGGCGGCGAAACAGACCGTTACGACGCATCGGGAAAGGACTTCTCCGCAGACTCCCACGCATGGGATACGGACGAATGGGCGGAATAAATTCCGCACGACCATACCTATATTAACCCAAGAGGGTCAATCTACCAATCGGCAGATTGACCCTCTTTCATTCAAATCAGGCTGTATTGAGACGCTCATGAAGTACGGTCGCGGCATGCCGCGACCCATTGCAAAAGACCGAACATGCCATCGAATAAGATACTTCTGCTTTGGGTCGCGGCATGCCGCGACCGTACAACAACAAGAACAACAAGAAGA
>UQJC01000067.1 GCA_900541335.1 uncultured Prevotella sp.
AGCAGGCTCATCGTCGTAGAAACAGATATAAGCCAAACCGTCATGGTCAAGCGGATAGTCAATTTCATTGAAGCCATTCATCAATGTGTAGCTCAATTCGTGAGGTCCTGCTCCATCGGGATCATCAATACCCTTGGTCTTACCTTGATACCAAGCAATGATGTGCATCGGCAATCGCTCGCCTTCCTTCAGTCCTGATACGGCAATACCCTGCTTACCCTTGCGGATATTAACACCCGTCACACCCTGAATACGGTCATAGCTCTTACCCGGTGTGCCAAAGATTTCAGCTTGCTTATCCGTAGAAAGCTTTGCCTTATATTCGGCGATACGATAGTCCTTCTTGTAAGTACCATCCAGTAAGGCTTGAGCCAAGTTTCTGATATAGGAATCCTCAATTTTATCAATATCGGCCTGCTTGATGTCAGACTTCAACGTTGTCAATGCCTCATCTGCAAAGAGGTGCGTAAACAGCTCCTTTCGGTTGTCAACCATAAAGCGCATCTCAGCGCAGGAAGCAAACATCTTGCCACCTTGATCGGATGCACCTGAAGTAACCTTCAGTTGAATGGAAGTAGGATTATTCAAGCCTTCTTTACCTAAGTCAATGCGTGAAGTACCACCTGCGCCACCAAGATCAACCTTAGTGATTGTCTTGTATTCGGATTCACTACCACACTTTGCTAAGACTTCTACTTCTTTAAAATTACCGTTAATACCTTGTGGACGAGCTACATACTCAATATAGTCAATATGTGCGACATCTTTGAAATTATAGGTCAAGATAGCAGGATTCTCAGCAGAAAGATCACCTGCATAACTCGTGTGATAGAGGGTGCTTACATTGTTATCCAAAGTCTTATCAACACCATCATTACCATTATGACCATTATCCGTAGCACTGGCAACAGCAACTTGCGTATCCTGCGTCAAATCCTCAATCACCTCATTACGTCCCTGAGTCAGTGTCAATACTTCATTGAGATTACTTTCAGCGTTGACAAATTTCACTTGGGCCGTACGCGGCTTTTCAGTCAAATTCTCTTTGAGGTGAATGTAGACCGTACCGTCCTCCATTTTACGAACACTTACCCAGTCTGCGCCCTCAGTAGTTACTTCAAAAGGAACATTGGCGGTAATTTCGTAGCAAAGCGTACGTTCACGGAAACTTACCGTCTGATTGTGCGGAACTACAATCACCGGATAAGTATCCTTTGCGAGATTAATTTGTGCCGATACTGGTTGAAATGCCGTAGTCATCATTGCTACGGAGGCACAACAAATTATATGTTGAATGCGATTCATTGATTCTTTATTTTAGGTAATTCTTACAATTACAATACCACCTTCTTACCGTTCACTACGTAAACACCTGCAGGAAGCTGTACGGTAACAGGAGCATCAGCTACCTGACCCTTCCAAACGAGTTTACCGGAAGTAGCATATACGCTAACAGACTGTGCCATAGCTGCCTCCAATACGAGGCGACCATTTTCCGCATAAACTTCAAGTGTAGAAGCCGCACCCGTAGTCACGTTGTCGATGCCCGTACTGTTGGGATTATATACCTGGAAGTGAGTGGTTTCGAACTTCAAATCAGGATAATTTGCACTGGTTATTTCTACATAGACTTCATCATATGCTTTCAAGAAAGCAATCTTACCATGTGCAGAACTAATCATGTAATAATCACCGGGCTTAGAAGCTGAAGCCTTAGTCAATTCGACGGGCTTTCCATCTACCACAGCATAAGGAGTTACATCCACACGGCGGTTACCAGAATCGTAAGCATAGTTCGTCAAGTCAATCTGATACTTCTCCACCTTACCTTCGCCATAAGAAGGACACATTGTGATAAAGTACTCGTTACGACGACGGTGCAACTGATTCTTAATGTCTATATACGTCTCTTGAGGAAGATAAGCGAAGTTTGTCGGCATTTGCGCCTTTCCTGGCAAATTTGCAAAGTTCAAAGCATTATCCTTACAAGTATAAGCATAGAGCGTATGATGGGGCAAAGCCACCTCTGCCAATTTGTTAGAGTCTGCTGCCAAATATTCCAAAGCTGTAGCCTTTGCAACATCCAACTTCTTCAGTTTATTATTATCTACAAACAACTGGCGAAGCTGCGCAGCCTCCTCTGCCAACGTTACGGTTGTCAAGTTATTATTGCTTGCCAATACGTAGCTCAACTTCGGAGTAGCCGAAATATTTAATTGTGCAATTACATTATTCGAAGCCTTCAGACCATCCAACTTTGCATCACGATTGGTCAACTTAACCATCGTAAACTTGTTGTTGCTGATGTCTACATGCTGAAGGTTGTCATTGGACATTGCGAATGCCCTGTCCGTGCTAGAAATTGTACTCAACTGATTATCTGCCACGTTGATATTTTCCAAATTCGGATTCGTGGTAGAAGTTATATTGATAGTCTGCAACTTATTGTTAGAGCAGTTCAAGTCTACAAGTTTCTTACAAGGAGAAACATCCAATGTACCTAATGCATTGTTCTGACAATAGAGTGAAAGCAAATTAGGTGCTGCAGCCAAATCAATAGCCGTTAAGTCATTGCCAGCACAGAGCAAAAGCGTGATTTGCGACTGCGAAGTCACCGTAATCACCTTGCCCTTCACCTTTCCTGAAACCACCAGGTGACTAGCATCCGTTTTTGCAACCGTAGTCTTGACACCATCGCCCCAGTCTACAATTACATCTTGCTTAGGCTGATTCAATTCAAATGAAACTGTTTCGCCTACAGCCTTACTTGTCGTCAGCTTGACGGTATCCTCACCCATCATCGGGGTTACGGCCATCATGCCTGAAGCAAGCATCAAGACAAAGAGGTTATTTTTCTTCATAGTTAGTTTGAAATTTGTAAAGAGGTATTCATTATATGTAGAGACGAGCCCCAAAGCTCACTCGCCCGCCGGATAACACATCCGTTACAGCTACGCTGGCAAGGTTCAAGTCAGCCGAACCTTCCTGTTCTTCTCTTCATCAAAAGCTTTAAGGGATAGAAGAACGATAGAAACACAATAGGTATTAACGCTGCAAATTTGCGGAAATACATTCGAAGAAAAAAATTTACTCTCTATAAAATTCAAGATTAACACTGATCAGACCCTAGAAAAGAAAAAATGGGCAAGGGATTTCTCCCTCACCCATTGCGATCGGATACGCTTAAGAAAGCTTGTTTTTTTCTGACGATGGCGCTCCAGTCAACCATCTTTCAGCTGCTGACAGGGTGTCTAGTTTCCCCACATCCAAGAGCTGCAAATCGGGCTGAACGAAACCACGGATACCCACTTGTGCACAAGCCTGAAGATAGAAATCCATAATCGGGAAGCGACCGGCGTAACCCAAGTCCTTCATCACTTCAAACAAACGAGGCGAGAAGCAGTGAATGCCCGAGAAGGCATAACGATGAAGGCTGTTGACATCTAAATCCGGATAAGGCGAACGAACCTCCCCCGTGGCAAGATTGGTCCAACCACGCAAACGCATCTCGTCATCAAAGAGGAGATAACGTTGCGTCACCCGTTCGCTCACCATGAGTGCCGCCTCACAATCCCGATTTGCTTCGTAGAAAGTCCGCAAGTCGGCATTAGAAAGAATGTCCACGTTGTGAATTAAGATCGGTTCATCACCGGGAGTAAAAAGCGTAGCAGCTTGTAGCAAACCACCTCCCGTATCGAGCAAGGCTTCACTCTCGTCTGAAATGCGCACAGGAACACCCCAATCACGACTCGCTACATAATCAATAATCTGCGAAGCAAAGTGATGTACATTGACCACGATTTCATTTGCACCCTGGTCAATCAATCGGTTCAAGGTATGATAAATAAGCGGGAAGCCTCCCACAGGAACCATCGCCTTAGGCATGGTGTCTGTAAGAGGCTTCAAGCGAGTACCTAAACCAGCTGCAAAAAGCATGGATTTCATTGGTAATCTGAAGTATTAAGAGTTATCGATTCAATCGGCTGTAAACTACATCCATTTTCAAATCGCCGGAATTACCTCCCTCCAGGCGCGCTGAGCCCAATCCCAGATCGTGACGCACCTCTTGAAGAACTTGTATCGGCTGACCATAATAGTTGGTTGTTTGCGTATAGAATGCAGTAACCGGAACCAGCATCACCTTATTCCAATCCGGATGTTGCGCCTCCCACGCCGCATATTTGCGGTTACGGGCCGCCTCATCATCGTCACGGGTCACGCCCGCTCCCTGGTCACGCTCCACCTTCAACTCCGTCACCAGTTGTGACAGGTTCGCAAAGAAATAAGTATTGACTATCGGATCGAAAGCGGCACTCAAGTAAGAGGATTTACCATTAGGCAATTCCTTCTTCTCGAAGAAATCCTTCATCTTTTCTTTTCGCACCATCAAGAGATACTTGGGCACGGCAAAAGGATTCTTTACACCCGCCACCGTATTATACTTACGGAGCGTAATTTTCGCTTGACTGATACTATCCGTATAATGCTCTCCAGCAACTATTTCTGCCACCGGGAGCGTCATTTCCGTAAGCAATCCGGCCGGAGTCTTGACATACGAGGAATGTACCTTGTCTAAATCGTCTAAACTCAAGCTACCGGGATAATCATTACCAAGCTTCGTACACTGTATCACTTCTTCCGTTGCACCAAAACGCTGCATACCGTCAACAATGGTATCCTTTCCAGCCTCCGTCTTCGTATGGTAACTGAAGTAGAGATTCATCGCCATCATCTTCGAAGTAATCATAGAGCCTACCCCGCCCGCACTTTCAAAATAAAAACCGGGACAGATGTTATGAATAAACTGGTAGGAATTCTTGAAATACTCGGGATGCTCGTAATAACTGCGCAACAAACGGTTGGCATACTCCTTAGGCAGTTTGACAACCACCTGGCGGTAATACGTCGATCCATCCGTCTCGTTACTCGGGCGACTCAAGTCCTTCACCGCGTAAGCTACAGACTTTTTCCACTCAGGCTGCGGATTCAGGAAGTCTGCCGGATTGAGGTCGGTATAATACTTCTTACCTTCCTCCAGCACGCGCTCTTTAGAGAGTTCCTGCACGTTCAGCTTCATCGTGGCAAGCGAGTCCCCGTAATATTGGTCGAAATACAAACGAAGGTCACACGAGTCCGCCACAAGTTCACCCGCATTGTCTTTCACCATCAACTCCTTTGCAGGAAGCTTAAAGTTGTCCGGCAAATGAAATTGAGCCAAGAAACTACTGGTCGTACGGATGCGCATTTCGGGATCAATGACACTTCCCAAATAACAAGTACTGGTACTTGCATACACTGCGCCCGCTTCGACAGTTGCAGTACGAATGTGATACGATTTGCTTGCGGCTGAAACCTGATCGCCTTCAGGCATGATATCCATACCAATCAGCGACGTATCGTCATCACAAGCAGACAAAGCCAATGCACTTAGCACTAGCGCCAAGGATATTTTATTCATGTGGTAGAATAAGCATAAACAGTTTAGTCAGCAACAGCACCTCTACACCCTATAAAGAGCGGAACTGCCGCAGACTACCTTACAACGAAGGAAGTGGCAATTTATTCTACAAGCTTTCGAAAAAAGCGCGATAATCTGCCGCCTTATCTTGGATAGAAGCCTGTTCGAGCACGGGGAGTCCCTTTTCCTTTGCCAAACCGAGCAACGTTTCGCTCACCCCAGCTTCAGCCTCAATCACACCGTCACTGAAGGCTACTGCCAAACGGCCCAAGCTGTCAGGCTGCGACAGGTCAACCCCGGCAGCAGTCAAAGCTTTCTTATTGGCATCACGGAACTTCAAGCACTCAGCAAAACGTTCCGTTTTCGTAGCATCGGGCATCTGAGAATAAAGCGAGGTCACCACCTTTGCATTGGCAAAGGGCGGCTCGTCGCGGTATGCCGTCTTGATATAGAAAGGAGCGACAGCGGCAGCCCAACCCTGACAATAGATAACATCAGGGCACCAACGCAGCTTCTTCACCGTCTCCAACACACCACGGGCATAAAAAATAGCACGCTCCATATTGTCAGCATATTCCACACCTTCGGGGTCGGTCATCAACGCACGCTTATGAAAATAATCATCATTATCGATGAAATACACCTGCATACGTGCAGCCTGAATAGAGGCTACCTTGATAATCAACGGATGATCCGTATCGTCAATAATGATATTCATACCCGAGAGGCGAATCACTTCGTGCAACTGATTACGACGCTCATTGATGCTTCCCCAACGGGGCATAAACGTGCGAATTTCACAGCCCTGCTCCTGCAGTGCCTGAGGCAACTCACGACCGTCAAGAGCCACCGGACTCTCATCTACGTAAGGTACCATTTCCTGGGTAATGAATAAGACTTTCTTTGATTCCATTATGCTAATACGTTTTTACAGCAAAAGAACACGAGACACGCTCCTCCTTCGAAGGTTGACGGTCTCCTCACTAACAACTGATTGTAAGCCTAGGTTTTTTTGCAAGCTGCGACATGCCCCACTTCGGTTCATCTAACTGTGCAACAGGCAACATTGCCGCATAAGTTATACTTCTAACTGCAAAGGTACAAAAAACAAGCGACTTTTCAGCCATTTCTTCCTTCGATAGACTGCTATTCGATGATTTTGCTGCCATTTTGCCGCTTAAAATTGATGATTGACAAATAGGCATAAACATTCCGACACTCCAATCTACCCATCTTCCTGCTCACGAAGCACACAAAGGCACACCGAAACACCCACTGAAATCCCAATCTTATATAATAAGGTACGCGCGCGAGATAAACAAATAAATATCCTCCAACTCCACCCCTTTCGAAGCAAACTTCGCCTTCTTCTATCGAAACCCACCGTCACCTGAATACACCTTTCACTCCCCGAAAGCACCTCTGAAAGACACGACGCACCCCACGCTGTCGTAACACTTTTAAGAACTTACGCGGTACATTCACAGCAAAAGCAGTAAATTTGCAGCCGTTTCAAAAAAAACAAGATCAATGATAGTCTTTCATACCACTCGCGACCTCGAAGCCGCGCTCGACCACGCACGTCAACAAGGTCAGAAGATCGGACTCGTACCCACAATGGGTGCCCTTCACGCCGGACATGCCTCACTCGTTAAACGCTCTGTCAGCGAAAACGACGTAACGGTTGTCAGCGTATTTGTCAACCCCACGCAATTCAACGATAAGAACGACCTCGCTAACTACCCCCGCACACTCGAAGCCGACTGCCAACTCTTGGAATCACTCCAGGCTGACTTCGTCTTTGCGCCCAGTGTTGAAGAAGTTTATCCCGAACCCGATACACGCCAGTTCTCTTACCCTCCCATTGACACTGTAATGGAAGGCGCACGCCGTCCGGGACATTTCAACGGAGTTTGCCAAATTGTCAGCAAACTCTTTTACATGGTGAAACCCGACCGCGCTTACTTTGGCGAGAAAGATTTCCAACAGATTGCCGTCATCCGCGCCATGGTGAAGGACTTACAGCTCCCCATTGAGCTCTGCCCCTGCCCCATCGTACGCGAAGAAAGCGGCTTAGCTCTCAGTTCACGCAACACGTTGCTGAGCGAAAAGGAGAAACGCACCGCTGTGTGCATTTCGCAAGCACTTCGCACCAGCGTTCCTTACTCTGAACACCACACGGTCAACGAAACGCACGACCTGGTGGTCAATGCACTCAATGCTACTCAGGGACTTGAAGTAGAATACTTCGAAATTGTCGATGGCATCACGCTCCAGCCTGTGCAATCATGGGAGGATACGGATTACATCGTAGGTTGCATTACGGTGTTCTGCGGCGAACGCCCCGTACGCTTGATCGACAACATCAAATATCGTGGCTAACGCCTCTGCACATTTCTAAACTTCTGTCTGCAGCCCATTCCTTTAGGCCCCCGAGACAGCTTAACGATTAGACCAAACTATGTTACTCAGCATTCTGAAATCCAAGATTCACTGCGCCGTGGTAACGGAGGCCAACCTCCACTACATGGGCAGTATTACCATTGACCAAGACCTGCTGGACGCCAGTGGTCTGTTACCCGGCGAACACGTACACGTGGTCAATAACAACAACGGCGAACGCATTGAGACTTATACCATTGCAGGCCCGCGCGGCAGTGGTTGCATTTGCTTAAACGGAGCTGCCGCCCGCCTCTTCCAGGTTGGCGACGAGGTCATCATCATGGCTTATGCCCAAATGACTCCCGAAGAAGCTCAGACTTTCAAGCCGAAGGTTATATTCCCTACGGGTGAAAAGAACCAACTCGACTAATACGCTGAACGGGTCGTAATGCCTACCTACGAAATACGACTCTTTCTCTCCAAACCATCCAAGCCCAGTATAGACGACACACAGCCGTGACAAACAACGCGCTCGTGTCACCTATACTGGGCTTGAATGTTTTTACCACACCAGACAGATGAAAAGATGAAACACAAGGGCCCACCCGATGAAAAAATGTGAGTTGCTCAATCCCAACTTATCGGGCCACCTCCAAACGCGTCACGCTTCCCAATCGAAACTTATAAGAACACTTACCGCTTACCATCAGATCGGAAGAGCACACGT
>UQJC01000068.1 GCA_900541335.1 uncultured Prevotella sp.
AGAAATACTAATGGGTCGCGGCATGCCGCGACCGTACAACAACTGCGACACATAGCAGAAGTAACTTCCTTTGCGCCGAAATAGATAGAAATACTAATGGGTCGCGGCATGCCGCGACCGTACAACAACTGCGACACATAGGTATACATGAATTTTAGATGAGAGAAAAACAGCTCTTCCTGCAAGTACCTGCTTTTTTCCCGCGAAAAAATCCCCCTCACCGCCGTGCACAACGTTTTTTTCGCTGTCAAAAACACCTGTCCACAAGGTGAGGGCTTTTTTCCCGCGGAAAATTCCCCCTCACCGCCGTGCACAACGTTTTTTCCGCCGTCAAAAACACCTGTCCGCAAGGTGAGGGCATTTTTTCCAAGGAAAAAATCTGCTCACCACCGTGCACAACGTTTTTTCCAACGAAAAAATCAACTGAATCGCCGTGCAACTCCTTTTTTCCGCCGATTAAAAACAGCTCTCCAGCCGATTAGCTCCTTTTTTCCAGCATACAAAAAGTACCTGCCACCCATTCAGTTCCCATTGTAACCAATAAAAAGCGGTCGACCGCTCTCAGAGCTCCTTCTTACCCACAACCAACGACCACCTTCAGTACGTTCAGCTTCGTTTACCCACCTGAAAAATGGAAGTCACCCGGCGTCAAGCTCCAACTTACACACCGTAAATAGTAACCTTCAAGCCAGGAGGCTGACTATTGCTCGATAAACCAGAGAACGCTATGAAAACAAAACTCGGTGCTGACCTGAGTAGATCAGCACCGAGAACAGGGAGAGGAAGTAAAATCATGGGGACATTTTCACCCGACCCTCCGTCATCCTAAAATAAGGAAGGCCATTTAGTTTACCTCGTTCTATATCAACTAAATATTTCCCTTTGCCTTATTCAGCCTAATAGTAGGCTGAATAAAAAGAGAAAGGTAACGTATCGACATAAAAAAACCTGCAGAACACGGTTCTACAGGTTTCAGTTTCTCTCGTCGTTAGCGAGTTCGTTTCAGCTACCGACAAAACTTCTTTGAAGTTGATTAAGCCTGGGGCTCAACAACAGAGTCAGCAGCAGCGCTGTCAGCTACTACAGAGTCAGAAGCGAGGCTGTCAGCAGCGCTATCAACAACTGCAGAATCAGCAACAGAGTCAGTTGCAGCAGCGTCAGAAGTTTTGTTACCGCAAGAAGCGAAAGAGATAGCTGCGAAAGCTACGAACATGAAAACTAACTTTTTCATTGTGTGTTGTAAATTTTTTAGTAAAACAATCAATTGCCTTTTTAAAACGCTGCAAAGGTAGGGACTTTTTCATTCGCTCCAATACTTCTGCTCACTTTTTCGTGCATTACCCTGTTTTTTTAAACCTACAGGACGTTTCTCAAACGATAGTGTCAGACTGACGTATCAAAATATGCTCTGAAACAGGAACGACTTCCTGTCGACTGTCTCAACTTTCTGCCTTCCGCTTCCCCACCTCTTCTCTCTCCCGAGTTGCTCCGACGGCTCAACCGATCAAGTGCTGAATGACACCATCAAAAGAAGCCCCCGGAATACAAAGAGCAGACAGAACCCCATGGAGGTCGTAAAGAGCACGAATCAAGTGCTGGAAGTTGTACGGTCGCGGCATGCCGCGACCCCAAGCAGAAGTAACTTCATCCGACTGATATAGAAGAGCTTACTAAGGAATTGCAGCCAACTGCAACCCTACAGCCTCTGCCCTTCCCTAAAAGCAAAAGGCATTCGAAACAAGTTCTTCCTGCCTGACGGAGGGAAGACGGCCTTGTTTCGAATGCCCTAAAGTACGCCCCAAGAGGAGGGCTGAGCCTTACACACGGCTCCCAGCCTTAACGGAAGGAGTCAGTAAGCAATTTGATTTCGATGCCCGGTGAAATGCGCTCGTACAATATATTATATACCGCATCGAGAATGGGCATATTGACATGGTAATGGCGGTTGATGTCCTTCATACACTTCGTGCCATAGAAGCCTTCGGCAATCATTTCCATTTCCACCTGAGCCGACTTCACGCTATAGCCTTTGCCAATCATGGTACCAAAGACACGGTTGCGCGAGAAGTTTGAATAACCCGTTACCAGGAGGTCACCCAAATAGACGGAGTCATAAACCTGGCGGTCGATGGGATAAACGGCACGGAGGAAACGGTTGGTTTCCTGCACGGCATTGGCCATCAAGACGCTTTGGAAATTGTCACCATACTTCAATCCGTTGCAGATACCTGCCGCAATGGCATAAACATTCTTCAAGACAGAAGCATACTCAATGCCGATGACATCAGCTGAGGTTTTGGTCTTGACGTAGCTCGAAGCAATGGTCTCGGCAAAAGCCTTGGCCTTCTCATTGTCTGCACAGCCCACGGTGAGATAAGTCAAGCGGGCCAAGGCAACTTCCTCGGCGTGGCTCGGTCCTCCCAATACGGCAAGGTTTTCATCAGGGACATTATATACCTGACGAAAGAATTCAGAACAAACCAAATTCTCGTCGGGCACAATTCCCTTGATGGCAGTGATAATAAACTTATCGTGCAGCTTCACCTTCAGCTTTTTGAGGTGATTCTTCAGATAGGGAGAAGGCGTTACAAAGACTAAAGTTTGACATGCACGCACTACATCGTTGATATCCGAATGGAAAGTGATACGTTCGACGTCGAAATGCACACTCGTCAGGTACGAAGGATTGTGTTCCAACCGGCGGAACTCATCGATGGCATCCTGACGACGCATGTACCAATGCAAATGGTCGACACGTTCGAGCAACATTTTGGCTATGGCGGTAGCCCAGCTGCCACTTCCCATCACGGCTATGTTTCCTAAATCGTACATGGCTTTCTATAAAAAGACGACAGGACGGTCGCTTTCCCCGAGAAGGGAATAAAACCGTCCTGTCAGATTGTTCTTAGCTAGTTATACATTCCAAGCCTCAATGTCTTGAACGGAGGGTTTTTCGATTTCAAGCTTAAACTTCTTGATGACATCACCAATCTGTTGCTGAATCTTCTGCGCCTTTACGTCTTTGAGGTCTGAAACCAAATAATAACCTACCTTCTGCAACACGGGAACGAGAGCTTCGGGGATGCCAGCCTCAACATACTTGGCGGCAGCATCACGCGGAGCCTTCTTCTCCGGACGCATCTGGGGGAAGAAGAGTACTTCCTGAATCTGAGTCTGACCGGTCATCAACATCACGAGGCGGTCGATACCGATACCAATACCCGAAGTCGGGGGCATACCGTACTGGAGCGCACGGAGGAAGTCTTGGTCAATAAACATAGCCTCGTCGTCACCCTTTTCAGACAGGCGGAGCTGGTCTTGGAAACGCTCTTCCTGGTCAATGGGGTCGTTCAACTCGGAGTAAGCATTGGCTAACTCCTTACCATTCACCATCAACTCGAAGCGTTCGGTCAACTCGGGGTTGGTGCGGTGCTTCTTGGTAAGCGGTGACATCTCGACGGGATAGTCCGTGATAAAGGTCGGCTGGATGAACGTGCCTTCGCAGAACTCGCCGAAGATTTCATCAATGAGTTTACCCTTACCCATCGTGTCGTCAATCTCCATGTTGAGCTTGTTGCAAATCTCACGGATTTCGTCTTCGCTCTTTCCTGTCAGGTCATAACCCGTCTTCTCCTTGATGGCTTCCAAGATAGGCAAGCGGCGGAAAGGAGCCTTGAAGCTGATGGTCTTACCGTCGACAACCGTTTCGGGCTTTCCGTTAACGGCGATACAGATACGTTCCAACAGGCCTTCCGTGAACTCCATCATCCAGTTGTAATCCTTGTACTGCACATAGAGCTCCATGCAGGTAAACTCCGGATTGTGGTTGCGGTCCATGCCTTCGTTACGGAAGTTCTTTCCGATTTCATACACACCTTCGAAACCACCGACAATCAGACGCTTCAAGTAAAGCTCGGTAGCGATACGTAAATAGAGGTCAACGTCGAGTGAGTTATGGTGAGTAATGAAGGGACGCGCACTTGCACCACCGGCAATCGGCTGAAGAATCGGGGTCTCAACCTCCGTGTATCCAGCTTCATCGAAGTATTGACGCATCGTCTTGACTACAAGGCTACGCTTCAGGAAGATATCCTTTACTTCGGGGTTGACAAGTAAGTCTACATAGCGTTGGCGGTAGCGTAACTCGGGATCATTAAAGGCATCATAGGTGACACCGTCTTTCTCCTTCACCACAGGTAAGGGTTTGAGGCTTTTCGAAAGCAGCACGAGCTCCTTTGCGTGGACAGAGATCTCACCAGTCTGCGTACGGAACACGTAGCCCTTTACGCCAATAAAGTCGCCAAGGTCTAATAATTTCTTGAAGAGCACGTTGTACTGGGTTTTATCTTCATCCGGACACAGGTCATCACGGGTTATATAGACTTGGATACGACCCTTAGAGTCCATCAGTTCGGCAAAACTGGCCTTACCCATCACGCGGCGTCCCATCAGACGACCGGCAATACATACTTCACGCTGTTCTTCAGCCTCATCGCTAAAGTTTTCCTTAATATCGTCGCTATATGCCGTTACCTTATATTCGGCTGCGGGATAAGGTTCGATACCCATATTGCGCAACTCTTCGAGTGAGTTACGACGCTGAATTTCCTGTTCGCTGAGTTCTAAAATATTCATTGCTATTTGGTGGGAATTTTGAATGTCAAAATGCTTCTTTATGCAGAACGAAATATGAGGAAGAGACGACACGAACGTGCTTCCTGCGGCCGACCATTGTGGCTGTTTCGTTCAAAAAATAAACGAGATACCCGGAATAGAAGAAGGAGGGGCATCGCGTGTATTTCTGGGTTAAAGAGCAGAAAAAAGCAGCTGACTAAGGCTGCTTAGGGCTCTCTACGAGCGCAAAAATAGCTATTAAATCGGAGGTAGGCGATAACGACCTCAAAAAACTCCTCCGCACGGGCCTTGCAACCGACCCCGCAAGGAACAATAAGCAGACGGACTTGTCAACTCTTAGGTTTTAAGTTTAAAACCATTGGTTTTCTTGGACAAATCGGCTAGCGGCGGTACTTTTGCATCTTTAAAGGCATGCTGAGGAATGCCTGTTTAAGGGTCTAAGAGTTGAAAAGTGGAGCGAAGTGAGCGGAAAGTGCCGATGTCGCTTCTTGTGCGAAGGCGGTCTAAGAGTTGAAAAGTGGAGCGAAGTGAGCGGAAAGCTATGAAGGAGTGAAGTGAATGGAGCTGCGCGTCACGACGACGGGGCTTTCTTTCCTTCTTTCTCTTTAAGATGCGACCTCCGACACTCCTTATTTATATTACGCTCAACGCTTCAACTGGTATCCTCAGCGTAAAACCTGCTTATAAACAGCTAAAGAATGGATTATAAAAACTCATTTACCCAAGGCGAAATAGACGAACTGCTGGAGTGGTTTAAAGCACACGAAGACCAACTTCCCGAATCCATGCAGGTAGCTCCGGGGTTCTTTATCCCGGAACTGAAAAAGACAGTGCATTACTATTACGACCTCGTACAAACGCACTGGCAAAACCCGATTTATTCGGGACAAGTCTACCACCTCTTTAAGATTCGCGATATCTTGATGGCTGAAAAGGAAACAGCTACCGAAGAATAGGTTACGAAGAACGACCGAGAAGGTCGGGCTGTGCCGTCTGAAGGTGCGCTCTGTTATAAGGTGTATTTCAGCCTTCCACGCACCAGCCTCGTTTCCTTCCCCCGATTCTTCTTCCTCTGTTCATCGCCACCCGGCGGTGATGCCGTGTTTATTCCCTGCTTATTGTCACACGTCAAACTTTCCCGTTCTTGAAAAATTCTCCTTTTAAAATCGTACTGCTTCTGCTCGTGCTGGTACTCATTCTGCTACCCATGCAGTGGATGCCTGCCTGTCAGATTGGTTCATACGAAATAAAGCGCGTCGGCCTGCTTGCTGACGTACTCCCCGAAGACCTTCACCCAAAGGATGAAGGCGGCGAAGTGACAGACATGTTGTTGCCTGCCCTGGCCGCTATTCAGAAAGTAAGAGAAGCGCAACCGCAAGCGGCTGTGCCTTCGAAACCTGCCCCCAAGGGCCTGGTCTGCATTGAGGACTATGCCGATGCCAACCAACGCGGTATGTTCCCCTTCTATCAGGCACTTGCCCAACGCAAGCAACTGAACCGCCCGGTACGCATTGCTTACTTTGGTGACTCGTTTATTGAAGTAGACATCCTCACAGGTGCCCTCCGCACCCTGTTACAGGAGAAGTTTGGCGGCAACGGGGTCGGTTTTCTGGACATCGCTCCTCCCTATGCTGCCAACCGAAGCACCGTGCACCAACGTTACGGCGGATGGAATGCCTTCTGCGTTCTCGACAAGGGCAAGTACCAGGCAGCTCGCCTGAACATCGGTCAGCGTTACTTCGTGCCACAAAGTACGGCCTGGACGGAAATCAGCGGAGTACACCAACCCCGACTGGACACGACGGAGGTACACACGCTCTACCTGCGGGCAAACGCACCGCTCCAAGTGGGCGTTAAGCTCAACCAGGGAACCATGATGGCTCTGCAGGCTGAAGGTACGGGGAAAGTAGAGGCACTGATACGCAAAGGCCGCTCAGGCCGCACCCGCTGGCAGGTGCCGACAGCTGCCGGTCTGACTTGCTGGGGCGTGGCG
This sequence comes from uncultured Prevotella sp., assembly GCA_900541335.1. Taxonomy (GTDB): domain Bacteria; phylum Bacteroidota; class Bacteroidia; order Bacteroidales; family Bacteroidaceae; genus Alloprevotella. Next base: position 6,629 of record UQJC01000068.1, read on the forward strand.
GAAGAAAGTGCAAGGGGCGTAATTCTCGACAACCTTTCACTGCGCGGAAGCAGTGGCACGACGCTCACGGAAATTCCCCAAGAGGTGCTCCGACAATTGCACGACGTGCGTCCCTACGATTTGATTGTTCTGCAATTCGGGCTGAATGTGGCAAACAAGAAGCAGACCAACTATTCGAGCTACGCTCACCAGATGAAAACGGTCATTGAACACTTGAAACGAGGTTTCCCCGAGGCGGGCATCCTCCTCATTGGAGTGGGTGACCGCGAGGACCGATTGGCAGACGGTGAATTGCACACGTTGCCGGGCATTCACTCGCTCATCAAATACCAACAAAACCTAGCGGCTGAAACACGCGTTGCCTTCTGGAACCTCTATGAGGGCATGGGCGGTGAAGGCAGTATTCGCCGCATGGCTGAAGCCAAACCGGCCGAAGCGGGTAAGGACTATACGCACATTAACCACAGAGGCGGTCAACGCATTGCCCGCACGCTGTACAAATCTTTGGTTTATGGATACGAACAATATCAGCACCACGCAAACGAAACGTCAAACCGCTGATTTGTGTAAGGACCACACGCCATTGCCTCATTGGACCACTTCCACACGGACGGTTTACAGTCCGTCACACTCTTCCTCCCGCAAACTGTACATGTTGCTGACGGGTTGGGCTTTGGTGTTGGGCATTACGGTTGCAGCAAGCCTCGTGGGAGAACGACGGTTTGGCGAAGCGGATGACCGTCCGGCTGGATTATACCCCGACAGTCTGCCCGAAACTATGCGCGGTAATGCTTTTGCCTCGCATCCACAAGCTTTGGGAAACTGGACGAATGAGGCGGAACGCCCCACTTTCCGTCTGTTGAAGGAACCGGACAACTCAATGCCTTCTGCTTTCCGCCACACGCAACCCAATGTCATCACGCACGCGGAATGGTTGGAACCGATCCGGAAGATTCTCGCAGCAAGTGAACGTCCGTTGCGCATTCTTCAAATCGGTGATTCACACGTGGCGGGTAAAAGTTTTCCTCAAGCCATCAAAGCGGCACTGACCCAATACATCGGAGCTGCTGAAAGCAATCCCGAAAATGGCGAAGGGATGACTTTCCATTACTTTGGTAAGAACGGGGCGACTTCGCAACACTTTCGAACAGACAGCTATATGCAGAAGTTTGCGGCTCAGGAGCCGGACCTCATCATCTTGTCGCTCGGAACTAACGAAGCTCACGGCATGGGGTACCGCGAGGACTTGCACGAATCGCAGCTCGACCAGTTCTTTGAACTACTCCGCAAGGCTTGCCCCGATGCAGTGATTCTGCTGACGACGCCCCCGGGCGATTACCTCACCCGCTCTTTTGTGGACTATCGCCAAACTTCGCGTTCACACCGCAAGGTACGCCATGTGAGACGCTCGAAACAACCGAACCCGATGAGTGCACGCTGTGCCCAACTGATTAAGGAATACGGTGAAGCCCACCAAATGCCTGTTTGGGACCTCTACCATATCTGTGGTGGTGAAGAAGCGGCATTGCGCAATTGGGTGTCTGGCAATTATATGCGCCCCGACCGCATCCACTTTCATCCCCAAGGTTATACGCTCCACGGCAAGTTGCTTGCCGAAGCTCTAGTACAGGCGTTGCGTAACTGATAAGGCTGAAGTAACTTCCTTTTTTCCGCAAAAGATAGGCTTACCAATGAGGCGCTAATGTAGTACGGTCGCGGCATGCCGCGACCCAAAGCAGAAGTAATCTTCTTTCACCGAAAAAAGATGGGCTTACTAATGGGTCGCTAATGTAGTACGGTCGCGGCATGCCGCGACCCAAAGCAGAAGTAATATCTCTTTCACCGAAAAAGATGGGCTTATCAATGGGGCGCTAAT
>UQJC01000069.1 GCA_900541335.1 uncultured Prevotella sp.
CATTACACCCTCCGACCTCACCTCGGGTCTGCAACACTCCTTTACCCAGTGGTTCTTCTGGATGGGTGTCATCAAGTCCCTTTTCTTTGCCTTCATTATTTCCAGTGTTTCCTCCTTCTATGGTTACACGGTCGAAGGCGGTAGTATCGAAGTAGGTAAGGCTAGTACCGATGCCGTTGTGTCCTGCTCCATGCTCATTCTCTTTTCAGACCTCTTCCTTACGCAAATTCTCTCATGATCGAAATCAATAACCTCCATAAATCCTTTGACAGCAGAGAAGTGCTCAAAGGTATCACTTCCCGTTTCGAAAGCGGTAAGACCAACCTCATCATCGGACAGAGCGGTTCGGGTAAAACGGTGCTTATCAAGAATATTGTGGGACTGTTCGAACCGACAGAAGGCGACGTGCTGTATGACGGACGCAGTTTTATGAGTATGAATAAGAAGGAACGTGCCCTGCTTCGTCGCGAGATGGGCATGATTTTCCAGAGTGCCGCCCTCTTTGACTCCATGTCTGTATTAGAGAATGTCATGTTCCCTCTCGACATGTTCTCGTCCGACAGCTATAAGGAGCGCGTACGCCGTGCCCGTTTCTGTCTCGATCGTGTCAATCTCTCCGATGCGGCCGACAAGTTCCCCGGTGAAATATCGGGTGGTATGCAAAAGCGTGTAGCCATTGCCCGTGCCATTTCGCTTAATCCCAAGTACCTCTTCTGTGACGAACCCAACTCCGGACTCGACCCCAAGACTTCACTCGTCATCGACGACCTCATTCACGACATCACTCGGGAGTTTAACACGACGACCATCATCAATACCCACGACATGAACTCCGTAATGGGCATTGGCGAACACATCCTTTACATCTACCAGGGTCGTAAGGAATGGGAAGGCACGAAGGACGAAGTGATGGACTCTGACAACGAATTGCTCAACAACTTTATTTTTGCTTCCGACCTCTTCCGTAAAGTCAAGGAAGTCGAACGCGAAGAAAAACGCAACGAACATAAGAAGTAAAGGCTTGAGAGTATGAAAAGCCCGACCTTCGGGTCGTAAGGCTTGCACTCCCGAATCCTCCTAATCATCCCCTCTATTATGAAGAAATACGTCAAAGACCTCAAGGTCGTAGCAGCCGAATATCCTCGTGATGGTTATGTGCTGCTCAAATTACAGCCCGTACAGGGCCTGCTTCCCGAGATGTTGGCGGGACAGTTTGTAGAAGTACAGATTGCCGACTCTCCAACTACCTTCCTGCGCCGCCCCATTTCCATCAACTTTGTGGACTATGAGGCCAACGAACTCTGGCTCTTGGTTCATGCCGTAGGAGACGGTACGCGTAGCCTTTACAACAGCCAACCCGGTGATTTGCTCAACTGTGTCTTTCCGCTCGGTAACGGCTTTACCATTCCTGAAAAGGACGGCCGCAAGGTGTTGCTTGTCGGGGGTGGGGTAGGTACGGCTCCGATGCTCTATTACGGCAAGATTCTGCGCGAGGCAGGTTGTGAACCCGTGTTCTTGTTGGGTGGCCGCACCCGTGAGGACCTGATGCAACTCGACCTCTTCGAACAGTATGGCCGTGTTTACGTCACCACCGAAGATGGTTCGATGGGCGAAAAGGGTTATGTGACCAACCACTCCGTGTTGCAAAAGGAGACCTTCGATGCGGTTGCAACCTGTGGTCCGAAACCCATGATGGTGGCTGTAGCTCGCTGGGCAGCCTCCGTGGGGGTAGACTGTGAAGCTTCCCTCGAAAACTTGATGGCGTGTGGCCTTGGTGCGTGTCTTTGCTGTGTTGAGAAGACAGCTGAAGGTCACAACGTGTGTGTTTGTAAGCAAGGTCCCATCTTTAATACCCGTACACTCTCATGGCTCAATTAAATGTAAAAGTAGGCGGTTTGTCTCTGAAGAATCCAGTGATGACCGCGTCCGGTACCTTTGGCTACGGACTTGAATTTGCCGACTTTGTCGACCTCAACCGTTTGGGCGGTTTTATCGTAAAGGGCACGACGCTCCATCCGCGTGAAGGCAATGACTACCCGCGTATGGCGGAAACGCCTCAGGGTATGCTCAATTGTGTGGGTTTGCAAAACAAGGGTGTCGACTATTTTTGCGAACACATTTACCCGCAACTGAAGGATATCGACAGCAATGTGCTCGTCAATGTATCGGGTAATACTCCCGAGGATTATGCCGAGTGTGCAGCCCGTATTGACGCTCTGCCTGGTATTCCCGGTATCGAACTCAATATTTCTTGTCCCAATGTCAAGAGTGGGGGTATGGCGTTTGGTGTGACCTGCGAAGGCGCCGCTTCGGTGGTAAAGGCCGTTCGCGAACGCTATAACAAGACCTTGATTGTCAAACTCTCACCCAACGTGACGGACATCGCCTCCATTGCTCAGGCTGTAGAAGCAGAGGGTGCTGACGCAGTGTCTCTCATCAATACATTGATGGGTATGAGCATCGACATCGAGCGTCGTGCTTCTCGTCTCAGCATCGGTACGGGTGGTTTGAGTGGTCCGTGTGTGAAGCCAGTAGCTTTGCGCATGGTGTGGCAAGTAGCGCGTGCGGTTCAAATTCCCGTTGTAGGTCTGGGTGGCATTATGAATGCAACCGACGCATTAGAGTTTATGATGGCGGGTGCTACTGCTGTTGAAATCGGTACGGCCAATTTCATTGACCCTGCCGTGACGGTCAAGGTTATTGACGGCATGAATGCCTGGTTAGATGACCACGGTGTGAAAGACATCCACGAAATTATTGGTTGCTTGAAAGCATAAGCACTTCGGTGTGCTATTTCCTCTTCTTAGAAGGTGTGTCGCATGGGGTTCCGTGTGGCACACCTTTTTTTGATTCACGGCATAAACGGAATGTTTGTACCACGCAGCAATCACGGAGCCCATGATAAGGTAACCACGGAATACTCGGAAATGACGGAATACACGGAAAGCTTGGAGCGCATCGCTCTTACGGTGCACATGGTAAGAATGCCACAGACAGCTTGCAAACTACGGAAGAAATAGAAACAAACAAGTGCACGGAATGGAGAGAGGTCAGCATCTTTCATAGCCTTGCCTTCCGCTTGTTCTGTATTCTTGTTTATTACGTGGCTCACTACCTCCAGTCACGACCGTATAGCAGTACAACCTTATAAAAAGAGCTGTGGCGAACCACTCGAACGCTTAATTCGTTCGGAAGTTCGCCACAGCCTAGAGAGTCAAAATGGTTTTTTCGTTACAGCGGTAGCTGTTACTTCACATCCACTTCTTGAGCAGGATTAACCGGCGTATAAATTGGGCCCGATCCAGTACCTTCTGTTGACGTATCGCCGTCCGTAGGTTGCTGATGCTGGTCCTCCGACGGATTCGGCTTCCCTTCCGAAGGCTTGTTTTCCTCCGTCGGTTTGTTGTCTTCCGGCGCAGGTTGCGGGTTCGTCGACGGCTTATTTTGTTCCGTGCTCGAACTGCCCGGCTGATTGCCTGGCTTGTTGCCACCCGATGAAGGCTTATTCTCCTCTTGCGAAACAGGCGGTTGCCCCGACTGTCCCTCTTCTTCAGCCTTTCTGCGAGCTGCAGCCAACGCTTGCTTTAACTCCAGGTTCTTGCGGTAGCGCATTACGGTTGTATTCCAAGTTGACACGCATTCCTCCACTGTACCAGGGAAAAGCATCATCATCGATTCCAGACACTTCACAAACAGCGTATACGCCTCATCTGTCTCCTTACGAGCCAATTGTACACCGCCCGTTCCCTTTAGATTATCCACTTTGTCGCGGAGAGCTTGTGCTTCAATGACTGCCTCATTGGCCGTATTCATCTTGTCAAAGATATCCTTCAGACCAATTGCTGTCAGCATGGATTGCATCTCTTCTTCCTTTAAGAGGTCAGAAAGATGGTGGATGGAGCTGGAGATTTTGTCCATACCTGCATTTCCATGCATTCGGTAGCGCGACAAATGCGTATAGGCCTTCTTCGCTACCTCATATTGAGGAGAGTGCAAACAAAGCGCATGAGCACGGATGCCAGCCATGACGCCCGTGAGGCAATTGCAGCGAATGGCATGTTGCTCATTGGCCTTTTCCAGCTCCATACTCTTGCGTAACAGGTACATGATGTCGTCCTGTCGCTTATAAGCATCTTGCCAGGCCTTCAGATAATCTTTAAACAATTGGTTCTCTGTCTCGACAGTGGTAAAAACAGCAATACCAGCATTGTGAAAGGAAAAGTGCGTGTCATTACTCAGCGCACGCAAATCGATTTTTACGATGTGTTGCATCATACTAAAATTAATTTTATGGGAGAAACTCCCGGTTAAAAAACAATTGTACAATTCATGTAGCGACCTTCCTGCCGAAGTTCATAGAAGAATAGCATGGGTCGTTTCATTAGGTTTGCACAGAACCTTCATGTAGGTCAGACTTTCAGTCAAGGGAGGAGTAACATCCTTAGCCGGCAACGGATGCCTTCTCGCGGGCTGTTGGTTGCCCTGTCACAACAGAATCGTGCTCGTTGGAGAAGAGGGTTGTGTATTTTTCGAAAAAAAGAACGCCTCTGTGTCATGGCACTAATTGATGTGAGTGCTCCGATTTCTGTCATCGAATAAGAACATTCCAGTGTTGGGATGCTCTTCTACGGTTTCCGTGTAGGCCGTCCCAAGTGTTGGGATGAGTCTTTACGGCTTCCGTGTGAGTCGTCCCAAGTGTTGGGATGTGTCTTTACGGCTTCCGTGTGAGTCGTCCCAAGTGTTGGGATGAGTCTTTACGGCTTCCGTGTAGGCCGTCCCAAGTGTTGGGATGAGTCTTTACGGCTTCCGTGTGGGTCGTCCCAAGTGTTGGGATGGGTCTTTACGGCTTCCGAGTAAGTCATCCCAAGTGTTTAGACCTTCTTTTATGGCTTCCGAGTAAGTCGTCCCAAGTGTCGGGACGTCCTTTAACGGCTTCCGTAGGGAGAATCTACCTAATCGGATTCTTGAGTATGGGGGTGATATGATTCCATCCCAGGCCTTTGGATGGTTTCCTATCCTCTCCGTACGGTTGAACTCAAAGGTAGCAACGCAGAAAGACAGCATAGGGGAGGGGAGTTTGTACTCGAACGCACCTTCTTTAGCAGAAAGCAGAAGAGTAGTGCGAAGTATTCAACTTGAACCCATTCGTAGACTGTAGTCTTGACCAACAATGTTAAGAGGGATTGGGGCTTGCCACTCATAGCGTGCATGGTTGCCCCTAAAAAATAGTTTAGATCTATTCGCCTACTCCCCACCAAGTCCTTCCTACAACAAAGGCACTTGTGTTTCCCGGGACGAGGAGTAAGGCATAAAGTTTCTCTTCTATTCTCACTCCTTAGGCAAGGAGGTGTAGAGGAGTAACCTTATAGAAAATAGTAATTTCGACTATCCCTTTAAACCTATCTATGCAAACAGCGTGCCAAACTAGCTCAAGAGCTTAATTTTAATTTGGAATAGGCTAAAAAACTTTCGTTGACTGCCAAAATAGGACATTCTGTCACTGACAACTGCCACATTGGCAGACTTTAGATGTTTTCATCCTATCGGTTGATAGTAAAGGTGTTGCTCGCTTCTTTAAGAAAACTGAAGTTTCTCATCTTCTCATTTCAGTTGTTTGAGTGATCGATACAGTGTGTTCTCTGACACAGCGTAAGGTTCATGGAGGTGATTGGGCGTGGCGTTGGCAATCGTCTTTTCCCTGCAAGCGCACGATGAGGGGCGTGATGCATAGGGGGTAAAGTGTAACCCTGAACCTTCTCGAAATTAATATTCCGAACGATTTTACCAATACCCAATGCTTGCATAACGACGGTGAGTTACTCTTGGGCTCGTTTTTTTAAAGGATAAGCCTTGGAGAGTTTGACTAAATACATATATTTGCATACGCATAAATATTCTTACCTTTCATTGTAAATTAGTTGATTTGTTGAGATTCTTTGCGATTCTTTGCGAAGAAAAAATAGAATCATTGCTACTTCTCATCCTCTTTATTGAGGGGCTTTAGTTATTCAAAAATTGATAGTATGAAGAACTCTTTATTCACTTTCTTCCTGATGCTCTGCGTCGTATGCGGCTGGGCACAGAAACACAGTACGTTGGCCAAACCTAGAGTTATAAAGCATCCAGTCATTGAGTATTGCCCGAATTGGATTGCTATGGATAAGATTGAGTTGACGAGGGAGGCTACGGTCATCCGAGGCTATCTGCGTAACCTTCCCAACTATACTTGTAGTGTGGCAGATAATGCAGTCTTGAAGGATCGGCACAGCGGCAAACAGTTCAAGGTGTTGCGAGCTGAGGGTATACAGCTCAATGAACAAGTAGCGATGCCCGAATCGGGACGCGTGCCGTATACCTTATACTTTGAACCCCTGGAGGCTGATGTCAAGGAACTTAATTTCATAGAACCCGCAGCAAGTCCTAAGAGTGGCGTCTATGGCATTCAGTTGCAGAACCAGCCCAAGGCATCCCCAAAAAGCAAAGTATTTGACCCGCGCCAGTTGACGAGCGAATACTACTTGCAGCAGCGAGTGAAGCCCGATACGCAATGGCATTTCGACAACCAACGTTACAAGGAGCCTTTATCGGCTCCGTTCCGTTCAGGCAAGGCGGTGCTGAAAGTCTATCTTGATAACCTGCCTATGGAGTTGTTTGCTACAATGGGGGCTACGTCTCTACGTGTCGAGAATCAAATGACCCGAGAGCAGCAGAATGTGACAGCTCCCTTTGACATCACCAGCCGTAGCTGGACTTTTCACCTCGACTTGCCGCACCCTCAGTGGGTAGGTGGATTTCATACAGGCAACTTCTTTATTCAGCCGGGTGATACGTTGGAGGTGTTCTCCTCGTTTGTCACTGATCAGTCTCATAAGCCGCTTTATATGACTTTCCGTAGCTCGAGCGAATCAGCCCTGATCAATACGCTTACTACTTATTTTATGCAAAAATACAGTCCCGATGGTTACGATTATACAGCCGTTCATCAAGCCATCGCTGCAGGTAAGGACAGCGTGATGTGTGTGGCCGAGAAGTTCCGTAATCAAGCAATCAGCCTCCTCGGAAATGAAACCCTGCGCCAGGAATTGATCCGTACTCCACTCTCTACTTTCGGCAAGGATGTGGTGATGATGTCTATGGTTACCCGTCAAATACAACACTTGGAGGATGTGCTACTTTACTATAAAGACGAGCAATACAAGAGGACTCAAAAGGAAGACGGTTCGTATGTTCTGGATCCCAATCCTGCGTATCAACCGCTCGATGATCAAGCAGTCTATGGTTTGCTTATGCCCTACAAGCAGTTGATTTACGACAATCCGTTGGCCTTATGCGAAGCGAGTCAGTGGGTGTTTGTTAACCGCACTATTTATGGGGATGTGATGCTGCAATACGAAAAGGTGAAAAATGCGTCGGGAGATTGGGAATATGTGCGTAAGGACCAATTCGATATGGACGGTACCTTTATGAGCGATTTGGAAAAGTCGCAAGGCCTTTCCTCGCTCTTAAATCAGACCGCCGAGTCCTTAGCATTGGGACAGGAAGAGGATACAGGGAAGGCTTTGGACTTTGTAGCCATGAATGTCGCATCAGTTGTTCAGTCTATTTCTTCGCTTCCGGTTGCTCACGCTATTCTTAATAAATACCGCCGTTTCGTGCAGACTACTGAAGGCAGAGCGGAAGGCGAAGACAGTCATTGGACTGCAGAGCAGCGTGCCTTGTGGAAACGTCTCTTTGGGAAGTACGAAGGAAACCTCTTGCTGATTGACTTCTGGGGACTGGGTTGCGGTCCGTGTCGTGCAGGCATGCTCAGTATGCGCGACAAGGTTGAAGCAATGAAGGATGAACCCTTTAAATTTATCTATATCTCAGCCACCGACGGAGAAACTCTCACCGCCAAAAGCGAAGAATGGATGAATAAAAACCACATCAAGGGCGAACATCTCTTCGTTTCCCAGTCAGAATGGGAAATGCTCGAATCCATGCTCAGTTTCTCCTCTATTCCACGCTATGTTCTTTGTGGCCCCGATGGTCGCCTGATTCAAAATAATGCAAGCATCTATAATTATGATGTGGACAAAATGAAGGCCATGGTAAAGAAGTTTGTGCCACAACA
>UQJC01000070.1 GCA_900541335.1 uncultured Prevotella sp.
TTCACCAGGGTGGTTCGACCTTGCTTTTCATGAAAAAGAGGTTTTCACCAGGGTGGTTCGACCTTGCTTTTCATGAAAAAGAGGTTTTCACTAGGGTGGTTCGACCTTGCTTTTCGTGAAAAAGAGGTTTTCACTAGGGTGGTTCGACCTTGCTTTTCGTGAAAAAGAGGGTTTCATCAGAGTGGTTCGACCTTGCTTTTCGCCAAAAAGATAGTTGCCACTGGCTGAAACTCCCTCCATTCGCTTGAGAGCAAGGATGCTACGCGAAGAACGCTCGTGCGTTTGGCATATCAGATGGCTTCACCCGCATGAGTTAACTTGCAGGGAAGTGACAGCAAGCTTCAACTTAGGTGTGAATGTAGCTGTCGTAGCCGAGATTGGAAAAAATAGGTACGTGACATCCACCTTTTCTGTTACTATAACCCTATTGTAGTATAGAGGGTCATTTTCAACCAGCGTATTCGTCTCCTTCAGCAGCCTTTTCGAGAAAGGTTCTTGGGATGCGTCACGAGCAGAAGATGAAAGCTCTTACAGGCAACAACCGCGTGTTGGGTTACACCGCATGACCAGCCTGAAAGGAAAACAGATTTGCGGTAAAATCTAATATTTTATAGACATGATTTTCAAAGTCAATTTAATTTCTAAGCGTACGATGGTCAACGACCAGCACAATGCGTTGATGGGTGAGTGCATGAAGCACTTGGACAAGGTAACAACCGAGAATGCGAAGTACAAGGAGGCGTATGACGCTTTCAAGGCCGCCTTCGAGGAGGAAGAGAAGTACTACAAGTTGGGAACAAAGAATCCTTATACGGAGTCTTTGAACAAGGAGTCGAAGTACCGTGTATTCCTATACAACGGGCTGAGACAGTACTTGGAACTTCAGATTAGTGTAGGCTTCGCAACTTCGGCATCCGCTCAGAAAGTGTTGGATCTACTCGACCTCTTCAAGGTTGAGATGAAGAAAAACGTTATGGGGCAGGGAGCTGCCATGCGTAACATTTTGACCAGCCTGGCAGAAGAGGAGTACCAGACGGCACTTACCGAGACCAATGCCACGTTCTTCTACACGAAATTGGGTGAAGCTGATAAAAAGGTAGAAGAATTATTGGTGGCACACCGTGCGTTTAATCGCGACTGGATGGCAGAGGCCCTGAAGAAAGCGCGCCAACGTATGGACGAGGCTTACGATGAGATGGCCAACTGTCTGAATGGTGGAGCGGTCATGTTTGGTGAGCCGTTTATCACCGCCATCAAGGATTGGAATTCGAGCATTGACGCGTTCAAGCTTTCAAAGAAGCGCAGCGACGCGATGCGTAAGAAGGCGAACGAAACGGAGGCGAAGCCTGGTGACCCGAACGCCAATCAGCAACCCAAGCCTGACGGCAACCAAACGGCTGATCCGAATGCTAATCCGAAGCCCGGACAGGAGGGTCATGCGCCGCAGGACCCGAATGCACCCAAGCCGGATAACCCGAATGATTCCACGGAAGGAAAACCCAGTGGCGACACGACCACAGGAGATAACACCCATACTGGAACCAATTCGCCGACGCAGGGAGGAGATGGCAATCAATCGGAACAGAACAATTCGAACTCGATTATTACCCCCGCTGTCCCTGAAAAGCAAAATCAAGCAACGAAGTAACGTTTTCCCCTTTGGGTTGACATGATGAAGATGCCCCTTGAGCCATCAAGTGGGCATCTTTTTTTGTGCGTAAGCGAAGGGAGGTAAGGTACGGATGGGGGAGGGGATGGTTGGGAGGGGAGAGAGGAGATGGGCTACATTGGGGCGATAACTCTTGTGAGCTACCACGTCTTTCCCATCCCTCACCACCCCTAATCTATACGGCGCACTTACCTTATATAGCCTTTCGCTACGTATTACACTCCGCCAGCATCTGCTTCCCAGGTGGATGCGCCCCTTAATTCTCTCTCGCAACCCTGCCAAAATGAAAAGCACCTTTCCATTTTGGTAGGGTCTTCTTTTCCCCAGTTCCCACGAGAGTACGACTTAAGTCGTTGATATATAGAGCGAAAGCGGGGAAGAGACGAGTTTGGCACGCAGATTTCTTATAGAAGGGCGATAACATGATGTCAAATTTAGTAATTACACAAACAAAGACGTATGACGGAATTAGTTTCAATTGGTTTTCTCGTTTGCCTGGTGAGCGGCATCGGCTGCTTCTGGCTTTTCAACAAATGTGTCGAATGGTTTGATAAGATGTAACAGAGCGACTTGCTCGCCCCCTTACAGGAATCACACAAAAAACAACACGTAAACATGTACACTGCATTATTCATCATTAGTTTGCTGCTCTTTGGGTACCTTCTCTACGTACTCATCAAGCCCGAAAAGTTCTAAGCACCCCATCGTAGATGCTCGATGCGAAGTAAAAGAGTGGCAACAGCCCGTCGCACCGCCCGCGCGGTAAGCCCCGCCGCCGAGGCCACTCTTCCAGCAACTGATCACAACTAACATCAGTCACAAGAAAGAAATCGTATGAATACTGAAATATTAGGAGTACTGCTCCAAATTGTCCTCCTCGTGGGACTGAGTTACCCCCTGGGAAAATACATAGCCCGCGTCTATAAGGGTGAAAAGACTTGGTTAGACTTTATGCGTCCCGTCGAACGCTTCATGTATCGCTTGAGCGGCGTCGACCCCGATAAAGAGATGAACTGGAAACAGTTCCTGCGCGCCCTGTTGACCGTCAACCTTTTTTGGTTTCTATGGGGCATGGTGTTGCTCGTCATGCAAGGTGTGTTGCCACTCAATCCCGACCAAAACCTCGGACAGAGCGCCCATCAGGCCTTCAACACCTGTATTAGTTTCATGGTCAACTGTAACCTGCAGCACTACAGCGGCGAAAGCGGCTTGACCTACCTCACACAACTCTTTGTCATCATGCTTTTCCAGTTCGTCACCGCTGCCACAGGTATGGCTGCGATGGCCGGCATGATGAAAGCATTGGCCGCAAAGACAACGCAGACCATCGGTAACTTCTATCGTTACCTCATGCTCAGCACCACCCGCATCCTGCTTCCCCTTTCCCTCCTTGTAGGTTCGATCCTCATTGTCGAAGGCACCCCGATGGGATTTGATGGAAAGATGGAAATCACGACACTTGAGGGGGTAAAGCAGTATGTGTCACAAGGTCCCACGGCTGCCATTGTCGCCATCAAGCAGTTGGGTACCAACGGCGGCGGCTATTTTGGTAGCAACTCGTCTCATCCTCTTGAGAATCCCACGTATCTGACCAATGCCCTCGAGTGTTGGAGCATCCTGATTATCCCCATGGCCATGGCTTTTGCCTTTGGTTTCTATGTCAATCGCCGCAAGTTGGGAGCCTGCATCTATGGCGTGATGCTCTTTGCCTACTTAGCAGGTGTCGGCATCAATGTCAGCCAAGAAATGGGCGGCAATCCCCGTATCGACGCCATGGGCATAGCACAAGACGGTGGCGCCATGGAGGGCAAGGAAGTGCGCATCGGTTCGGCAGCCACCGCCCTATGGAGCGTTACCACCACGGTCACTTCAAACGGTTCGGTCGATGGTATGCACTCCTCCACGATGCCCCTTTCGGGCGCAGTCGAAATGCTCAACATGCAGATTAATACCTGGTTTGGCGGTGTAGGTGTGGGTTGGATGAACTACTTCACCTTCCTGATCATTGCCGTCTTCATCAGTGGACTCATGGTAGGCCGTACGCCCGAGTTTATGGGACATAAAGTCGAGGCACGCGAAATGAAGATTGCCTCCATCGTGGCTCTCCTCCATCCGTTGCTCATACTCGTCGGCACTGCCCTTGCCGCCTACCTCTACGTGCACGCTCCCGCCTTCGTCGAGAGTGAAGGAGGCTGGCTCGCCAACCCCGGTTACCACGGCCTGAGTGAAATGCTCTACGAGTTTACCTCGTGTGCCGCCAACAATGGTTCAGGTTTCGAGGGTCTGGGTGACAACACCTGGTTCTGGAACTTCTCTTGCGGCATCGTGTTGATCCTTAGCCGCTTCGTGCCCATTGTCGGCCAAGTAGCCATTGCCGGTATCCTGGCCCAGAAGAAATACATCCCCGAGAGTGCCGGCACCCTCAAGACCGACACCGTTACCTTCGGTGTGATGACCTTCGTTGTCATTTTCATCGTAGCTGCGCTCTCCTTCTTCCCCGTTCACGCACTCAGCACGTTGGCAGCGCATTTGAGCCTTTAACCCCTCTCCTTTTGCGGGCGAGGAGGGGCACCCCGTGCAGTGCAATCCTTGCCGCCAGCTCGAGGACGTTATGCTCCTGTGTCTGTCCCTTCTTGCCTGTCGAAGGAATTCCATACATCCACTTTAATAACATTCATTCTATGAAACCCCATACCCCCGCTTCTTTGTTTCAGAAGGAGCAAGTCATAGCCAGTGTCAAGCAGTCGTTTGTCAAGCTTGATCCGCGCGTGATGATCAAGAACCCCATTATGTTCGCCGTTGAACTCAGCACCCTGCTGATGCTCCCCGTGACCATCTATTCAGCCTTCAGCACCGAGCAAGGTTCGTTTGCCTACAACGCCTGGGTATTTTTCATCCTCCTCATCACCCTGCTCTTTGCCAACTTTGCCGAAGCCATCGCCGAGGCACGCGGTAAGGCCCAGGCCGACAGTTTGCGCAAGACGCGTGAGGAAACACCTGCTAAGCTCCTCGTCGACGGCAAGGTGAAAACCGTCAGCAGTTCTTCGCTCAAGAAGGGTGACGAATTTGTATGCGACGCCGGCGACGTGGTACCTGCCGATGGTGAAATCGTAGAAGGTCTCGCCTCTATCGACGAGAGTGCCATCACGGGCGAGTCCGCCCCCGTCATCCGGGAAGCAGGTGGCGACAAGAGCAGCGTGACGGGCGGCACCAAGGTACTCTCTGACCACATCCGCGTACGTGTCACCGCACAGCCCGGTAGCAGCTTCCTGGACAAAATGATTGCCCTTGTCGAGGGAGCTTCACGCCAGAAGACACCCAACGAGATAGCCCTCACCATCCTGTTGGCCGTATTCACCCTCGTCTTCCTTATTGTCTGCATCACGTTGAAGCCCTTTGCTGACTACACAGGAACCGTCATCACCATTGCTTCCTTCCTCTCCTTGTTCGTCTGCTTGATTCCCACGACCATCGGCGGCTTGCTTTCCGCCATCGGCATTGCCGGCATGGACCGTGCGCTTCGTGCCAACGTCATCACCAAGTCGGGCAAGGCCGTTGAGACCGCAGGCGACATCGACACCTTGTTGCTCGACAAGACCGGAACCATCACCATCGGTAACCGCAAGGCCACTGCCTTCTATCCCGTAGAAGGAATTCCCGAAAAGGATTTTGTAGAGTTCTGCCTCTTCGCCTCTATTTCAGACGATACTCCCGAAGGTAAGTCTATCGTAGAGTTGGCCCACCGGCAAGGCATGCGTGTACGCAGCTTGCGCACCGAAGGTTCGCAGCTCATCCGCTTCACCGCCGAGACCAAATCATCAGGTATCGTGCTCCAGGATGGTACCGAGATACGCAAGGGGGCTTACGACACGATGGTCACCCTCGCCCAGGAAGCTGACAACGTCTGTCCCGACTCCGTCATGGAACGCGTAGTCCAGATTACGGCTAACGGCGGTACGCCCCTCGTGGTCAGTGTCAATCGCGAGATTGTCGGCGTGGTCGAACTGCAGGACGTCATCAAGCCCGGCATTCGTGAACGCTTCGACCGTCTGCGCAAGATGGGTGTCAAGACTGTGATGGTCACGGGCGATAACCCCCTGACCGCGAAATACATTGCCGAGAAGGCCGGTGTAGACGACTTCATTGCCGAGGCCAAACCCGAAGACAAAATGAACTACATCAAGCGCGAACAGGCCGAAGGTAAACTCGTAGCCATGATGGGCGACGGTACGAACGATGCTCCCGCGCTTGCACAAGCCGACATCGGGGTGGCCATGAACAGTGGTACGCAGGCAGCCAAGGAGGCCGGCAACATGGTCGACCTTGACAACGACCCGACCAAGCTCATCGAGATTGTCGAGATCGGTAAGCAGCTGCTCATGACACGCGGCACGCTCACCACTTTCTCTATCGCCAACGACGTGGCCAAGTATTTTGCCATCGTCCCCGCCCTCTTTATGGTCTCCATTCCCCAACTCGCAGCCCTCAATGTGATGCAGCTTCACTCCCCCGAGAGTGCCATTCTCTCAGCCGTTATCTTCAACGCGCTGATTATCCCTGCCCTCATCCCGTTGGCCCTGCGCGGCGTGAAATACAAGCCCATCGGTGCCAGTGCGTTGCTTCGTCGCAACCTTTTGATTTACGGCCTGGGCGGCATCTTGGTTCCCTTCGTCGGTATCAAACTCATTGACCTCGTAGTGGGCCTCTTCTTCTAACCAACTCCTTATCCTCAAACGAATATGAAACGTTTCTTCAATGCTTTCCGCTTGACGCTCGTCTTTAGCGTCTTCCTCTCTATCAGTTACGTACTCGTGCTGTGGGCTGTGGCCCAATTGGTCGGCCCCAACGCAGGCAATGCCGAGGTCGTAGAACTCAACGGCCGCGTGGTCGGTGCTGCCAATGTGGGCCAGGCCTTTACCTCCGACCGTTACTTTTGGGGTCGTCCCTCGTGTGCGGGCAACGGTTACGAAGCCGACAAGTCGGGCGGTAGCAATAAGGGCGTGACCAACCCCGAATACTTGGCCGAAGTAGAGACGCGCATCGATTCCTTCCTCGTGCATCACCCCTACCTGCAGCGCAGCGAGGTACCCGCCGAGATGGTGACGGCCAGCGGTTCGGGTCTTGACCCTCACATTACGCCCGCCTGTGCCGAAGTACAGGCGCGGAGAGTCGCAGAGGCGCGCGGCATGGACCTTGCGCAGGTGAAGGAGATAATTCGCAAGACAACCGAAGGTCCCCTGCTCGGACTCTTTGGTACGGCCAAGGTCAACGTGCTGAAACTCAACGTGGCACTCGATAAGGCTGCGTAACGAAGACAGGCGAAGGGAAATGGGTCGACGTCGGGAGTTCTGCATAGAGGTCATCACCGGACACGGTTCATGGAGTTTAGGTGCTCGGCATGACGTTCGGCTTTGAGTGGAAGGCTGCCCAGACAATAGAAAGATTTGGGATAACCCTGGGGTAGCTAACCCTTCGCTTTCGATCACGAGTTACTCGCGGGTAGCTCGTCACTACACGGAGCGCGGTAGGCGTGTGAGCGCATCTGACATGCTTAAAGGAAATGGGGCAGAGAGGCCACAGCGCCTGGGGGACAACTCCCTTCGCGCCGCAGCGGCGGCAGACGCTCCACTTTTATACTACGCGACAAATTCCTCATTAGCTAACACACAGGAGAGGGTAGGGTGTCACCCCGTCAATGGGTCACGAGCCCGGGCGCGGTTCACTTTTTCCCCCTCTTGCAACAACTCAAACAACCTGCTATTTTCATTCATCATCACTTTATGAAATCATTTTTACTCGCAGCCTGCCTGGGAGCCACCGCTTTCACGGCACAGGCTCAGGACAAGTTTACCGTGAGCGGCAAAGCCGACCTTGTGAGCAATTACGTGTGGCGCGGTATCGATCAAGGTTCTGGTTTCTCTGTACAACCCCAGC
>UQJC01000071.1 GCA_900541335.1 uncultured Prevotella sp.
CAAAAAGGAACAGTGGCGTGTTCCGACGGATATTCTATGCACTGCTTGCTCATTTGGGACAGCAGACGATATGGCAACGCACCAAATTCCGTTTCAAGATGCCAATCAAATTGCTGGATTCATCTACCATCACGCTGATCATGTCGCTCTACGAATGGGCACATTACACAACAAAGAAAGGCGCAGTGAAGATGCACACATTACTTGATTATGACAGTCTTCTTCCTGAATTCGTAAACATTACAGATGGCAAATGCGGTGACAATAGGGGTGCTTTGGATATTCCCGTTTCACCTCATTCTGTAGTCTTTGCAGATCGTGGCTATTGCGATTTCTCCCTTCTTGACTATTGGGACAGCAGGAATGTGTTTTTGTATCCAATGGCATATACTTCCGGTTAAATCCCTTTTTCAGATGTTGTACTCAGCTACAAGACATTGTTCTACCACTTCAGAAAATGGTGCAAGAACGGAGAATGGAAGTATATGTGGACAAATCTTTTGAAGAAGCATCGCAGTAAACTCGATATGTCCAGCGTGGATTTGGATGGAAGCCACACCCGAGCTACGAAAGGTGATGAATCCGTTGGCTATCAAGGACGAAAGAAATCAAAGACGACCAATGCCTTGTATCTGACGGACAGAAAGGGGCTTCCTTTGGCCATGTTTGTTTCCGTATCGGGAGAGCATAATGACTTATACCGTATTAAAAGGTCGACGGATGAGATATTCGGAACTTTGGAGGAAGCGGGCATTCCTGTTGACGGACTATTCTTGAATGCAGATGCCGGCTTTGACAGCGAGGATTTTAGAAATCAATGCCTCTCTCATGGGGTGTTCCCCAATGTATGCTTCAACAAAAGAAACGGTGGGTATGACAGAAACGAATTGCTGATAGACGAACTCTATAGGAAAAGGTACATCATCGAAAGGACAAATGCATGGATGGACTCGTTTCGCAGTGTACTTGTCAGACATGACACAACATTGACAAGTTGGGAAGCGTGGAACTACATCGTTTTTGCTGTTCTGCTCCTAAGGAAATGTTTAGTTAAGATGACTTCAATAAAAAGAACCACGAAAAACACAGAACTAACAGAAAAACAATTTATTCCTTGCTTTCTGTGAATTCCGTATTTTCCGTGGTTAATCTGAAAGAACAATGCACTACGTTATCGAGTGAACCTTAGGTGTTTTCTTCTCCTTCTGAAACGCAATGCTTATGGCAACTGCGATCAAGAGAAGGAAGGGGTAATAGAGATAGGGGATGATTTGCACTGGACTAATCAGAGCAAGCCCGCTTGCCATCAAGAGTTGGGCACCATAAGGAAGAATGCCTTGTACGATGCAAGAAAAGATGTCTAAAAGACTGGCCGCACGACGAGAACCGACACCGTAGCGACGGCTGATGTCGCGGGCGATGGAACCGATGGAGAGGATGGCTACGGTGTTGTTCGCCGTACAACAATTGGTCATGGAAACTAATGCGGAGATGCAGCATTCGGCTCCCTTGCGACTATGTACACGGCGGGTCAATCCACGCACTAACCAGGTGACACCCCCACCCTTACGAACGACAGCCAGCAGACCGCCAGCCATCATGGAAATGAGTATCAATTCGCCCATGCCAGCAACGCCCTGTGACAAGGAAAGTAACCAACCGTGCCAAGTATAGCTACCTTCGACGATACCGACTAAGCCTGTCAATAGGATGCCCAAACTCAGCACTAACAGCACATTGAGACCAGATACTGCCGCTACAAATACGACTAAATAGGGTAACACGCGAAAGAGATGAGCATCGAAGGATACGGCGGCTGTGGTAGGCTTTCCTTCCATACCAATGCCTACATAAATGAGGAAACAGAGAAGGGCTGCGGGGAACACGATGCGAAAGTTGGTACGAAACTTGTCACGCATGGAACAACCCTGGGTACGCGTAGCGGCCACAGTAGTGTCGGAAATGAAAGAGAGGTTGTCTCCGAAAAAGGAACCACCGACAACTGCTGCCACCAGAAGCGGAAGGGTTTGTCCGGTGCGCACAGCCATTTCACTCGCTACTGGTACCAAAGCGACAATGGTACCGACGGAGGTACCCACACAAAGGGATACAACGCATGCGGCAAAAAAAAGCCCTGCCAACAAGATGCTATCGGGCAGGAAAAGGAGGGTTAAATCAACCGTAGCACTGACGGCTCCCATCGCTTGGGCGGACTTGGCAAAGGCACCTGCTAAGACAAAAATCCAAACCATCAACAGAAGTTCTTTACTGCCTGCCCCCCGAGAAAAGATAGCAAGACGTTCTTCTACGGAATAACCGCGTAGGGTAAATAAGGCGGCTACGGAGGTGAAAAGGAATACAATGGTCATCGGTATTTGGGAAAAATCGCCTGCCCCCCAACCAATGCCTCCCATCAAGAGAACGAGGAGTAAAAGGGGAAGTAAGGATAATCCGCCCCGACGGCGGGGACGAAAACGTCGATCTTCGCGAGTTTCGTGCATAATAATGAAGTTTAGATAAGCAATATGTGTATGGGATAATATAAATCGGGGTACATTACTACCCGATGAAACATGCTGAATGTGGTGGAAGAATGTGCTATGAGAGCTTTAGATGTGGACTTGGTCGCCACAAGCGAGGTAATCAAGAGAAGTTCCCATTTCTTCACGCAACACTTGATAGGCTTCGGTTCCCGTACAGTGCATGGTGTAGAAGTGGATGTTGGGGTATGTCAGAAGTTCACGTGCCAACGCCCGAACAAATTGGTTTTCAGCAGCAGGATTCATCCCAGTCTTAACCAAATGCATGCCTGCAAAGACGTGGGTAATGGAACGACCCGCTACTTGATGAGCACGACGCAGAATGTTGACTATTCCGGCATGCGCACAACCGGCAAACAAGACGACGCGGTTTCCTTCGCAAATCAATAAATTCTGTTCGTGCACAAAAGCATCATGCTGGTTCGGTTCAGGACCAAAAAGCAAACGATTGCCTGGTGGATTGAAACACGTTCCTTGTACATCGGCGAATAAGGTCAGTTGCTCGTCGATGCGCTCCACTTGGTCTACCCAACAAAACCGTGACTCGGTAAGCAAATCTTGATCTAATCCGATAGACTTCAACCCTTCAGCTCGCTGAGAATAATGAGGCTCAAATGCCGTGCGCTGTACATACATTGGGGCATGAGAATTGAGTCGAAAAAAGGCACGCAATCCTCCACCATGGTCATAATGTCCATGTGATAATACTGCGAGGTCAACCTCTTCCAAATGAATGCCTAACCGTTGGGCATTTTCAGCAAAAAGTATGCGTTGTCCCATATCAAAAAGGATCTGCCGCCCTTGGTCCAATCGAATGTGAAGGCTAAGACCATGTTCTACAGGTAAGCCTTGCGTACTAGTATTTTCAACCAAGGAGGTAATGAGCATAAGAATGGAAGAAGATGAAAAAGGAAAGGGATGAACTAAAGTGGAATAATTGACAAGACACAAAGACAAACCGAGGAGATGAGTCAAAGGACTCATCTCCTACGGTGGAAGAAGGAGGACGAACCTCCCCAAAGGAATGGGACTTTAGGAATACTTAGGAGAACGATTATCGCACGACAGGAAAACTGTCAGCCGTCCACTGCATAAAACCACCCTTCAAATCGACTACCTGAAAGCCTTGCTTACGCAGATGGGTTGCAGCCTCATGGCTACGGCGACCACTGCGGCAATAGAGGTAATAAGTCGGACGCTTGTCAAGTTGCTCTACACCTTTGTCAAAAGCTGCGGAGTTGCGCCAATCAAGATTGATCGCTCCATGAATATGACCTTCCGCATACTCTTCGGGAGTACGCACATCCAAGACGACAGCAGCCGAATCGGCCTCAAGTGCTTGAGCAAAAGAAGCGGGGGAAAGCACGGGGATGCCATCGTTCGTTGAACAAGAAGGACAGGCCAGAAGGCAAGTGGAAAGGAGAGTCAGAAAAAAAGTCTTCATTGTTTGAATGGGATATAGTTTAGTTGGATGGGGTCAGTCAATCGGAATCAACCGTTCTTCATCGGGCCAATGAGGAACATAAAAGAGCGGAAAACGCTCGCCCTTCCAGCTACTCCAATCAATACGACGTAAGGCGGCAAAATCGGGTTTGCCAAAATCAAATGAACGCCCGTAAAGTAGAATGGCACGACGTGCTTCGTCTACACACCACAATCCGCCTCCATTGGGGCAGGTTTCGCCCATCTCTAACAGGTCACGATGGAGATATACAACTCCAAATTTGAGAATCCCCTCTTGATTGATAATGAATTTCTGATACATGCTACATTTGCTACAAAAAAGATTACAAGCAGATGTGGAACAGTCCAATCATAGATACTCCCAAGCACATGCATACGCGTACATACTACTTGCGTGTAATCTGTGCAACACCTACCGCACCATGAAGTACAAATGAGGGCGTATCAATAGCATACGCCTTCGCTCACTCACAACGAGTTGAGC
Source organism: uncultured Prevotella sp. (assembly GCA_900541335.1). Taxonomy (GTDB): domain Bacteria; phylum Bacteroidota; class Bacteroidia; order Bacteroidales; family Bacteroidaceae; genus Alloprevotella. The sequence continues at coordinate 4,489 of UQJC01000071.1, forward strand.
TAACTTTTTGCGTGGACAAAGCTACAAATTACCAGGCAAATGGAGTGGCTACGAGTTTATAAAATAGCTTGCACTGCAATGACCGAAAACGAGCATAAAGATCTTACACAAACGCTACGATCATGCTGCATTCACTCCGTAACACACAAGAGATCGTACCAAAATAACAGAACTGATGTTTCACCAAATCGCGAGAGTACATCAGCTCAAATCTTAGTTTATCGGATTAGAAAAAGGAGATAATCCATTCGGAAAGTTTGACTACAGAAACGATCATCCAATAAATCAAGAAGAAGAAGAGAACAATAAGCAAAGCCATCCAAACAGCTTTGCGTTCCACCTCACGAATGATCGCTTGCCTTCCTTCAACATAGCCTTCAATCAACAGTGCGTTTCGCGCAAAGGCTCGTTTGAATATGTCACCTACCACTCCCACAAAGGGGATGAGCCCGATGAGGATGTCAAGCAACATATTGTATAGATAATCGCCAAGGTAAGGGGAATGCTCTTTATCTTGACCATACTCAAATACAGATAGGGCAATGAAAAGAAGGAAGTCAATACATCTCCGACACTGGGCAGTAGCACACCGATGATGGGATCCAAGAACCGCTGATCCATCCAAAGGGCTATTAACTTGACCATTCGATAAGCAGTGGTCTGCTTAATGGCTTCGCGACGATTGTGAGACATCATGTTATAAACAACTTGAAACGGGGAACAACAAGGGGAGAAAAACTCGTTACCAATGAGAAACGGTCCTAATCGATGGTTGTCGATTAGGACCGAATGAAACATATAGACTTCGCTAAGTGCTTTACTCCAAAATGAAGAAGCCTGCTTTACTGCATACTACCGCCCACAATGTCGAGCAACTCTGCGGTAATGGCCTGCTGGCGCGTTTTGTTGTAAGTCAACGTCAACTCGCGCAACAAGTCATCGGCATTGTCAGTAGCCACTTGCATGGCAATTACTCGGGCAGCATGTTCACTGGCTAAACTATCAAGCAGGGCTGTGAAGAGCTTCAAGTGAAGAGACTTGGGAACAAGACGCATAAGTACTTCCTCTTTGGAAGGTTCTACGATGTAATCTAACTCCCATTGGGTCTCTGACGCAGAATTTGCTTGAGAGGGTGCTGAAGTAGCTGCATTCAAACGCACGGGCAAGAACTCTTCCTCCGTCAAGATTTGAGAACCTGCACTCTTGAAATGATGATAAATCAAGTCAGCCCGATCAATTTTCTTTTGGGCATACAGATCCATGATTTCAGAGGCGATATCTGCCGCAGGATGGTAAGCAGGATAATCAAGCAAATGACTATAATCAGCCGTTATGGCAAAACCAGCCTTGCGGACTGCATCAGCGGCTTTCTTACCTAAGGGGTAGACTTTCACAATTTCAACACCCGCCTTTCGGTAACTGTCTACTTTGTGATTGAAAGCCTTAATGACATTGGCATTAAAACCTCCGCAGAGCGAAGAATTGGAAGTGTAAAGGACTATGGCCACACGCTTCACCTCGCGCTCGCCTGCATACGGAGTATCCAACTCTCCCTCCATACCTGCCACGAAAGCAGACATGATGTGAGTGAGTTGTTGCTCGTACGGGCGCATACTCTCGATAGCCTGCTGCGCACGGTGCAACTTGGAGGAAGCGACCATCTTCATCGCACTCGTAATCTTACGGGTACTCTGCACGGAAGCTATTCGTGTTTTTACTTCTTTGAGTGAGGCCATACGTTTTATCCTTTATATTGTCCAGCCACGTCGGCTGCCACTTTCTCAATGTGTGCAATCACTTCTTCATCCAAAGTTCCAACTGCCAATTTAGCAAGAACCGTATCAGCATACTGTGAACGGATGACTTGCAGGAAGGTATCCTGGAAACTACGCACCTTATTCAAAGGTACATTGCGAAGCAAGCCCTTGGTACCGCAGTACAAGATAGCAACCTGTTCAGCAACGGGCATGGGCGAATACTGAGCCTGAATGAGCAACTGGTTATTCTTGCGTCCACGGTCAATCGTCATGGCGGTAACGGCATCCAAGTCGGAAGAGAATTTTGCAAACGCTTCCAATTCACGATACTGCGCCTGGTCGATTTTCAGCGTACCGGCAACCTTCTTCATACTCTTAATCTGGGCAGCACCACCGACACGACTCACGGAAATACCAACGTCGATTGCGGGACGGAAACCTTGGTTAAATAGATTAGAGTCAAGGTAAATCTGACCATCGGTAATAGAAATTACATTGGTCGGAATGTAAGCTGAAACGTCACCTGCCTGGGTTTCAATGATAGGAAGTGCAGTCAACGATCCACCTCCCTTAACTTCGCCACGGAGGCTTTCAGGAAGGTCGTTCATCTTCTCAGCAACCTCTTGCTGGTTGTTGATTTTTGCTGCACGCTCCAACAAACGGGAGTGAAGGTAGAAGACGTCACCGGGATAAGCTTCACGACCTGAAGGACGACGAAGAATCAGCGACACTTCACGATAAGCTACTGCCTGCTTGGACAAGTCATCGTAAACAACCAAAGCATGCATACCGCGATCGCGGAAGAACTCGCCGATTGCCGCACCGGCAAAAGGTGCATAGTACTGCATAGCGGCAGGTTCGCCAGCCGTTGCGCTCACGATAATGGTGTAATCCATGGCACCGGCCTCCTTCAGCGTATTCACGATATTGGCTACCGTAGATGCTTTCTGACCAATTGCAACATAGATACAGATTACATCTTTTCCCTTCTGGTTCAAAATTGTATCGGTAGCAATTGAAGTTTTACCAGTCTGACGGTCTCCAATGATCAACTCACGCTGTCCACGACCGAT
>UQJC01000072.1 GCA_900541335.1 uncultured Prevotella sp.
TGACAGAAGCAATCAACAACGAAGCAAACAACGAAAAGAAAAGTTTGAACTTCATTGAGCAAATCGTTGCAAACGACTTGCAGGAAGGGAAGAATGGGGGACGTCTTCAAACTCGTTTCCCGCCCGAACCTAACGGATACTTGCACATCGGTCATGCCAAGGCTATTTGCATGGACTTCGGTCTGGCACAGAAGTTTGGCGGTGTATGTAATCTCCGTTTTGACGACACCAACCCCCAGAAGGAAGACAACGAATATGTAGAGGCTATCAAGCATGACATCGAATGGTTGGGCTTTAAGTGGGGTAACATCTACCACGCTTCCGACTACTTCCAGCAGTTGTGGGACTTTGCTATCCGTCTGATTAAGGAAGGCAAAGCATACGTAGACGAACAGACGAGCGAACAGATTGCCGCTCAAAAGGGAACGCCGACGCAACCCGGTACTGAAAGCCCGTATCGCAATCGTCCTGTAGAAGAGAGCTTGGCGCTGTTCGAAAAGATGAACACGGGTGAAATTCCCGAAGGTGCAATGGTTCTTCGTGCCAAGATTGACATGGCTAACCCCAACATGCACTTCCGTGACCCGATTATCTACCGTATCATCAACAAGGAACATCACCGTACGGGTACGAAGTGGAAAGTATATCCCATGTATGACTTTGCCCACGGTCAAAGTGACTACTTCGAAGGGGTAACTCATTCCGTTTGTACTCTCGAATTTGTACCTCACCGTCCGCTCTACGATTACTTTATTGATGAGTTGAAGGAAGGCAATGATTTGGCTGACAATCGTCCTCGTCAGTACGAGTTCAATCGTTTGAACTTGACTTATACGGTTATGTCCAAGCGTAAGTTGTTGGCCTTGGTTCAAGAGCACTTAGTAGATGGTTGGGACGATCCCCGTATGCCGACCGTTTGTGGTTTGCGTCGCCGTGGTTACTCTCCCGAGGCTGTGCGTAAGTTTATCGACATGATTGGTTACACCAAGTTCGATGCACTCAATGATTACGCCATGTTAGAGGCAGCTGCTCGCGAAGACCTCAATGCTCGTGCTTTGCGTGTCAGTGCAGTATTGAATCCGGTGAAGCTGATCATCACGAATTACCCCGAAGGTCAGACTGAAGAAATGGAAGCGGTCAATAATCCCGAACGCGAGGAGGACGGCACCCACACGATTACCTTCAGCCGTGAACTCTGGATGGAACGTGAGGACTTCATGGAAGATGCTCCCAAGAAGTTCTTCCGTATGGTTCCGGGTAAGGAAGTGCGCTTGAAGAATGCCTACATCGTGAAGTGTACGGGTTGCAAAAAAGCAGCCGATGGCACCATCGAGGAAGTTTATGCTGAATACGATCCGACCAGCAAGAGTGGTATGGAGGGTGCCAACCGTAAGGTTAAGGGTACGCTTCACTGGGTAAGTGCCGATCACTGCGTAAAGGCTGAAGTTAGATTGTATGATCGCCTGTTCTCTATTGAGAATCCTTCTGCCGATGATCGTGACTTCCGCGAACTCCTTAATCCTGATTCACTCAAGGTGCTTACTGAATGCTATGTAGAAAAGTATGCGGTAGAGAATCCTACGGGCAACCGTTATCTCCAATTCCAGCGTACTGGTTACTTTACAGCCGACAAGCATTCTACACCTGAACATCCAGTATTTAATCGTACTGTCGGACTTAAGGACAGTTGGTCAGCCAAGAAGTAATTGCTGCCAATTAATTTCCTTTGAAAGATATGAGAAGCCTGGGGGACTCGTTCCCTTGGGCTTTCTTTTCGCTATAGGGGGATGTGGCTTACAGGTTGTGGCTGATTTTAAAGACCGAGATCAAGTAGGAGTATTATTCGATTGGAGTTCATCTTTGGGAGGATTGATTTTCACTCGTATCGAAATTGCGAAACTGATCGTATTTTCTTTTAGTCACTTAGGGTGATATCGATTCTTATCTATAATTTTGCGAGGGTAGAGCTCCCTCTAAATTTCGATTCGGTCTGCTTTCTCTACCGAATGTATCAGCTACACTGATTGATTAAACTCGATCAAAGTAGCGTTCTGTAATTCGTTTGATTTAAAACACCTACATACGCTTTCTATCTATGGACAAATATTTGCAAGAGGCAATGGAAGAATATGAACGCCACATTGAGAGTGGGGTTCCTTTTTATATGGACGCATCTGTGCTGATGGACATTGAAGAACAGTATGAAAAGCAGGGTAGGGCGTACGACGCTGAACGATTGATGCGCTTTGCCGAACAACTTCATCCAGATAGCGAGGAAGTGATGGTAGTCAAGGCCTATCGACTGAAGGCTCAGAATAAATGGGCAGAGGCTCTTGCCATTGTAGCTGACATTCCGAATCGGGAAAGTCGCGATGTACAAATCTTTTTGGCTGAATGGGAAACTGCGGGGGGAGAACCTGACAAAGCGGAACAGCGGGTTAATGACAATCTTCCTGCTGTAATGTCCCTGGAAGATTATGATTGGTATTTAGACCTAAGCGAAATATTTCTCGACTATGGCTATTATGCCCGTGCACTTCGGTATTTGTTACAAATTCCCGCCAATTACACATTGCGTAAGCGCGTAGACGAATTGATAGCCGATGCTTACTATCAGTTACAACAGTACGATCAAAGCCTGGAGGCTTTTACACGGTTGATTGATGCCGACCCTTACGATGCCGTCTCTTGGGCACAACTGGCAGACATTCAGCAGAAGCAAGGCAATTTGGTCGATTGTGTAGGAAGCTGCGACTACGCGTTGGCTATCGATGAATCCAATCAGCAAGCCATGAATCTCAAGGTATTTGCCTTGTTCGGTCAGGGTAAATTTGACGAAGCTCTGCGCTTTTGCCAAGAGTCCATGGAGAAGATGCCCAATGATTATGCCATTCGCATGTATGCCGCCGAGCAACTCTGTACCAATGGCCGTACAGCTGAATCACTCAGTTACTTTCACGAAGCCTTGCGTCTCTGTCCGCTCGACAACGCAGACCGCCCCCGTATTGTCTGCGGTCTGGCTACCGCTTTAGCACAAGAAGGAAAAGGAGATCGGGCGATTGAAACCATGTTGGTGTTATGCACTACGGGACATGCTCCTCAGGATTTGTATTTCCAAATGCAAGAAACCTTCTTCGAGCTGAAACAGCCTGCCATGGCTGTCAAAGTGCTGACCCGTCTTTATGAAATGGACGCAACCAACGAGAAGAACAACGCACGCATTCTGAAGGAGTTGTTGAGTCGTGAGTGTTTCAGTGAAGCAGAAGACTTATGGATGAAGTTGGTAGATGCAACTTATCCGAAGGATTACTCGCTCCGCTTTTACCACCTCTCTTTAGCGATGTATCATCTGAAGAAGAAGGCTCGCTACCTTCAACTACTCCAACAAGCCAGCGAAGAAAATCCTGACATTTTCAAGCGAACCATCGGTGCCTTATACGGTTTGACTGACATTCCCGCCATCTTGGCGCGCGCTGCAGAAGATGCCAATCGATGGGAGGCTTAACATGCCCCTTCAGGTTGGGAAATCGGTAGAAAGCGATGCGAATGAATACCTTCAGGTTCTACATTCATTAGCATAACGGTATTCTTCTGTCAGACCTTGACAGAAGAAACTCGATATACTTATTCCAGTTCTGTATCCCTTTTTCTTCAGCCTTTATCCAACAGTAAGTGTCGAATAGATGGCAGCGCATTACTTTCGTGAGCGATTCTCACCATCTTCTACATTTACTTTTCCATCAACCTACTAGTCCCTTATTGATAAATGGAAAATCGAACGCTTCAAATTACCTATCAATCAGCTACGTTAGACGAACTGAATGAAGTTGATCGCCACTTAGTAGAACAAGCCCGTCAGGCCACTTATACCAGTTATGCCCCTTATTCACATTTTAGTGTAGGGGCGGCAGTCTTATTGGACAATGGTGAAGTTGTAGCGGGAAGTAATCAGGAGAATGCTGCCTTTGGTGCCGGAACCTGTGCCGAACGGAGTGCTTTATTTTATGCGCAATCCCATTATCCAGACCAGCCTGTACGCGCCATAGCCATTGCAGCTCGTGGCGTTGATGGTCAATTTACAGCGGTTCCTATTTCCCCTTGTGGCATTTGTCGTCAGGTCTTGGTTGAAGTACAAACACGGGCGCAACATCCTGTTCGTGTCATCCTTTACGGTGAGAATGAAATTTGGTCAATAGCCAGTGTCAGCGACCTTATGCCCTTCCAATTTGATTCCATCGTCTAAAAACAGCGCATTTTTTTGTAACTTTGCGACCTGTGAAAGGAGGCTTCTTCCTTGACAATGGTGTTTTCCCTTTTTGAGAAAAGCTTTCTTGTCACATCCCCTTTTGCAGTTTATAAGTATCACAAGATTGTTCTTGCTTGGTCTGACGAGTTCACTAAGGAGTCTATAGCCCAACGGGAACAATCTCCATTCAATAACACAACAATAAGCAATGAACGCATTTGTATTTCCCGGTCAGGGAGCACAGTTTGTAGGTATGGGCAAGGACCTGTACGAGAAGCATCCTATCGCTAAGCAATTCTTTGAAAAGGCAAACGATATTCTCGGTTTCCGCATTACCGACATCATGTTTGAAGGTACCGACGAAGAGCTGAAGCAAACCAAGGTGACTCAGCCTGCGATGTTCCTCCACAGTGTGGTGAGCGCACTTTGCCTCGGTTCAAAATTTGAACCCGCTATGGTCGCTGGTCACTCTTTGGGTGAACTTTCAGCTTTGACAGCCGCTCGCTGCTTAAGCTTTGAGGATGGATTGAAACTTGTTGCCGCTCGTGCAAAGGCCATGCAGAAGGCATGTGAGGTTCAGCCCGGTACGATGGCTGCGATCATCGCTCTCGATGATGCCAAGGTAGAAGAAGTATGTGCCGCTGTAAGTCAGGAGACGGGCAAGGTCGTTGTTCCTGCTAACTACAACTGCCCCGGTCAGCTGGTTATCTCAGGCGATGCTGAAGCAATTGAAGTTTGCTGCCAACGTTTGAAGGAAGCAGGAGCAAAGCGCGCCCTCGTACTTCCTGTAGGTGGTGCTTTCCACTCTCCCTTGATGCAGCCCGCCAAGGAAGAGCTTGAAGCAGCGATTGCTATGACTGAGTTCCACAAGCCCATCTGCCCCGTATACCAGAACGTAGACGGTAAGGCTCACACTGATCCCGAAGAAATTAAGGCAAATCTTATCGCACAGCTTACGGCTTCTGTACTTTGGACTAAGGAAGTACAGAACATGGTAGCCGACGGTGCCACCGACTTCACGGAGTGTGGTCCCGGCAAGACGCTCCAGGGCATGATTGCTAAGATCTGCAAGGGCAATGCCGAAGTAAGCGCTCACGGCGTAAACGACTAATTTGATTGCCATGCGGAGTGATTTATCCTCATTGATGAGTATATGCACTCCATGACAACCTTTACTATCAGCAGTTTAGAATCTTATATTTGGGTTCTAAACTGCTGATTTTCATACATTCACATCAACCTATCATGAAACCACTTATCTATCAAATCTTTACTCGCCTTTACGGGAATCAGAAGACTGCTAATGTACCTTCCGGTTCCCTTGAACAGAACGGTTGCGCCAAATTGAATGATTTCACTGCTGCACAACTCAAGCGCATTGCCTCCTATGGTTTTACTCACGTATGGTTTACCGGACTCATTGAGCATGCCACGCAGACTGATTATTCAGCTTACGGTATCGCAAAGGATCACCCGGCTGTGGTAAAAGGTCGTGCCGGTTCGCCGTATGCTATCAAGGACTATTTTGACATCGACCCCGACTTAGCAACCGATGTCAACAAACGCATGAAGGAGTTTGAAGATCTGCTGCGCCGTACTCACCAGGCGGGACTTAAATTAGTGATAGACTTTGTTCCCAATCATGTAGCCCGTCAGTACCACAGTGACGCTTGCCCCAAGCAGATTCGCGACCTCGGAGCAGACGATGACCTCACCAAGGCCTTCGACCCTCAAAATAATTTCTATTATCTCCTCGGTCAACCGCTTCACACGGACTTCGACACCGAGCGTCGTGCGGCAACTCCTTATCGTGAATACCCGGCCAAGGCTACAGGTAACGACACATTCCATGCTTGGCCTTCGCGCAACGACTGGTATGAAACCATCAAACTCAATTATGGTATAGACTACCTGGGTGGTCGCGTTTCCCATTTTGATCCGGTACCCTCTACCTGGGAAAAGATGACGCAAATCTTGCTTTTCTGGGCAAAGAAGGGTGTAGATGCATTCCGTTGTGACATGGCCGAGATGGTACCTGCAGAATTCTGGAGTTATGCCACGAGCAAAGTCAAGACCCAATATCCCCACATTCAGTTTATAGCTGAAGTCTACAATCCTGCCGAGTATCGTCGTTATATTGCTTCAGGTTTTGACTACCTTTATGACAAAGTTGGTCTCTACGACACGCTTCGTGCTATCGTTTGCAACGGTGCTTCAGCTTCATGCATCACTTCGTGCTGGCAGTCCGTCGACGACATCCGCGAGCACATGCTCAATTTCCTTGAAAATCACGATGAGCAACGTATCGCTTCGCCCTTCTTTGCAGGAGATGCCAAGAAGGCTTTGCCCGCACTGGTGGTTAGCAGCATGATGGGCAAAGCTCCATTTATGGTTTATGCAGGTCAAGAAATCGGTGAACCCGGCATGGATGCCGAAGGATTCAGCGGTAGCGATGGCCGTACCACTATCTTCGACTATTGGAGTGTCCCTTCTCTCCGCAAGTTAACGGCTCGTCATCCCGAACAAACCTTTACGGCGGAAGAGGCTCAACTATATGCCTATTACCACCGCGTATTGACACTCTGTCGTCATGAAAAGGCCTTGAATGACGGTTCATTCTACGACCTGCAATACGCTAATTACGACCATACAGCCGGATACAATTGTGACCGTCAATATGCCTTTTTGCGTCAAGCCTCCGATGGTCGCACCCTGTTGATTGTAGCAAACTTTGCCAGCGAGGCGGTGCATGTCGGTGTACGTATTCCTGCTCATGCATTCGACTATTTGAATTTGCGTACCGGCATACGTTCAGCCTCCGATCTCTTGACAGGTAATCTTCAAACACTTGAATTGAAGCCTGACACCCATACCTTTGTCGAGATTCCTGGTAACGGAGCCGTGGTTCTCGCACTATAATTTCAATTAAAAAGTATAGCTGTCCGACAAAGCTTTTTCGGCATGAAAAAAAATTAGGGCTGGCACCTGCAATAGGTGTCAGCCCTAATTTTATCTGGCAGAAAAACTTTTATCGGACAG
>UQJC01000073.1 GCA_900541335.1 uncultured Prevotella sp.
TAGCAAAGGGTCGTAAGTTTGAGTTCCCTGTATATTGGGGTGTAGACTTGGCGAGCGAACACGAGCGTTTCCTCGTAGAGGAACACTTCAAGAAGCCGGTGATCTTGACGGACTATCCGAAGGAGATTAAGGCATTCTATATGAAGTTGAACGAGGACGGCAAGACGGTTCGTGCGATGGACGTACTCTTCCCGCAGATTGGTGAAATCATCGGTGGTTCTGAGCGTGAAGAAAGCTATGAGAAGTTGATGGCACGTATCGAGGAACTGAATATCCCGATGAAGGATATGTGGTGGTACCTGGATACCCGTAAGTTTGGTACTTGTCCTCATTCTGGCTTTGGTTTAGGTTTCGAACGCTTGATTCTCTTCGTAACGGGTATGCAGAATATCCGTGACGTGATTCCGTTCCCCCGTACACCGAAGTCTGCTGAGTTCTAAGCAGCGGGATGTTTGTTATCGCCTCCATTCTACGGATAGGAAGGTAGGAGCGGGACGTATAAGTTTCATCCACTTATAAATCAATGAAGGGCATTGGGAGTTTTTCGACTTCCAATGCCCTTTATGTTTCCCGTTGTCTGATATGGTGATGAATGAGCGGATACAGGGTAAGTAGGTGCTGAAAATTGTTTTATATCATTCAGTCTAATTATTTGCATCTACGATCACGTTCCAGCACCGCATTTTCTGCTTCTGTGTTTTAGTCACCTAGCCCGCTATGTTCCTTCGCACAGAAGCAGGAACTACGGCACCACAACGCAATTTTATGTGTAACTAATTTTCAACCCCTACTTATCTTTCCTTCTTCATTGAAGCTAAAAAAGCCCATTGGTTTCAATGACGAAAACCAATGGGCTTTTGATAGAACGTAGGGTAGGGACTTACTTAATCAAGTCTACCGAACGGGTGATGAACTTGCTGAGGGCTTCGCCACGGAGCAGACCATTCTGAAGCAAAGCAAGGTCGATGAGCTGAGGAATGATGGGGTTGTTTTGGCTGTAGGTGTTCCATACATTGCGACGTGCATTCTCCTGAGCCGTGATGTCCTCGTTGCACTTGTTGAGCTCTTCCTTTTCAGCCTCCGTAATCTCATCAGCCTTCTTTTCGCGCTGTTCCTTTTCGAGTACGCTCTGGCGTGCGTGAAGTTCCTTCAACTGTGTTTCAATGGGACGGAGCTGCTCGCCAAGGTTCTCATTCATGTGGCTTACCACCTCCTTGACCAGTCGGTGATCCGCATTGAGAACGAGGTTGTACATATCCGGCATTTCACCATAGAATGACATGCCTTGCTGGAAGCGACTCATGTCCTTCATACGACGCATGTATTCACTCTGCGTAATGACAACTGGTGCGGCCTCTTCGCCCATGGCGGCAGTTTCTACATGGAACTCAGCCTTGTCAATCTTCGGAAGTCTGGCCGTAAACACACCGCTCAAGCTCTGGCTTTCGGTTTCGGTCAATTCTACATGCTTTTGGTCTTCCTTCTGAATCAAACGATCCACTACATCGCCGTCTACACGGCTGAAGCGGCACTTCTCCAACTTCTGTTCGAGCAATCCGACCATTGCGGTGTCGAGCTGGCCGTCGAAAAGCAGGACGCTGTAGCCCTTAGCTTGTGCAGCTTGGATGTAAGTGTACTGTTCGTCGCGGTCGGTCGCATAGAGATAAATCAAGTTACCGTCCTTGTCCGTCTGGTTGTCCTTAATCAGGTCGCGGTATTCCTCGTAAGTGAAATACTTGCCTTCTACATCTTTGAGGAGAGCGAAGCCCTTTGCCTTGTCGTAGAAGTCTTCCTGTGAGAGCATACCGTAGTGGATGAAGAGCTTCAGGTCGTCCCATTTGCCTTCATAATCCTTGCGGTCGTTCTTGAAGATAGACTGCAGGCGGTCTGCTACCTTCTTAGTGATGTAAGAAGAAATCTTCTTTACATTGGCATCGCTCTGCAAGTAGCTACGGCTTACGTTAAGCGGAATATCGGGAGAGTCGATGACACCGTGAAGGAGCGTAAGGAAGTCGGGCACAATGTTTTCAACCTGATCGGTCACAAACACTTGGTTGCAATAGAGCTGAATCTTGTTGCGTTGTACCTCAATGTTGTTCTTAATACGGGGGAAATAAAGTACACCCGTGAGGTTGAAGGGGTAGTCAACGTTGAGGTGAATCCAGAACAAAGGTTCGTCGGACATGGGGTAGAGCTGACGGTAGAACTTGCGGTAGTCCTCGTCTTTCAATGTAGAGGGAGTCTTCGTCCACAGCGGGTTGGTATCGTTGACAATGTTGTCTTCCTCTGTATCAACTTGCTTGCCATCCTTCCATTCTGTCTTTTTGCCGAAGGCGATTGCAACGGGGAGGAAGCGACAATACTTGTTGAGCAGTTCTTGAATCTTGCTGTTTTCGAGGAATTCTACACAGTCTTCAGAAATGTGAAGTACGATGTCGGTACCGCGGTCGGCCTTGTCGCAATCATCAATTTCGAAAGCAGGCGAACCGTCGCAGGTCCACTTCACGCCGTGTGCTTCTTCGCGGTGACTACGGGTAAGAATGTCTACGCGGTCGGCCACCATGAAGGAAGAGTAGAAGCCGAGACCGAAGTGGCCGATGATGGCTGAAGCGTCGTCCTTGTATTTTTCGAGGAAGTCGTTGGCACCTGAGAAGGCAATCTGGTTGATGTACTTATCAATCTCTTCAGCGGTCATACCGATACCACGGTCGCTAATGGTCAGCGTCTTGGCTTCCTTGTCGACAGATACGCGTACGGTCAAGTCGCCGAGTTCACCCTTGAAATCACCCTTCATGGCGAGTGTTTTGAGCTTCTGCGTAGCGTCTACGGCATTGCTGACAATCTCGCGGAGAAAGATTTCGTGGTCACTGTATAAGAACTTCTTAATAACCGGGAAGATGTTCTCGGTGGTAATTCCAATGTTTCCTTTTTGCATGATAGTAGCTTTTTATGAGTTTTGTTTGAATGTTGCTTCCCATGAAGCAAGGTGCGTGCCAATCGGGATGAGAAGGTAAAAGTGTGCCAACCTGGCAGGTTTCTTGTCAGAAGCGGAAATATTGGCAGTTACGTTGGCAGAGATATTGCCATTCTGGCAGTCTTTTCTCAAATATCACCCGAAATATCCTTGTGGCACGGAGTTTGCTAATAGGTACGATAAAAACAATATCAATATGAATACGGAAAAGCAAAACGATTTGAACGAAGAACAGTTGGCTGCTCAAGCTGAAGCTGCCGCACCACATAAGGAAGAAGTAGAAAACGCTGCAGAGGCTGCTACAGAAGCGGAAGCAAACGATACGGAAGAGAAGTCTGTAGAGGATTTGCTTGCTGAGGTACAGGCCGAAAATGCTCAATTGAAAGATAAGTATTTGCGTCAGGTGGCAGAGTTTGATAACTACCGCAAACGCACGCTTAAGGAGAAAACGGAATTGATTCTCAATGGTGGCGAAAAGGTGTTGAGCGCGTTACTTCCCGTCTTGGACGACTTAGACCGTGCGCTTGAAAACATCGAGAAGAGCGACGACGTGGCGACGCTGAAGGAAGGCGTGAGCTTGATTGTCGACAAACTGATGAAGACGCTCGGGGCTCAGGGATTGACGAAGATGGAAACTGTTGGCAAGACTTTTGATACTGATTTCCATGAAGCCATTGCCTTGATTCCCGCCCAAGAAGAGGCGCAGAAGAATCAGGTGATTGACTGTGTACAGCCGGGCTATATGCTCAATGAGAAGGTAATCCGTCACGCTAAGGTGGTAGTCGGTCAGTAAGTAGCTGGTGCAGGCGCACCCTCAAGAAGGCTTTCTATAATCGGAAGTATCAGCGTGAATCGGCTTACAGGCTTATGCGTGTGGCAGGGACTGGAAGTGTACACTCTTTGACTCCGATGGAACAGAATCGGCCGTTCTCTATAAAATATAGGTGTATCGTTGGGGGATGGAACCGTTAGGCTGCAACGTGCTGGCTGGGGCATCTTCTTTGTACACACAAACTCATTTATTCCTATGGCAAGTAATAAAGACTACTACGAAATATTAGGTGTAGACCGTTCGGCTTCGGCAGACGAAATCAAGCGTGCCTACAAGAAGGTGGCAATTAAGTACCACCCCGACCGCAATCCGGGTGACAAGGAGGCGGAAGAGAAATTTAAGTTGGCGGCTGAGGCCTACGACGTATTGCGCGACCCCGACAAGCGTGCTCGTTATGACCAGTTTGGTGCGGAAGGTGTCAATGGTGCCGGTGGCTTCGGTGGCGGTGGCTTCGAAGGCATGGATCTCAACGATATCTTTAGCCGATTCAGCGACATCTTTGGTGGCGGTGGCGGCTTCGGTGGCTTTGGTGGTTTCGGCGGTGGCAGTAGCCAGCCCCGTAAGTTCCAAGGTGCCGATATGCGCATGAAGGTGAAGCTCTCCTTGGAGGAAATCGCTACGGGTGTGACCAAGAAGTTTAAGGTCAAGAAGGACGTGACTTGTCCCGAATGTCACGGTAGCGGTTGTGAAAAGGGTCAACAGCCCGAAACCTGTTCTGCTTGTCACGGTCAAGGTTATGTGATGCGTACCAAGCGTACCATGTTTGGTATGATGCAATCACAGGAACCCTGTCCGACCTGTCACGGTGAAGGCGTTGTCATCAAGCACGCTTGTAAGCATTGCCACGGCGAAGGTATTGTCAACGGTGAGGAAATCGTTGAAGTAAACATTCCTGCAGGTGTTGCTGAAGGAATGATGCTGAATGTACAGGGCAAGGGTAATGCAGGCCGTCATAACGGTGTGCCCGGTGACATTCAGGTGGTTATCGAGGAATTGCCCAATGAGGACTTTATCCGCGACGAAACGGACTTGATCTATAACCTGTTGCTCACGGTACCGCAGGCAACATTGGGTTGTTCGGTAGAGATTCCGACCATCAACGGCCGTGCACGTGTGAAGATAGAGCCGGGTACGCAACCGGGTACTGCTCTGCGTTTGCGTGGCAAGGGACTTCCCGCACTCCGTGGATATGGTTATGGAAATGGTGACATTGTGGTGAACATCAGTGTCTACATTCCGGAGCACTTGGATAAGAAAGAGGAGGAACACATCGAAGCCCTCTCTGACAGCGAGCATGTCAAAGCTTCGAAGGATGTCAAGTCTAAAATATTCCGTTCCTTCAGAAACTACTTTAATAAATAAGTTCCTGGGCTGGTGAAGTTTGTTGGCCACAGCGAACCTACGTATAAACAGAAGGACTGCACTTGTCTGTTGTTTCATCGACGGCAAGTGTATTCCTTCCTTTTTTATGTCTACTACGTGAGTAGGGAAGTGCTGTTTTGAAGGTTTACCCGATACAGTCGAGGAAGCTGTTTTGAAAAGTATTCTTCCTCTTGGGATAACCGTTTCGGACTTCTATGTTCTTTAGCTGGCGGTCGTCTCAGTAAAACGAATGGGCTCGGTGCTTTTACCTGTGTCAGCTCTCTTTACGTTATTCGCATCCCAGTCATTTATCTATCTTATGAAGGTATGAATTATCAAGAAACCATTGCTTACCTTTTTGAAGCTGCTCCCCTGTTTCAGCAAGTAGGGGGCGCCGCTTACAAGGAAGGATTAGAAAATACTCATTTGCTCGATGCGCACTTTGGTCATCCGCACCGTCGTTACCGTACGATTCATGTAGCCGGAACCAATGGCAAGGGCAGTTGCGCCCATACCTTGGCCGCCGCCTTGCAACACAAGGGGCTGAAAGTAGGGCTTTATACCTCTCCTCATTTGGTCGATTTTCGTGAGCGTATTCGCATCAATGGTGAACAGATTCCGGAGTCGTACGTGGTGGACTTTGTCGCTACCGAACGTGCATTTTTCGAACCGCTTCATCCTTCTTTCTTTGAAATCACCACAGCCCTTGCCTTTAAGTACTTTGCAGATGAGGCAGTCGATGTGGCTGTGATTGAAGTAGGATTGGGCGGACGTTTGGATTGTACGAACATTCTGACTCCGGTGCTTTCGCTCATCACCAATATCAGCTTAGATCATACGCAGTTCTTAGGTGACACGTTGGCAGCAATTGCTGGTGAGAAGGCGGGTATCATCAAAGCGGGTGTCCCCGTAGTTGTAGGTGAAGTGCTTCCCGAAACGCGCCCCGTCTTTGTAGCTCAAGCACAGGCTGTCGGTACGACTTTGGACTTGGCAGAGGAGGCTGATGAAATCGTTCGATGGGAAGATATGCCCGACGGGATCCGTCGTTACGAAACCCGTCATTGGGGGGTAATCGAGAGTGAGTTAATTGGCGCGTGTCAGATTAAGAATACGGCCACTTTACTTTGTGCCTTTCGACGCTTGGCACCTGTATTTGGACTGACGCAGGGCGATGTGCAGTTTGCCTTTCGTCATGTATGTGAGACGACAGGACTGAAGGGGCGTTGGCAATGTTTGCAGTCGGCTCCTAAGGTAGTTTGTGACACGGGTCACAACCCTGGTGGTTGGCAGTATTTGGGTCAACAACTTGGTCAGGCGACACAGACGTACCCGAAAGTGCACATTGTCTTTGGTATGGCGGCCGATAAAGACATTGATACCGTATTGGCACAACTTCCTCGTGAGGCAGTCTATTATTGGACGAAGGCTTCGGTGCGTCGGGCTATGGACGAGCACCAGGTGAGTGAACTCGCAAATCGTCATCAGCTTCAGGGTCAATTGTACCCCAGCGTGGCAACGGCGTATCAGGCAGCCCTTGCTGCGGCTTCATCTGAGGACTTTGTATATGTCGGTGGAAGCTGCTTCGTAGTGGCAGACTTGTTGACTTTTTTACAGAAGCAAAAGGGAGAATAAAGTAGCTTGGTTGTTCGGAATGAACGAGCAAAAAGTCCCGTCTTGTTGGGTCGAACGCGGAGTTCTAACGTCTGTCTTGAAGTTACTGACTGAGGGTTATTGAAAGGAATCCTTCTACCCTAATACATCGTGTACACCTGCCCGCCAAATCCTCGGTGAGCAGGTGCACTTTGTAGAATAGAAATGTCGCTATTCAAAAATCCACAGGTAAAAAATAAATCAAGGGCGCGTGTCGTACCAATTTAATCTCTAATTTTACAGCCGTTTTATCAATCCATATATCCCCATGAACGGAAACCGTAGTTTAGTAACGATTGCCAACCTGAGTAAGGAGAAGATTATGTACCTGATTCAGATGGCAGAAGAGTTTGAGAAACATCCCAACCGCAAGATTCTGGAAGATCGTGTGGTCGCCACACTCTTCTTTGAACCTTCCACACGTACCCGTCTTTCAA
>UQJC01000074.1 GCA_900541335.1 uncultured Prevotella sp.
ATACTTATTAATTGGAGACTGCAATTCTGCGATAGGAGGCATATAACCAATCCAACCACGCTTTACTCCCCATACACCAGCTACGCCTGCCAGTACGAGCAAAGCAAATACACACCACAGAAAAGCAACGAATTTCTTTCTCATTTTAGCAAAGAGGAGAATCAGGCTGGACGTAACCCTTCTCCGGTTTGAATAGATTCAACATGAACAACGGCAAAACACATTCACAAACAGGTGAATGCCTCTTAGTAAGCAGGTGATGAAATGAAACGGGCTGAAGGGTACTAGAGGTGCCCAAGCGGCTCCAAATGGAGTTCCTTTCAACCCTGGAAGTATAAACCCATCGGAATACCTCACTTACCGTCCAATTTTCGCCACTGCAAACTTACAAAAAAGTTTGTTTGACTGTTTCTTTCTCTCTGGTTTTTACCACGCTACGACCCGTCCGTCGTAGGCCAATTCGACCGTGGGCGGTAAACGCAAGGAGGTTTCGGCATGCAGTCCGATACCGTGAGAAAAATGGGTTAGAAAACTGCGTTCGGGTTGCAGTTCTTCGATCAAGGTCAATGCCTCTTTCAAGGACTGATGGGTCGCATGAGGTTCGAAACGTAGCGCATTGACTACCAACACCTTCAAGCCCTTCAACAAGGCTTTGCTACTTTCATTCATCACACTCATATCTGTGATGTAAGCCAGTTCACCGATACGGTACCCCACGATGGGCAACTTGCCATGCATAACCTCAAATGGCAACACCTCACAACCCGCCACTTCAAAGGGATGCCCTAAGGTCAAGTCATGCAAGACCAGACTGGGCACACCGGGATATTTCTTTTCTACAAAACAATACGGAATGCGCTCACGTAAATGGCGAGCACAGTAAGGGTCGGCATAAATTTCAGCTGCACCAAAGACAGAGAAGGGACGTAAATCGTCCAGTCCGCCCACATGGTCATAGTGCTCATGGGTCAGCAACACCGCCTCCATCGGACGGAAGGGTATGCTCAACATCTGTTGCCGAAAGTCAGGACCACAATCAATGAGAATCCGCCGTCCTTCGTCCGTTTTCAACATAGCGGAGGTACGAAGGCGGCGGTCACGCGGATCTGAAGAGGTACAGACCGGACAGGAGCATCCCATTTGGGGAACTCCTGTACTGGTACCTGTTCCAAGAAAATAGAGTTTGGGCATCGTTCGTAATGTAAATGAGGCTGATGCTATGAATTATCTATTGAGGAGTTGAAGGTTGAAGAGTTTACATTGAAAGTCATTGACTTGATGAATCAACCTTAAACTCATCAACTCCTAAACTATAATTTATAGAACATCCCATGACAGCATTGGGATATAATCCTGCTACTCAATAAAGTTTACTTCGGGATGAATGCGGATGCCAAACTTCTCGTAGACATCTTGCTGCACAGCCTCACTGAGTTTCACCACATCTTCACCGGCAGCTCCTCCCAGGTTCACCAAGACCAATGCCTGCTTACTATACACGCCGGCAGGTCCGAGGCTACGCCCCTTCCAACCACATTGTTCTATCAGCCACCCGGCAGGCACCTTGACTCCGTCACCCATCGGATAATGGGGCACTTGCGGATATCGACTCTGGAGTGCCACGAACTGCTCGTGCGAAATCACGGGATTCATAAAGAACGAACCGGCACTGCCCACCTCATCGGGGTCGGGCAATTTGCTTTGTCTTACTTCAATAATCAGGTTACGCAACAACTTGGGAGTCACTTGCTCCGCCTGAATCCCCCGAGCTTGGAGTTCACGGTGTATGGCAGCATATTCCAAATCGGGTACAAAGCAAAGTGAAAGCCGATAGACCACCGCCGTCACTATATACTGTCCCTTGAGCTGGTGTTTAAACACACTGCTTCGATAGGCATACGCACACTCCTGCTGTGTAAATGTACGCATTTCGCCTGTAGCAACTTCGAGGGTTTCCACACTATCTATCAGGTTACCGGCTTCCACCCCGTAAGCACCCACATTCTGCACGGCACTCGCTCCGACTTCTCCCGGAATGTACGAAAGGTTCTCAAGACCGTAATATCCCCGTTCCAGACAGGTTGCTACAAAGTCATCCCACACACAACCGGCTCCTGCACGCACCCACACGGTGAGTCCATCGCGGCGCACCTCTTCGATGCCGCGTATACCCGAGTGAAGGATGGTACCCTTAAAGTCATTGACAAACAGCAAGTTACTGCCGCTACCGATGTGCAACCAACGGTCAGCACGCAGTTCGGGCAATAACTCCCGAAGCTCTTCTACACTGTTATATTCCTTGAAGTCGCGACACCAGGCATCAATGCCAAAGGTGTTATGATGAAGTAATGAGTACATTGCTACGGATATTTTAAGGTGATACAGGGATGAAGTTAGGTTAGGCAAGAATACGTTAGGGCTGGTTCTATAAATGAGAAGTCGAGAAGTTGAAGAGTTGAGATTGAAAGTCGTCGGTTTGAAACATAAACTTTAAACTCTTAAACTCATAATAAACTCACAAGCTCTTAAACCTTAAACACCTAAACTATCATTCATAGCACTTCCTTCCTGTTAATTCTCCAGGCTTTCCAACATCCACGTACCTTTTTTATGGGTAAAGGTCAGCGAGCAGCCCATGCCGCCCGACAAACTGCAAATCATCAGCACACGCTGCGGACTGTTTGCATAGCTTTGTCCGTAATTGATATTCGTAATGACCCGCTGGGGCAAAACGGGCTTAAAGTCTTGCCACTGATTGACATCCAACAGTCCTTCCAGGTTCTGGAAGTTATCGTAATCGTAAGTCTTAAAGCGGAAGGGATTCTCAATATGCTTCAGCTGGTAAGCAGGGTCTGAAGAGAACTGACGGTAAAAGTGATAGAAGTCACTGTTTTCGTTACGACGAAGCGAATGACTGTCCAACCCGGTCAGATGCCACTGTCCTTGCCGTTTCTTAAACAGGTATTGCTTCACCCGTTTCTGGTCCAGGTACACCCATTCTACGGTTACTTGCTTGACAGCCGTATCCTTTTCGGCATGCAACGACTGCTCGCCATCCAAAATCATCGTATACACGTCTTGATTCTTATACAGCCAGTCGTGTTTCCAGTCCTTCCGCGCTATCGGATGATTTTTCCCATCCACCAGATTGGGCAAGGGAAAGTCTGTACGCTCCAGCTGAAAGGCACGGTTCGCCATATAGGAATAAACAAAATCGTCAAACAGTCCGTCGGCCGCATAAGGAGGCTCCGAATCTGAAGCTTCCATTTGCTGACTGCTGTCTGCAGTCACCGTATCAGCACGCTCTACCTGAGGGTCTGAAACTTTCGAACCACCGCAAGCCGCCAACATGAGCACAACGGCTACGCTACATACTGTCTTTTTCATTACGTTGCAAAAGTAGTAAAATAGCCTCAACCTGTATCGAGCGAATAAATAAAAGTTTGTCCTGTAACGGGGCTTTCTTTGGGGCGAACTCGTAAGGGAGAAGAAGGGGACAAACCTCAACGACGAAAAGGAGCCAAACGGCTAACCCGATAATTTAAGGGAAAACCCCGAAGGGGAGGACAGCTGAATACGCCCAAGGGGGAAACCAGATGAAAACAGGGTCTATAAAACCCGTTCGATACGCATTCGTTTTTTTGCTGTCCCCCTTCGGGGTTCTCCCTATACGCGCAGGCTATCCAATCACTTCTCCTGCTTGCCACATCAAAAGCATTGCATCCCAACAGGTCGCGGCTTGACGCTACCCATTGGGATGCATTCATGAGGTTCGTTAGCCTACACTACTTACCCTTCTTCGCATCAAAGCGGTAAACAAAAGAGGCCCAGAAATAATGGTGACGATAATAACGGTGCATCTCTTGACGCGAATAGGCATTGACATAACCATAGACCCTATTATCCTTGTTAAGCAAGTCGTTGAAGCCCACTTTCAAGACGGCCTTGTTGCGGAGGAACTTATACTCGGCACGCACATTCCACAAGGGAACCAGGCGGTTGAGTTCAGGCGACAAGTACCCCGAATTGCCTTGCAAGCGAAAGTCGGTGCCAAAGGTAAAGCTGCGCCAACGGTATTCGGCATTAAGGTTGGCATTGTAGCTCATCGTCTGATCAAAGCTTGCCTTATAGGCATTATTGTCGTAACGCCTAAAGACATATTCACCCCCAAGACTCACGTTGAAGGCATCCGCACGGTAAGTCACTCGGGGTGCTTCACTCACTTCGTAACTGCGGTGACGGTTGAGCAACGGTTGCGGCATGTGTTCCGTCTGCTGCAAGTAAGAATAACTGGTAGCCATATACAAGGAGAGGTTGTTCGTAAACTCCCAGGCTTCCTTGAAGTACTGCGTGTAGTTACTGCGGAAACGCCAAGTTTCTCCCCCGCGAATGTGTACAGGCTTCGTGTGGTAAGCTCCCGTCTGTGTGTTGTAACGTACGAGATTGGAAATGCTATGCACATTCTTGCCATACTCCAAGCCAAAGCGCAACACTTGCTGGTGTTTCTGCAAATTGGCCCGGTAACTAAGCGCAGCACGGTGTGCCCCCGAACGACGCAAAGCGGGATTGCCCTCACTCGTGTGCAATGGATTGGTATCGTCATAGTAAGCCAGTGTGGAATAGAGCGCAGGCATCCATTCGTCATAAAAATAAGAAGCTTCCCATACTGAAGTCTTGGACGGAGCAAAGACCAGGTTCATACTGGGCTTCACAAGCCAGTAATGACGCGTAGCAAGCGTGTCGAGCTTTCCTCGGTTATAGTCCGTCTGCTCACGTTCGTAACTCAGCTTGACTGAGGGCGAAAGCCGCCATTTACCCAAGTTTACTTCCCAACCGATGTTTAGCTCATGACTCGACGTTTCCAGTTCATCCCGATAAGAGTTTCCCTTATCAAGCACATCCTTCAGCAAGGCTTCGGGCACCGGACGTGTAGGTTCGTAGGCAGAGGTCAACAAGTGAAGGTCATAAAGGTTAAGACTCTCGGTTTGGTTCCTATAATTCGAACGGTAACCGGCTGAAAACTGCACCTTCTCGCCCCACCACTGACGGTATCTGGCAGACAGTCCAAACCAATGGCGATGCATCGGTTTACGCCCCATCTGGTGTTCACGCAGGTCGTTCTGCGTATCCGTAAAATAGTCAAAGTAGCGGTCGGTATACGACGTTTCGCGCTGCTCATCATATCGGTAATATGCATCCATGCCGATTTCTCCCTTTCGTTTCAGCTGCCGGTTGTAGTTGACATTCACTTCGCCGTTGAAGCTTTTTGTACGCGAGGCATCCTCTATCAACGAGCGCAATGTCGTGATGGGCAGGAGTTCGATACTGTCGGGATGACTGAACAAGGCATCGAGCGGACGCGAGCTGAGCTCATACGGATTGCTCGTAAACACGCCTTCACGATTCATCTGGGCATAACGTCGTTTCTCATAGCGTGCCTTGGCTTCGACCTTCACACGGGTCAGGGTGTCGGGACGCAAACTAAGTTCCACCCGCCCCTCTGGTTGCAGCATGTGGTTCCACGTATGACTGAAGTTATGGGTAAACTTCTTGTCGATTCCAGGCATGAAGTCTTCGGTAGCCGAAGCATTATCATTCCAGCTGTCCGTATGATTCATGTTAAAGTCGGCGGTCACGTAGTTTTCAAGCGTACGGTCTCCCTGCTTACGGTCCCAGGCATGTTTGTATGCCACGGCTCCCATTTGCTGTTTGCCTCCCGTTCCGCCTCCGCTCATGGAGTAACTGTTGATGGTACGGTTACTGACAAAGCGGTTGTTGTTGGCCACATTGAATGAAATCAATAGAGGGTTATGGGTCGAAAGGTAGGTAGCGTCACCACGTACCTTGTATTTATCCTTGGTTTCATACCCCGTCTCAGCCTCTCCATACCAGCGTTCGAGAAAACCGGGTTTAATTTTGAGATCGAGCACATAGTCTTCCTTCCCATCCTTCTTACCCGTACGTTCTTCGAGGTCGTCCGCCTTGTCATAAGCCTTGATACGTTCCACAGCTTCGGCAGGCAAGGTTTGGGTCAAGAGTGCGGTGTTACCAAACAATTCCTTCCCCTCCATCAAGATGCGTATTGGTTTGCCCATCCACTGCAGGCTTCCATCCTTTTCGGTCACACCGGGCAATTTCGAAATAAGCTCGTTCAGTCGTGCTCCCTCTGCCAGCCGGAATGCCTGCGGATTAAACACCACCGTGTCACCCCGAACGATAAACGTGCGTGCCTTCGCCCGTACCTCAGCATTACGCAACAGGATATCCGAAAGACGCAGACGAATGTCGTCCAGGCGCAACGTGTCCTTTTCACCACCCAGAAGCATCAGTTCCTTCTTCTGTGAATGGTAACCAATCAAGCTAAAACTGAGGCTCGTGCGTTCTCCATAAGCGTTGACTGTCGTAAAGCGTCCGAGGCTGTCTGTCACTGTGCGGTATATAGAGGTAGTCGTCCCTCTTTGATCAAGCAATTCGACCTGCACCTGTTCGAGCGGTTCACCCGACTCTTTGTCTACCACGCGCCCGGTAATCACATCGGCCCGAAGAGAGGATACACTTGCCAGAGTGAAGAGGAAAATCAGCGACACCAGACGTGTTCCCCCACGCAGCGGAATTAAAGCTTTTAATCCCTCACAAAAAAGTAAATAGGAATGCTTCATGGTATGGAATATTACTAAAAAAATTATTTTATCGAGGGCAAATTTGTTTATTCCATTTTATTTAAACAAGGGGGGGGGGTATGTTTTTCAATCGTTTTTTACGACATCGTGTCCAATTGCACTGATTCTTAGGAAAGTATATACTTCACGCCCTATCCCTGGATGTTCGTTCTTTTTGAAAAAGGATTTCGAAGCTGAAGATAAGAAGTAGGTATTGTACGGTGGCGGCATGCTGCGCCCCTTTTATGGGCATACCTCAATCGAACTTCGTTTGCCCGGGATTCATTTACTTCTGCTTTGGGTCGCGGCATGCCGCGACCGTACATCCTTGCCACCCACTCCTGCAGCATCAGGTCGGCTCCCTTTCGAGTAACCTATACAGCAACGGACTCCAACCTATTCACGAACTTGACCACCTCCTACAAAAGCCGTTATCCTTCGTTGAAATCCGTGGAACCTCCCCATACGAAAGCTGTAAAAGAAGGTCTAAACACTGGGGATGACCTACTCGGAACCCGTAAAAGAAGGTCTAAACACTGGGGATGACAAACACGGAACCCGTAA
>UQJC01000075.1 GCA_900541335.1 uncultured Prevotella sp.
TCGGTGGGGGGAAGTTGCGGTTGCTATGGGGCGCGGCATGACACGAGCGTACATCCGCTACGCCCCGTTTGTATGGATGCTATTAGGAATAAGAGAGTACTGAATCAATTGACAATGGGAAAATAGGGGTATGGAAGTTGCACTTAGAAAGACTAGAAAGAGGGGAACGAGAAGAAATAAGACCTGAACCATGCAGAGATAGAGTCTAAAAACTTGCCAGGGTCGAGAAAAATGACGAACATTGTAGGAGTTTTTTCATCCAAACTGCGATGGCGGGCATTGTAGAAGACAACTGCCCCCGTATTAAAAAATCATTGCCTTACTTTTTAGAAAAGAAATGACTCTCTCCCCTACTACACAACGTATCAAGCTTTTATTAGAACAGTTGCAACACCATGTCTACGAGAAGGAGACCGAAATGGCACTGGCACTGCTGGCAGCTTTGGCTGGCGAAAGTTTCCTGTTGCTCGGCCCGCCGGGTGTGGCCAAATCAATGGTGGCACGCAAACTGAAGGAAGCCTTTCGAGAAGCACGCTCCTTTGAATACCTTATGTCGCGCTTTTCGACTCCCGACGAGCTCTTTGGTCCTGTCAGCATTGCCCAACTGAAGCATGCTGACCGCTACGAACGCATGACGGAAGGATATTTGCCTACTGCAGACGTGGTATTTCTGGACGAAATATGGAAAGCCGGACCCGCTATTCAAAACACGCTGCTCACGGTCATCAACGAAAAACTGTTTCGTAACGGAGAAAAGGAACTGAAGTTGCCACTCAAATTGCTGGTGGCTGCTTCAAACGAACTTCCTGCTAAAGGAGAAGGGCTGGAGGCTTTATGGGACCGCTTTTTGATAAGAGTGGTCAGTCACTGCATCGAAAAGGAGGAAACTTTCCGACAAATGTTGACGGACGATCATCGAACGCTCGCTGCTAACGAAGAGACGTATGCTCTTGATCCGGAACTGACCATTACGGAGGAGGAATATACTTATTGGCAAACGGAAGCCCGAAAGGTGGTGCTCTCAGAGGGCTTGCTACAGGCTATTACTACGATGCGAAAGCAACTGGAACACGTGGAACTGGAGGGAAATGACTTGCCTCGTCGCGTTTACATCAGTGACCGTCGGTGGAAGCACATCGCCCAACTGATTCGCACGGCGGCTTATCTGCAGGAAAGGAAACAGGCTGGTGAAACGGATTTGTTTCCGATGTATCATTGCCTTTGGAATGAACCAGAAGAAATTGAAGCTGTCAGACGCATCACGCTACGCTGTGTGTTTCAACCCATTGAGCGACAGCTGGAGAAAATCAGCCTGGCGGTCAAGGCTGATTTACGGGCGTGCCAAGCACAGGAAGCACTCGCCAAGGCATTACGCGACAACGATCACCGCGATGATGACTTGGAAATTGTAGACCGATTTTTCTACCAAATTGACAATCACGGCACGGGACATACGTGCATTTTTATCACGGACTTCAAGCGTTTGCCTCAACGGACCGCCACGTTACGCGGCAACAGTCCGCTGCCAGGCATTCTCTATACAGACCCGCAGCAACCTCGCCGCCGAATCATCCGACTGTTTACTCCTGAGCTCAACGCGTTGCTGAAACAGCAAGAAGCCGAACAAGTTACTCTTTGTCGTGACGACGAACACATCTATATAAATGGTGTCAAGTTTCGGATGCACCGTCAAGGGACTACTCGTCTCAACCCAGCCGAAGGCTCTCTGGGTGCGCTCTTTGACACACCGGCAGTGGAGCAGACGCCTCATCCTTTCTCCTCGAATCACTACGAGGAGGATATAGAAACGGCGTGTACGCAACTGGAGGCTACGCAACACGAACTGGAAGACAACCTTTTCGTGAGTCAGGCTGACTTGAACCTCATCCGAACATACGTGCAAACGCTAAGCAAACAAATCGCACTAACCCGCGCCGATTTGCGTAAACTACTCTATAATGAAGCCTAATGACTTGACTCCAAACTCTTCCCAAGCTGGCGGGACGTTGACGCCTGCCTTCTACTTGCAACTGCTTCAACACTTTGTAGAAACGGGAAGCTATGAGGCGGCACTCCCTTATCGGGAAGACGCACTGACGGCTTACTTGATAGAGACGATGGCAGACCCTGTTATTACGGCTCAGGTTTTGAGTGACGAGGTGAGTGCCCGCGTCTTTCTCGACACGCACATACAGTTTGTGGCACTTTGTCTGAAAAAGGCTCAATACCGCCTGCAGCGCACGACTGCGGAACGACACCAAATAAAGGAGGCGGAACAGTGGAGTCTCAGCAAAAGAGAAGCGGGATGGCGGGCACTGTTGGCTCAGGTTGACGAGGAATATGGTGAGGATGGATTTGAACGTACGTTCTTCGAACAGGAGCTGAACACGGAAGAGGGAGGGGTGGCTGACGATGGAAAATGGACGTATTTTCTAAATGAATGGGAACGGTTGCTACGCGCTCGTATGGAATCGGAAAAGCATCGCTTTGTCAACGAACGAAAGACGATGGAGCAACGCTTGTTGCAAACGAACTTACGAGCTGTGCCCTCCTACATTCAAAACCACCAAATTGGAAATGAGGATTTCTACCAAACGTGGGCACTGATGGGGGGACGATGGAATTCGTTGGAGTTTGAACGATTGCAACAGGTCGCACGCTTGCAACGAAAATACCCGCTCCTCATGGAGGTGGTGAAAACGATGGGAAGAAAAGCGGACCCACTGGGCAACAAACACATCGGCACGACTTCGGGAAGAAGCAAAACAATGGAACATGCCTCGCGATCGGACATCAACGGCATCACAATGGGGCGCAACCTGAACGCTTTGCTTCCGACGGAATGGGCACACTACCTGGACGCTGAGTTGGAAGACGTATTCTTACAAAAATATGTGACGGGACAGCTTCAGACTTTCGAATACCAAAGCAACCAACTTCACGCAACGCGTAGTTTGCATCAACGGCGTGCCCGTCCGCAAGGACCGATGATTGTCTGTGTGGACCGCTCGGGAAGCATGATGGGGGAACCTGAGAAGGTGGCTCTCTCCTTATTGATGCGCTTAACTGAATGGTGTCAGAAGACGCGACGCGATTGCTACCTCATTGGCTTTGCGGTGCGTACTCTACCCGTCGATGTAATGGAGGATCGCGCCGCACTGCTTCGCTTCTTCCAACAAAGGGCCACGGGAGGAACGGATGCGCGCTGCATGATGGATCAAACCTTTGAACTCATCAACAGTCACCCTCGCTATAGGGGAGCTGACGTGCTGTGGATTACGGACTTTCAAATTCCGCTTCCGCCTGCATCATACTTTGCGGAAATGGAACGACTGCAACAGGCTGACACCCGATTCTATGGACTCCAACTGGGAGTGGCTGAAAATCACTGGACGAAATACTTCGACCGCATCTTTCAACTAAATGATATACGAATGACTGTGGTCTGAACGGAGAAGACATCAGCGAATGAACGCCAGAAAACACCAAGTTGCTTACCGATGCACCCTGTTATTTGACTTACGAGATAAGCTGACGGAACGGCTAATGCAAAATATCATTACTCTGACCTTCCTTAAAAGAGGAGTTCTGCTAAAAAATACGCCGAAGAATCGCATTTTCTTTGTAAAAACTTGGTTTGTTTCATGGAATACCATATTTTAGCACGCGGTTAGCAACTAAGCGAAGCCCTAATACATGAAGGCCTATGATACACAAAATGCCTGAACTGCCTTATCGGCAGGATGAATTGGCTCCAAGAATGAGCCAAGAGACGATGGAATTCCACTTTGGTAAGCACTTGCAGACCTATTTGGACAATGTAAATCAACTCATTGTAGGCACTCCTTATGAGGAAGCAAGCTTGAAGGATATTATCTGTAAGGCTGACGGCGCACTATACAATAATGCGGCACAGGCCTGGAACCACATTCTCTTCTTTAAACAGCTTTCTCCCCACCCAGTCCCAATGAGTTCACACCTCAGCCAGACGATTGCTGCCCAATTTGGCAGTATTGAGGAGTTTAAAAAGGCATTTTGCACTGCGGCTGTCGGGCTGTTTGGTGCGGGATGGGTATGGCTCGCTCTGGACGACCACCATGAACTACGCATCGTTGCTGAATCGAACGCTGGAAATCCATTTACGAAAAACATGCACCCGCTCATGTGTATCGATGTATGGGAACATGCTTACTACATCGACTACCGGAACCGGCGCGCAGAATATGTAGAAAATTTCTGGCCTCTCATTGACTGGAATAAAGTGGAACATCGCATGAATCGCGAGGACTCTCCACTATTTTACTAATCTCTATAAAACGAAAGAAACAATGAAGAAATACTATTGTGTAGTATGTCAGTGGGTTTACGACCCTGCAGTAGGTGATCCGGATGGGGGCATCGCTCCTGGTACCGCATTTGAGGACATTCCCGATGACTGGGTTTGCCCGCTCTGTGGTGTAGGTAAGGACCAATTTGAAGAAGTAGTGGAATAATGCCACTTTCGCTTCATGGATTTACGCTGTAAAGGGCTTGCGCATCACAAGGTTCTCACAGCATGATGAACTTCAAACTGTGAGAGATATCCCGAGAAGTGATGTACCCATTACTTATTATCCATTTGAACATAAATCGTCGCCCGCATTGGCTCTAGCTTGATGCGGGCGACTTTTTTGTGTGATCGCGGAACTTACAGACCCTGGAAGCAGGCTTTCTTTGTACCTTTGCGGCATTATGAAAGTACAATTTATCGTCATCGGCCGCACCGTGGAGAAGCACCTGACGGCTATGATCAACGAATACGTTGACCGTGTAAAACATTATATCCCCTTCGAACTGGAAGTAATTCCTGAACTGAAGAATACGAAGTCACTAACTCCCGAACTCCAAAAAGAGAAGGAGGGGGAACTGCTTCAAAAACAGTTACGCGAAGGAGACTGGGTCGTGCTGCTTGACGAAGGCGGCAAGGAATTTCGCTCGATTGAGTTTGCGGCTTATCTGGAGAAAAAGCACACGCAGGCTGCTCGCCGGTTGGTGTTTATTGTCGGAGGGCCTTATGGCTTTTCTCCTGCGATCTATGCACTGGCTAAAGAGAAGGTATCGCTCTCGAAGATGACTTTCTCACACCAAATGGTAAGACTCTTCTTTGTCGAACAGCTCTACCGCGCCATGACCATTCTGCGAGGCGAACCTTATCACCATGAGTAAACTGAAAACTAAGTTGCACTTACTTCCCTTAGGTATACTATTTACGTTGCTTACTTGGCAAGGCGAAATGATGGGGGTATCGAATCCGCCCTACCGTCGGTTTCGCATCATGACTTACAACGTAGAAAACCTCTTTGATACGCTACATGCCGAAGGAAAGTTAGACGAAGAGTTTACTCCCCTGGGATCTCGAAAATGGGACAGCCGAAAGTATTGGCGAAAGCAAGGACAACTGTGCAGGGTGATTGCCGGAGTAGGAGGAATAGCTCCAGCTGATTTGGTTGCCTTGGTGGAAGTGGAAAATGACAGTGTGATTGCACACCTTACGGAACGAACCAAACTGAGAAGGTTGGGATACCAATATGTCATCACTCATGGGGAAGATCTGCGTGGCATCAATGTGGCACTGCTTTATCAACCTCATCGTTTTAAACTCTGTCAGCAAGATTCGCTTCGCGTTCCTCCCATTTCGAACAAACAGCGACAGACGCGTGATGTACTACACATTGCGGGAGAGTTGGTTACCGGCGATACGCTTGACCTCTTTATTTGCCATTTGCCCAGCCGACGCGAAGAACGCATGGCTGAACGCTACCGTGAACGCATTATGCAAAGACTTCGGACCTATACGGACAGCTTGTTTCGCACGCGCCAGAAGCCTTCTATCATTCTGACAGGGGACTTTAATGCATGGTATCCCGAACGCTGCTTTACACGCGACTTAAACGTGTTACTCACTCCAGGAACTTCCCCTCACCCTTCATCAAGGACGGAAAACGGCAAGACTACACTGGTGCCTGACACTTTAACCGCCTTCTCCCCTCATCGACTTTACCTACTTACATACAAGAAGGAAGCCCGAAACCACATACGGGGGACTTACAAATTTCAAGGAGAATGGAACCAGTTAGACCACTTCATCATAAGCGGAAATTTGCTGGAACACGCTACCCAAACTCCGCCTATAACGCCATTTACTACCGTGCATAACTGCCGCATCGTTGACTTCCCATTTCTTCTCAAAAACGAAAAGAATAGCGAAGGAGTACGCCCTTACCGTACCTTCCTTGGTACGTTTCACCAAGGCGGATACAGCGACCATTTACCCCTAATTTTAGACCTCTATTACTAAGTACACAGACTACACGTACATACACACAATGAGAG
>UQJC01000076.1 GCA_900541335.1 uncultured Prevotella sp.
ATTGTCTATAATGCCGATGCTTTCCAACTGGCAAACGGTTCGATGCTCGACGGTCGCTCCTCCTGTTGAAATTCCGACTCAGCTCCCCACGCCTGTATCAACAGCCACTCCCCAACCTAATGACAGTACAAATGTATTAGGTCTGGGATTTGAATGGCCCGGAATGCTTTAAGCACATCATCATGTTGTTCTTTGTTAGGAGTCTGTGTTGGAAATAATATTCCTTATCTCCGTCATTAACCTCCTGACAAAGAGCCTTAAAACTTAGATTGTAATTGCAATTCGAAATACACCTATGAAAAAAATCTTCTTCCCATTTCTCCTGTCACTTACGGCTCTCACCTCCTTAGCCCAGAAGGTGCATGTCGATGGATTTATTCAGGATGCATTCACCGGTGAAAGCTTATTCTCTGTGAAGGTTTCATTCCTGAATCCCAAGGACAGCACATTGGTTTTTGAGCAGATGGGGTTGGATGGTAAAGGATGGAACTACTTTCAGTTTTATGATGACATCAAAAAAGCTGGAAAGTATATCCTCAAATTCGAAAAAGAAGGCTACTACACCACTTACCAAAACGAAAACTTCGATTATAAGAAGAACCGTCGAGTATCCTTCCGATGGAAGCCGGTCAAGATGCGCAAACTACCCAAAAATAAAAACAGCATCTTGGAAAATGAACTGGGAGAAGCCACAGTTGTAGCTACCAAAGTCAAGATGATCATGAAGGGCGACACCATTGTTTATAATGCAGATGCCTTTGAACTGGCAAACGGTTCGATGCTTGACAAACTCATTGAGAAGTTACCTGGCGTGAGCCTTGAGCGCAACGGACAAATTTATGTCAATGGACAAAAAGTACAGAGTCTGCTTGTCAATGGGGAAGATTTCTTCCGGGGTGACCCAAAAGTTGCACTTGACAACCTGCCTGCCTATATGGTAGACAAGGTAAAGTCATATCGTCGTTTGAATGACCGACTGGTAGCCTTGGGCGTCGATATCAAAGAAGCAGACATGAAAAACATGCCGCTTGTTATCGATGTGCAGTTGAAGAAGGAATACTCTGTCGGTTGGGTGGGCAATATCGAAGGAGGCTACGGTACGGACAATCACTACCTTGCCCGCATCTTTGGGTTACGCTTCACTCCTCGTTCACGCTTGGCCTTTGTAGGAAACGCCAACGATGTGAAAGGTAGCGACAGATATCAGTCAGACGGAGCGTGGCAGTCTGTGGGTACTCCCTCATTGACGAATACGCAAGAAGCCCTTGTGGACTACCTTCTTACATCAGAAGACAAGAAGCGTTTCAAACTGACCAATACGGCTGCATTCAAGAGAAGAGAGACGAACCATTTCACCAGTTCTTCAACCACTCATTTTATGGACGGTTCGGATATTTATTCCCGTTCACGCTATAAGGGTAAGGACGATTGGCATGACGTGAAAGACCAGGCAAAAATCTACTTTACGCCGCGCGAACGCACCTTCTTCGAGGTAAATCCACAACTTCGCTACTATCGATATCACAATCAATACGCCACACTTTCAGCAGACTTCTCCCAACAACTAGCCGAACGCTATATGGGCGAAGCACTTGATTCGCTCTTTGGCGCAGGAAAGTCCGATCGATTTCGTGAGAATCTAATCACCTCGCTTCAAAACAACTCTTATGCTAAAGGGTATACCTTTAATGGAGAGTTGGAAGGAAATGGAACGATTTACATAAAACCAGACTTTCTGACCTTTGCTTTAGGCGGAAAGTATAATATGGGGCGTCACCGCAGTCTGCTTCACTCATCACAAGCTGAAGGTAAAAACCCCATTGACCGATTTGGCCTGACAGACAATGACGCGTATCAATATCATGCAGGAGCCTCATACCAATATGCGATACTCCCCCCGAAGCATAAAATATACATCTCGCCGTCATTCAACTTTACCCAAAGCTTCTCGAAAGGCAACAACGACTCTTATTTACTCAGTGAAGAATATCAAGATTGGGATGTTGACAAGTTGGCTTCCAACAAGAACAATCTCTTGCAATACATGGACTGGAACAATGCCAACTATTCCAAGAAGTGGGGACGAAACAGCACTGCTGCGCTAAATCTAAGCTGGATGCCTACTGGCATGGCAAGATTTGCTCATGGCTCATTCAATGTCAACGCCCGTTTCCCCCTCCGCATTGCCTACGATAAGTTGGACTATCAGCGTGGAACGGTACTCGACACATTGGCTAGCCGTCGTAATCTTTTCTTCGAACCCGAACTGGGACTCTCCATTGACAACAGGAAAGACCCTAAAGGCAGCGGCAAACCATACGACAAAGGCTATGAACATCACTATCGTTTGAACTACAAATGTTCCGCATCCACTCCACATCTCTTGTCAACACTCAACTATGTGGATAGCTCTCAGCCCTTAACGGTGATTCGCGGAAATGCTCGTCTCAAGAACGAAATTCGCCATACCGTCACTACATCCTACAATCGTATGAACTACGGCAAACAGCGTTCGTGGGACGTTCAAGCCGGCTACACCTTGTGGCGTCACGCCCAAGTACAAAGCATGAGCTATGACGTACAAACAGGCATACGCACTTATCAACCTCAAAACATAGAGGGCAACTGGCAAGTCAACGCCCGATTTAGTCAACACATGCCTCTTGATCTGAAGCGCAAACATTGGGAATTGCGAACTACTACTACGGCAAATTTCCGACACTCTGCTGACCTGCTTAATCTTGGCAATGAGCCAGCAAGTTCACGGCATTCTGTAGACCACACCTTGATAGGCGAAGACATAAATTTGAAATGGAGCAACAAACGAAGTATTTCTGCTGAACTGCAAGGCAGTCTAAATTGGACACATGCCACTTCCAATCGTTTGGCTACAATTAATGCCTTTGATTTCAGTTATGGAGGATTCTTGGGATATTGGCATCGCTGTGGACTCGAGATTAGTACCAATCTGCGCATGTATTCTCGACGGGGCTATTCCGATAATCAATTCAACACCAATCAATTCGTCTGGAATGCATCAGTCAGTCAGTCTGCTCTTAAAGGTCGTTTGAATTTTAAGTTGTCTGCATTTGATATACTCAATAAGCTTTCTTCTTATAGCTATACGGTCAATGCACAGATGCAACAGGAAACCTTCTCCAATGTTTTGCGTCGCTATGTAATGCTGAGTATCACTTATAAGATTAATCGCGAACGCAAGAAACAGAAGTAATGTCAACAAACCGATTACGATTCACTCGCCAGTTTGACCAGATGGATTGCGGCCCTGCCTGCATCCGCATGGTGGCTTCTGCATTTGGCAAGGATTATCCCTTGTCATACCTGCGCTCACTCGCTCACCTTACCCGTGAGGGAGTGAGCGTTGCAGGTATCAGGGATGCACTCCGCGCTATCGGGATGGAGAGTGCCACCTTTGAGATGACCCTCGAACAACTGCGCGGGCAATGTCCCCTGCCGGCCATTCTGCACTGGGAGCAGAACCACTTCGTGGTGCTGTATGACGTAAGGCGCAGCCGGTGGACGGGAAAATGGAAATACTGCGTGGCCAATCCGGCTTACGGGAAACATACGTTTGACGAGGAGAGCTTTGCCCGCTACTGGCTCAACGGGAATAAAGGCGTAGTGGTGGCACTCGAACCTACTGAGGATTTTTACCGCAAAGACCCCGTCAGGCAGAAGCACAGTTTCGTTCGCTTCGCCCGCCGTTACGTATGGCCCTATCGCTGGGAAATGTCACAATCGGCACTGAGCATGCTGTTCGGACTGCTGCTGTCGCTCATCACGCCCTTTCTCACCCAGGCAATGGTCGATGACGGCATCGGGATGCGCGACATGAATCTCATCGTCAGCATTCTGCTGGCTCAGCTCTTCATCTTCCTCGGTACGTTCTCCATGGGGCTGATCGGCAGCTGGGTCAGTCTGTACATGACGACGCGCATCCGCATCCATATCCTCTCAGACTATCTTGCGAAGCTCCTGCGACTGCCCATGACCTTCTTTGATACGAAAAGCGTAGGGGACTATCAGCAACGCCTGGGCGACCACGGGCGCTTGCAGGGATTTGTCACCTACAGCACGCTGCAGACGCTCTTCTCCCTCTTCTCAGCCCCCTTTTACCTGCTGATTATCGGGTGGTACAGTCCTGTGATTCTGGCTGCCTTCATCGTGATGACCGCACTCAGCACGGGGTGGATGGCGTATTTTTTCCGCCGGCGCAAAGTGCTGGATTACGAACAGTTCAAGGTGAGCGCAGAGAACCAGAACCGTCAGTTCGAGATGTTGCAAGGCATTACCGACATCAAGCTCAATGCCTTCGATGATTATAAGCTGCAGGAATGGCGCGACCTGCAGGAAAGGCAATACGCCATGAGCCAGAAGGCACTCAAGCTCGGACAAATACAGCAGACGGGCTTTACCTTTATCGGCCAGCTGCGCAACATCTTTATTACCTGCTGGATTGCCGCCGAAGTGGTCAACGGCAACCTCACGTTGGGCATGATGATGAGTATTTCTACCCTCATCGGTCAAGTCAGTGCGCCGCTTTCGCAGCTGATCGGCTTCCTGCAGCAGTTTCAGGACGCACGTATCAGTCTTGAACGTTCCGAGGAGGTACACCTCTGTGCCGATGAAGACGGCTCTCAGCAGGAAGATGTGCCTGCCAACCGTCCGCTCGACATTGAAGTGCGCCATCTGACCTTTTCGTACACAGGAAGCCTGGGAACTCCGGCACTTTCGGACGTCAGTTTCACGGTTCCCGCAGGAAAGATGACGGCAATCGTAGGGGAAAGCGGCAGCGGCAAAACTACACTGATGAAACTCTTGCTGAAGTTTTATGCTCCTACCTCGGGCGAAATACGCTGGGGCAACGCCCCGTCAGAGGTCTGCACCGCCAAGTCTATCCGCAAGGCAAGCGGCATCGTGATGCAGGACAACTTCCTCTTCTCCGACACCATCCTGCGCAACATCTGTCTGGGGGAACCCGAAGACGAGGCACGACTGGAGGAAGCCGTCCGCATGGCCTGTCTGGATGGCTATCTCAACAAACAGCCGCTAGGACTTTACACCAAGGTAGGCAGTGAAGGCATCGGGGTGAGCGGCGGCGAGAAACAGCGCATCATGATAGCCCGCGCCATCTACAAGAATCCGCAATACCTCCTGCTCGACGAAGCCACGTCCTCGCTTGATGCCGAGAACGAAAGGCGCATCACAGAGGCACTGGAGCAGAAGTTCAACGACCGCACGCGTATCGTGATTGCTCACCGCCTCTCGACCGTACGTCATGCCGACCACATCATTGTCCTGCGCCGGGGAAAGGTCGTTGAGCAAGGCACGCACGCCCCGCTGGTCAGTCAGCGGGGATATTACTTTGAACTGATACAAAACCAGTTGGAACTGGCAGAATAAAAAACTTGCCGCCATACGCGGCTCCGCTCCGGCTGTGGACAAGCTGGACGGGGCTGTCAGCGGTTCTTATTTTCATCCACCTGACCTTCTTTGGAAGGTTTCTCCTGTGTTTACATTCATGAAGCATTTTCTCATTCGTTACGGTGTGTTCTGCATCCTCGCGCTGATGTTGTCGGGCATTGGATGGATGGCCACGCACTATACGGTGCGTGTCAAATTACCGGTTACTCTCTGTGGTACGAAGAACGGCTGCACCGCGTGGATTCCCCTGACCGACACCGGCTCTTATTCTCCCGGTGACAGCCTCCATATAGTACAAACCTCCGTCGGCAATTTGTCCTTCCGCATTGATTCTATCTGGCAGGAAGGGAATTATCGGGTATATTGTCTGCAAGCTCCTTCTGCAGCTCCTCCCAGCCCGAAAGACGGACACACGATGCTGACGGGCTATGTCATTGCCGGCAGAGAAAGTATGGGTACATTGATTTTACGCAAGTTCCAGTTCCGCTGATCCTCCTCTGTCTCTCCATTTGTCCAAGTACGTTTATCTCCGTCCTTGATTAGACTGGACTTCCCCCCCTTCGAAATAACCAATCTTTTAGGGCTGAGCAAGCAACGTATCTCCAACATACGCCGTAACCTAAACCTCAAACTCTTTGGTGAAAAAGGAACCCGAAGCCTCAACTCACACGT
>UQJC01000077.1 GCA_900541335.1 uncultured Prevotella sp.
AGTTCAAGCCGAGTTCCTTGTAGTTCTCAACCTTAGCCTTAGAAGCGTTGTAAACGATGAAGTCAGGTTCGAAAGAAGCGAGTTCTTCCTCCGTCGGACGGATGAACATGTTCGTTACGAAATGAGCCTGCCAAGCAACTTCCATGATGAAGCGCACAGCCATGCGAGTTTCCTTGTTGGCACCACAGAAACCGTCTACTACGAAAAGACGCTTGCCAGAAAGTTCCTTCTGAGCGATTTCCTTAACAGCAGCCCAAGCAGCTTCTGAAGCAGGCTTGTTGTCGTTCTTGTATTCATCGCTAGTCCACCATACCGTGTCCTTAGACTGTTCGTCCATTACGATAAACTTGTCCTTAGGAGAACGACCCGTGTAGATACCGGTCATCACGTTTACGGCATTGAGCTCAGTGTTCTGACCTACTTCGAAGCCTTCCAAACCAGCCTTGGTTTCTTCCTCAAAGAGTTGTTCGTAAGAAGGATTGTGTACAATCTCGGTAACACCGGTAATACCGTACTTGGATAAATCTAATGTTGCCATAATGACTTATGATTTTAAGAATAAAATGAGTTTGCGTTTTTGGTCTGAGGATCGCCTGAACGACCCCTTTTAAACCACGGCAAAAGTACGAAAAAGTTGATGCAATGCACGCGCTTCCGCGCTATTTATTTCCGTACCTCTGCGAAAGTTTAGGAGTTTTATTGAGAAGAAGGTATCTCGTGTTTGCATTTTGTACACGCCTTCTCCATTTAATCGTGCGTTTGTCAACCCTAGACAGGCTTTTTCCCGTTAAAAATACCTTGATACTTGACATCTATCATCACGAGGCTATCCTCTTAGCTTCGTTTATTCTAGGGATTTGATATTGGCACATGCCAGTTTTTTATGCTTGAGCGGATGCCTTTCGGTCGTTTTCAATCAAGGCCAAGAGTTTATCAACCGCCTCTTCGGTGGGAATGTTCTTCTCCACACATACTTTGCCGCGATACAGGCTTACTTTGCCACGAGCGGCACCAACATACCCATAGTCTGCATCGGCCATTTCGCCTGGACCATTGACAATGCACCCCATGATGCCTATTTTCAAGCCTGTGAGGTGGGCTGTGGCCGCTTTGATACGAGCTATCGTACCAGGAAGGTCGTAAAGTGTACGACCACATCCAGGACAACTAATGTATTCGGTTTTGGACGTTCGAAGGCGAGCTGCTTGCAAGATGGCAAAGGCGGTAGCCTCTTCTACTGACTTGGCCAAAGGACGCATACCTTCGGGCTGCTGATTGAAAAGGAAGATACCATCGGTCAATCCATCGAACATTAAAGCACCCATATCGGCCGCAGCATAGAGTTGGAACTCCTCCTTTTGAGATTCACCTAACTGATACTGTTGGAAGAATACTACGGGGACTGTTAAGTTTTCTCGCCACAGTTCATGTACTAAAGCACGTTGTTCACCCAATCGGTTCGGATGATTAGACTGGGCTATGATGACGATTTGAGAATCCGTACGTAACAGGGCTTTTACTTCCTCGTCTAAATCAAGATAGGTAAGGAAGAGAAACTTCACCTTCGCTTGACAAGCAGGTATCATCATCAGCCATTGCTTAGTAAATACAGGATAAGTACCCGCTTCTCCTTGCCATGCAGGTGCATCGACCAAATATTCGACACCTTCCACTCGATCGGCCGCTGCGGGCAGATTCGTTCCTACATAGAAATAGTCAGGCTTTAGTAACGGATTCTGCACGGGAGCGGTCGGGTCGGTCATTCTCGGAGAAATAACTACCGGAACGTGTGTTCCACCGATGTTGTGCACAGGATGGGTCGGACGTCGCATAGGGCGCACATAGTCAAACGCCGCACACCATTGGGCGGGAATAGCAGGATGCCCCGCACGCTTCACGACATAAGATGCGAGTTTATAGGCTACAGGAATCTCAACTTCTGGGTTTTCACTGAGACTGACACGCAAGGTATCTCCAATACCATCTGCCAAAAGGGCACCAATTCCCACCGCACTTTTAATACGGCCGTCTTCTCCTTCTCCAGCTTCGGTTACACCCAGATGAAGAGGAAAATCCATCTTCTCCTGCTCCATCACCTGGCAAAGTAAACGAACCGTACGCACCATTACCTGCGTATTGGATGCTTTAATGGAAATAACCACGTCCATAAAATTCTCACGCACACAAACGCGAAGGAATTCCATACAACTTTCGACGATGCCTTCGGGGGTATCGCCATAACGACACATGATTCGATCGGAAAGCGAACCATGGTTTACACCAATGCGCAAAGCCGTATGATGCTCCTTACAGATGGCCAAAAGTTGCTTAAAACGAGCTTCTAGGCGTTCCAATTCAGCCGCATACTCCTCGTCCGTATATTCCAAATGTTTAAACTGACGAGCAGGATCTACATAATTGCCCGGATTGATACGCACCTTTTCGACTATGCCTGCCGCTACATCGGCTACGACAGGATTGAAATGCACATCGGCTACCAGCGGACGATCATAACCAGCTTTATGGAGTGCTTCTTGAATCGAACGTAGGTTTTCTGCCTCGCGTGTGCCTTGAGTGGTCAGACGCACATAGTCAGCTCCCGCATCAAAGATGGCAATACACTGTTTGACACAAGCTTCCGTATCAGTAGTCGGAGCTGTGGTCATACTCTGAATGCGCAAAGGCTGATCGCCCCCTAAAGGGCGATTACCTATTGCCACCTGATGCGATTTACGCGGATTATAGTTGAACAGGTCTATCATGAAATACAGATTTAGTTGGTTTTAAAACGATACTTTACCGTAGCAAGCTCTTCGTTCGCTTTTACGATTTTCGTCTTCAAACCTTCTTTGTATGCCACCAGCTTTTCGGCCAATGCTTCATCACTCAAAGCTAACATTTCAGCAGCCAAAATAGCAGCATTCTGTGCACCGTTTACTCCAACAGTTGCAACAGGAATACCGGGAGGCATCTGAATGATGGAAAGCATTGCATCCAAGCCATCAAGCATTCCCTTAATGGGTACACCGATAACGGGAAGGGTTGTTCCTGCCGCAATTACGCCAGGAAGAGCGGCTGCCATGCCTGCACCAGCAATGATAACGCGCAAGCCACGGGCTTTTGCCTGACGAGCAAAGTCTTCCACCTCTGCTGGAGTACGGTGAGCAGACAAGGCATTCATTTCAAAAGGAATTTCCATTTCTTCCAGGAACTTGGCAGCTTTCTCCATAACGGGGAGATCAGACGTACTGCCCATAATAATGCTTACAATGGGGGTCATAATTTTATGAGGTGTTTATTTACGGAAAAGAGGATGCTGCTTCTATGTCTTTGGGGCAGCATCCTCCCCGTAAGAGAGTTAGATGAATTGTATACTGAAATAACCGCATAGAATTCCGATTACAACTCCCCAACCCACTTCGGGAAGGGTGTGTTGACGAAGAATCAAACGGGCTGTACAAACCATACCGCATAACAAGATTACCAAACTGAGCCAAGCGGTAGGATCAAAAGAAAAACGAATGGAAAATGCCATCAACGCACCGATCACGCCTCCCGATGCGGCCGCATGGGTACTGACTTTCAAGAAGCCATTGACAAACGCGCAAACTATCTGAATAGAAAGGGCTCCAACAATCACACCTAACGTGAAACGCGGCATGTGAAGGCGATAAAACAAATAAAATAAAGCGAAATGGCTGATGATACTTAATATGTAGGGCACATAGCGACGCTCACGCATACCCAACTCGTGCCGCGTCCAACCGTTGAGCTTTCGGTATAGGTAGATACTGAAATGCGGAAGCAATATGGTGAAAAAGTAGACTATCAAGGTTAGAATCAACTTGGTAGTCCAAGGCAGAAGGTTCAGGTAACTGAACAAAAACAAAGCGACAAAAGCTACAACCGACAGGTAGAAAGGAGAAAATACCAAAGAAATTACCTGCGCCGTGAGCACTAACCAACCGGTTTGCTTACTCGTATCCACTTGGGGAGGCTGATCTACAAATTCGCTCATCGTATTCTAACAGTTTATATTACAACTAACCAGGGATGACATCAACACCCTACAGGATGCTACTAAAAGGACAAGGGATTCTCACCATTGCGATACATTTCCCTTCGCGTACGCGCCGTAGGTACACTCAATATATCCCGA
Organism: uncultured Prevotella sp.; assembly: GCA_900541335.1. Taxonomy (GTDB): domain Bacteria; phylum Bacteroidota; class Bacteroidia; order Bacteroidales; family Bacteroidaceae; genus Alloprevotella. The sequence continues at coordinate 4,160 of UQJC01000077.1, forward strand.
TATTTGGCTACCGTTCGACGAGCGACCTGAAAACCAGCTTGTTCCAATAAACTAGCTAACTGCTCGTCAGAATAAGGGGATGCTGGATTCTCTTTGGACAGTATATCTTGCAATGCAATGCGTATGCGTCGGGAAGTAAGATCATCGCCCTCGGCCTGGGCACTTACAGAACGAGAGAAGAAGTACTTAAACGGATAGATATTGTGTGCTGTCTGCAAATACTTGGTATTGGAAACGCGTGAAACGACTGATTCACTCCAACCTATATGACGAGATACTTCTCTTACAGTCAAAGGTTTCAAACAGGTCTCATCATCCTCATTGAGGAAGAAATCGCGTTGAACATCAACAACCTGACGCGTAACTTGTAAAATGATTTGCTGACGACGCTGCAACATTTGCAAGAACTGGCGGGCAGAATCGACCTTTTGTTTGGCATAAACAAACGCATCGCGCTGGCTGCGCGAAAGTCCTGGTTTATCACCGCCATATTGCTTCAACGTATCGCGAAATGCAGGACTGATACGCAATTCAGGAATATCGCCATTGTTCAAGCTGATATCAAGCGCTCCATCATCCGTAACGAAAACCATTACATCTGGAATCAAAACAGGTGAGGACATAGACGCGCTATCGGATAGCGCAGTGCCTGGTAAAGGATTAAGATGCGTAAGCACATGTCGAACATGAGAAAAGTCCTCGTCAGTAATCCCCAAGCGTTGTTTGATGAAGTCCCACTGATGGGCAGCGAATTCTTTAAAGAAACGCTGTACAATTTCAACCGCATAATGTATGTAGCGAGTTTGCGGCTTGATATCGTTCAACTGAATCAGCAAACACTCTTGTAATGTACTCGCTCCCAATCCTTTGGGATCAAGATGTTGGAGAATATCCAGCAAACGACGAAGCTCAGCGTTATCAGACGGGATGCCATGATAAATAGCCAACTCGTCAACCAATGAATCGAGATCTTTGCGCAAAAAACCATCTGTATCCAATGAACCAATTAAGTATTCCATGACTTGGGATTCATGATCCGTCAGGTTATGTTCCGCTAATTGACTTTGTAAATCCTCATAAAAAGATACACTGGTACCTGAATAGCAGAAATTCTCATTGCGCTCTCGTTGTTCCTCGGCACGTTGCTGCAAGTAGTCTGGTACATCGTCATCCGAGAAATAATCGCCCATGGCATCTGCTTCAACACCATAACTTTCATTCTCCTCAAAGGAGTTATTGTCAGAAGAATCACTCCCCTGCTCACTGGCTTCATCTTCGAAACCATCTACCATATTATCCGCGTCTGTATTGGTACGGTCTTCAGCCGAAGCGGATTCATCGTCAGACGGATTGTCATCCAAATCATTTTTAGAGAAATCCAAGTCCTGATCAGCTTCTTCTAATGCAGCATTCTCCGTCAATTCGTCTTGAACACGTACAGCCAACTCGTTGATGGGAAGCTCCATCAACTTAGCCACCTCTATCTGAAAGGCGGTAAGCATTTGTGTTTGCTGTAATTGTTGGGACTGTTCGAATGTTTGAGACATAACTGACAAGGATTTGAAAGCACAAAGAATATCACGCGTTAGAAGGCAACCTTCTTACACGTCAATAAATCAATGACGAGACAAAATTACAGAAAAACCCCGAAAGCTCACACAAACCGAACTATAACAAGGAGAATGCAAGATTAGACAACAATGAAACACGAAGAAGTACGGATGAGGAAGATGGTTCCGCCCGTTCTATATCTGCGCCTTCCCATTCGCACGAACCAAACCAAGAAATAGGGATAAAGAAAAAGCCTCCCTCAGATTTCTCTGAAGGAGGCTGGAATAAAGAAGGCGGCTACC
>UQJC01000078.1 GCA_900541335.1 uncultured Prevotella sp.
TAAGCGTTCGAGTCATACTTTATTACTGTATTGGACTTTTATCGGACAGTAATAATATACAAATGTACATTCGTTGGTCGCAGATGAACCACTTAGTCACTATTGCCAAGAATCACTACGCGCAAGAACGAATGGTCGATTCATGCAAGACTCGTTTCGGTTAAGTGACGAATGCGTACGATCGCAACGGCTCCGTATCAATCGTAGTGCGTGCTTCATCGTTTTTCGTTGTTTGGGTTCGTGGCGAGTTGGGTTGACTCTTCCCATTTTTTGTAGGGATGAATGCGGAGCGAGGAATTATAATACTTGCGGTCGCCCGTCACTTCTTCACCTAAGAAGGGCAGACGTTCGAACACTTCGTCCTCACCTGCCAGCTCCACTTCTGCCACAACCAATCCTTCGTTTTCCCCAAAGAATTCATCGACCTCAAAGGTATGCTTGCCAGCAGGTACCAACCAACGGACTTTATCCACGATTCCAGGTTCACAAAGACGAAGCAATGACAACGCCTCATCCAGTGTAATTTCCTTTTCAAACTCATAGCGCGAAAGTCCCCCATTGAGCGAAGGTCCCTTGATGGTCAGATACCCCTGCTTGTCACGAATACGCACCCGCACGGTACGCCCTTTAGCACTGCAGATGTAACCTTGAACAATACGACTATGAGAAGTAGCAAGCGACTTGTAGTCACCTGTAACCAAAAACTTGCGTTCTATTTCGATGGCCATAATTATATCATGTAAATCAGTGTAAAGTATAAAAGAACCCCGCACAACAATGCGTCCCACAAAGGAAAGCATCGTGGCGGGGTAAACCTTTTCCTAAAATGGTTATTGCAACAGATAGTAAGCTATCAATGCAAGCACCATCAGGAGAATCAGTGCAATGAAGATACCGTTAATCACTCGGTTGGCTTGACGGGCTTCTCTTGCCTCACGAGCACGTTTTTTAAGTTCTCTTTTTTGATTCATGACAATTAGATTATTATGTCCCAACCTTTTATACAAACTGCCAGTTCAAGAAATGCAGAAGCATGGAAATCGATGCGACTCCTCCTTCCTCTATCTCCCTGCCGACAACATCGTTCAAGGCTAGTAAGTGATTATTCGTTTTCCTTATCTGAGAATTCCATTAAGTAGGCCTTGATGAAGCCATCAAGTTTACCATCCATCACGCCACCAACATCGCTGGTTTGAAATCCGGTACGATGGTCCTTCACACGGCGGTCATCAAAGACGTAACTACGAATCTGACTTCCCCACTCGATTTTCTTCTTGCCTGCCTCAATTTTAGCTTGAGCCGCCTTGCGTTTTTGCAAGGCACGATCATAAAGTTGAGAACGCAACAGACGCATCGCATTTTCACGATTCTCGAGCTGCTTACGGCTCTCCGTGTTTTCAATCAGGATTTCTTCCTCTTCGCCCGTATCCGGATCTTTATATTGGTAACGAAGGCGAACACCCGTCTCTACCTTATTGACATTCTGACCACCGGCACCACCTGAACGGAACAAGTCCCATGAAATTTTGGACGGATCGACATAGACCTCAATCGTATCGTCTACAAGCGGAGTAACAAAGACCGAAGCAAAGGAAGTCATACGCTTACCTTGTGCATTGTATGGCGATACACGCACCAAGCGGTGTACACCATTTTCACTTTTCAGATAACCATATGCATCGTCTCCTTCGATTTCCATGGTAACCGTCTTGATACCCGCTTCGTCTCCATCCTGCAAATGAGAGATGGTACATTTATAGCCGTGCGCTTCGGCATAACGCATGTACATACGCATAAGCATCGAAGCCCAATCCTGACTCTCAGTGCCGCCAGCTCCCGAGTTAATCTTGAGCACACAGTCCATTGAGTCTTCCTCTTGGCGAAGCATGTTGCGCAATTCGAGTTCTTCGATGGCATCAATCGTCCGTGCATAGGTGTCGTCCACCTCTTCTTCGGTCACCATTTCGTCTTTATAGAAGTCAAAAGCCAAGGCAAGTTCATCCACCAACAGTTTCACATGCTTATAGCCTTCAATCCATTTCTCGATGCCTTTCACCTTCTTCATCTGTTCCTCCGCCCGCTTGGCGTCGTCCCAGAATCCGGGGTCTTGCGTACGCAACTGTTCCTCTTCGAGTTGCATCGTCTTTGCTTCGATATCCAGGTAGCGGTAAAGCGAGTCTACACGCTCTTGGGCATCCTTCAGTTGATCAGAAGTAATCATCTAAGTTGTAGGAATTTTCGTATTATATTATTTACCCGCTTCCGCGTCAGCATAGATCTTATCAATCTGAGCGGCGTAGTGTTCGTAGACCACGCGGCGGCGCACCTTCAGCGTATTGGTTAACTCACCATTAGCCATCGTGAATGCATCGGGCAACAAGATAAAGCGCTTAATCTTTTCGTAGGGTGCCAAGTCTTGCTGCAGCGTATCAATGCGCTCGGTATAGAGTTTATTAATTGCCGGATGGTTGCAAAGTTCCTCACGCGATTGAAAAGCGATGGCATGCTCTTTGGCATAGGCCTCCAATACTTTATAATCAGGCACCACCAACGCACTCACGAATTTACGCTCGTTGGCTACGACCACAGCCTGGTCGAAGAACTTATCAAGCACGAGTTTCGACTCAATCATCTGCGGAGCAATGTATTTACCATTGGAAGTTTTGAAGAGATCCTTGATACGTTCACGCAAGAAGAGTTCACCATTCTTCATGTAGCCAGCATCTCCCGTATGAAACCATCCTTCAGCGTCAATTGCTTCCTTGGTTTCGCTTTCGCGGAGATAATAACCCGGTGTAATGGTTTTGCCACGGAGCAACACCTCGTCGTTCTCACCAAACTTTATTTCAATGCCCTCAATCAGTCTACCGACCGAACCCAATGTCACGGGCTTGTCCATGTGGTCACAGGATACCGTAGCCAAACTTTCTGTCAAGCCATAGCCACATATCATGTTCAACCCTGCGGCATGCACGAAGCGTTCTACATCAGGTGATACTGCGGCTCCGGCTGTAGGGAAGAAGTTGGCACGCTCAAGTCCAAGCGTCTTGCGCAACACACGGATGATGGTCTTGTCGTACAACTTATATTGTAATTTCAAAGCCAAAGGTGCCGGTTTGCACTGCGACTGATATTTGTTCCAATAACGCGAACCGACTTCAAGCGCTTCCCGAATTAGCTTACGCTCCATAAAGGAACCGTGCTCCATCTTCTCCAATACGGCTTGGTACACTTTCTCCCAAAAGCGGGGAACAGACGACATACAAGTAGGGTGAACCTCCTGTAAAGATTGAAGCACATCAGCTGGACGCAAGTTGATGCACTGCTCTGCTCCTTCAGAGAGTCCGAGATAACACCAAGCACGCTCAAAGACATGAGTAAAGGGCAGGAAATTGAGGAAAACATCGTTCTCTGACAGCGGCAAAACGGCATCGTTTACTCGCAGTCCCTCATTATACTGTCCATAAGTCAGCATCACGCCCTTGCTTTGCCCGGTCGTACCGCTGGTATAAAGGATATTACAGAGGTCTTCGTAATTGGCCTCTGCCATGCGCTTGTTGTATTCTTCCTCAATCTGTGCATCGGGGCGCTCTTCGCTGAGGAAGTCGTCAAAATACACCGAGAGATGATCGTTAGGATGCTTCTTCACCTTCGGATCGAAAATGATAATACGCTCAAGCGTACGCGCTACCTGCAACACACTGAAAGCCACGTCGTATTGCAACTGTTCGCCCACAAAGAGATAGCGAATCTTGGCGTCATTGAGCATATAGGTTACTTGCGCTCCACTGCTGGTCGCATAGAAAGGAATGGAAACAGCACGAATACCGTAAGCACCAAAATCAACGAAAAGCGTTTCGGGCTTATTTTGAGAAAAGACAGCGATATTCTCCTGCGGCTTCACTCCCAGGCGAAGCAATGCGTAGGACACCTTCTTAACTTTGGAAGCGAACTGATTCCAAGAGATTGGAATCCACTGGTTGACATCATAATCGCGATAACGCAAGGCGGTACGTTCACCGTAGCGCTTAGCTTGCTCAAATATCAACTTCGACAGGTGACAAATGTTTTGCATAAGAAAGGATGTTTTGTAGGATAAGTATGCTCCTAATGGTATGAATTTCCACGCTCCGTTCAACCGGGGAAAAAACAGCTGTTACACTCGATGGACGTAGAAACACTCTTCGCAAAGGTATCTCTTTTTGGCGAACCGAAACACATTTCGGCTATCTTTCCGAATTATTCAGCCTTGATTCAATCAGAATGCGGGGCGCAGGGAAGATAGCTAACCTACAAATTAGACGTTTCCCTACCGTTTAAATCCTACGCCTTTGACGTACATTTGTGCCGACAAATACGATGTTCCATTTCATCTTTTGGCTCATGCAACTCACTTCTTATGACCGAATGGCTCGCGAGGCGGCCGATTGCCTCGAACAGCTCATCCGCATTCCTTCGCTCAGTCGCCACGAAAACGAGGCGGCCGACTTTCTTGAAACTTACCTCCGCCAACAGGGAGCTGTGCCTCAACGACACGGCAATAATATATGGTGTATTCAGGATTTGTCCGACGCAACAGACTCAGCAACCGCACTTTCCACCGACCTTCCGATTCCAACTCTCTTACTCAACGCGCACATAGACACTGTCAAGCCTGCTTCGGGCTGGCAACACGATCCGTTCACTCCCACTTACGAGGGTGACCGTCTCTATGGCTTAGGAAGCAATGACTGCGGCGGCGGATTGGTTACATTGATGCAGGTTTTCCTGGCTTTACGCCACGAACGCCTCCCCTATCGTCTAGTTTTTCTTGCCTCTGCCGAAGAGGAAGTTTCAGGAAAGGACGGCATCGAAGCTGTACTTCCGCTTCTACCTCCGATAGATGTAGCCATCGTGGGTGAACCGACTCTACTTCAACCCGCACTCGCTGAAAAAGGATTGATGGTTCTGGACTGTATGGCTTACGGCATTTCGGGACACGCAGCACGCCACGAGGGGGTGAATGCCATCTACCAGGCTTTGACCGATATCGAGTGGTTTCGCACGTATCGCTTTCCAAAGGTTTCTCCCTTTTTGGGCGAAGTCAAAATGAGCGTGACGATGATTGAAGCGGGAAGCCAGCACAACGTCGTTCCCGATCGTTGTTCCTTCGTGGTCGATGTGCGTTCGAACGAATGCTACACAAATCCCGAACTGCTGACGCTCATCCAGGCACAAGTCGGTTGCGAAGTCCACCCCCGCTCCACCCGTCTCTCGTCTTCCCGCATAGCGACGAACCATCCCCTTGTTAAGCGCGCCCTCGCTCTTGGGTTACAACCCTTCGGTTCGCCAACCCTTAGTGACCAAGCCCTGATGCCCTTTCCTTCTTTCAAGTTAGGACCGGGTGATTCTGCCCGCTCGCACACGGCTGACGAATACATCTGCCTGTCGGAATTGCGCCAAGCTGTAGAAACTTACACTTTACTCATTCGGGGAGTGGAATAAAGAGGTTCATACAAGCCCGTCAAACAAACAGATGCTGGAAATGCAAGTCACATGACCTGCCTTTCCAGCATCTGCTGTTTAAAGAAGCATCACACAGATGAGATGCTACTCGTGCTTGATGTCTTCCATCGAACCATCAAACTGGGTATGTTGTGCTTCGCTTACTTGCTTGGCATACCGACTTACGCTCAATATCATACCGATGTAGACACAGTTGATCAAGGTTGAGGTACCGCCTCGACTGATGAGCGGCAAGGGCTGACCCGTTACGGGGAAAAGCCCCACAGCAACCATCATGTTGAGCAAGGCCTGCGACACCAAGAGGAGGGTGAGTCCCATAATGAGGAAGGGTGGAAAATTACGCTCGCAACGGCTCGATATACGTCCGGCTCGGAACAGAAGGATAATGTAGAGGAATACTACGATTCCCGAACCCCAAAGTCCCATTTCCTCA
>UQJC01000079.1 GCA_900541335.1 uncultured Prevotella sp.
GGCATTGCTGGAGGTCGTACTCTTGACATGGACAAATATCCGCTTGACACCGTACAGGCTGGTCAAGTAATCGTCTTCAACAAGACGAGCAACAGCTACAAGCCTCTCAAACTGAAGACGGAGGATGAAGGAGTTTCTTATAAGTACGATACGAAGGATGAACAGGATGTTTACGTGGGCATTCTCTACCGTACAGTTGCAAAGGATAACCCTGCGGCATCCATCATGACTCACGGACAAATTAACGTAGCAGCTTTGCCCTACGAACTCCCAGCAGATTTTGCTGCTGCCATGCCCTTAATTGAACAAGTAAAAGACGAGGAGGCTAAATAATGACGAAATCTATTTATTATGACTATGTAAAGCGATTCTTCCCGAAGCTTGTTGTTTCGGTGGTAGAAAAGCTCAATGAGAAGCGTACCAATCAGCTCCCCTATCTCTATCGCGAAATGCTCGAACCTGAGTATTCTGCGGATGGTCGTTGGGCAAGCGTATTGGGTCAATATACGCGTGTCGCAGCGGATGTTGTAGCTCTCGACACTGAATTACCCCTCAAGAGCCGTGATACCATTGAGGTTGCACATGGCGATATTCCCAAGATGGGTATGAAGTGCGTACTTTCAGAGAAGCAAATCAGCGATATTGACGCTATGATTGCCCAAGGAAAGCCGATGGAGCAGGTAATGCGTGCTATGTTCAATGATGTTCGCCGTGTTATCGAGGGTATCTATGAGCGTATGGAGGATATGTTCCTATCTGGTCTCTCCAGCGGTGTAGCCCTTTCGGGTAACTCTACTGGTACGGGTGTCCGTCTGAGTTATGGCTTCTTAAAGGAGAACCAGTTCTCTTGCCACCTTAAGAAGTGGTCAGAGGATGCTACTACGGATGCCATGGGTGACCTTCGTCGTGTATTCGACAAGGCAGAGGAAGACCAGAATGTTATCACCGATTGTTATGCAGATGATGCATTTCTCCGCGCCCTTTATAAGAACAATGGTGTTCGTGCTGCCTATGCCTTCACGTTGGGATATAATGGCTCAGCTCAGGCTCCCGTGCTTGGTTTCGACCAGTTGGCTACTGTCTTCATGACACAGTTTGGCTGCACTCTTCACCGCGTATCTCGTAAGGTTCGCACGGAGTTGAATGGCGTACAGAAGAAGCACTCTCCGTGGAAGTCTGGTATTGGTATCTTCACTTGTGACAACGTTGTTGGAAAGATGGTTTATGCAGACCTTGCCGAGACAAATCGCCCGGTGGAAGGTGTGGCATATCAGGCAGCCGATGAATACATTCTTGCTTCACGTTATTCCCTGACTGACCCTCTGCGAGAAATCACAGCGTCACAGGCTCGTGTTGTTCCTATCATTAATAACGTAGACCAAATCTACCAGTTCGATAGTACTCAAGCTGAAGGCTAACATAAGAGAAGGGGCGGCGAGATAAAAGCCGTCTCCCCTTCCCTTCAAAAAACTATGAACGATGAAGTATAAGGTGATTTACGCATTCAATGACAAGTATGACCTCTCTCAAGTCCATTCAGTAGGAGAGGACTTCGTTAGCGATGAGGAAGACCGCATCCGCGACCTTCTTGAAAGAGAATATATTGAGCTTGTACCTGACGAAGAGCCGAAGGAAGGTACTGAGGATAAGGTCGACGAAGAGCCGAAGGAAGGTACTGAGGATAAGGTCGACGAAGAGCCGAAGGAAAATACTAAAAAGCCTGCCTCCAAGAAGGCTCAGAAATGACCGTTCGCGATTACATAACTGGGCAGCTCATAGCGTTTGGTGTTACGGATGCTACCTTAGCGGATATTGAAGGGGTGAGCCTCGATGAGGTATATCTCCCAAGCGTTAATGGAACAGAAGTACGAAAGGCTATGATTCCACTTTTGGAAAGGTTAATACTCCTTCCCCGTCAAACGAGTGTCAATGAAAATGGCTTCTCTGTTTCATGGGACTTCGAAGGTATCGGGAAGTATTACGCTTATCTATGCCGTAAAGAGGGAGTTAAACCAGACAAAGAGGTATTAACAGCAGCAGGGATCAACACAGCTACTTTCATGCACTTCAATCTCTAAGCTTATGCTTTATGCGCCACACACTTTGGAGCGTTGGGTAGAAAAAACCGAGCGTGATGAATATGGACGTCTTACACGTCCTGAAAGCGGAGAGGGGAGATGGGAAAAAATCTGTAAATGCCGTGCTGACCTAGAGACAACAGGAGACCTAAATTCCTCCGATCGGAAAACCATTGTACAGCGTATCAAGGTAACAGCAGAGCTTCATCCAATCAAAGGTGGAGAGCTTGTGCGAGTAACTCGTGCAGATGGCAGCGTGAAGGGTGAAGGGTATGTAGAGGCATTACGAACAGCTGAATACTTGCGCTATATGAGTTTTTACATCTAATGAAATACGATTTCTCTGATATCCACGACTATCTTTTACAAGCTACTGAGGAAGTATACGAGGCAGAACGCGAGGCAGGCGAAGAAGCCGTAAGGATAAACCGTAAAAGTACAGGCTATCGCGACAAAACAGGTCACCTCCGTGCGTCCAACTTCTACAAAGTAGACGATAGCGGGCTCACGATAGGTAACTCAGCTGAATACGCCAGCAATGTGGAATCAAGAGGAGCGAATGTAGCTAACGAAGGCGCGCTTTTAGCGCACCGTATTCTTAACAAGGAATGATACTCTATACTGATGTGGCAAACATTGTGGTCGATGATTGCAAGGCGATAGGCATAACAGACCAAGTATTTCAAAATGCTCCAATAGGTAAGATGACAGAACGCATCGTTGTTCACGTTCATGGACGAAGCAGAGAGAAACACTGGGACAAGGGCTTTGTAGAGGTAAACCTCTGCGTTCCTGACTTTCATGGAGAACCTGACCTCGTCCGACTGCAAGAAATGGAACGTGCGGCATGCCTGTTTTTTGAGAATATTGGAGTAGGAAAGTATAACGGCTCTTATTATGACTACGACATCGAATCACGTGGGCTAGAAAAACAGGAAGGGTATCACTACATCAACATTAAATTGCAATTTAACGTACTAACATAGACTATGGCAACAAAGGCAATTCCATTTATCGGCATCCTCAAGCTGTGGTACTGCGACCCGTTGAAGACGGCGATTACCAAAATGGCGGACGTCACCACACTTCTCAGCTCTGCTACTGCGGTTGAGAACGTTCACGGTGACACGTGGAACTTCACACAGGATGATCCGAGCGTCACGGAGTACGTCAACCAGCTAACAGGTGAGATTTACTACAGAGAACGCACCGCTGAAGGAAAGAGTACCATCAACTTTACAATGGGCGAATATGATTATGCTACGAAGGCAGCTCTTCAAGGTGGTGAAGTTATCCAAGAGACGGAGAGTGACGTCGGCTGGAAAAAGACGGCATACAAGGGTGAAGTCTTCAAGTGTATTATCGCACAGACGAAGACAGGTAACTACATAATTTTCTCCAACGCGCACATTACGGCTAAGACAGACAAGCAAGACCACAATCTCGGCTTGGGTGTTACGGCTGTAGCCTGTGAGAGTGAGAAGGCAGATATTGCTCCTGAGTACTGGATTCAAGTACCCCAAGGATAATCAACGACGCGGACGAGAGGTTATGTTCCTTTCGTCCGCGTGCATTTACAATAAAAGCTATGGAACTAAGCAAATACATAAAGTTCGAGACTTCCACGCTCAACCGTTCACAAATTCGCCTATCAGATTACAACCCAAGAGGCTGTACGGATGAAGGCAAGAAGCATTTAAAACGAGGAATAAAGAAGTTCGGATTAGTAGAGGCTGTAGTAGTAAACAAGCGTACAGGCTATACCCTTGTTGGAGGGCATCAGCGCATCTCTGTACTTGATGAGTTAAATAAATACCCTGCTAATGACTACGCACTCCCAGCGTGTATTATAGACGTTGATGAGAAAGGAGAAAAGGAACTGAATATTCTTCTGAACAATCCTAACGCGCAGGGTTATTGGGATTATGACAAACTGGCGCAGATAGTTCCAGATATCGATTGGAAAGACGCAGGATTGACAGATGCCGACCTAAATATGATAGGAGTAGACTATCTTCTACAAACTGAAGAAGAAGCTTCCATCGCAGACGAGTTGGCGCAAATCGACATACCACTTGCTGGAGAGCGCGAACAAAAGAAGGAAGAGCGCAGAATAGAACGCGAAGCAGCCAAGCAATCTGAGCAGGACTTTGAAGAACGCAAGGCTCACATGATGCAAGTAAAGAAAGACGTCCGCGAAGAGGCAGCGGAAAACGCGCGTGACCTCAATGCTTACGTCATGCTCTCCTTTGACACGTATGAAGCCAAGGCTGCATTCATGCGTCGCTTTGGATATGATGAGAATCAGAAGTTCATCAAGGGAGAGGTATTCGAGAACCAGGTAGAACGAATTGAATAATGACGAAGAAGAAAGAAAATCCAAAGAGGGGAGGGCACCCTCCTAAATTCAACTACGAAGGAGAAGAGTTCCTTTCAATGATCGAGGGCTTTGCAAAGAATGGACTTACAGACACAGAGATAGCTAATGCTATCGGACTTAATCCTTCTACATTTTCGACCAATAAGACTCGCTTCCCCAAGATGGGCGAAGTGTTAACGCGCGCGAGGTGCAAAATCAACGCTTCTGTGCGTGCTACGTTCCTCCGTGTGGCCTTAGGTGGCAAGAAGTTGACCAACACCACGTATCGTAAGATTCGTGACCGAGACGGCAACGAAACGGGGGAAGTTGAGATACAGACCACGGAAAGTGAAATGCCTCCTTCTCTGCAAGCCCTTTCGGTTTGGTTGTTCCATCATGACCCCGAATGGCGTAAGGTGGAAATGAAAGACTTCAATGAAGATATTCCTACGGATACCGACAAAGGCATTGACATCGAAGCATGGATAAAGAAGGAGCTGGAACTGGAATAAGATATGCCAAACTCGGAGGGTATAGATGTATACGGAACAGCGGCTGTTAGTAATCCTCGTTCTGCATACGATAAAATCAAGAAAGTAATGCAAGAAATAAAGCGTTACGGATTTTCTCGTTCGCGCCCGTTTAGTGTCGGTGCCGTTGAAAAGAGAATGAAAGATTACGCCAAGGAGAAAAATATCACGATAGCGAGCGGAAATCTATATCTATCTGCCCAATCAATAGCTCACGCCAGGAGAGAGGGAAAGGTTTCGGCAAGAATAGCTGTAAGCGAGAAGAGTCTTATGGAATTTCCGAGAAAAAGGAGTCATATGAGACTTTTTTACGACAAAGAAAAGAAGACGTTCGTATATGTGGACGGACGGAATAAGTTTGTCATCCACCCTGATTATAATCTAAAGTTCGGGAAAGAGCGGAAAGACAGAGTAGTATTTGTAACAGCTAGCAAACTTTCCAGTATGGATGAATTCAATATGAAGAAATACGATGAAATAAAAAGAAGGTGAATGCGGCGAGGTCGAATCGCTCATCAATGTTTTATAAAAAACCTGCCACCGTTCCACACATCGTGGCTCTACATTCACCTTCGCTGCAAAGATACAAGCAAGAAGCCGCCAACGAAAGTTTTTTCCTCAAAAAATGATACGCAATCACCCTATATACCGTCCGCTCTACGAAGACAAGAAGAAGTTTATCTTCCTTATCACAGGAGGCCGTGGTTCGGGCAAGTCGTTCGCCGCATCTGCTTTTATCGAACGGCTGACCTTCGAACGCGCTGCCGACAAAATCGTACATCAGATACTCTACA
>UQJC01000080.1 GCA_900541335.1 uncultured Prevotella sp.
GTTATATTAATGTCTATTTGCCTGAGGTGCGGACGAACTCGCATTTTGACCATGCTCTGTGAACCTGGAATCGGGAGGAGAAAAGGAAGAGAGGAGAGCAGTGTTGTTGCGTCCTGGCGGTAGCATCGAGCCATGCGATGCTCATTGGGGAGAAACCATTAGCACACCATATAAAGAAGGCAAAAGCAGAAAACACTTTCCTGTTGGCAACCTTCCACTCTAATGACAATGTAAATTCGCTTCCCTTCGCCGGCATGATCCGGTGCAGGTTCAGAGGGTATGATCTCAGCACGCCCAAAAGAGCGTACACCCCTAAGCAAGAAGAGCCGCAAATGTACGAAGATTTAAGCCCGAAGCAAAAAAAGGGAGGCAGAATTTGTTGTGTTCGCAAAATCAGCTACTTTTGCAAACACCAAAACTTTCAGACTGTCAGCGTGAAACGTCATTTCGTGTCTCTTTTTCCTACTTTCAGTTTGTAAGCATCTGTCTGATTTACCTGCCTTCTTCTGGTAGTATTCAGTTTTCGAATAGAACCTCATGTATGGCATACCTCATCAGATAGAGTGGGTAAATACATCGTGTTTACAGGTTCCGGTGTCAATTGATAATGTATTGAATTGATGATTATGAAGCAAACAATACTTCGCATCTTAGGGATTGCAGCGATCGCCGTCGTTCCTTCTGTAGCTTTCGCTTCTCCCGAACTTCCCGTTCATTCCCTTTTTGCAGCTGAAGTTTCTGCCTTGACTCCTTGTTTAGAGCCGCTCAGTGCTTATGGGGCTGCAGAACATGCTTGGACTGAGGAAGTCGGTGATGTACGTATGACTGTACAAGGAAAGCTTGTTAAGTTACAGAATGCCCAAGGCGAAATCCTGGAGGTTTTTGATGTGACAGGCAAGAAGGTATTGTCCGTACGCATCGACAGTGCAGACAAGACAATCAGCCTCAATTTGCGTAAGGGGTGCTACATTCTCCGCGTAGCAAAGCAAACCCGTAAAATATCCATCGCTTAATTTGGTAAGGCCTTGTTTTGAAATACAGCTTGCTGTATTCGATGACCGAACGAATTCATGGTATATTGCTTGAAACATGCTATTACGTTTTAGCATCTAAACTGGCAGACGCTTGGTGGTGAATCCAGTCTTTTCATTCTGGTTTCCTGCGAAGCGTCTGTTTTCCTATTTTGTATTGCATTCATGTCTTCCTCAGATTATAGTATCGAACGTTTGCACGACCCTTCCACTCGTATGGAAGCGTTTGCGGCCATGGTGCGCGACTTGTCTCCCCGACTTTACGGGCAGATACGTCGCATTGTTCAGTATCATGAGGATGCTGACGACATCATGCAAAATACCTTTATGAAGGCATGGCAAGCCTTGGATACTTTCCGGGGAGATTGTCAACTCTCTACCTGGCTGTATCGCATTGCGCTCAACGAAAGTTTGACCATGCTTCAGCGACAACATCCTACTGAAAGCTTGAGTGACGATACAGGTGAAGCCGCGCGCACGCTTGAGAGCGATCCTTATTTTGATGGCGATGAAACTGAACTCCTCTTACAACAGGCAATCGCTTCTCTTCCTGAGAAACAGCGCATTGTTTTCAATCTCAAGTATTTTGACGAAATGAAGTATGAAGAGATGAGCCAGTTGCTCGACACGAGCGTGGGCGCACTCAAGGCCTCTTACCATTTTGCTGTAAAGAAAATTGAAGCCTATTTTCACGAGCACGATTAAACCCTTTGATCTCCTTTCAGTCTATCATTTACGAGGTATAGCATAAAGCGTATGAATCTCTTTCAGTACTTCTCTTGCTGTAAACCTCATTCAATCTACTTTATATGTCCTCAACCTCACAACTTTTCCCATGAAGCAGTCATTTGATATTCATCACGCCCCTTCATCGCACAATCCTTTCGTTGTGCCCGAAGGATATTTTACTCGCTTTGCCGATGAGCTCATGCAACGTATTGGCGCAGAAACTGTTCGTCCGGTTGTACATCCCGAATTACCCGTTGTGCGTTGGATACCGCTTATCGGTGCCGCCAGCATAGCCGCGCTTTTTGTGATTTTTACGCAAGTTATTCTTCCTTCTACGGCTTCGTATGATACGACTGTGCTCACAGCCGAAGAAACAGCCAAGGAGGAAGCCGATATCGCTTACGATTATCTGTTGGCATCGGGCGATGCAGATGTAACCTATTATACTTCCGAATATGAATAAGATTTTTTCTCTCTGTCGCTTTCTGCTTATCCTGCCTTTCAGTCTCTCTCTTCCTCTGGAAGCAGTGACCGCTGCGCAGTGCCCCCGCTTAGAGGAAGAAGTTTGTCAGCCCCATGCTACGAGTCAAAAGAAAGATTGGCAGGACGGTTGGAACAACAATCAAAAGGAGAAAAACGACAATCAGCATAATGAACGGTGTCAGCGGGAACGGTTTGTTCGAGAAATCACAACGTTTATTACGCGTGAAGCCGGTTTGACAAAGGAAGAAGCTCAGAAGTTCTTCCCTGTGTTCTTCGAAATGCGTGAGAAACAACACATCCTCGAACGTCAGAAAGCCAAGGCACTTCGTTTAGCAGCGGCACACAATCCAAGTGACCGCGAATGTGCTCGTGTATTAGACGAGATAGAGCGTTTCAATCAAAAGTCCTTGCGCATCGAGACGTCATACACGAAGCGTTTGGAGAAACTGATTGGTGCCCGCAAACTTGTCAAGGTACTGAGTGCCGATCGTAAGTTTGCTAGAAGAATGTTTCACGAGCGTCGGGGCAAAAAGATAAAACGTGCGGTTCGCGTAGTCAGACCTGCAACTCCTGCTCATTCGTAATATCTTCCTTTAGATTCCCGTTTTTTTCAATCAATTGAAGTTTTGCCTTTGTGGCAATGTGATCCCTATAGCCAGACAGGCGGATGCATGCAAAATGCGTTCGTCTGTCTGATTCTGTTAGAATGAAATCCCTTCCCATGCCCCAAGATAATCCACAGATAGCTCTTGCCCGTCAGATTATAGAGACAACTGATACCCATCTTTTCCTCACCGGAAAGGCCGGAACAGGTAAGACTACCTTTTTGCGACGTTTACGCCAGGATAAACCCAAACGTATGGTTGTACTTGCCCCCACGGGCATTGCCGCCATCAATGCCGAAGGCGTCACCATCCACTCTTTCTTTCAACTCTCGTTTGCTCCTTTCTTTCCGGGGGCGCAGATGCCTCAGAACAATACCTTTGCAATCAATAAGCAAAAGATGCGGCTGATTCGTAGTCTAGACTTGCTTGTGATAGATGAAATCAGTATGGTCCGTGCCGACTTACTCGATGCTGTGGATGCCACTTTGCGCCGCATTCGCCGCAACACACAGCCATTTGGTGGTGTTCAATTGTTGCTCATCGGTGATTTGCAACAGCTTGCACCAGTTGTTCGGGAGGATGAGTGGCCCATGTTATCCCGTTATTATGATACACCATTTTTCTTCAGTAGTCAAGCCTTGCGTCGTACACATTACGTGACAGTAGAACTGACGAAAGTTTACCGGCAGAGCGATCAGCATTTTTTGAATCTGCTGAATGCCATTCGTGAAGGACGAGCAGATAACCAGGTGTTGCAGCAACTCAATACCCGTTGCTTGCCAGCAGATGCGCCTTCTCCTTATCAAGATGCCGTTCGTCTGGTGACCCACAACCACCAGGCACAAGCCATCAATCAAGCCGAGTTGGCGAAACTCTCGGGAAAGGAATATACCTATGCCGCCAAGGTAGAAGGGAAATTCCCGGAAACATCGTTTCCTGTAGACGAGGCTTTAACCCTTAAAGAAGGTGCCAGAGTCATGTTTGTCAAGAATGATGTCAACAAAACCTACTTCAACGGCATGCTGGGCAATGTCATTGCGATTGGCGAGCGCAACTTTACCGTGCAACCTGTCGATACCGAAAAGGAACCGATTATTGTTCATCCTGAACGATGGGAAAATACGCGCTACGGTTTGGACGAAAAGACGGGCGAAATCAAGGAAATCGTAGAAGGCACCTTTGTTCAGTTCCCGATTAAGCCTGCTTGGGCCATTACGATTCATAAGAGTCAAGGCTTGACGTTTGATCACGTTGAAATAGATGCTTCTGCCGCCTTTGCTGCTGGTCAGACTTACGTTGCCTTGAGCCGTTGCCGTACCCTCGAGGGTATCGTGCTCAGTCGTCCACTTACTCCAGATGCCATCATAGCGGATGAAAAGGTGACAGCGTTCCAATCGCAGGCCCGAGCTGAAGAAGTGACCCATGAGCGGCTAAACCAAATGCGTAACGAGTATGCCTTGCACTTGCTTACCGAACTCTTTACCTTTATCAAGGAGCGCGCCGCGCTTGCCGGCATTCATCGCCAATTCGAAGAGCATCTCTATCGCACTTACAGCCGCACCAGTCAGCGTTGCGAGGCCGAAGTGAAACTCTTCGATGCTCATGTAGTCAACGTGTCGAGCACTTTTCACCGTCAGTACTCACAACTGATTGCTTTGGCGGGTGGCGATTTGTCCGATTCGGCTTTGCAAGAACGAGTCAAGAAGGGAAGTGCTTATTTTGCAGACCGCTTAGAGCTGCTGCGTGACTTTGTGCGCGAAACAGATGTGGAAGTCGACAATCGCGAAGTTCGTCAGCGTATTACGACATTGCGTCAAGAACTGAGTGCTGAACTTTCGCTTCATACGCGCTTACTCCGTTTTGTGGCCAAAGAGGGTTTTGTAACCAAGGAGTACCTCAGCCTTCGCGCCCGCTTGTTGATTGAGCAAGACCGTGAAGCCGATCCGAAGTCGGCAAGGCAAGGGAAGACTACGCATCAACGTACAGATAAAATTTCTGTGCCTGAAGAAGTCACCAACCAAGCACTCTATAAGCGTTTGCTACAATGGCGACGAGATAAGGCAGAGGAACTGAGTGTGCCCGCCTATGTGGTGCTTCAGACCAAGGCCATCATTGCCATGGCCAATGCTCAACCTCAAACACGCGAAGACCTGGCAAAGATTCCTTACTTTGGAAAGGCTTCGATGGAACGGTATGGCGAGGAGTTGTTGAGCATACTTGCGGAATAATAAGAGCAGCCCAACCTGTTTGTACGTAAATCGTATGAATGGGTTGGGCTGTTTGCTTTTTGTAGGGTATAGATGAGAAGCATGTCTTCAAAACAGAAAGATAATGAGGAAGGAATCATCACTCTATTCTGTCGAGTCTACTTTCAAAGGGTATGTATCGTGCGGAAGCCTTGTCCAATGCGTTTTTTTGAAGCTCGCACTGTGTGAATTCCTTATCAAGCAACTTTTGAGGGAATCTGTGTGGTGCGAGGCTGTAAAAAAGTGCGTTTTCTTAATGGTTTGCATGGTCATACCCCTAAGCAATCCACTTTTTTGATAGCCCGCACAGTGCGGAGGTGTAAAAAAGTGCGCTTTCTTAAAGGTTTGCACGGTCATACCCCTAAGCAATCCGCTTTTTTAATGGGTCCGCACAGTGCGGAGGAGTAAAAAATGCGCTTTCCTAAAGGTTTACACGATCATATCCCTAAGCAATCCACTTTTTTAATGGGTCCGCACAGTGCGGAGGTGTAAAAAGTGCGCTTTCTTAAAGGTTTACTCGGTCATACCCCTAAGCAATCCGCTTTTTTAATGGGTCCGCACAGTGCGGAGGTGTAAAAAGTGCGCTTTCTTAAAGG
>UQJC01000081.1 GCA_900541335.1 uncultured Prevotella sp.
ACAGATGACACAGTCCCCTTATGTTTTATGTATCAATTCGTGCGCTTATTCAGCGTACATCTTTTCGCGCAATTCCTTGATGTGATCATCGTGGATGTAATCCTCGTAACACATCAGTTTGTCAATGCTACCATTCGGCGTAATCTCAATGATTCGGTTAGCCACCGTGTTGATGAATTCGTGGTCATGTGAAGCAAAGAGGATGTTACCCTTGAAAAGCTTCAAGTTGTTATTGAATGCCTGAATACTTTCCATATCCAAGTGGTTGGTCGGCGTATCGAGAATCAAACAGTTTGCATTACGCAACTGCATGCGTGCAATCATACAACGCATCTTCTCACCACCCGAGAGCACGTTCACCTTCTTCTGAATATCCTCATCCTTGAAGAGCATACGTCCGAGGAAAGCCTTGAAGTAAACATCGTTGCCCTCGCCGTACTGGCTGAGCCAGTCCAACATATTGTAATCCGTGTTGAAGAATGCCGTATTGTCGAGCGGCAAGTATGCAGTCGTAATCGTTATGCCCCACTTATAGTTACCCGCAGCAGGCTTTGCGTTGCCGTTGATGATCTCGAAGAGTGCCGTCATCGCACGGGGATCGTGGCTGATGAAGACAACCTTGTCCTCCTTCTCCACCGTGAAGCTCAACTTGTCGAAGAGCACCGTACCGTCTTCCGTCACCGCCTTCAGGTCGTTCACTTCCAGTATCTGGTTACCCGGTTCACGATCCATCTGGAAGATAATACCTGGATACTTACGCGTAGAGGGCTTAATCTCTTCCACATTGAGTTTCTCCAACATCTTCTTACGGCTGGTCGTCTGACGGCTCTTAGCCACATTTGCAGAGAAACGGCGGATAAATTCCTCCAGTTCCTTCTTCTTTTCTTCAGCCTTCTGCTTCTGGTTTTGAGCCTGACGGAGTGCCAACTGCGAAGATTCGTACCAGAAGGAGTAGTTACCTGAGAACAACGTTACCTTACCGAAGTCAATATCGACCGTGTGAGTACATACCTGGTCCAAGAAGTGACGGTCGTGACTAACGACCAACACCGTGTGTTCAAAGTTACCCAAGTATTCTTCGAGCCATTCCACCGTTTCAAGGTCAAGGTCATTGGTAGGCTCATCGAGCAAGAGGTTATCAGGTTCGCCGAAGAGTGCCTGTGCCAACATGACACGTACCTTCTCCTTACCACTCAGTTCGCCCATCAGCTTACCGTGCAGTTTTTCCTTGATACCCAATCCGCTCAAGAGCGCAGCTGCATCGTTCTCAGCCGTATAGCCACCCATTTGGGCAAATTTGTCCTCCAGTTCGGCCACTTTGATACCATCTTCGTCCGTAAAGTCCTCTTTCGAGTAGAGGGCCGTACGTTCTTGCATCAAGTCCCACATTACCGTGTGACCCATCAAGACCGTGTCAAGTACGGTGTGCTCATCGTACTTAAAGTGATCCTGACTCAAGACAGAGAGACGCTCACCCGGACCCATTTCAACGCTACCCTTGGTCGGTTCGAGCTCGCCCGAAATAGCTTTCAAGAGCGTAGACTTACCTGCACCATTGGCACCGATGATACCGTAGATGTTGCCGTTCGTAAACTTCATGTTCACATCCTGATAAAGGATGCGTTTGCCAAACTGAATGGCTAAGTTGGATACTGTAATCATTTATCTAATTCGTGATTCTTTGCTTAAAGTTAGAGGAACACTTCCGTCAAAGGAAGGTTCCGTGTAAGTGAGGATGCAATGAGGGTAGGGCACGTAGGCTATGCGAAAATACGTTCGAAGTGGACGAATATATGCTGTCAATTGTGCCTTCGTTTCGTGCAGTTGCAGAAGCATATCCTCGCGAAAATCCAACCCCGGACAATCCACCGCTTTGTATAAGCTTTCCTTCGCACTCCATAATAGTGTCGCCGCCCGCGCTTCACTGCCAATGCGTTGAGCCAAAAGGGAAAGCCCTTCCAACTCCTCGTTGTTTAAGAAGCGAGTACGCAAGGCAAATGCTTTGTCCCGCCATTGCTCGATGTCCATGCCGTGACGCCGATCCGATAGACTGAAAGCGTACGTATCGCCACTGTGCGAGATACTGATTTCGACCGACTCATTCTTCTCTTTCAAGAAGGGGCGTCCGCTTTCATAGTAACCGACCCGTGCTTCATTGCCAAACACTTTCGTCAAAAGCAAGCCGACCGAAAGCCGTTCGCACAATCGCTTTCCCTGCGTCGGATGCAACGTTGCAGCAATATCTTCTGCCAATCCCGGCTGGTAAAGTCGGGCATAATCCAACAATTCATTAGCCGAAAGATGATGTTGCCACAAACAAACGCGGACATTCCTCGGTTTCACGTGCAGGAAATGAGCAGGTAAGCGGTAGAGTTCGTCTTCAGCAATCAGCATGATTAAAAGGATACGCGGGAAGGCACTTCGCGACTCAGGGGGAAAAGTTGGTTAGAGCAAACCGTGCTATCGGTCTTTCTATCTTCGCTTCACGTTTAGAAAGGAAGCTTGTCCAGATTATTGGAAAATGGCGATGTTTGATTCGTCGTCTTCTTTTCGGTAGAAGCCCCTTGTGAGGCAGGAGCAAAAGGTGTCGCCGCAGGAGCAGAAGCCGTTGTGGGTTGCGTTTTCGGAGTCAACAACTCCATGTTACTTCCCCAGATTTCAGTAACGTAATGTGTCACCCCCTTCTTGTCCGTATAGTTACGTGTACGCAACTCTCCTTCGATGTAGAGTTTGTCTCCTTTGTGCACGTAGCGTTCAGCCACTTCAGCCAGGCGTCTCCACAAGCAGATGCGATGCCATTCAGTCCGTTCGGGTACAGCCGTTCCGTTCGGAAGCGTATAGCCTGGCGTAGAGGTAGCCAAACTAAATTGTGCCGTACATACTCCTGCGTCAACATAGTGAATTTCGGGATCTTTACCGACATGCCCGATAAGCATTACTTTATTGAGTGACATAAGATCGGATTGTTGAGGGTTAGTATTGTGAGTAAGTGAAGATGTATGTGCATTCCTCTTCACTCAACGAAGCATAACGCACTCCGTTAGCCGTTTCATAGCGAAGCAACCTTATCGAATACGGTCAGCTGCGCGTACCAAGTTTTCATCGCGCTGAATGGCTCGACGTCCCATAATCAGTGCCACGATGGCGAGCAAGGGGAAGAGTGCCGTAACTTCGAAGCCCAAAGTTGCTCCCATGCGTTCCTGCATAGCCAGCGTATAAGCCGCCAGTGCACCATACCACAGGAGGTTGGCCACAATCGCAAAGTTTGCCGTATGCATTTGCTTCTTGCGATGCTTGTAACCGAAGATGGCAATAAAGGGTAGTAAAACCGACAACAAAGTGAAGATCCACAAACCATAAGGAACCACTCCCGCAAATTCGGGTAACATCACCGTGTCATAGCCCGCGCCCATGAGCGTAATCCATTTATCTCCCTTGTCAAATTGAACCAACGGAGTAAAAACGGTAATGGCGGGAAAAATTCCCGCCAATAAGAGATAGATGCTTTGAATACGTTGTATCATACTTCAGAAGTCAGATTGTCCTTCTCCTTTGCAGGATTACGGAAGTAGATATTTTTCTTCAGATACTCATCAGCTGCGATGAGCGTAGGCTTCGGGAGTCTTTCATAGTAGCGAGAAATTTCAATTTGCTCGCGATTCTCGAAAGTTTCCTCCAAATTATCGTTGGCAGAAGCAAACTCCTTCAACTTCTTGGAGAGATCCTCCTTCATTTGTACGCCAATCTGATTGGCACGCTTCGACATAATCACAACACTTTCGTAGATGTTGTTCGTACCTTCGCAGAAATCCATCAGATTGTGTGTCACCGTGTTTGTAGGTGCTTTGCTCTTCTTGTAATCCATTGTATTATAATGTGTATGTAATTGTATCTACTGTTTATTGCTGTTCGGTTTCCTTCGGCATATAAGGCTTTGCTTTTTGGAAGAGTTTCTTCGCTTCCGAAAGGTATTTCGATTCGGGATATTCCGTTACGAAGCTGTAGTATTCGTCAATGGCCTGGTGGAAACGATCTTCTTTCTTCGATTCAACACTCAACTCAGCCAAGGCAAACTTGGCGCGGAGAATCAAGATAGAGAAGTCTTCGCGGCGTGTAGTATAAGGGAAATCCTTGATGGCATTTTCCGCTGTGATAATACAAGCACCATAATTGCCATTCACACCGTTACCGATGTACGGACCCAAGTCAAAATAGAGTTTCGCTGAGAGATATTCCTTCTCGACCAACTTATCTTGCAACTGGAAGATATAGTCTTGAGCTTGCGCACGCAAGGGGTGGGTTGGGTAGTTCTCAATAAAGTTTTGGAACTCCGTTACCGCCTCATACGTTGCCGTTTGGTCAAGTTTGGGTTCAGGCGTAGTCTTGTAGAGTGAAACACCGCAATTATAGCGAGCTTCCGCCGTATACTTTCCCTTCGGATAAGTTTCGTAGTACTTTCTGAAAACAGTCGCAGCCGCTTCGTACGAACGGGCTTGCTGGTGCGCCAGCCCCAAAAGGTAAAGTGATTCTTCGCCTTGGTCTGTTCCCTTCAGTACAGAGATAACCTCCGAGAGCATTAGCGAAGCGCGGTTATACTGACCTTCCGCGTAATATTGTTTAGCGGCCTCATACTTATATTCGTAATCATTGGTCTTCAACACCTGATTGTAACTCGCACAACTGGTCAATCCTGCGAAGAAAACTGTCAGAAGGCCGTTGAGAAGATTGGAAAAGTGATACTTCATTCGGATGAAATTTGGATGCAAAAGTACAAATAGTTTTTGAGAAAACCTTTCCCGTTTCCCGCAGAAGCCCTCTGAAAAGGATAAAAAAAGCGCAAAACTGAAGCGAATTCGCTCAGCTTGCGCTTTTTATGGTTGCAATGTGCTGTTGAACTACCGCAAAATAATCCGGTCGCCCAAGAGTTGGGCAATTTGACGTTCAATCGCGCTGAATTCCATGTATTCCTTCATCAACGCTTCGTATTCTTGCGGACGGCTCATCAATTGAGGATCACGCAGTTTTGCCAACAGTTCGTTGAGTTTCTCCTTGATAAGGGCGTGTTTGTAGTCATGCAGAATGCGAGGCACGACTTCTTCGAGTCGATATTTAACCTCCACGTATTGCGCTCGTTAGATCGGAAGAGCGTCG
>UQJC01000082.1 GCA_900541335.1 uncultured Prevotella sp.
TAACTTTTCGCTCACGGCATCTACAATCTGACCAAGAGAGAACTTGGGGTTTACCTTACCCTTAGGTTTGCCCATGTGACTCATAATAATCAGTGCGCCACCATCGGCAAGCACCTTCTTAAGTGTAGGAAGGGCACCACGAATACGCGTGTCGTCCGTAATATTACCGTTTTCGTCGAGAGGCACGTTGAAGTCCACGCGGACAATCACCTTCTTGCCCTTAAAATCACAAGTTTCAATCGTCATAATGAGGTTGGTATTTAAAATTGAATGTTGATTGCTTTCGTTTCAAGCCGTACTTACTTGACCGGTTGAGGGGTGTGCTTGACTGACAACGCCTGCGCTACGGCCGAATGTACGGGGTGAAAGGGGAAATACGCTGACTGTGGGAGTCCCTTCTTGAAGCTTCCTGCCCATCAAAGGTTGGATCGGCCTTGGTATTCTTTCCGAGAGCGGTTACTTTTGCACACGCTACGGCTGAAAAGTCCCTTGGCAAAGCCCACAGAGCGGGTTTTCTCTTTCTGCGTGGCAAATTTACGGAAACGCCTTGAAACAAAAAATTTTTCGTTTCGTTTTTTCCGCACGACAAGGGGCTTTGGGGCGGAACGAACGGCTGGTGCGAAGTAATGGGACGCTTTGCTTTATGAAAGCTGTGTGCTGTGACTCCTGGCAGAAGTTACTTGCCACTCCGGAAGAAGCTACTGAAACTAAGGAGAAGCTAAGGATGTACGGTCGCGGCATGCCGCGACCGTACAACACCTGCAACTCCTGGCAGAAGTACTTACCGCAGCGGAAGAAGTTATGCCAACCGATGGGGCGCGGCATGCTACGACCGTACAATCCTTGCTTCCTCCGCCCCTTCCCGTTTCGCTCCATTCACACTCTCTGCAAACCATTCAAACCACACATTTATAATTATGTCTGACGGAAATTACAATCGTAACCTCCTCCCCTACCGCCAATACCAAAGCGGACTGAAAGCGGGACGAGCCCAAATGCACACGCTGGCTATTCGTGCCTTTCGCCAATGGCTGACGGAACAGGGCTACACGGAAGCGCAACTCCACGAAGCGGAGTTACACTACCGCCAATTGCTCGAAGAGATTACACCGCAGTAGGTTCGGCAACTTCATCGGTCACTGAACATACAAACGAGGTGTGCTCCTGACGAAAGAGGCAATCTGGAAGAGGTTGCCTCTTTTTTAATTGTTCAACAAATCTGTTGGGCAAACGATGCAAAGGGATTAAAAAGCATGACTATAAGCTTGGAACCATGGACAATTGGCTTGCCAAACGAAAGAACGGAGCGGATAAACTGTACCAGGATTTTCCTTGAGAACAAAATAAGGGCTGTGCGTAAATAGAAGATGATTTTACATTGGAAAATGAGATTAGATTCTAAATATAGAATCGTTTTCCATGAGGGAATGAGATTATATTTAGAATAGAAGACTATTTTCCATGGAGGAATGATGTTCTATTTAGAATAGAAGACCATTTCCTCTAAGAAAACAAAGTACTATTCATAATAGGAGACTATTTTCCATAGGGAAATTACCTTCTACTCAGCAGCATAATCTATTTCTCAATAGAAAATAATACGTGATTGAGCTACAAAACCTGTTTTTCGAGAAAATAAGGGCATCGTATGCTGAACAAGAAGTGAAGAAATCGTTTTCTAATGTATCTTTGCGTAAACAGAAAGGCATTCCCGGCACTTGAAAGCCTTGGAGACGGGCTCAGCTTGAAGTTTTTTCGACTGAAAAGCTTCGGCTGGACGCCTTAACCGAAGGGGACACTACGGTGAACGAAGGGGAAGAAATGCCTGGCTGCAACTAACGGAAACAAACGGTTTCTGCTTTACTTACTAACGGCATTCCGTTACGCCGATACACGGAATGCGACTCAACCCAACCGAAACCATGCATACTTTATTGACTCCTCTTTATGCCAGTAGCAAGTTTCACATGACCAATGGACTGCACTACAACTTTATGTCGCTGATTCTTCAGACTTTACAGGGCTATGCTACCCCATCGACGGTCTACCAGGAAAAAGTTGCGGCGTTGGCGGCTGCGCTGAAGGAAGAAAACGCCCAAATCGGGGTGCCGAGAAAAAGCGAACAGACGGCATTGCTGTGGAATGCGGTGGAGGCGTGTAACACGCTCTACACGCACTTGCGGCAGATTGTCAGAGGCTATGCGGGCATTCCTTTGTTAGAACAACACGTGGTTGCAACCCAACTGAAGGCTGTATTTGACCAATTTCCGCTGAATGTCAAGTGGAAAATGGGGCAACGCATGGGCAGTTTGACGAAACTAATGGGGCAATTGCAAGCGGAACCGGCACAGTCGTGGTTGTGCGAAATGGGACTGGAAAAGGTGGTCGAAGAGATGGCTGCGCGACACCGCGAAGCGCAACGGGCTTTGCTTGACCGCAACCGCGAGGTGAGCAAACGAACGCCCGCGGGATTGCAAAAGGCACGCAAAGTGACGGACGCGGCTTATGATGAATGTGTCGAGGTGGTACAGGCTCTCTACACGACACAGCCCGACGAGGAACTCTTGCAACTCATTCAAAGCTGTAACCGACAGATTGACCACGCTTTGACGGAAATGGCTGGCAGAAAAACGGCGGACTGCCGGGTGGTTGCTGACGAAGCGGAGGCTCTCCGTGCGAGCGCAGAAGGTACGGAAGATGCCACAGAAAGCAAGGAGGTACAATAAAGGGAGAAGAGCATACGCCACACCACGCACCAACGCAGACTCAACTACACAGCTGACGGACTGCGACCCGAAGACACTGTGCATTGCACTTCCCCTGACTGACGTACAGGCACAAAAAAAAGAGAGCATCCGCAAACCGAAAGGGTTGACGAATGTCCTCTACCACCATCGTACGCCTGCCCTCGGGCAGACGTATGCTTTACCATGTGAGTAAAGTAATTACTTCAAAGCGACCAGGATGTCCTTCTCAACTTCCTTTATCGCTACTTTGTCTTCACGAAGCAACCAACCGAGCGCAAGATACAGGTCTTTCTCTGCACGTACCTTGATTGCCTTCTTCAATGCTTTGCCTGTGAGTTCACCACCCTCATTGAGAGCTTCCCACACTTTACCGGCAAGTTCGCCAGCCTTTTCTTCAAACATAATTACTTGTAATTTAGTTAGTCATTGGGTCGCTGTACTCCACATTAGAGCCTTTGACGGCTGCAAAGGTACATTTTTTTTGGTGACGAAACACTCTTTAAGTCTGAAATTCAGCCAAAAGGCTGGACTTAGGCTGGGTTTCGACACAGGCAACTCCTCTGCTTGAGTCAAAAGTGATAACTTCGCAGTCTAACCCGACGATATGCGCTGACTATGTTCTCTCTACTTATTCCGACTTACAACTTTGACTGTACGCAACTGGTCACGAACCTGGCACAACAGTGCGCGGCACTGAAAGAACGGGATTCGAACTTTGACTTTGAAATCATTGTGGGCGATGACGGGTCTACGGACGAACGCACGAAGGAGGTCAACCGACGCATCAACCACCTGCCGGGCTGTACCTTTTGGGAAAGTCCGCACAACCTGGGACGGAGCAGGCTGCGCAATGCGCTCATTGAGCAAAGCCGGTTTCCGTACCTCTTGCTGATGGATGCTGATGCGGCGGTATGTACGCCTGACTTTGTGGCACGCTATTGGGAAATGCGCCAAGCGGCCGATGTGGTCAATGGCTCCCTGCGTAACCTCGACTCACCTTGTCCCCGTGGCTGCGAACTGCGCTACTGCTACGAGCAGGCGGCGGAACGGCAACGGGCACAGGCGGACCACTTTCGCGACAACCCCTTTCTGCACTTCACGGCCTTCAACGTACTGATTAACCGGCAACGGTTGGGAGCTTTGCGCTTCGACCCGCGCTGCAGGGAGTATGGTTATGAAGATGCACTGCTCGGGCTGGTCATGAAGGAACAGGGACTGACGCTCGTACACATTGACAATCCGCTTATCCATACGGGCCTTGACACGAGTCGGGAGTTTCTGATGAAGACGGAGGCGGCGATGCGCACGCTGACCCGACTGACGGGCACCATGCAGGAAGCCAACGGGGTGGCTCGACTCTACGACCGGCTGGCTAAGTGGCATTTGGCAGGCGTACTGCGCGGAGTATTCTGCCTCGTAAGGCCCTTGCTCCGTCGCAACCTCTTGGGGCGGCGACCGAACTTGTTTCTGTTTCAACTTTACAAACTGGGCTATTACGCCTCGTTGCGTCCGCACCACTTACAAGGCATGCGCTGATGCCCCCTACTCACTAATTTACTGACAACCCAAGGCAGAACGAAGCGCGCAGTGACGAGGTTACGTTCTCCTTTCTTCTCCTTATTCTAACCCACATGAGTCTCAAAGTATACAAAGCCTCCGCAGGTTCGGGCAAGACGTTTAAGCTTGCCTTGGAATACATCACCCTTGCGCTGATTACGGACAACCCGAAAGCGTTTACACACATTCTCGCCGTGACTTTTACG
The DNA here is from genome assembly GCA_900541335.1 of uncultured Prevotella sp. Lineage (GTDB taxonomy): Bacteria > Bacteroidota > Bacteroidia > Bacteroidales > Bacteroidaceae > Alloprevotella. Next base: position 4,511 of record UQJC01000082.1, read on the forward strand.
AACAAAGCTACGGCAGAGATGAAAGAGCGCATTCTAACGCAGCTCTATAAGCTGGCAAACAACATTCCCGACAGGGATTTTCAGTCTCAACTGATGGCAACAACGGGACAAACGGCTGAAACGCTCCGGGAACGGGCGGGAAGGGTGCTCGAAACGATTGTACACGACTTTGACCACTTCCGAGTGGAGACCATTGACTCTTTCTTTCAGTCGATGCTCTCGAACTTGGCGTACGACTTGGGATTGGCACGTAATTTCCGTGTCAGCCTCGACACTAACGAAGCGATTGCACGTTCGGTGGAGCGAATGTTGCTTGCCGCAGGCGTGAAGCAACGTTCGTTGGCCAGACTGACCAAGACCATTCTGGACTACATGCA
>UQJC01000083.1 GCA_900541335.1 uncultured Prevotella sp.
GTTGGAAGATACACCCCTTCACCATGTATAGAGCCAGTATGTCCTCACGCGGTATCGTGAACGGGTCGTAAGCTGAGTTTTCCGATACGCACAGAACCTCCTCGTTTCTTTCAGCAGCTCTCAGATACTTAACCATTCTATTCCCTTGTGTAGTAATGATGAGGTAAACCTTCCCATACTCAATGAATCTCTCCTGCCATCTTTTTACGAGAATGATGCTTCCCGGTTGGTACAGTGGTGTCATGGAGTCTATTTGACAATCTGTTACGCGCACAGCTAATGAGCGAACCCAAACGTTCCTATAAGCCGTCAAAATGTAACAAGGCGAAGGAAAGGGGAACAAACCCGAACGTGGCGACCGACAATGCTAAAACAGCTCAGTCTGCCTCTTCATCGGAAGGCAATCAAGAAACAAGTAAAATCAATCTATAAACAATAACACAATTCCAAGACATTATGAAGAAGAATAACGACATGAATGCAAAAAAGTTGATGCAGCAGAAGCTGCAGGTGAATCTGGACATGAACGAGGTAGCCGAGACGATGGAGCGGGCGATCAATCAGCTCCCGATACTGACGGATGCGGAGGTTGACGAGCTGCGGGAGGCGTCGAAGGATATGTTGAACCGGATGGTGGACAAGGGCTGCTGGCTGGGGCTGGGCTTTGTACGAAATGCGGATCAGGATCTGTCGCTACTGTCGGCGGCGCATGGCAACTTTAGCACCCTGGCGCTGATGGTGGCCGAGGCGATGGATGAGGACCCGGTGCTGGAGAAGGTGCTCCTGCTGGCTCTTGCCCTGAAGAAGGGCAGGGACAAGCAGGCTGAGACTGAGGACAACGAGGACGAGGACAACAACGAGGAGGAGGAATAATATGGAAGGACAGGAATTCAAGGCGTACGACCGCGTGCTGGTGCGCGACAAGGACGACGAGCGGTGGCAGGCTGCTTTTTACGACCAGTATCTGGCTGACGAGGAAAAATACCCTCACCACGTGATAAGTGGCGCATGTTTCACCCAGTGCATCCCCTACGAGGGAAACGAACACCTGCTGGGGACGACCGACAAATACGTGCCTAAGCCGTGGAAGCCAAAGTTAGAGGAAACATTCTTTGCCGTCTTTCATAAATATGGGGAACCATTCTACGTCAGTGAGCTTACATGGGAATGTTTGGATAAGGACGAAAGAATGTACCTCCTCGGCAACTGCTTCCAAACTCGCGAAGAAGCGGAAGCAATGGCAGACAAGTTAAACGCCCTCCTGAAAGGGAAAGAGTAACCCACACGCATGCCACGTATCTATACCCCCTCACTATTCCCCGAGCTGGAGCAAGGCGTTCCCATTCCCGAATGCGCCAAAGAGTACCTGAACCCCGATAGCCCCACACCTCAATCAGTGGCAGATGCGTTGCTCTATTCCGTCGTGCGGTGGATTGACCGAAACCCGGGCAAGGACTGGCGCACCATCGTTCCGCCGCCATGGCTTGAATACGTAAGCTGGCGGCTGACTAAATCCTAATTCACGCAGCTCCCTGTTATTCGTATGGGATGCCTATAGCTGGGAGCTGCTTACTTCTAATAAAACAAGAAAATGAAAGACGAACGTAACGAAATCATCAAACGCATCAATGAATGGGCGGACTTATCAGACGACCATATTACGCTTACTATTCTCGCCAATACACGGACTGGAAAAGTCTCGAGCGGAATCTCTGGCAACGAACCCGAACTCGCCAATGTGCTCTTCTCGGTGATGCTCGAATCGCCGCTGATGGAGAAGGTTGTCAAGATGGTGGCAAGCCATTTCGATGAGGAAAAGCTTAAGTTCATGCAAAGACGGCGCACAAAGGCTGACTGTTAACACAAACAACCATGGCTGCATATAACATCAACGAACGATGCGAGGGTTGTAATCTAGCAGATGCCTACGGAAGAGGTTGCGAGCGTGTACTAATGTTCCCAGTACTGGTAATGCTTACTTACGGAAACATATATAAGTGACCATACTTCTGTAAAAAACATCTGAGCAGCTAGCCAATAAGCGTCTAAAAAGTAATAGCATATTAGATAATACTCAAAAATGAAATACCTCAGATTGCACAAGTTATTGTGCGCTTTCCTTGTGACATTCCTTGTAGCAAGTGATATACTCTTCTTCTTCATCTACTACGTCGCAAGTGTTGTGTGGAATTTTAGAATACCGAAAGGACTTTGGATGAAGCTCCACCACACAGATTTTAGTGACGAAGCATCTCTTTACCCGGTAGAACACAACCCGAAGGAGACATGGCTTAATCTCTATCACGAATTTTTCCCTTTGCGTAAGGGCAACTGAATCAAACAACTTAACAATGAACAACTCACAACCATTGACGCTCGAAGAGTATCAAGAACGAGCTATGGATACCTGTATGGAATCCTGCGAAAATATTACTTACATGCTTACCAACCTTACAGCGGAGGTAGGAGAACTGGCGGGAAAGATTGCCAAGGCAGTGAGAAGTGGTAAGGTTACGATAGAAGGAAACCAGCTGGAGTATTCCAAAGAATGTATGGAGAGCGATGCTACCTGCCTTCAGAGGGACCTTATGTATGAAGCAGGAGATGTACTTTGGCAGCTTTCAGGACTTTGTAAGGTTCTCCAGCTTCCATTGGAACTCGTGGCCAAGAACAATCTTGCAAAACTTGCAGACCGCAGAAAGCGTGGAGTAATTGACGGAAGCGGCGATAACCGCTAAGAAATCCAAATCATGGAAGAAGAAAGACGTATTTGCTTAAAGTGCCAGCATGAGCTTCCTATCACGTGCTTCGCTAAGTGCGGGCTAGGTTATCGAAAGTTCTGTAAGGAGTGTGATGAGGTGGGCACAATTAGCTCTCCACAAAACCTATCTTCTACAAGACGGTATATCTTCGATACATATCCCGATGGATATAAGCGTTGCTCCAGTTGTCATCGGGTGTTGAGAAAGGACAAATTCCCAATTGCAAAGGATGGCGTTAGTTTGTTGCGTGTCTGTAAGAAATGCCGTGAGAAGATGGAACGGCGAAGCGCAGAAATACGCGCAAAAAAGGCTGAAAAGGAAAATACAGTCAAGGAGCAGGCCGTGAAACCTGTAGTGGAGGTTTCGCAAAAATGCATGCGTGAGAAGGTTGCAAGAGGATGCATCAATGCTGGCCGTAAATTGACGGCCAGGCGCAAGAATCGTGAAGCAGAGGAGGAGATTCTGGGGAAGTTTAGACGAGAAGAGGCAAAACGCCTGCGTAAACGTAGGAATCTCAAAGTCCACTCCGTACAGACTCCCTGCCGACTCTGTGCTTTCTTCCTTACCCGACATTGCCCAGACCTAACGAATTACATGCTGTCTGCTGGAATGGAGTGTACCAAATTCAAGAATGCTTAATCTTTAAATCAAAGACATAATATTACCTGTCATGAAGAAAAATCCTAAACCTTCATCTCCTGCGCCTCTGGCCGTAGGTTCACTCATCGCTATCGTTGACAGATTCTGTTCCGATAAGGTACAAGCTGAGATTTCACGTGGGTCTGTATTACGTATAGAAAAAATAGGACACACGAAATCGGGGGCAACACGACTATTTTGCACAGAACATGAGGCTACTGCAAAAGGTTCTCCGCGTCGTGTTACCATTAACGCAGACCGCTTTCGTTGGGAGCCTATAACGGAGCACGAAGTTATTCAAGCCCGTAATAAGGCTAACGAGGCATACATGCGTATTCTCAACAAACGGATGCTTGAAAAGCAACGTAACACGATGGAGAAGGTCTTTCAAAAAGAGTGCGAGAATTCAGTTCGTACCATGGTGGAAACGATGGAATTTCCCGACCACGTGCGTGTTTCTATTCTCCCGCTCATATCAATAGAAATGGTGTGGCTCCAGGCGGAACGTTGTTGCCGCTATTGTGCCGAGCATAAGGTTAGTGCCGTGCTTAAGGTGGCACGCGCCATCCGTGCGCTGCATGAGGAGTATGATTCGTTTCTTGCCCGCGACCTCCGTCCAGCAGTCCGTGCAAACCTTCGTCGAATTGCCGAAAAGCTACTTGAAGATTCAGAAATGCGCCGAAACTTGCAACTCATGCATCTCACACTACGGAATGAGTATTTCACCCAGTTCCCGTTGACAGACATTCCGTATCTTGACCTTCGCATAGAAGCCACGCTAGGATTCATTTTTATCGATGCTTATAAGCGGCGCGTCGAGACTGCCAATCGCATTCTACGGGAAAAGGCAGGAGGCCGTATCAATCAGAGCGTTTCCATTCCCTTGATTACAAACAGATTGCACGCACAATTCGATGCGCTGCTGGGAAACTTTGTGTTACAGAAAGGAAACTACTCAGATGTATTCCTGGGCATCGTAGACCGAAGTTTTGCAGAGTTACGTATCACATCAGCAGATAACCTCGAAAAGACAGCGTGATGGTCTACAATCTTAGTAATGAGTTCGACCTCCGTGACTTTAACCGCCGTGTGCATGAATTGGTAGAGAAGCGTGCGGTGGTCGAACTTTCACGACGCTGCCAGCGAAGGACACTCAAGCAGAATGCGTACCTGCACGTTATCATCTCCTTTTTCGCCTCTGAATATGGTTGCTCTGCGGATGAAGCGAAGGTGGACTTCTTCAAGAAATATTGCAACCATTCTATCTTCTGCCGCGAACGGATAAACCGCAAGGGGCGTACGGTGAACTACCTCCGTTCAAGTTCTGAGTTATCGACGGCTGAACTTACGACTGCTATTGA
>UQJC01000084.1 GCA_900541335.1 uncultured Prevotella sp.
TACGACCCTTTGCTACAGCCTCTTCCAAGATACGGATACCCTCGGTATAGGTAAGGCGCACAAAGTCGTGCTCTACAACGAAGTGCAGGCGATCCAGCAAGGTCTTGTCAATCATCTTGTTGAGGAACTCAAGGTCGTCTGCACAGTTGTCCAATGCCCAACGCACACAATACTTGATAAAGTCCTCAGCCAAGTCCATGTTGTCCGTGATATCATTGAAAGCCACCTCAGGCTCAATCATCCAGAACTCAGCCAAGTGACGCGGCGTGTTAGAGTTCTCTGCACGGAACGTAGGACCAAACGTATAGATAGAACCCAATGCTGTAGCACCCAGTTCACCTTCGAGCTGGCCGCTCACCGTCAGTGAAGTTGTCTTACCGAAGAAGTCGTCACTGTAATCAATCTTGCCCTCTTCGTCCTTCTTGAGGTCATAAAGGTTCTTCGTCGTAACTTGGAACATCTGACCTGCACCTTCACAGTCAGAAGCCGTAATAATCGGCGTGTGGAAATAGAAGAAGTCGTGCTCGTGGAAATAACGGTGTACAGCCATCGCCATGTTGTGACGAATGCGGAATACCGCACCAAACGTATTCGTACGCAGACGCATGTGGGCATGCTGACGCATGTACTCAAAGGTCTGACCCTTCTTCTGCATAGGATACTCGTCACCGCAAACACCCAGCACTTCGATACGCTGAGCCTGTACCTCTACGCTCTGACCCGCACCCTGGCTTTCAACCAAGATACCTTCTACTGACAAGCAAGCACCCGTCGTAATCAGTTTGAGCAACTCAGCGTCAAACTTCTCGACATCGGCTACTACCTGTACGTTCTTGATGGTGCTTCCGTCGTTGAGGGCGATAAAGTGCACCGACTTGCTGCCACGGCGAGTACGTACCCAGCCTTTTACACAAACTTCAGCACCGAAGTCCGTACGCTTCAGCAGCTCGTTTATTTTTGTACGTTGCATTTTAATTGGATAGATAAATTAGGGGGGCAACGCTTCTTGACGCAGCCCGTTGACTAAGATGGAAACGAAAGGAACTTAAACCTACATAAGCCGAACATGCAGCTACAGGAGTCAACTCCGCTCTGTCCGCCGCCACCTATATAATTAGGGAAATCCTGCAAGGGATTGGAGAAAATCCCCCCTTGCAGGATGTGTAAAGTTACTTGATTACTCAAACGCACCCATGCGCAACATTTGCACCTCTTTCTCCGTGAGGTAACGCCAGTCGCTACGGCGTACGTTCTTCTTGGTCAAACCAGCAAAGTAAACGCGGTCGAGCTTCGTCACGTGGTAACCCAAGTGTTCGAAGAGACGACGTACGATGCGGTTCTTACCGCTGTGGATTTCGATACCCACCTGCTTCTTGTCAGTCGGGTGAGCATATTCCACTGCGTCAGCTCTGATCTCACCATCTTCGAGCATCACACCTTCTGCAATTTGCTTCAGGTCGGCTGCTGCGACGTTCTGGTTGAGCGTTACATGATAAATCTTCTTCTTGAGGAACTTCGGATGAGTCAGACGAGAAGCCAACTCACCATCATTGGTAAGCAAAAGTACACCCGTCGTATTGCGGTCCAAACGGCCCACAGGATAGATACGTTCGGGACATGCATTCTGCACGAGGTCCATCACCGTCTTACGCTGTTGAGGGTCATCACTGGTCGTCACATAGCCCTTGGGCTTATTGAGCAACACATAGACCTTCTTCTCCATCGTAATGAGGTTGTCGTGGAAACGCACTTCGTCAGTGCGAAGCACCTTGGCTCCAAGCTCCGTAACAATCTGGCCATTTACACTCACAACGCCTGCCTCAATGTACTTATCGGCATCACGACGCGAACAAACACCGGCGTTAGCCAGGAACTTGTTCAGACGGAGCGGCATGGTCGGATCGTATACCTCTTCCTTGTAATCAACACGCTTTTTGCCGAAGCTACTGGTCTTGGGACGAGCTTTCGGTTTCTTACGGGGCTGCGGACGTCCGCTGTTTGCGCCGTATGCGCCAGCACCTTGTCCCTGGAAGCGCGAGCCATAACCGCCGGGCTTGCTGCCACCACGGAACTTCGGACGTGCATCCTGCGTATAGCCTCCTGCCGCTTCGTTAGGCTGAGCCTGTCCACCAAAACGGGGGCGGTAACCGCCACGCTGTTCCTGATAGCCACTCTCAGTCTGATTAAAACGCGTCTTGGCCCAACGGTTCTCACGAGGCTGTTGGTAGCCGCTGCGGGGCTGATAGCCGCCGTTTGAGCGGTAACCATTGTCGCCTCCGAATCGAGGACGATAGCCACCCTGTTGTTCACGCACTTCGTAGGTATTCGAACCTTCCGGACGTGCGTTGCGAGTAATACGGGGACGGGGAGTATGTCCATACTGACGTCCGCCATTACCATTGTTGTCTCTTTGCGAGCGATAACCATCACGGCCACCTTCGCTTCTGTAAAAATCTTCGCTCATAAAATGAATGATGAATAAATGTGTGGGTTAGCTGATTGCATTCTCACGAATGCATTTCGAATTGGGTGCCCTGCGCCACCCTTCTTCCCGAAGAATGCTACGCGGGGCGACTATAGGTAGGGGCGAATGCTATTCAGCCCCTACTTATTTTATTGGATTATAAACCTGTATAGTTATAAGGAGTAATGGCGCGCAGTTCTTCCTTCACTGCTTCGCTCACTTCCAAGCCTTCAATGAATGCATGGATGCGCTCACCCGTAATAGCCTCGTTCGTACGCGTCAAAGCTTTGAGAGCCTCGTAGGGGTGAGGATAGGCCTCGCGGCGAAGCACCGTCTGAATAGCTTCAGCGACAACAGCCCAGCAGCCTTCCAAGTCACGACGGATGCTTTCCTCATGGAGCAAGAGTTTGCGCAAGCCCTTCAATGAACTATGGAAAGCAATGAGCGCATGACCCATGGGAACACCGATGTTACGGATTACCGTAGAGTCGGTCAAGTCACGCTGCAAACGGCTGATGGGGAGCTTACGGCTCAAGTGTTCCAAAATCGCATTGGCAATACCCAAGTTACCTTCTGAATTTTCGAAGTCAATGGGGTTTACCTTATGCGGCATGGCACTGGAACCTACCTCACCCTGCTTGATACGCTGCTTGAAGTATTCCATTGAAACGTACTGCCAGAAGTCGCGGTCCATGTCGATTACAATCGTATGAATACGCTTCATCGCATCAAAGAGTGCAGCCAGGTTGTCATAGTTACTAATCTGGGTTGTGTACTCTTCACGCTCCAAGCCAAGCTTTTCGCTGACAAACTTCGCACCGAATGCTCGCCAGTCGTAAGCAGGATAAGCTACATGGTGTGCATTGAAGTTACCCGTTGCACCGCCAAACTTAGCCGTCATCGGGCAAGCCTTCAGCAGAGCCAATTGCTGCTCCAGACGATAAGCAAATACCTTCACCTCCTTACCCAGGCGGGTCGGTGATGCAGGCTGCCCATGCGTCTTGGCAAGCATCGGGATGTCCTTCCATTCCTCGGCATAGGCATTGAGCTGATCAATCAGCTCTTGGAGCAACGGCAAATAAACTTCATGAACGGCTTCTTTCAACATCAACGGGAAGGAAGTATTGTTGATATCCTGTGAAGTCAGACCGAAGTGGATGAACTCCTTATATGCATCCAGTCCACCAATCTTGTCAAACTCTTCCTTAATGAAGTACTCAATAGCCTTCACGTCGTGGTTGGTCACGCTTTCAATATCCTTTACTCGTGCCGCGTCAGCTTCAGAGAAGTTCTGATAGATGGCACGCAAAGCGGGGTACAAATCAGCGGGGAAGCTCTGCAACTGGGGCAAGGGCAACTCACACAACGTAATGAAATATTCAATCTCTACGCGTACACGATACTTCATCAAAGCATACTCTGAGAAGTAGGGAGCAAGAGATTCTGTCTTTGAACGATAACGGCCATCAATAGGCGATACGGCGGTCAAGATATCCAAGTCCATTGAAATGAAAAGATTGGGGGATGAATATATGTTTACTTTACTGCGCGCAAAAGTACGAAAAAAGGATTAGACGACAACGGCGCAAGAGGTATTTCCTATAAGGAGAGGTTCTATAAATGATAGTTTGGGAGTTTAGGAGTTGAGGAGATGAAAGCTTATTCATCCAACCGACTACTT
>UQJC01000085.1 GCA_900541335.1 uncultured Prevotella sp.
GCTAGTGAGTGGTGACTTTTGAGACCATTCGGCTACGTTGAAATGTGCTTCGTAGATAGTCAGTGACTTTCGAAGTTCAGAGATTTTCTTTTCCTTTACTTGCACCAATGCTTCCTGTTGCTGATACGTCAAAAGCCAGTCAGTATGCGTACGAAACGATATGCTATGCGGACTCGGTAGAAATCATGCAAATGTATGAACAAGCACGTCAGGTCAACCATGCATTCCAGTACTACAAGGACTCTCTGAGAGAACAAAGCCTGCTTCATGGAATCCAGCAGCGCAACCTGTATATCCTGCTCATTCTGGTTGTCGCTTTACTCTTCCTGTTCAGCGGTGCCATGGTGTACAACCGGCGCATACACAAACGAAACCGCACAATTGCCGAACAGCTTCGCACGATACAAGGACAACATATAAGTTTAGGCGAAAAGGACGGTGTCATCAAGCAGTTGGAAAACGAGCAACAGGATAAAGACCTGCAACTCAAATCGTTGGAAACTCAATTAGAGCAACATAAGACTATCGCACTGAGCGTAGCGGAGGTGCTTGCGGACTTTATTGCCCCTGATGGTTCGGGAATACCCGTTAAGGACGAAAGCTCTTGGCGCAACCTGTTTAAAGCGGTTGACAAGGAATTTCCCCGTTTCCTTGCTACCATGCATCAACTCTACCCCGGCATATCCCCGTTTGACCAACGTATGCTCTACCTGGCCAAAACTGGACTAAAGACGAAGCAGATAACGGATATACTGGAACGTTCGGCGGGGGTCTTTAGCCAGCACTGCAAAAGGTTGGAGAATGAGTATGGAGTTGATCCGAAGAATTTCTTGAATGATTATTAGTCGCTCAAAATGGCTGAGCGAATGTAATGGTCAATGGGGATGTACAATAATAAATAGTGGGAAATAGTGGGAAATAGTGGGAAATAATGGAGAAGTAAGGGGGAAGGTTAGCCTTTCCCCCTTTACCACCCAATCATCCATCAGGCAAACACGCATAATAGGAATACGACAAGGCCTCCCGCACTTACCACATAACGGTAAGGCGGGAGGCCTTCTTTATAAAGTGAACTTGCCGTGTAGCATCGTGACTACACGAAAAGCCTATTTACCAATTAGTTGAGATCACGGTTCTGCTGTGCCTTCTCATACTCTTCACGGTCAGCCACAACGATGCGGTTGAATTCGCGAAGACCCGTACCTGCGGGGATGAGGTGACCACAGATTACGTTCTCCTTCATACCCTCCAGGTAGTCAACCTTACCGCTGATTGCAGCTTCGTTGAGCACCTTAGTCGTTTCCTGGAAGGATGCGGCCGACATGAAGCTCTTCGTCTGCAAGGCGGCACGGGTAATACCCTGGAGAATCTGAGTAGAAGTAGCAGCCATGGCATCGCGTACCTTCACGAGCTTGAGGTCACGACGCTTGAGTTGAGAATTCTCATCACGGAGCTTACGCGCCGTCACAATCATACCCTTCTTCATGACTTCGCTGTCACCTGCATCAATGACAACCTTCTTACCCCAGATACGATCGTTCTCTTCAGCAAAGTCGAGTTTGTCAACAATCTGCTGCTCGAGGAAACGCGTATCACCTGGATCGTTGATCTGTACCTTACGCATCATCTGACGAACGATTACTTCAAAGTGCTTATCGTTAATCTTTACACCCTGCAGACGGTACACATCCTGCACCTCGTTCACGATATATTCCTGAACGGCGGTGGGACCCTTGATAGCAAGAATGTCGCCCGGAGTGATTGAACCATCAGAAAGAGGCGTACCGGCACGTACATAGTCGTTTTCCTGTACAAGAATCTGCTTCGAGAGAGACACGAGGTACTTCTTCTCTTCGCCCAACTTGGAGGTTACAATGATTTCACGGTGGCCACGTTTAACGTTACCCATCTTCACTTCACCGTCGATTTCGCTCACCACCGCAGGGTTGCTCGGGTTACGCGCTTCGAACAATTCAGTAACACGGGGAAGACCACCGGTAATATCACCAGCCTTACCCACTACGCGAGGAATCTTAATCAAGACATCACCGGCATTGAGCTTCTGACCGTCTTCAACCACAATGTGACCATTGATGGGGAAGCTATACGTACGGAGAATTTCGCCGTCGTCGCCGAGGATGTGGGCAGTAGGCACGTGGCTCTTGTCTTTCGACTCAATCACGATGCGTTCGCGAAGACCCGTAGCTTCGTCTTCTTCGACACGATAGCTAATACCCTCGGTTACGTTTTCAAACTGGATGGTACCTGCATTTTCGGTCACGATGACAGCGTTGAAGGGGTCCCACTTAGCGATAATGGTATCCTTCGTTACTTCGTCACCATCATTGATGAAGAGTTGTGAACCGTAAGGTACGTTCTGAGTTGAAAGGATGATGCCCGTATTTACATCAATAAAACGCGCTTCAGCCAAACGACCCACTACGACCATGGCAGCCTTACCATCTTCAGTGGTGATATCAACCGTACGAAGTTCTTCGAACTCTACGCGGCAATCCGTTTTCGCCTTGATGGTTGCATTGGCTGCAGCATTCGAGGCGATACCACCGGCGTGGAACGTACGGAGTGTCAGCTGCGTACCCGGCTCACCGATAGACTGGGCAGCAATCACACCGACTGCTTCACCCTTCTGTACCATGCGGCTGGTAGCAAGGTTACGACCGTAACACTTCATGCAGACACCGTGCTTGCTCTCACAAGTGAGAACTGAACGGATTTCCACACTTTCAATGGGGGAAGCTTCGATTTCAGCTGCAATCGGTTCGGTGATTTCCTCACCTGCAGCTACAATGAGCTTACCCGTTGTCGGGTGGATAATATCATGTACAGAAACACGACCAAGAATACGTTCGCTCAAAGAAGAGATAATTTCGTCACCATCCTTCAATGCCGTACATACCAAACCACGGAGTGTACCACAGTCTTCCTCAGTAATGATTACGTCATGAGATACGTCTACCAAACGACGAGTCAGGTAACCGGCGTCGGCTGTCTTCAAGGCGGTATCGGCCAAACCCTTACGGGCACCGTGAGTAGAGATAAAGTACTCCAACACAGACATACCTTCCTTAAAGTTTGAAAGAATCGGGTTTTCGATAATCTGCGCACCTTCGGCACCTGCCTTCTGAGGCTTAGCCATCAAACCACGCATACCGGCCAACTGAGCAATCTGATCGGCAGAACCACGGGCACCTGAGTCGAGCATCATGAACACTGCATTGAAACCCTGGTCGGCTTCGGTCATCTGCTTCATCAACGTCTTCTTGAGGTCAGTGTTGACGTGAGTCCACGTATCAATTACCTGGTTGTAACGTTCGTTGTCGGTGATGAAACCCATGTTGTAGTTCATCGTGATTTGCTCCACTTCTTCGTGACCACGCTTCACGATGTCCACCTTCTCTGTGGGGATAATAATATCATCCAAGTTAAACGACAGACCACCTTCGTAAGCCTTGCGGTAACCGAGGTTCTTGATACCATCGAGGAACTCGCAAGCGCGTGCCATACCCACCGTCTTGATAACGAGCGTAATGACATCACGCAGTGACTTCTTAGAAATGATCTTATTAACGTAACCGCACTCGTAGGGGATGATTTCATTAACAATCACACGACCTACAGAGGTTTCAACAATGTGCTTAATCTTATTGCCGTGTTCGTCAACATCGTCTACCATCACATTAACGGGAGCATGCACATCGACACGCTTTTCGTTGAATGCAATCAACGCTTCCTCGGGACCGTAGAAGGTCAAGCCTGTTCCCTTGGCACCGGGACGGAGCTTCGTGATGTAGTACAAACCAAGCACCATATCCTGTGAAGGCACGGTGATAGGTGCACCGTTGGCGGGATTCAAGATGTTGTGGCTCTGAAGCATCAACATCTGCGCTTCGAGCACTGCTTCGTTGCCCAAGGGAAGGTGAACGGCCATCTGGTCACCGTCGAAGTCGGCGTTGAAGGCCGTACATGCCAACGGGTGAAGCTGAATAGCCTTACCTTCGATC
>UQJC01000086.1 GCA_900541335.1 uncultured Prevotella sp.
CGTATTGCGCTCGTTGGTTTGTACTCAGTTCGACCAAATCTTCTCCTAATTCGCACGCTAATTGACTAATAGAGGCATCGGGATGATTGCGAAAATAGGGCAGGGAGCTCCACGAAGGATTTTGGCGAATCTGTTCGACTGCTTCCATCAAAATTTGGCGATAACGTGCAGAACGAAGCATCATGCCGTCGTTCTCCAAATCCTGCAAAATAAACTTTGCAACGGGGATGGTCATTGCGGTCGGAGCTTCGGTTTCTGTATGCGTAGCAGGTGTACCGTCTGGTTCCTCTATCCAAGTCATTGGCAGATTCCCATAACGTATGACAATGGTTATCAGGAGTCTTTCCTCTTTCGATTCAATAGATTCTATAAGGGAAGCATCCGTTTTCTTTTCCTTCGTGGCTATTTCGTCCGCTGCCGCTTGTTCTTCGCGATTCGGCTTTTCTACTTCGCCGTTGCGTCGTTGCCGGAGCTGTTTGTTCAGTTCGTTGACAATGAGGCTCTCCGTTACCGATAGAAGTTGCGCACACTCCGTAATGTACATCTGGCGTACCACATCGTTGGGAATGTACGACACACTCTTTACCACGTCGCTGATCAGTTCGGCTCGTTTGATAGGGTCACCTTGTGCATCGTTTTGCAGCAAATTCGTTTTGAACTTAATAAAGTCCACCTGGTGATCTTGGATGTACTGTCTGAATTCGTCCGAACGGTGCTTTCGGGCGAAGCTATCCGGGTCCTCACCGTCGGGCAACAGCAACACCTTGATGGTCAAGCCTTCGGCAAGCAGCATGTCAATACCGCGCAAGCTCGCTTTAATACCTGCCGCATCGCCGTCATAAAGTACCGTGATGTGATTGGTAAAGCGGTGAAGCAAGCGAATCTGTCCTTCTGTCAACGAAGTACCCGATGAAGCCACGACATTCTCAATGCCACACTGGTGCATTGAAATGACGTCTGTGTACCCCTCGACCAAGTAGCAGCAATCCTCCTTGACGATGGCGTTTTTGCCCTGATATAGACCGTAAAGCTCGTTACTTTTATTGTAAATCAAGCTTTCGGGTGAGTTGACATACTTCGAGGCTTTCTTTTCGCTACTCAGTATACGGCCACCGAAGGCTACCACTTTTCCCGAAACGGTATAAACAGGAAAAATCACACGTCCGTGAAAGCGATCATGTAATTTCCCATTCTCCACCTCGTAACAGACCCCTGTCTTCGTCAGATATTCTTTGGTAAATCCATGAGCGAGGGCTGCTTCAGGCAGGGTAGTGGGCTGTTCTGGAGAAAAGCCTAAATGAAAGCGATGTATGATTTCGTCGCGAAAGCCGCGCTGACGGAAATAGCCCAAACCTCTGGCCACACCGTCGACATTGTTGTGCAGCGTATCCTGAAAGTATTGGTTCACCCATTCATTGAGGGCAAACATACTTTCTCGTTCATTTTGAGTTTGTTTCTCCTCATCCGTCATCTCTTTCTCCTTAACTTCGATATGATACTTCTTCGCCAGCCATTTCAGTGCCTCGGGATAGGTCATCTGTTCCAGCTGCATGAGGAAGTTCACCGCATTACCGCCCTTGCCGCATGAGAAACACTTGCACACCTGTTTGGCGGGCGAAACCGTAAATGACGGAGTTTTCTCATGGTGAAACGGACAAAGACCTTTGTAATTGACACCGGCTTTGCGGAGGGTCACAAATTCCTTTACCACGTCCACAATGTCGGCTGCATCGAGGATGCGTTGAACGGTTTGATGATCTATCATAACTTAGTGAAATTAGAAAAGAGCAATAGGCGAAGACACAACAGTCAGTGCGTGTAGCGTCGCAGATTGGTATGCTTGTTTTTAGGAAGGAGGTAGCTGTGCAGTTTCGGAGTGCAATTGATTCCTAATGAATAGCAGTTAGAAAGCGAAATCTAGAACTCAAGGGGAGTATGATAAGGGATTCACAGAAATGTAATTAAACATAACAGTGATTCGTTTTAATTCTGCGAAATAACAAAATGGGTTCGCAGAACAGCGAAAAGCTGCGGCTGATGGACAAAGGTGATAGCTCCACATAGCGTATCCCGTTAGCCACGTGTAGACGAACATGTAAAACCATCATCCTTGTTCAGTTATCAAGACGAATCCCGAATTACGACAGGCTGCGGTACATGGCTTCGTACTGGCGTGCCACCTTTAAGTAGTCGTGATGTTTCGCTATATATGCTCGGCTTTCCTTTTGCATTCGTGGAATCCACTCATCGCGGTGAATGACAAGCTTACGCAATGCTTCGTAGACACTTTCTTCCGTGGGTTCTACGTTGATAATCGGGCGCAATTCGTCCTCATCCAGAATTTCATAATTCTCGGGTTCTGCGCCGCCCACGTTAATCAGTCCGCGTGCCATCGCTTCAAGTGCATTCATGGCTGGCGTATAGGAATACAGTTGGTCCAAAATGACTTCACTCGCATTCATTTCGCGGGTATATTCCGCGAAAGGCAGGTTCTCTACCTTTTTCAAGATGCAGGCGGTTGGCATTTCTTGAGCGACCCGTTCAGCCGCGCGCAACATGATATCCGTGCCTTTGTATTCCGACCGTGCTTTCTGAATACCTATGAACAGGCGAACTGGGTCACCCGTATGGCGTTGCTTCGCTACATAATCTTCGGGTAACACAATGGGAAACGGAATGAAATGGAGCTTCGACGTGGGTTTGAAATGCGCTTCGTAAGCAGCCTGATATTCATACAATCCTGTTACAATGGCATCACAGTCGGTCGCAATCAGGCGATTCAGCCTACCCTTCTCTCCGTCAATCCAATCTTGCTTAAATATCTCATTTTCAGCAGACTTTCGCTCTTCGTTACCTCTGTTGAAATCACTGTAGCGAAACGTTTGAAAGTCAAGACAGGCTTTGGCGTAGTAGTGATCCATGCCAAATGCACCCATCACCAGGTGACGATTGTGCCTACGCAAGTAGTTATACAACGAGAAGAGTTTTTCAGCCCGTAAGTCGACAAAGACCGGATTGATGAGTTGCACGACATCGTAGCCGCATAACTTCCGGAATTGGCTATAGGTTCGTAACAGGAAACGGAGGGACGACCAAAAGCCTAAGCTTTCACGCTTCATGTCAATGTCGCGCGGGTAATTCTTCCAACCGTCGCCACTCGACGCCACGGTCACCTCATGTCCCAATGCCCGTAAACCCTTGGCGAGCGTGGCATGCACGTTACTGTATTCTCCTAATAAAAGAATCTTCATGATGGATGTATGAGAAAACACACTGCCCTACCCTTTTCTTGTAAACGCAAGGGGCAGTCAGCAATTTAGCGTGCGAGTTGCAGTAAATGACGGGCAAACAGTTCAGCTGCCGTTTCGACCATCTTTGCGCAGGGTCTCTTCTGGTAATAAGCTGCGGAGCGTGCTTCTGCCATCGGCGAACCCTCAGTCTTTTTAAGTCCTAACAATTCAGCACAAATCAAGCTACCGTTGATTTCAGCAAACTCCTTGCCAAGTTCCTGCACCACCGCATACGTATGGCTTTTGCCTTCACGGTCACTTCCTTCGACTGCACCGTGTTGGAGTCCTGCCAATTGAAACATACCGCAAGCTGCACCGCACGTTTGGCGCATACGGCCAATGCCGCCCCCAAAGGCTGCCGCCATGCGATAAGCTTGTTCAGGCGTAAAGCCATACAGGTCTGCAAAAGCACCCACCACACTTTGTGTGCAGTTATAGCCTTCCTTAAAGAGTGCCACAGCCTTAGCCACACGCTCCTGTGCCTCTTCCTCCGTCAAATGAATTTGTGGAGCAATCGTTGTATCGTTCATTTATTTCCGTAATTTTGTTAGAGCTATGCGAGGAAGCATAGACTCTCGTTACATTTTCTATAGACAAGTCTCCGTATGAAACTGATTCTATCCCTGTTGCTATTTACC
>UQJC01000087.1 GCA_900541335.1 uncultured Prevotella sp.
TAATAGAATATATTTTCTGGCTTATCTCATCCTATCGGTGTACTATGTGTACCAACTTTTTTTGTTCAACAAGAAAGGTGCGTATACATTTGCACCGATTTTTTTATGGGGCTTATAGCTAAAACTTTAAGACTCCCCCACTGCCACGCAAATCCTGCTAAACACAGCTGTGATAAAGATATACTTCCCATCATCAGCCATACCCCAGCAATTCACCTGACGCTTCAAAAGACCAGCCAATCGCCATGCCTTCCAATCCCCTATGCCTTCTGTCTGCCAGTTTCTCATTGTCTGGAAAAGACGAAGTGTAGGAGACGAAATCGCACAAAGCCTGGTGAACTATGCATTTCACAAACAGGTAAATGACGAGTAGTCCCCTGTTGAAGTCGAATTTTAGATTTAGGTTCGTTGAATATTAGGGAGCTAAACAAATCTAAAGCGGTTTTATTTGGAAGCTTATAAGGTCTGTATATACTTTTGCGTCGTTCCCATTACAGTGATTTTGCAAAATCGCATTAGCATAGACTCTCTATATATTTACTACTTCACTCCTAAAATTCTTCTGTTTTATGAAATCAATCCTAACCACACTAGTCTTTCTTATAGGCTGCATTTTCCCCGTTTACGCCCAACAAGACTCAATTACAGTCTTTGGCGACGTAATTGATGCCTTCACGGGGGGGATTGTAGAAGAAGGGCAGGTCGATGTGATGCGTCCCGACTCCACCTTTATGCACAAAGGCAGATGGACTTACAATGTTGATGATAACGTACGTACTGAATCAAGTGTATCCGTCAAAGTTCCCCACAAGGGGAAATACCTGTTGCGAATCACCCACCCTGACTATATGACTGAGTGGGTTCCGATTAATGTGAACCCGTTGAAGCGTAGCAACTCATGGATTATTCTCTCGGATAAAATAGCCTTACGCAGACGAGCCAGAAAGCTAAAGGAGGAAACGACGCTAGGAGAGGCGGTGGTAAGCGTGACCAAGATTAAAATGGTGATGAAGAAAGATACCATCGTTTACAACGCAGATGCATTCCAACTGTCACAGGGCTCCATGCTGGATGCGCTGATCGAACAGCTGCCCGGAGCCGAATTATCAGAAAGCGGATTGATTACAGTAAACGGCAAGCCCATAAGCAGCCTGCTGGTCAACGGCAAGGACTTCTTCAGGGGCGACCCTAAAATTGCACTCGACAACCTGCCTGCCTATATGGTAGACAAGGTGAAGGTCTATGAACAAAAGACGGAGTTCGAAGAACTGACTGGAAAGAAAGAGCTGGTACGTCCGCTGGTAATGGACGTAAACCTGAAAAAGCAGTATTCGGCCGGCTGGCTGGCCAACGCAGAAGCTGCCTACGGTACTCAAGAAAGATATTTGGGGAGAGCCTTTGCCCTGCGCTTTACGGACTGCTCACGACTTGCCATTTTCGGCAACGCCAACAACACGAATGATACCCGCCGACCGGGAGCCCGGGGCGACTGGTCACCTTCGTACCTGCCCGACGGCGAACAGGAAAGTCAGACGGCCGGAGCAGAATATGTTTATGAGGACAGAAAGAAGACTTTCGAATGGGTCAGCAACCTGAATGCTTCCCACGCCAAAAACGTATTGATCAACAGCACGGAGGGAGAGCAGTTTATCCCGGGCGAGAAAGTATTTAACCTGTCGAGAAGGGACAATCACAGCCATGCTGCCAGTCTGGAGACTTCACATCGTTTCAACATCAAGAAGAAAGTACGTCAAAGCGGCAGCATTCACGCCTCATACCATAAGAACCGCGCCAACAGTCAAAGCCAGGCGGGCGAATTTGCAGGCAATCCGTATGTCCAGATTTCGCGGGGCATGCTTGACAGCCTGTTTATCCCCGGCGGAAGCCGGCTGGCTGACCTGGCCCGCTATCGCCGAAGCCAGCAGGCCAAAAACCGGAGCGAAAGCTGGAGCATACAGTTGCCTTACTCTTTGAGGACTTCTCTTCTCGGCTCCCGAGGAATAGGCGACATGCTGAGTTTTAATGTGTCAGGCGGGTACGACCAGTACAAGTCGTACGCGTTTGACCACTACAAACTGGAGTACTTCCCCCTGACAGACAATCGTACCGACTACCGCAACCGTTACAAATACTACCATTCGCGCCATTATTTCTATAACGGTGACCTGAGTTATTACATTCAGCTAGACCCGATTTGGATAAACCTGAGTTATGGCTATTCGGAAGACTACCGCAAGGGGCGTAACGACCTTTTCCGCCTTGACCGTCTGGAAGACTGGGGCAGCGACAGCAACCACCCCATCGGGTCGCTTCCCTCTGCACAAAACGAAATGCAACAGGCACTCGACGAGCAAAACAGCGAACATTCCGAACAGCGCAAACGTTCCCACCAGGTAAGTTTAAGGTTGGAATACCGCAGTAAGAAGACCAACCGTACAACCCTTGTCGCTTATCTGCCGCTGCGGATTGAATCGGACTGGTTGGTATATAACCGTGCAAGGCAGACTTTCGACCTTCAGCGCACCAAGCCCCTATTTATGCCAACGCTGTCATTGCAACAAATCCTATCGAAGGACGAGGCTATCGAACGTTATACCAACCTTGTATTTCAATATAATCTCGTTCCGTCCTTGCCGGGTATCATCAACCGCATCGAGCTGGTCAACGACGCCAATCCGTTGTACATACAACACGGCAATCCGCATCTGAAAACCAGTATCACCCACAATCTGTCATTCGACATCTCCACCAGCCGCCAATACCGCAGCCTCTATAACCTCCACCTGGGCTATCAGCGTACACACCATGCGTTTGCCACAGCGCGTACCTACAATTCCGCAACAGGCGGCTACTCCGTACGTCCGGTCAATGTCAACGGAAACTGGCGAACAGACGGACGACTCACGCTCAACCGGCAGTTTGGCAAGCAAAAGCAATTTACATGGGATAATCAGACCTCCTTTTCCTTCGACCACAACGTCGATATGTCCAACATCGACGGCGAAACCATCAACACGCTCAGCACCGTGAAGAGCCTCTACTTGCGCGAGCAGTTCCGCATCGGCTACTCGCACAAAGGCTGGCATCTCAGTGCCAAACTTCAGGGAAGCTACAACCGCCTGACCGGTGACCGTCAGGATTTCAACACGATTACGGCCTGGGACTATAGCTACGGAGTTTCAGCCCGCATTCCCCTGCCCTGGAAATTCGGACTCAGTACCGACCTGACCGTGTTCAGCCGCCGTGGCTACAATGACCCTTCGCTCAATACGGACGACGTCGTGTGGAATGCCCGTCTCGAACGCAGCATCCTCAACGGCAACCTGACCTTCATGGTTGACGGCTTCGACTTGTTGAAGAATCTGTCGAAGGTTACCCGCACGGTCAATGCCCAGGGACGCACGGAAAGCTACTCCAACGTGATTCCCTCCTATTTCATGGCGCATATCGTCTACCGACTGAATGTACAACCTAAGAAAAGAGCTAAATGATAGGAAAGAGGCTTTTTTGCTGATATCACAACAAATCGTTTATTCAGTACATTTTCTAACCATCTGATAATCTGTCATACATTAGATATGGTACTTCTCTAATAATCAGTTCATGAATAGATTCTTACTACTTTTATTTACTGCATCCTACGGCTTATCAGCTTCAGCACTGACTGCTAATGACAGTATCGAAATCATCGGTAACATACAGGATGGTTTTACGTACGAGCAAATAGACGATGTCCGAATTGAAATTATGCA
>UQJC01000088.1 GCA_900541335.1 uncultured Prevotella sp.
AGCGAAACCCTGGGTAACCAAACAACCATTCAAATACATTCGAACCCCGGAGGGGTGGAAGCAAAATACCACAGAAGGGAAATAAAGGTATGCCATTCGGTGCTTATTCTTTACAGCTGCCACCCCTCCGGGGTTCGATACATTTTAAAGACCATCATCACTTACCTAGGGTTCCGCTTCGATACACCCTAGGCTAAGACCCTTTCACCCCTTCGGGGTTCTCCTCTACGCGCCCACTCTCAATGAAGGGAAGATACATTTTAAAGACCTTCATCACTTACCTAGAGTTCCGCTTCGATACACCCTAGGCTAAGACCCTTTCACCCCTTCGAGGTTCTCCTCTATACGCTGAATCTCAATAAAAGGGGAAATAGGATTGATACAGCTGAACCTACTCTTGTACATTGGAACCTGCTCCTCTTGATTTATCGGGTGAGCCTTTATTAGAGCCTCCTCTTACTTTATCAGGGGAATCCGTTGACATGCTCTCCCTTGTTTATCAAACAAACCATCAACTCCCCTCATGGAAAACTTTGCCTTCTATCTCGAAAAGTGTACTTTTGCTACTTGTGAAACCTCAAGAATCAGCCTTTAGGGTATAAAAACAGGATAACAAATGCCACAAGATAAGTGTAAAAAAGAAGGACGTCTGAGCGAATATCGCGAAGACATCGCTAAAGCCATCGAAGTAATGAACCGCGGAGGAATTATCCTCTACCCCACCGATACGATTTGGGGAATCGGTTGTGATGCAACCAACGAAGAGGCCGTAAAACGGGTATATGAAATCAAACGACGGGATGATGCCAAGGCTTTAATCACGCTGGTGGACTCGGAAGCTAAATTACAAGCCTATGTTCGCGACATTCCGGAAGTTGCCTGGGACTTACTTGAAGTGAGCAACGAACCGCTGACCATCATTTATGACCAGGTGAGAAACCTGGCTCCAAACTTATTGGCCGAAGACGGAACGGCGGGCATCCGCATTACACACGAAGAGTTCAGCCAACACCTGTGCATGCGCATGAAACGCGCCATTGTATCGACTTCTGCCAATGTGAGCGGTGAACCTTCTCCGAAATGTTTTGCTGACATTTCAGAGGAAATACTCCGCGCTGTTGATTACGTTTGTACTTCTCGAAGAGAGGAAACCAAGAACCCTCCCGCTTCTCACATCATCAAGTTAGGAAGTGGAGGCGAAGTAAAGGTAATCCGTTAACCCTTCGGAAGTTCTCCAAATACAACTTTCGCCCCCTCTTCTTCCCCAACGTAATCATTAAACCTCTGAACTTTCCTTATTTATGATTGTTACCCAACAAGGCGACCGCAGAAACATCGTTGTCCGTAAGATAGCGGTGTGGGCCGGCAAACATCTCAGTCCGAAACAGTTCCTCTTGATTTTGGCCTTTTGTGTCGGCGTGGGTGCCGCATTGGCTGCGCAGATATTAAAGTTGCTCATTCATGAAATAGAATACCTCCTTACCTCCCGATTAGACATTACAAGCGCCAACTGGCTGTTCTTGGTCTATCCGATGGTGGGTATTTTTCTGACTGCACTCTTTATTAAATACATCGTACGCGATGACATTGGGCACGGCGTGACAAAGATACTTTATGCCCTGTCCCGAAAACAGGGAAATATCCGTCCACACAACCGTTGGTCGAGCGTCATAGCCTCAGCCTTAACGATTGGCTTTGGTGGGTCGGTCGGAGCCGAATCTCCGATTGTACTGACCGGCTCTGCCATCGGTAGCCACTTGGGACAAATCTTCCGCCTTGACCACAAAACCATGATTCTACTCATTGGTTGCGGTGCTTCAGGTGCTATTGCCGGCATCTTCAAGGCTCCTATTGCCGGATTGATGTTTACGCTCGAGGTCTTGATGGTCGATTTGACCATGGCTTCGTTGTTGCCGCTCTTAGTCAGTTGTTTGACTGCAACCTGCTTCACCTATGCCTGGACGGGAACGGAACCGATGTTCAACTTTCAGCTCCACGACCCGTTTATTGTAGAGCGTGTACCGACAGCAGTACTCTTGGGCGTGTTCTGCGGATTTATATCCTTGTACTTTACACGCGTCATGAATCGCTTTGAGCAAGTGTTCGGACGATTGGACAATATGTATGCCAAGTTACTCTTGGGCGGTTCGGTACTGGCAATACTCATCTATTTCTTCCCCCCGCTATACGGAGAAGGTTATGACACCATCAATATCTTGCTCAACAATACAGCGGGTCCCGAGGCTGACAAAGTCTTAAACAACTCCTTCTTCTACGGTCATGCCGAATACCTGTTGCTTTACCTCGGACTAATTATTGTCTTTAAGGTGTTTGCGACTACGGCAACCAACGGCGGTGGAGGTTGTGGCGGTACCTTTGCTCCGAGCCTCTTCCTTGGATGTGTCGGTGGTTTCGTATTTTCCCGCTTATGGAACCATTACGGACCGCTTGACTTCTCGGTACCCGAAACCAACTATGCCTTGTTAGGCATGGCCGGCGTCATGAGTGGTGTATTCCATGCTCCCCTGACCGGTGTATTCCTGATTGCTGAACTGACAGGCGGATACGACCTGTTTATTCCACTGATGATTGTTTCAGTAGCCTCGTATCTCACCATCAATGCTTTCGAGCGTCACAGCATTTACGCCATGCGTTTGGCACGTAAAGGTGAACTCTTGACACATCACAAGGACCAGTCAGTTTTGACCTTGATGTCACTCGATGCAATCATAGACAAAGAGCGTCCGTTACTCCATCCCGAGATGTATCTCGGACAGGTGGTACAGGCAGTGTCGATGAGTAAGTCGCTCCACTTTGCCGTGGTCGACCTGAAGGGAGGACTCTGCGGTGTGATCAACGTGAACAAAATCCGCAAGATTATCTTCCGTAGCGAACTTTACCGCCTCTATCGTGCTGACCAACTGATGCGTCAACCTGAAGTCATCCTACGCACAGACGACAGTATGCAAGTCATTATGGACAAGTTTGCCAGCTGCGATGCCGGAACTCTTCCCGTATTAAGTCCGGAAGACACCTTTGTGGGCTTTGTGTCCCGTTCACGCTTGTACGCTTCCTACCGTCAAGTAATGAAGGACTTCTCGGAAGAATAACCTACCGTTCGCCTCTTCCTTTTCACTTTATCGTTGGGTATTTCTGCTCATACCAGGTAAAAAGAAGGAAGGGGCGTAACGTTTCCTCTCAATCACACTCCCCTATCCCAACAAATTTCTTTTATCAGTAGGTGTTGAAAATTAGTTATTCATAAACTAGCGTTGTTGTGCCGTAGTTTCTGCTTCTGTGTTTAGTCACATAGCCGCTATGCTCCTTCGCACAGAAGCAAAAAATGCGATGCAAGAACGTGATTGTATGTACAAGCAATCAGACTGAATGATATAAGATAATTTTCTACACGTACTTACACCTCATTCTCTCCCTATGCAACTCTACGGACTTTTAGGATACCCTTTAGGACACAGCTTCTCAGCCTCCTAT
>UQJC01000089.1 GCA_900541335.1 uncultured Prevotella sp.
TCAAAATGCTTCGCCACGGTGTCCCTCTGCCCGCTCGTTTGCTTTGCCCACTATCAAGGGGAAGCCGTTTAACGCAGTTTTGCGCCCAATTGCTTCTCGAGGTTGCTGATGATCTTCTTCATCACCGCATCCGTCTGCTTGTCGTTCATCGTCTTGCTTTCATCCTGCAACACGAAGTTTACGGCGTAGCTCTTCTTACCAGCTTCGAGGTTCTTGCCCTCGTATACGTCAAAGAGTTCTACACGCTTCAACAACTTCTTTTCTGAAGCGAAGGCAATCTGCTCAATAGCAGCAAATTCCACCTGCTTGTCTACCAAGAGCGCCAAGTCACGACGCACGGCGGGGAATTTAGAAATCTCCTTGAAGGAAACCGACTGATTCTTGACTTTCTTCATCAGCAGCGTCCAGTTGATTTCAGCGTAGTATACCTCCTGGTCGATGTCACACATTGCGCAGAGTGCTTTGGCAACAAGACCCAATTCCACGATAACAGCACCGTTGCGGTCCGTAATAGCCAGACTCTTTGCGAAGAGGTCGTTTTCGCCAGCTACAACCTTCAAGCCCTTCAGCTCACAGCCGAGACGCTTCAAGATGTTAGCAACGTAAGCCTTCAGTTCGTAAACTGATGAATCCTCGTCAGCGTGAATCCAAGAACCCTGTACGCGCTTACCTGTCAACCACAGACCCATGTACTGAGCCTCCGTGTAAGCAGCCAACGTGTGTTCGGGGTTGCGCTTCGTCTCGTCGAAGAAGTAGCAGTTACCCGTTTCGAAGAAGCGCAGGTTCTCGCTCTTGCGGTTTACATTGTGTGCAATGCTTTCGAGACCGCCGAAGAGCAAAGTCTGACGCAACACGTTCAAGTCGTTGCTCAGCGGATTCATCACGCGCACCAAGTGCTTGCTGGCGTATGTCTGTAACTTATCGTAGTAAGCTTCCTTCGTCAGTGAGTTGTTCAAGATTTCATGGAAACCTTCGCCTACCAATTGTTCGGCAATGACGTTCTCAAGTTTGTTCGAGCGGTCAACACTGCCCTTAATCGTCAAACTTGATTTGACAGCCGTCGGAATCTCTACATTGTTGTAACCATAGATGCGGAGGATATCCTCAACGACATCACAGGGACGCTGTACGTCAACGCGGTAAGCCGGAACTTCCAGTTTCAGTCCCGTCTCCGTTTCTTCCGTGATGTTCATTTCCAACGAAGTTACGATTTCCTTGATTACCTCCGTCGGAATAGTCTTACCGATCAAGTCGTGTGCATATTGATAGTCGAGCTCCACGTCAAACTTCTTGACGAGCCCCGGAGCTTCGATATCCTTCATGTCCATGGCAATCTTACCACCTGCCAACTCCTTAATCAACAGGGCAGCCACTTTCAGCGCATAAATTTGTCCGTTGGGGTCAATACCACGTTCGAAACGGAAAGAAGCATCCGTATTCAAACCGTGACGGCGAGCACTCTTGCGAATCCACGTCGGGTGGAAGTAAGCACTTTCGAGCAATACATCCTTCGTCGTTTCATAGGTACCCGAACCCTTGCCGCCCAATACGCCGGCAATACACATCGGTTCTTCTGCGTTGCAGATAGCCAAGTCACGTTCAGAGAGGGTATGTTCAACGCCGTCGAGCGTCTGGAACTTCGTTCCTTCGGGCAACGTACGTACGATGACCTTGCCACCCTTAATCATATCGGCATCAAAGCAGTGGAGGGGCTGACCGTAAGCCATCATTACATAGTTCGTGACGTCCACAATGTTATTGATTGGACGCAGACCGATGGTCGTCAGTTTATCTTTGAGCCACTGCGGGCTTTCCTTTACTTCGCAATCCTTGAGTGTCACGGCGCAGTAACGGGGGCAAGCCTCCGTGTTTTCAACCTCTACGTCGATTTCCAGCTCGTGGCAATCTGTCTGGTAAGCCGAAACATCCATGCGCTTCAAGCTTGCCTCCTTACCGTTACGCTTCAACCAGGCATAGAAGTCACGTGCCACACCGTAGTGTGAGCAAGCGTCAGCGCGGTTCGGCGTAATGTCCACTTCGATGACAAAGTCACTTTCCAAACCGTAGTATTCAGCCGCTTTCAGTCCGACGGGCGTATCTTCGGGCAACACAATGATACCGTCGTGGCTCTTACCCACGCCGATTTCATCCTCTGCGCAAATCATACCGAGGCTTTCCACACCGCGCAATTTTGAACGCTTAATGGTAAAGCACTCGTCACCGTCATAAAGTTTCGTTCCCAGAGTAGCCACGATGACTTTCTGTCCTGCAGCCACATTGGGTGCACCACATACAATCTGCTGAGCCTCACCGGTGCCCACATCGACCGTACATATATGCATATGATCACTGTTAGGGTGAACTTCACACGTCAAAACGTGTCCCACTACCAGGCCTTCGAGACCACCTTTGATGGCTTGAACTTCTTCGACACCGTCTACTTCCAGACCAATGCTTGTCAGCGCATCTGCCACTTCATTGGCTGACATGTCGAAGTCAACATATTCCTTCAGCCATTTGTAAGATATATTCATAGCGTTATAATAAGTGCATTTTGAATTGCAAAGGTATATCTTTTTTCTAAAAATGCCAAGGAAGCTTTGGCGCACCTCCCCATTGCCATCTATCTTTTCTTTTCCAGTCTCATTGCCTTTATGGAGCGCTATCCCACCCTGTTGGTCTGCGTTCGTTCTTCTCAAAGCCTTCATTTTTATCGCTTTCAGGTGTTAGTAGCAGTTTGCAAAACGCAAAAACGCATTGAAAAGATTATTAATGCCCAATGTTTACATCCTTCCATGTTTGGAGCTTTCCAGATACAGCCCTACATTTGCACTGTTTTTCATGGTATTAGATTTAAGGTTAGTAAAAGATTGGTTGTCGAGAGACAATCAATTTTTTTTATACCTACCCCAACGAACGATGACTGGCAAGCTGTATGCGCCACACCGTTTCGGGTTATGAATGCAATCTCATGAAATAAGGACAACGGGATGCAGGCGATGGAAGGATTACTCCTCCTCCACCTGCATCCCGTTGTCGGTTTGAATGGTTGGCGCATCCACCTGTTGCATAGCCTCGTAACCTGTAGGTATGGTAAGGCAAAACATCGGTTGCACCTTTTTTGTGTGAAAGTAGTAGCTTCTGCTTTGGGTCGCGGCATGCCGCGACCGTACAACTCCTACGTTCTTCTTCTCACTGCAGTGTTGCTGTTTAATGCTAGATTACAGAACAATATAAATCCACATTTTTAATAACTCAACACACACTTTCATGATTTACGGTTACATCCGCGTAAGTAGCGATAAGCAAACAGTAGAAAATCAACGTTTTGAATTTATTGCTGTCCGATAAAAGT
>UQJC01000090.1 GCA_900541335.1 uncultured Prevotella sp.
GGATGGAAGGAAGCCATGTGGGCACGTATGCTTGATGGAGACCATGCCATGAAGATTCTTAAGAACCAGCTTGTCCTGCTCGACCCTAATGTGACAATCGCTTCTTCCGACGGCGGCTCGTATGCAAATATGTTTGATGCCCATCCTCCATTCCAGATTGACGGAAACTTCGGAGCTACTGCAGCTATAGCAGAGATGCTTGTGCAGTCACATGCCGGCTTCTTGCATGTTCTTCCTGCATTGCCTACGGAATGGAAAGCGGGTGGCGAAGTGAAAGGACTGCGTGCCCGTGGCGGATTTGTGGTGACAGATATGAAATGGGTTGACGGCAAGATAGAGAAGCTTGCAGTGAAGTCTACTGTCGGCGGAAACTTACGTCTGCGTACTGCAACACCATTGACAAATGCCGATGGTACAGCTCTTTCTGTAGCAGAAGGCAATAATACCAATTCTTTGATGCAGCCTTACGGCATGCCGGAGCCTATAGTCAAGGATGCAAGTAAGATTCCTGCCACTACGCTTCCGGATACTTATCTCTATGATATTCCAACTAATGCAGGTGAGGAGATAACGCTTGTTGGAGGGCTTGCTACTAGTGTTCCTGTATTAGGTCTTTCCAAAGAGTCTGAAAAAGATAATGCTATATATAATCTTAACGGTCAGCGTGTTGGAGAAGGTTATCATGGCGTAGTTGTCGTTAAGGGAAAGAAATATGTTAAATCATTAGTGTCCCGTTAAAATTGGGACGAGTTTAATATTAATCAAATAGCCCCGGAATGAGGGGACCAAATTGCTCTTTGACATCATTGGAATAAGTCTTATCGAACAGTTCCCTGAGCGGTGTTTTGTCCGTCAATGATATGCTGAGGATTTGCAAGACCTCGTAGGTCGAGCGTTTCAACTTCATATCGTGCTGGACAATCGCCACAAGGCAGTAGGCAGTAATAGCAGCCGCTATCTGTATTCTGACTGCGTTCTCGGTAGTTCCCCAGAACTTTTTGATCTTGAGGTGCTGCTTGAGCCACTTGAAGAACAGCTCTATCTGCCAACGGTTCTTGTAGAGGTCGGCTATCTGCTGGGCTGTCAAGTCCATCGCATTAGTCAGGAACATGAACTCACGGTCTTGCTCCTCATCGTAGTATCTGACGAGTCGGAGATTATCGGGATAGTCCTTGCGGCTGTTATAGACAGTCAGTTCAATCTCAGCGTCAGAGAGTATGTTCTTGGGCATCCGCCGCTTCCACTTGACACATTTGTACTGCAAGTTCGTCTTGGCTCTGACAACGAAGAAAGACTCCATCCGCTGTATGCGGAAAAGCTCCTTGAAGTTGTTGTAACCACGGTCGAAGATGTAGTAAGCACCTGTCTCATAAGGAATTTCTGGCATGGCCTTGGAATCATGGACTGAGGCAGTGGTGATGTGATAGAAGGCTGGTACTTGTACCTCTAGGTCATATAGAACATGAACCTTGACACCACCTTTCTTCTTGCGGAACTTAGCCCACCAGAACACCGACAGACAGAGCGGTATCGTCGTTGAATCAAACGCATAGACCTTGCCACCGAGTTTGAAGATGTCTGCTGCCCGATTCCGTCTCGCCTGCTCCATCATGTAGAAGGCAAACTCCTCAAAGATGCGGTAGTCGCGGTTCTGATTGGCAGTCGCCAGTGTAGTCTTGGCAATGGGCTTGCGTCCTAAGCCGAGATGAAAACACTTTGACTGATGGGCTTCCAATGCCACAATCAGGTCTCGCAGACTCTCACGGTTACTGAGTTGACCGAACATCAGCGCAAGGAGTTGATTCCAGCAGGTGAGATGCTTGACATACTTGTCACCATCGTACTTGCGAGCAAGGTAATTGAAGTGATTTCTGTCAAGGAATGCTATCAATTGGGAGAAAACGAACTTATCTTTGAACATACGCAGCCGTGTATTTGGCTGCAAAGTTACGAATTCAAGTCCGTTGACTCTAGAAACTGCTCATAAAAGACTTATTTTCAACGATTTCAAAGAACGATTAGTCCACTTTAACGGGACGGTAGTGTAATCTAAAAACAATTAAAAAGTAAAATTATGAAAAGAATGATGAGTCATTTATTCCATGTGGCTCTGATGCTTTTGGCTTTTACCTTTGCGAATCCTGTTATCAGCCATGCGCAACAGACAGCTGTTGCGTCATGGGTGTTCTCGGAGGGATGGGAAAGCTCAAGCAGCGGAACTGTTGTGACCTACACTCCGGATGGCAGCGGATGGCAGGCGATAAGCAATACCGCATGGAAAAGTAAACAACCGGTGTTTCTGCCGAACACATGTTCTGGAGTACAGACCAACTATAAGCTTTCGCTGAAGACAAGTGACGGCAAGTGGGAGGTAAAGCAAAGTAAGGACAGCTATGTCTTGCGTCTGAACACAGCTTCGATAGATAAATTTACACAAAAGGAAAACTATGGGGATGCCTCAACACATGACCAATATTTCGAAGTGAATTTCCCTACTGTAAACCTGAACAACGTGAAACTTAATTTCGCTATAGGCGACGGCTCAAGCAGCTCCACACATTTTGGTGTGGCGTATTCCGTTGATGGAGGGACGACATGGACAACACTTGATGACTATGTCAGCGGCAGTCATTGGAATACATATAATGATGCTGTTTACTCTCTTGATGCCGACAATAAGGAGAATGTCATAGTGAGACTCTTTATTGTCAGTGCCACGAAGAATAGCAATTACAATCTGAAATATGTAAAGGTGCTTGCTGACGACCATGAAGCACCGGCATTCGTATCAAGCCGTCCAAAGGATAATGAGGATAATGTCGTGACAACAGGAACCATTGCTTTGAACTTTGACGAGAGTGTGCATGTGGCGGATGGGGCAGAGGCAACGCTTAC
>UQJC01000091.1 GCA_900541335.1 uncultured Prevotella sp.
AAGTTGCGGAACCGCATTGTAAAAGTGCAATGCCCCTTTCCAAAGTCGCGGAACCACATTGTAAAAGTGCAATGCCCCTTCTCAAAGTAGCGGAAGCATTTTGCAGTAGTGCAATGCTCCTTTCCAAAGTAGCGGAATCACATTGCAGGAGTGCAATGCCGATTTTCAAAGTCGCGAAACCACATTGCAGGAGTGCAACGCCAAATTCCCAATATTGCTGTCCGTTAAAATGACTACTTTTACTCATCGGTTATATCTGTTTATTTCCAAAATCAAAGTAACCGGAAAGGGCTGCCCCTTGCAATAGGTGTCAGCCCTAATTATATCTGGCAGAAAAAACTTTTATCAGACAGCAATAATTTGCAATAACAAAGATGCAGTCTCCGTAAGAGCTCGATGGCGAAAGCATCTGAGTAATTGAGAACTCGCTAAAATCGATTCCGTTCCGATTCATGCGATGTCCCACTATAAACAACTTTACACTAGCCTTACTATCCGCTTAGAGCTAGGGGAAATATTGTCTTTTTGTATTACCTTTGCTGCGTTTCTTGGCAGATTGGTGCTTGGTGAGGAGCGTAACAGCTTCTGCTTGTCTATAATATTGGAATGGAGCGTGAAGGCACGCGGTCTGCCGTTCTTACTTAAAACATATGTCTATCAACGAATTTTTCAAGAAGATATTTAGCCCCTTGTTGATGGGAAATTGTTTAGGAATCGTACTGGCCTCGGTGGTCTTATTAATAGGTGCGCTCTTTTTTCTGGATTCCTACACCCGTCACGGCGACTCGGTTGAAATACCCGATGTTCGTGGCTTGGATGAACAGACAGCCAAGAGTAAATTGGAAGCTGTTGGGCTGTTGGCTGAAGTGACCGATACAGGTTACGTATATCGGGCAACTCCTTACTCAGTATTGGAACAATCCTTGTTGCCAGGTGAAAAAGTAAAGCCTGGCCGTACACTCTACTTGACTATTAATGCAGACGGACCACGTAAAATCGCATTGCCCGACGTGGCAGATAATTGTTCACGACGTGAGGCAGAAGATAAATTAAAAGTGCTGGGCTTTAAGCTCGGTGCAACAGAATACATCGTTGGTGACCCCGAATGGGTGTATGGCATTAAAGTCAATGGTCGGGATGTTTCTGCAGGTACCCGAGTATCGGTCAATACACCCGTTGTATTGGTGGTTGGTGCCGGTGGTTTAGAAGAGGAGTACAACGGAAATGATAGTTTGGACTACCTCTTGAATGTGCCAATAGAAGAGGAGGAAATCATAGAAGGGGAAACAACAGATGCTCCTGAAACATCAGGTACAACTCCTTCTGCTGTATCCTCATCTGCTACTTCCACTCAGATTTAGCATCGTCTCATGAATAGTGTGACATACACATTGAATCATAACCCTAAAATATAACTTCCTACTTGGAGCAGCCTATTTATACCGAGTTACCCGATGAGGAACTCACGGATCTCAATGATTTGAATGAGGATGACGGCGGTGATGAAGCGGCCGAACTTTATGAGCATTATCGTGTGGTGGCTGATAAAGGCCAGCAGCTCTTGCGCATTGACAAGTTCTTGCTTGATCATCTGAAAGATACGTCCCGTCATCGAATCCAATTAGCAGCTAAAGCTGGTTTTATTCACGTAAATGGACAGCCAGTCAAGAGCAATTATCGAGTGAAGCCGCACGATGTGGTCACTTTGCTTTTGGACCGTCCGCGTTATGAGAATAAGATTGAACCCGAGAATATCCCTCTTGATGTGGTCTATGAAGATCAAGACTTGATGGTTATCAATAAACCAGCTGGTTTGGTAGTACATCCAGGTTGTGGCAATTATACAGGCACATTGGTAAATGCCATCGCTTGGCATTTAAAGGACAATCCGGCTTATGACCCGAACGATCCGGCTGTTGGATTGGTACACCGTATCGATAAAGACACGTCAGGCTTACTCGTGGTAGCCAAAACACCAGAAGCTAAGACCAAACTTGGGGTACAATTCTTCAACAAAACAACCCGTCGCCAGTACAATGCCCTAGTTTGGGGTAATCCCATTGAAGACGAAGGGCGTATCGAAGGAAATATTGCCCGTAATCCTCGTGACCGGATGCAAATGGCTGTGTTTGCGCCAGATTCAGGCATCGGTAAGAGTGCGGTAACCCATTATAAAGTGCTCCGTCGTTTCGGTTATGTAACCTTGGTACAATGTATATTAGAAACAGGCCGAACGCACCAGATTCGTGTACACATGAAGCACATCGGACATCCGCTGTTTAACGATGAACGATATGGTGGAGACCAAATATTGCGTGGTACGCAAAGTAGTACCTATAATAGCTTTATTCGGAATTGTTTTGCGCTTTGTCCACGCCAGGCCTTGCATGCCCGAACCTTAGGTTTCCAGCATCCCCGTACAGGGAAGGAAATGGATTTTACAACAGATCGGAAGAGCGTCGTGTAGGGAAAGAG
>UQJC01000092.1 GCA_900541335.1 uncultured Prevotella sp.
GACTGTGTCATCTGTTCTAATTTGATGACACAGTCCCCTTTCTGGTACTCAAAGCAACGGAATCTTTATTTGTGAAAAGCGATGAGGAAGGGTTCGTATGGAATAAATGGGGCTGGGCGTTTTCGGAATGGAAGTATATTCGTAATTTCGCGTCGCTTAACTGCGACATTAATTACACAACCATACACATAGATATTATGTATAGAACGAAAACATGCGGCGAATTGCGTATTGAACACGTTGGCCAAGAAGTAACCTTGGCTGGATGGGTGCAGCGCAGCCGCAAAATGGGAGGTATGACCTTCATCGATTTGCGTGACCGCTACGGTATTACTCAGTTGGTCTTTAATGAAGAGACAAATGCCGACCTCTGTGCTCAGGCTAACAAGTTGGGTCGTGAATATGTTATTCAAGTAACAGGTACCGTCAACGAGCGCTATGCGAAGAATGACAAGATGCCTACGGGTGATATTGAAATCATCGTCAGCGAACTCCAGGTGCTGAATGCATCACTGACTCCTCCCTTTACCATCGAGACGAATACGGACGGCGGTGATGATCTCCGCATGAAGTATCGTTACCTAGATTTGCGTCGTGAGAATGTGCGTGCCAACCTTGAGTTGCGTCATAAGTTCTGCATCGCCGTGCGTAACTTCTTAGACTCAAAGGGCTTCTTGGAAATTGAAACACCGATTCTCATTGGTTCTACTCCGGAAGGTGCACGCGACTTCATCGTGCCTTCTCGTATGAACCCGGGACAGTTCTATGCACTTCCTCAAAGTCCGCAGACCCTGAAGCAGTTGCTCATGGTGGCTGGTACGGATCGTTACTTCCAGATTGCGAAGTGCTTCCGTGACGAAGACCTTCGTGCAGACCGTCAGCCTGAGTTTACGCAGATTGACTGCGAAATGTCTTTCGTAAAGCAGGAGGATATTCTCAATACTTTCGAAGAAATGACGAAGTACCTCTTCAAGGAAGTACGTGGTTACGACTTGGGAGAGGCTCCCTTCCTCCGTCTTTCATGGCATGAAGCTATGCGCCGTTTCGGTTCTGATAAGCCTGATATGCGTTTCGGCATGGAGTTCGTTGAACTGATGGATACGCTCAAGGGCACGGGTACTTTCGGTGTCTTTAATGATGCAGCGTACATCGGTGGTATCTGTGCAGAAGGTTGCGGCGAATACACGCGTAAGCAACTCGACCAATTGGCAGACTTCGTGAAGTCTCCGCAGATTGGTGCAAAGGGCTTGGTATATGCTAAGGTAAATGCTGACGGTAGCGTAAAGAGCTCTGTTGATAAGTTCTACACGCCCGAAGTTCTCGCTGCACTGAAGGATAAGATGGGTGCCAAAGCTGGTGACTTGATTTTGATTCTCTCAGGCGATGATGCCATGAAGACGCGCAAGCAACTCTGCGAGCTTCGTCTTGAAATGGGTTCACGTCTCGGACTTCGCGATAAGAACAAGTTTGCTCTCCTTTGGGTTGTTGACTTCCCGATGTTTGAGTGGAGCGAAGAAGAGGGTCGTTTGCTTGCGATGCACCATCCCTTCACGGCTCCGCGTCCCTGCGACATTCCTTTGCTCGACACCGATCCCGCTTCGGTACTTGCCGATGCTTACGATATGGTTTGCAACGGTGTGGAAGTTGGTGGTGGTTCTATCCGTATCCACGACGCTGTACTTCAAGCCAAAATCTTTGATGTTCTCGGTTTCACGCCCGAGCGTGCACAAGAGCAGTTTGGCTTCTTGATGAACGCCTTCAAGTATGGTGCACCTCCTCACGGTGGTTTGGCATACGGACTCGATCGTTGGGTATCACTCTTTGCTGGTCTCGACAGTATCCGCGACTGCATCGCCTTCCCGAAAAACAACTCCGGCCGCGACGTTATGCTCGATGCTCCTTCTACGGTTGACCAAAAGCAACTCGACGAACTTCTCATCGACCTTCGTCCGAATCCGAAAGCCTAACGGAAAACTCCGTTTAGATAAATAGAAACGCGCCTTGCACACTTTGATTTGTGCAAGGCGCGTTTGTTATAGTCTCGAGCGCAAAAAGTATCGAGGTCTCACAGAGGATTATTCCACCAATGCTCCCGATTTTTCCAATGCGTGCCACAGGCTTTGCGCATACTCGGGACTTAAGGAGACAAAAGCATCGATGACAGACGAAATGTTGGTGCGGTTGGATGCCGACTCGTGAGGGCAAAGCTTTTGGACGGGTTTGTAAGCTTCGCATGTGGCCCAGGTGCGTAAATCGGATTCAGGAATCTTGGCCAGAGGACGAATGACGGTAATGGGAAACTTACGCATAGACAAGCGTATCGGCATCGTAGAGAAGGATCCATTAAAGGTGAGGTTCATCAACGCCGTACGCAACAAGTCGTCACGATGGTGTC
>UQJC01000093.1 GCA_900541335.1 uncultured Prevotella sp.
GTTGAAGTTTCAGCATAAAGAAAATGAGGTGTAAATGCTTTGAGGTGGGTCATCCTGTCACCTGGAAGCGCAACCTTTTCTTCCGCCTTCTTTCACTAAACGTCCTGTTTGCTCCGTCTTTTCTCCTTTCCATGATTGTCTGCGCAACGTCTGCTTTGCTTTCATAGTCCGTTTCGGATGTTACTTACTCTTCTCATTCAATCCAATCCTATCCGCATGTATTCCTTTCGTTCGTTCGTAACCTCTCTACTCTTCCTTGCTTTGTTGCCGGTGTCGCTGATGGCACAAATTGGCGAACCTCGTCACAGCATCGCAGTGGGTGTGACAGGAGGCGTAGCACTCAATACGATTGGGTTTGACCCGACGGTCAAGCAGTTTCAACACATAGGTCCCACCTTTGGTGTGGTTGCCCGCTTTACGAGTGAGAAGTACTTCAAGAGCTATTGTGCCTTTCAGGTGGAACTGAACTACAGCAACCTGGGTTGGCGCGAGAATGTTCTCAACGCGCAGTCCAGGCCCCTGCCCGACACGTATCGTCGTGACCAGCACTACTTGCATTTACCGTTGCTGGCGCGTTTGGCATGGGGACGGGAGCACCGAGGCGTGATGGGATATGTACTGGCGGGCCCGCAGGTTGGCATCTGTTTTAAGGAGAAAGTCACCCAGAGCGACTTTACGCTTAATGCAGAAGGCAATCCGGACCGTCCGAACGGCATGTTTGCTCAGTATGATATGCCTATCGAACACAAGTTTGACTACGGCATTACGGCGGGTGCGGGTTTGGAAATCAATACGAAAGTGGGGCACTTCCTGGTAGAGGGTCGTTATTACTACGGACTCTCTGATATTTACGGAAACTCCAAGAAAGACGTGTTTGGTCGCTCTAACAACGGCACCATCATCGCCAAGATTACCTACCTGTTCGACATCCGGAAGTAGGGTAGGTGCATGAATGGACCAAGAAGGTTACGGGGTTACAGTTTCCTTCTGATCCTATCGATTGAAACCAATCAGTCCCGGTTTACCAGACCGTGCATGAAGGTTCGCATCGCCTCCTTGCTTCCTAATAAACACATCCAAGATTTATCAATTATCAATACTATATATCCTTCAGAATGGAATTAGCTAAGACTTACAATCCTGACGAAGTAGAAGGTAAGTGGTACCAATACTGGTCTGACCACCACCTTTTCTCTTCTAAACCCGATGGTCGTGAACCTTATACCGTGGTTATTCCACCCCCTAACGTGACGGGTGTGTTGCACATGGGACACATGCTCAACGAGACCATTCAAGATATCCTCGTGCGCCGTGCCCGCATGGAAGGCAAGAATGCCTGCTGGGTTCCCGGTACAGACCACGCTTCGATTGCTACGGAAGCTAAGGTCGTAAACCGCCTTGCCGAACGTGGCATCAAGAAGACCGACCTCACGCGTGATGAGTTCCTCAAGCATGCTTGGGAATGGACCGACGAACACGGAGGCATCATCCTCAAGCAGTTGCGCCGCGTCGGTGCTTCCTGTGACTGGGATCGCACCGCCTTTACGATGGACGAGGAACGTTCACGCAGCGTCATCCACGTCTTTGTCGAACTTTATCGCAAGGGATTGATTTACCGCGGTGTCCGCATGGTCAATTGGGATCCGAAGGCGAAGACTGCCCTCTCTGACGAGGAGGTAATCTACAAGGAAGAGCACACGAAGCTCTACTACATGAAGTACTATGTCAGCGAAGACGACGGTACTGGGGCTACGGGTGCGGAAGGTGAAGTCATTCACCAGGACGAACGCGGCCGTTATGCCGTAGTGGCTACGACGCGTCCGGAGACCATCATGGGTGACGTAGCGATGTGTATCAACCCGAACGACCCGAAAAACCAGTGGCTCAAGGGCAAGAAGGTGATCGTTCCCCTCGTAGGCCGTGTGATTCCTGTGATTGAGGACGAATACGTCGATATCGAGTTTGGTACGGGTTGCCTGAAGGTGACACCGGCTCACGATGTCAATGACTATATGCTCGGTGAGAAGTATGGCCTCGAAGCCATCGACATCTTCAACGATGACGCGACACTCTCCGAAGCTGCTGGCATGTATGTGGGCCAAGACCGTTTCGATGTGCGTAAGCAAATTGCGAAGGACTTGAGCGAGGCTGGACTGATGGAAAAGATTGAGGACTACGATAACAAGATCGGTTGTTCTGAACGTACCGGTGTGCCTATCGAGCCGAAGCTCTCCATGCAGTGGTTCCTCAAGATGCA
>UQJC01000094.1 GCA_900541335.1 uncultured Prevotella sp.
CCCAGTGCACCAATGATGGAGGCACCGATGGCTGAAGTAATGTGATCATAACCCGGAGCAATGTCGGTCACGAGCGGACCGAGCGTATAGAACGGTGCATTGTGGCATTTTTCAATCTGACGCTGCATGTTCTCGGGAATCTTATGCATAGGAACGTGACCCGGACCTTCAATAAAGGCTTGAACCCCCTTTGCCCAAGCACGAGTCACAAGCTCACCCATTGTGTCAAGTTCAGCAAACTGCGCACGGTCGTTCGCGTCATAGATTGAACCCGGACGAAGACCGTCACCGAGTGAAATGGCTACGTCATACTGGGCACAGATGTCACAGATGTCATCAAAGTGCTCGTAGAGGAAGCTTTCGCGGTCATTTTGGATGCACCATTCTGAGATAATGCTACCGCCACGGCTCACCATGCCCGTCATGCGGCCTTGAGAGAGGTGAATGTTCTTCCGACGGATACCACAGTGAATCGTGAAGTAGTCTACACCCTGTTCGCACTGTTCAATCAGCGTGTCGCGATACAACTCCCAAGTCAGGTTCTTCGCTACGCCTTTCACCTTCTCCATTGCCTGGTACATGGGAACGGTGCCGACAGGCACGGGACTGTTGCGAACAATCCATTCACGGGTTTCGTGAATGTTGTCACCCGTTGAGAGATCCATGATGGTATCACCGCCCCATTTGCAACTCCATACAGCCTTTTCTACCTCTTCTTCGATAGAGGACGTGGTAGCCGAGTTACCAATGTTCGTATTGATCTTGACTAAGAAGTTGCGACCGATAATCATTGGCTCAGCCTCGGGGTGGTTGATGTTGGCTGGAATCACTGCACGTCCGGCAGCCACCTCGTCACGTACGAATTCCGGAGTGATGTGCGTTTCGATGCCCAGAGCCTCACAGTTCATGTTTTCGCGAATGGCAATGTATTCCATTTCGGGAGTAATGATGCCCTTTTTAGCCAAAGCCATCTGTGTAATTCCTTTGCCTGGAAGTGCACGGAGTGGCAAGTGATGGTGGTTGAAGCGCAAAGCGTCTAAACTGGGGTCAGCCAAACGCTCGCGGCAATACTCAGAACTGAATGCTTGCAATTGCTCCACACCACCACGTTCTTTAATCCAAGTTTCACGCAGACGGGGAAGTCCCTGCTTGAGGTCAGGATTGTAATTGGGGTCAGAGTAAGGGCCACTGGTATCATACACCATGACAGGTGCATTTTCGTGGTATTGTTTCGTACCGTTTGCGTCCTTGGTTACCGTCGGAGTGAGGTTTACTTGACGCATGGCAACGCGAATCTGGGGGAAAAGCTTACCCTGAAGGTAAACTTTTTTGCTTCCGGGATAATGTATTTTCATTGTCGATGTTTTTTAGGAGTAAGCAATGAGAAATTATGAGTAGATAGGATGCTGAAAAAGTAAGATTTATTGAGTTTATGGAGTAGGGCTTTTAGACTTTATGCAAGGCGAAAGGATGCAGATTCCTGCATACAACTTATTTCAACTTGCTCGAGCCCTTCTTGCCCTTCCATTGCATTAGTCTTCATCAGCAGCCAAGAATTGTAGCATCATTTGTTCAGGATTGGCTGCACGTAATATGGCTCCGCTGACGGCAATACCGTGGATGCCCGTGTCCAAAATGGAAGGTACATCCTCGAGTTCAATGCCTCCAATGGCGCAAACGGGGATGCGAATCTGTTCCTCCTCCATTTGTTGCATGATAGCGCGGTAGCCATCGAGTCCTAGCGTAGGTGCCAATTTTTCTTTGGTTGTTGTGAAGCGGAAGGGACCGCAACCGATATAATCCGCGCTGCGGCGTTTGAGTGCACGGATGTCTTCAAACGTATTGGCGGTTCCACCGATGAGGAATTCCTCGCCCAGCATTTGGCGTGCCTGATCAACGGGCATATCGTTTTTACCTAAGTGCACACCGTCAGCTTTAATCTTTTGGCAGAGTTCTACACGGTCATCAAGAATGAAGGTTGCTCCCGCCTTGCGACAAGCCTCCTGCAAGCGAAGAGCGATGGGTTCCACTTCTTCATCCGTAGCTCCCTTCATGCGAAGTTGTATCCACTTACACCCGCCAGCCAAAGCGAGCAGGGCAGACTCTTCGTACGAAATGGAAGAAGTCGTATGCGTAATAAATTGTATAGGTACCATAATTATGAACA
>UQJC01000095.1 GCA_900541335.1 uncultured Prevotella sp.
CGTCCATCGGCATTCCGCAGTGGTAGCACAGCCCGTTCTGGTTTTTCCAGATAGTCTTGAATTTTCCAGTCAGCCGGTGCATTCCTTTGTCGAATTTCCTCTTTTGGAAATACGCCTCATCGAGGAACGGATTTGCAGACGCTTTTATCTTGGTGTGCCGCACAATAGCTGTGCTGTCCACCCGAATCAGCTCCTTGTTTTCCGTAGAGAACACCCAGTTCCGATTACCGACACGATGCCAGTATCTCGTGGAAATCCACCACTTGTTCTTCTTTGGGTGCCGTCTTTTAGCCCATCGCCACAGCAGTTCGTACAGGACGTAGTCCAGATGCGCGAACGCATCACTTGCGCATACGGACTGGTGGTAATTAGTCCAACCTCGAATTTGTTCATTCAACTTCATAATCAGAACATCTTGCTGCCACGCTTTTCCTCTGCGGAGAATCGTGTCAGAGATATTGGAAACGATAGCCTTGACCGCCTTTTGGGAAGGCTTGATAATCAGCTTTTCGTTATACTTTCTGAAGTTCCAGCCGAGGAAGTCGAAACCATCGTCAATGTTGGTGACAACGGTCTTTTCATCAGAAAGTTCCAATCCGCGTTCAGCGAGAAACTCTCGAATCAGCTCCTTTGCTTCAAGAGCCAGTTCAGGTGTTGCCGCTGTGACCACAAAATCGTCTGCATAGCGGACGAAGTTTACTTTGTGGGCATTCTTAAATCTTGAATCGACCTTGCCGAGCTCGTTTGTGTGAAAGCGTTCGACCAGCTTCTTCTCGATACCATCCAGCGTCATGTTCGCCAGAATGGGGGAGATAATACCACCTTGCGGAGTTCCTTCCTCGGTAGGAAAGAGTTCGCGCTGATAGATAAATCCCGCCTTTAAGAACTGCTTCAAAATGTTCTTGTCCATGGGGATGTTCGCCAGAAGCCAGTCATGGCTGATATGGTCGAAACAACCTTTGATGTCACCCTCCAAAACCCACTTCGGAGAAATGTGCTTGCGCGACAGTGCATTGAACAGATATTCGCAGGCATCCTGTGCGCATCTTCCTTTTCGGAAACCAAAGGATTTCCCATCTGCTGTTGTTTCCGCCACCGGCTCCAGTGCCAAAGCATAAAGAGCCTGCATTGCGCGGTCATACATCGTGGGAATCCCCAACGGACGTTTTTTCTTCTTGTCCTTCTTTTCGATATACACTCTACGGAGAGGACGTGCACGATACCTTTTATCTGTCAGCGATAGAGCCGCTGCCATTTTCTTCGCCGGAGTGTTCCAGAGAACACCATCCACACCGGGAGTCTTGCGCCCATCGTTGGTAACGACACGCTTAACAGCCAGTGCTTTGGCGTAAAAGGAATGTGTCAGGAGATACTGAAGTCG
Organism: uncultured Prevotella sp.; assembly: GCA_900541335.1. GTDB lineage: Bacteria > Bacteroidota > Bacteroidia > Bacteroidales > Bacteroidaceae > Alloprevotella. The sequence goes on from UQJC01000095.1 coordinate 1,382, forward strand.
TTTTACTGCGTTGTAGTCTTTTTGCTGAGTTGCCTTGACAATCCTGATTTGTAGCCTGTTGACTTCCCGCTCTGCCTTATGCCAGTCAATGTTTTTCCATTGGGCACTCAACATAGCTTCGTCCGACAGCTTCTCAGAAGTTTTACCTTCCGTCGTTGAATACTTATCGTTCACAGGAATACCTCCAATCTTGCCATGAAATACCCGGAATAAGTCAGCACCCTTTCAGGTCAGGGCAAATTTTGAACCCCTATGCTCACCGTTACAGTGAACCGTTCGCTTTTTATTCCATCTCATACCCTCTGCACCGTTTCTCCCTCTTGCGAGGTCGATACCTTTATTAAAGGAGTGCATAGGGTTTTCCACGTTCCACGTAATGCATAATTCTCGAATGCCTTAGCCGCCATCTTTGAACCGGGAGGATTTGTGTCCATTTGCTTCGGGGTACAGAAAGGCCCCTCGGCCACCTCCAACACCTTTTGGTGTAGGTGTATCAGCCTTATTTCACCTATTCCCTGTAACGATCCTTACGATGGTTCACATTACATTCGACATAGCATTCTTTACCCTAACGGTATGTCTGCTTTTAGGCTGGCAGATTTCCCATATTGTCCTGTGAGCTTCCCAACGCCGGCTTTAGACCAGTGCAGGTCACAGTAGGGTTACTCCAAATGGATAGAGTAGCGTTTACACGCAATACATTACGCGACTTCGTGTCGCACTTCGCCCTCCGGGTCACAGATGATGATGTCATCCTTGGGGCA